>JAYTOP010000060.1:0-45216 GCA_043747745.1 Pseudomonadota bacterium
CCAGCCTGCTGGGCGTGAACCGCTTCCTCACGCCCAATGGACTGAACCTGCCGATGCTGCTCGGCTTTGCGCTGGTCATTGGTTTTGGCGGCGCGATCATTTCGCTGCTGATCAGCAAGCCGGTGGCCAAGTGGAGTGCCGGCGTGCGCATCATCAACGATGCGCAAAACGCTGACGAGGCCTGGATTGTCGAGACGGTGCGCAAGCTGGCCGACAAGGCGCAAATCGGCATGCCCGAGGTCGGCATTTTTGAAGGCGCGCCCAATGCCTTTGCCACGGGCGCATTCAAGAATTCGGCTCTGGTAGCGGTGTCCACCGGACTGCTTGCCGGCATGACCCGGGAAGAAATCGAAGCCGTGATTGGTCACGAAATCGCCCACGTTGCCAATGGCGACATGGTCACCATGACGCTGATCCAGGGCGTGATGAATACTTTTGTGGTGTTCCTGTCGCGGGTGATCGGCTACGCGGTCGACAGTTTTTTTCGCCGCGGCAGCGACAGCAACTCCGGCCCCGGCATTGGCTACTACGTCAGCACCATCGTGCTTGACATCGTGCTGGGCTTTGCCGCCGCCATCGTGGTGGCGTGGTTCTCGCGGCACCGCGAGTTTCGGGCCGACGCCGGCTCGGCCCGGCTGCTCGGGCGCAAGCAGCCCATGATGAATGCCCTGGCCCGCCTGGGCGGCATGCAGCCCGGTGAATTACCGAAAACCGTGGAAGCTATGGGCATTACCGGCAGCATTGGCCAGTTATTTGCAACCCATCCTCCGATTGAAGAGCGCATCGCAGCGCTGCAAAATTCGCAGGGCTAAGCGGGCTTGCCCCTGACAAAAAGGCCGGCTTCGCGCCGGCCTTTTTCATGACTGGGCGTCTGCGTCTGCGCCAGGCGCTTCAGGCGTCAAGGCATGGGCAGTGGTGAGAGATGCAGTCTGTGCACTCTGGGCGCTCTGGGCGGTGCGAGCCTGCTCCAGCGTGCGGTTCACTTGCTCCAGATCCATGCCGTACATGTCGGCAAACTCGGCCACGGTTTTGCCGCTGGCCTCAAAGGTCTTGCGCAGCGCATCGCGCTTGGCCGCCTGTTCACCCAGCTCGGCAAAAGCCTCGTCGAGCAAGGCCGTGGAAACTTCGTCCTGCTGGCGTACGCACAGCAGAAAGGCTTCCCGGCTCAGCCCGGACGCTTCAATCGCGGTGATCAGCTGGGCTCTGGCATAAGGTCGCAAGTCCTGGTTCGAGCGGGCCTGGCGCCGGCGGAAAACCTCCATGATGGCGTGATGCACATGTTCGGGCGCTACCGGCTCCACCGGTTCGCCGTTCAGGTCGTGCCGCTGAAGGCCTGACGCCACGCTCTCCAGGTAGCGGGTTGATCGGGCATGCAGGCCTAGCGCCACTTTCAGTTCATCACGCTTGAACGCCTCGGGGTGAAGTGCCAGAAGATCCTGGAACGCGCCCAGCTTGAGCGGCAGGAAGTGGGCGCCGAACATCTTCGGATACAGCTCAAAAAGCTGCTGGAGCACCGGGTGAACGGTGCGCGGCGCACGCGCTGGGTTGCCGTGTTTGGCTGCAGGCCTGGCGCGGGCGGATTCGTGGGCCGGCTGTGGGGATTCGGTATCAGTCATCAATCGGTTTCGTCAGTGTGAGTTCGGGCTGTGCGGTGGCGCGGTCTTGAAAAGCGGTTCGCCTGGTTCGCCTGGTTTGGCGCCGGAGGGTGAAGTATCCCCCATTCCCAGCGGCAGGGACATCAGGCGGCGCTGGTTCGCAGCTGTTCTGTCTGATCCAGCAGGCTGCGCGCCAGCGCCTCGGCCACCTTGATGCCGTCCACTCCGGCCGAAAGAATGCCGCCGGCATAACTCGCGCCTTCGCCTGCCGGATAAAGGCCGCGCACATTGATGCTTTGCATGTCCTCGCCCCGGCTCATCTTGATGGGCGACGAGGTGCGTGTTTCCACGCCTGTCAGCACGGCGTCGTGCGTGTCGAAACCCTTGATCTTGCGGCCGAAGGCCGGCAGGGCTTCGCGCATGGCTTCGATCGCATAGTCGGGCAGGGCAGAGGACAGGTCGCCCAGCGTCACGCCGGGCTTGTAGGAAGGCGTGATGCTGCCCAGTTGCGTGGAGGGCCGCCCGGCCACAAAGTCGCCGACCAGCTGTCCCGGCGCTTCATAGTTGCCGCCGCCCAGCACAAAGGCATGGGATTCGAGTTGGCGCTGCAGCTCGATGCCGGCCAGCGCATCGCCAGGATAGTCGCGCGGATCAATGCCCACCACGATGCCGGCATTGGCGTTGCGTTCGTTGCGCGAATACTGGCTCATGCCGTTGGTCACCACGCGGCCGGGCTCGGACGCCGCCGCGACCACGGTGCCGCCGGGGCACATGCAGAAGCTGTAGACCGAGCGCACGTTGCCGCTTTGATCGGCGCCGCAGTGATGTACGAGCTTGTAATCGGCTGCGCCAAGCAACGCATGCCCAGCCTGCGGCCCGAAGCGCGCGCGATCGATCAGCGACTGCGGATGCTCGATGCGGAAGCCGATCGAGAACGGTTTCGCTTCGAGATAAACGCCGCGCGCACGCAGCATCGCGAAGGTGTCGCGCGCACTGTGGCCGAGCGCGAGCACGACATGGTCGGCGCGCAACTGTTCGCCGCCGGCGAGGGTCACGCCGCGCACATGGCGCACGCCGGTCGCGTCGGCTTCAACCAGCAAGTCGTCGACGCGGCTCGAGAAACGGATCTCGCCGCCCAGCGATTCGATCGTCGCGCGCATGCTCTCGACCATCGTCACCAGCCGGAACGTGCCGATGTGCGGCTTGCTCACGTAGAGGATTTCATCGGGCGCGCCGGCCTTGACGAACTCTGTCAGCACCTTGCGGCCGTGGTGCAGCGGGTCGCGGATCTGGCTGTACAGCTTGCCGTCCGAAAACGTACCTGCGCCGCCTTCGCCGAACTGCACGTTCGATTCGGGATTGAGCGCGTGCTTGCGCCACAGCCCGAACGTATCGACCGTGCGTTCGCGCACCGCCTTGCCGCGCTCGAGCACGATCGGCCGGAAACCCATCTGCGCGAGGATCAGCGCCGCGAACAGGCCACACGGCCCGGTGCCGATCACGATCGGTCGCAGGGTGAGGTCGTTCGGCGCACGCGCGACGAATTTGTAATCGGTATCCGGCGTCGGCAACACCTGCGAACCGGAGGCATGGGACGCGGGACGCAGCCGACGCAGCACGCCGGCCTGGTCTGCGACGTCGACATCCACCGCGTAGATCAGCACGATCGCGCCGCGTTTGCGCGCGTCGTAGCTACGCTTGGCGACCGTGTAGTCGAGTACTGCATCCGCGGCGATGCCCAGCCGCACGCGGATCGCATCGGCCAACGCGGCTTCGGCGTGGTCCAGCGGCAGCTTGAGGTCGGTCAGTCGAAGCATGCGTGGGTTCTTGTGGACGGCCGGTTCGGGCGGGTCGATGTTCTTCAGCGGGATCGACCGTCGCGGCCGTGATTGTCGGGCAATGCGGGCGCGTTTTCATGCGCCGCATCGAACAAGGCTTCGAGCCTTGCATGGGTGCCGCGCATCGGCGCGACGACTTCTGCGGCCCACACGAAATACCTGGCGATGCGCTGGTGCGTCCAGTCGGTCGGCGGGCTCAGGACGATGTCGCGCAGGTTGGCGGTCTTGTCGGCGAGCTTGACCAGACGCGCGCCGTGCGAGAGATGCGCGGCATGTTCGATCTGCAGGAGTTTGCGCTCGGCCTCATGCAGCGATTTGTCATCGGTCACCGCATTGACGTACTCCAGCACTGTTTCGCCGAAGCGTTCACGCACGATCTGGCGGCCTTCCTCGACCGTCGGTTGGCCCGGATCGCCGCAACAATCCTCAATGTAGTCGTGCAGCGCGGCGGCGCAGAGCACGTCCGTGTCATCGATGCCGACCTCCACCGTGAGGATGCGCAGCAGCGCGATCGGGTGGTTGATGTACGGCGCGGCCTCGACGCCCTTGCGGCGCTGGTCGCGATGGGCTTCGGCGGCGAAGGCAATCGCATCGATGAGGCGCATCATCGGATCGGTCGTATTCGGCATGGTCAAGCCATATGTTAGGTCAAGAAATCGCGCCGCTGCGCGATATCAATTGCATGCCCCAATGCGCGCCGCGCATCAGTGCGCGGCGGGTGCGGGGCGCAGGTGCCCGGTCGTCCACCACGCGATGCCGAGCGCGACCAGCACCAGCGCCGACGACAGCAGGAATGGCGCGCCCGGCATGTGCACCGGTGCGTTGGCGCCGATGAAGGTCGCGAAAACGGTGGTGAACAGCGCGGGCCCGAAGATGCCGGCGGTACTCGCGAGCGAGGTCACGCTGCCCTGCAGGCGGCCCTGTTCGTGCGGATCGACCTGTCGCGTCATGATCGACTGGGTGACCGGACTCGCGAGCCCCCACAGCGCACCGATCGGCATCGCAAGCAGGAAGATCCAGCCCGTCGAGGCGAATCCGTAGATGCCGAATCCGATCGCGCCGCAGACGGTCCCGAGCAGCAAGGTGCGGCGCTCGCCGAGCCGATGGACGACGCGCTTCGCAAGCCATGCCTGCACGAATGCGCTGAGCACGCCGACGCCCGCCAGCACGTAACCGACCTGCTGCTGGCCCCAGTGGTAGCGATAGTCGACGTACAGCACGAACACGCTGTTGAACACGTAGTGCGCGAGCTGGAACAGGAACACCGTCAGCGCGAGCCCGAACACCTGCGGATAGCGGCGCAGCAGCAGCAGGGCGCCGACCGGGTTGGCGCGCTTCCAATTGAATGCGCTGCGGCGTTCGGGCGGCAACGATTCGGGCAGCACGAAAAACCCGTAGCAGAAATTGAGCAGGCTCAACGCCGCCGCCGCCACGAATGGCGCGCGCGGATTAACCACCGCAAGCAGGCTGCCGAGCGCGGGACCGATCACGAAGCCGATTCCGAATGCCGCACCCATGAGGCCGAACGCACCGGCGCGTTTCTCCGGCGGGGTCACGTCGGCGATGTACGCGTTCGCGGTCGAAAAGCTCGCCGACGTGATGCCCGAGATGATCCGGCCGATGAACAGCAGCGGCAGCGTGTTGACCACCGCCATCAGGATGAAGTCCAGTCCGAGGCCGAGGTTCGACAACAGGATCACCGGGCGGCGCCCGAAGTGATCCGACAACGCGCCCTGCACCGGCGAGAACACGAACTGCATGATCGCGAAGACCGTGCCGAACAGGCCGACCCAACGTGCGGCCATGTCAAACCCGCCGCCGCCCATGGTCTTGATCAGGTGCGGCAGCACCGGGATGATCATTCCGAACGCCAGGATGTCGATCATCAACGTGATGAAGACGAAAGCGACGGCCGCGCGGCGCACGCGCACGCCAGTCGGTGAATCGGCGTGCGCGGGGTCGAGCGGCGGCATCGGCAGCTCTGGCTGCGTCGCCGGTTGCGACGGGTCTTGAGGCGGCTGGGTCACGAAAGGTTCCGGAAGCGCGAGCGCGCCAGTCTAGCGCAGCGGTCTGCCGTTCGATGTTGCCGCGCTGGCCGAGTCAGCGTCCCGGGCCGACATCGATGAAGCGCAGGAACTCGTTGCGGGTGCGCGCGTCCTCGCGGAAGCTGCCGAGCATTTTCGAGGTCACCATGCTCACGCCGCGCTTGTGGATGCCGCGCGTGGTCATGCATTCGTGCGCGCCGACCACGACCACCCCGACGCCGCGCGGCTTGAGCACGCTCTCGATGCAGTTGGCAATCTGCGAAGTCATCTTTTCCTGCACCTGGAAACGCCGCGCGAACGTCTCGACCACGCGCGCGAGCTTGCTGATGCCGACGACCTTGCCATCCGGCAAATAACCCACGTGGGCCTTGCCGATGATCGGCGCCATGTGGTGTTCGCAATGCGATTCGAACTCGATGTCGCGCAGCACGATCAGTTCGTCGTAGCCGCAGACCTCCTCGAAGGTGCGCGCGAGGTAGTCCTGTGGGTCCTCGGTGTAGCCCGAAAACCAGTCGCCGTAAGCCTTGGCAACGCGCTTGGGCGTGTCGAGCAGGCCTTCGCGGCTCGGGTCCTCGCCGGCCCAGCGCAGCAACACGCGCACGGCATCTTCGGCCTGTTCGCGGCTGACTTCGGTTTTATCGGACGGCTTGGTTGGGTCAGGTTTGGTGGGGTCTGACATGAGGATTCTCCGGATGGAAGCGGCATGCTACGCCAGCGCCGTGAACGTGCCGCGAAGCATGTGCAAACGACGGGCGGCGGTCCATGGCGGGTTTCCTGGTCCGCATCGTCGGTTCAGGCGACCCTCTGCTGTGCAATCGGTTGGGTTGTCTTCGTCGGACTTCGCGCCTAGCTTCGATCAACGTGCAGTTGCTGCGACGCCGGTGTCCAATCGAGGAACGACCATGCTGCGTCCCATCGCCGTCTCACTGCTGTCGCTCGCCATCGCGTCCACCTGCCATGCCGGCGATGCGGTCGGCCTCTTCGCGCGCGCCACGGCCGCGAGCGGTGGTTCGCGCTGGGATGCGGTGAAGAGCCTGCATGGCGACGGCGCGCTGAGTGCGGGCGGCCTCAGCGGCGCGTTCCACGAAACCGTCGACCTGCAGACGGGACGATCCACCGATGCGTACAAGCTCGGGCCGGTCGAGGGTGCCGATGGCTACGATGGCGCGCACGCGTGGGAACGCAATCCGCACTGACCCTGTGGTTCGCGAACGACACGGCCCTGCTCGTGCGCACCCAACAGAGGCAGGGCCCGAACACCGCGACCACGGTGTACGACGATTTCCGCGTCGTCGATGGCATCCGCGTTCCTTTCCACTCCACGACCGATGTGACCGATGCCGCGGGCCGCACCGATCCGCGCGAGCGCACCGAAATCCGTTACGACTATGTCGCTCTCAACGTCGCCGTCTCCGGCGCCGACTTCGCGACGCCGAAGATGGCCGTGGCCGCGCGCATCGACGACCCGAGCGGCGCGACCACGATCCCGTTCGATCTCGTCAACAACCACATCTACGTCGACGGCCGCATCGACGGCAAGCCGGCGCGGTTCCTCGTCGATACCGGCGGCGTGAATCTGCTCACCCCGGCCGCGGCGAAGAAGTTCGGCATCGTCGGCGAAGGCAAGCTCGGCGGCGTCGGCGACCAGAAAGTCGACCCTGCGCTCGCACATGCGCAGGAGGTCAGCGTCGGCAAGGCCGTGCTCGCTAAACCCGTGTTCTACATCATCGACTTCGGCTCGTTGGCGAAGGTCGCGTTCGTCGAGGCCGATGGCCTGGTCGGCTACGAAATGTTCCGCCGCTTCGGCGTCGAGATCGACTACGCCAGACATCGGCTCGTCGTCACCGATCCCGAGAAGTTCGCGCCGCGGGCCGACGCGGTCGCGATTCCGTTCACCCTCGACGACCGCATCCAGAGCGTGACCGGCACGCTCGACGGCTTGCCGATGCGGATCAGCATCGACACCGGCTCGCGTTCCTCGCTAACCCTGCACGCACCGTTCGTGAAGGCGAACGGCCTCGTCGCGAAATACCACGCCGCGCCGGAAGCAGTGATGGGTTGGGGCGTCGGTGGCGCGTCGCGCGGCCAGCCCGCGCGGTTCGGCACGTTGCAACTCGGCGACGTGCGCATCGACGGCATCGCCGGCGACATGTACACCGGCAACAAGGGCGCGTTCGCAAACCCCGACCTGACCGGCAACCTCGGCGGCGGCGTGCTGCGCCGCTTCGATGTCGCGTTCGACTACGCGAAGCGGATCAAGTACCTCGCCCCGAGCCCGGACTAGGCCGGCAAGCCGAACGCATTCGACCATAGCGGCCTGTGGCTGCTCGGCGACGGCGGCGCATTCAAGGTCGTCGATGTCGCGGTGGACAGTGCGGCGCTGAAGGCGGGGATGAAGCTGGACGACGCATCGTTTTGATAGGAGGCGAAGCGATTGCCTCGCGACCACTCGCCGAGTGGCGTGAACGCCTGCGCGCGACACCGGTCGACACTCACGTCGAGATCCGGTTCTTGCGCGACGGCAAGGAGCAGACGGCGGATCTCGTGCTGGCCGATCGCGTACCGGCGACGATGACGAAGTGAAACGCTCCGGTGATTGCCTGCGGTGCTGAACGCTCGCGGGGCCTTTTTCCAGATTGCATCCGGGCTACGCCGGGTGCCCGAAGCATTCGTAGCCAGGATGGAGAGCAGCGCAATCCGGGGTGTGGCGCGCCGGTATGCGGTTTGCACGGCGCAAGAATTTCACTCCACCCTGCAAAACGCCGCCTTGAGATACCGGCTCTCCGGCACCTGCGCCTGGAATGGATGGTCGGCTCCGGCGCCTGAGATTTTCAGCACCTGCAGTGAGCGGCCTGCGTAGAACGCAGCACGGCGCAGCATGTCGAGGAACTGTTCCTCGCTGACCAGGCCGGTGCACGAGCAGCTCAGGAAGAAGCCTCCTGGCTTCAGTACGGAAAGCGCGAGCTTGTTCATGTCGAGGTATTTCTTCAGCGCGGGGATGATCTGCTCGCGGTCGCGGGTCATCTTCGCGGGGTCGAGGATCACTGCGTCGAACAGCTCGCCAGAGTTGCCGGCATCGCGCAGCCACGGGAACAGGTCGGCCTGGATGAACTTCACGTCCGCGTTGTTGAGCTTCGCGTTCTTCTTCGCGATCGCGAGGATTTCCTCGTCGAGGTCGAGGCCGATCACTTCGGCCGCACCGCCGCGCGCTTTCGCATAGATGCCGAAACCGCCGGAGTTGCAGCACAGGTCGAGCACGCGCGCACCTGCAACATGCCGCGCGAACCATTCGCGATTATCACGTTGATCCGCAAAAAAACCGGTCTTGTGGCCGCTGCCGGGACTCGCGCGGAACTTCACGCCGTATTCGGTGATGACTGCTGGATGCGGCGGTTCCGGTGCGCGGTGGTCGAAGCTTTCCTGCTTCTGCACGTGGTCTTCGGAATACGCGTAAAAGCGGCAGCCGGGGAACTGCTCGCGCAGCGCCTCGTAGATCCATTCGCGATGTCGGAACATGCCGGCCGAGAAGAACTCGACCACCAGTAAATCGGCGTAGCGATCCACGACCAGCCCCGACAGTCCATCGCCTTCGGAATGGACGACGCGCCAGGCATCGCTGACCGTGTCGAGGCTCAGGGTCTCGCGGCGCAGCGCGACCGCCTGCGCGATGCGGCGACGGAACCAGTCCGCGTCGATCGCTTCGTCGGCGTCCTGGGTCAACACCCGCAGCGAAATCCGCGAATGGCCGTTGTAGAAGCCGCGCCCGACCCAGCTGCCGGTGTTGTCGAAGATCTCGACCACGCTGCCGGGCTTGGGCTTGGCGACCGGTTTCTCGACCATCTTCTGGTAGATCCACGGATGCTGCGCGTTCGGATGGCCGGGCGGACGCGCGGTCTTGAGCTGGATGGTCGGGTTCGATGAGGGGGGATTGACTGGAATGTTCATCCGCGCATGATAGCCCGCGTCCCTCAAGGCGTCCGGCTTGCATGCACGCGCCGCGCCCCCACGTGGTGACGATGGACTTGCCACTACCCGACCCCACCGCCGTCGTCGCGCATGCACGGCCGATGGCGCAACGCTTCCGCCGCGCGGCATGGATGAGCGCCGCCTTCATCGCATTGCTGGCGTGGATCAAGCTGTTCGAGCACTGGACGGGCCAACCGTTCGACGGCCTTGCGCTGCGGCCGCACGTCATCCCAGGCTTGATCGGCATCCTCACCGCGCCGCTGCTGCACGCCTCGCTGGAACACCTGGCCGCGAATGCGCTGCCGCTGCTGATTCTCGGCACACTGGCCGGCGGCCTGTATCCACGCGCGACGCTGCGGGCGCTGCCACTGATCTGGGTCGGCTCGGGTCTGGGCGTGTGGTTCATCGGCAACCCCGGCAGCGCGCACATCGGTGCGAGCGGCATCGCCCATGGGCTGATGTTCCTGGTCTTCGCGCTCGGCGTGTTGCGCCGCGACCGGCAGGCGATCGCCGCCGGGATGATGGCGTTCTTCCTCTACGGCAGCATGCTGCTCACGATCTTCCCGCGCGAGGCGAACATCTCGTGGGAGTCGCATCTGTGCGGCGCGATCTGCGGCGTGCTGGCGGCGATCGTCTGGCGTCGCCTGGACCCGCCGCTTCCGCGCAAGCGCTACAGCTGGGAAGACGAGCCGGACGAGGAGCCGGAAACCGAAGACTCAGCTCTTGTCGCGGATGGCAACGACGACCCACCGACCCTGCACTAGATCCGGCTGAAGCCGGTTCTGTGGAAGCCGATTCAGTGCGAACCGTCGTCGCCTTGGGCCTGCGACGAAGTTGCCTGATCGCCGGGCGGCTGACTCTGGCGTTGCACGCGCGCTGCCTTCATGCGCTGATGCGCAGCGCGCAATTCGTCGCGGGTGATGTAGCCATCCCGGTCGCTATCGATGTCGGCGAAACGTTTCGCGAGATGCGGCAACGACTGCGCCTCGTCGCGACTCAGTTTCCCATCGCCATTGCTGTCGGCCTGCAGGAAACGTTGCTTCGCCTCACCGTGATGCGGCTTGGGCGATGGACTCGATAGTGGATTGGGCGCGGCCGACGTGGCGCCGGAAGCCGACGGGTCACCGGGTTGTGCCGGGGCGGTCTGGGCGAATGCCGACAATGACAGCGCGAGCAACGGCAGCAAGACCATCGTCAGGAATCTGATCGACAACGTTTTCATGGGCTGACTCCGAACCGATGGATGTCACCCGGTAACGCCCACCGCATGGATCGGTTGACGCTGGCTCAGTCCATCGCCCGGATCAGGCGCCGCTCGCGATGTGATAGCGGCCTTCAAACCACGATCCGCCGGCCATGAAATGTTCCGCGCTCCACGCACCACTGCGGCGATGCCGCGCGAGCTGGATGCTTGCGAGGTCGGCTTCGCTCTCGATGCGCAGCATGCCGACTCCATCCTCGCCGAGCAGCGCTGCTGCATCGGGGAAAAACTGTTCGAGCGGACCGAACGCGGTGGCGTGCGCGGCCAGCTTTCCATCCATGCTCTGGCGCTCCCCGCGAGCGCTTTCCAGATGCAGGCGATAATCCACTGTGCGCACGTAGTCTGGCGTCGTGCCAGGGTTGCTGATCGCGATCCAGGATGCGATCGAGCCACCATGCCAGACGCGGTAATAGCCGCTGAACACACGCCCCGGATGCGGCAGCGCGTCGGCCGACCAGAGTGGTTCGGTGATCCGCCGATCCAGCTTGCCGACCAATTCGGCGATGCGTTCGCGGGCGTTCCAGTGGTCGCTCCACGCCATCACCCGCGCCGCGCCGAACGCGCTGCGGTATTCCATCAGTGCCTGCAGATGGCGCGGGTAGAACGCGCCGTCGTGGGCGGAAAAATTCAGCGCGAGGTAACCGGTGAACGCCTGCGATGGGTCGGGCAAGAGGTCAGCGATGTCCCCACGCGACAAACCCTGTCGACACGCCAGCAGCCAGCGCTCACGGGTCGCGACGAGGCGACCATCTTCGGCGTACAGCCGTGCATCGACCCAATAGTCGGCTTCGAGGTCGGCGTGCGAGTTCAGCAGGTTGACCGTGGTGCTCAGTTCGCCATTGTGGATAGCGAACATCGGGTTGACCTCGCCGCGACCGAGCAGCCGGTAAGCGAATGCCGGCAATGACCGCCACTGGTAGCGGTCGCCGCCGTGGTAACCACCGCGCTGCGCACCTTCGGTGATGACATACGGCCGTGTGTAGATGCCACGGCTGTCGAAGTCGCCGCCGACGGTGATGCAATCGCCAGCGCCGAACGCGACCAGATCCGGGAACAACGACGCGAGCGCGATCCTGTGCAGCGAGAACGGTGCCATGTCCGGCGCATGGCTGGCCGTTCGCGTCGCGCCTGCGGGATTGGCGATCCGCAGGGTCACACTGCCTGCGGCCTGCGCCAGCGGACCATTGACGATGACCAGCGTATTGCGCACGTCCGCCGTTTCCCGGACCACGATCTCGGTGAACTCGCATGGATGGTCGGCAGCCAGGAATGATTGGTCGCTGTGCAACGAGATCAGGTCGCCAGCCTCCGAATGCCAATCCAGCAGGCTGAACAGGCGCGCGTACGCCGAGCGCGCTTCCAGCGGTAGCGCCTCGGTCGGCCACAGGCAGATCGCGAGCACGCCGTCGTGCGCGGCGAGGATGGTTCGGCCGAAGGTTTGCGCGAGCCGCCGCGAATCCAGGAACAGGCTCTGTTTGCGCCGCAAGGCGATCGCCTGCGCGTCGAGCGGCGATCCTTCGGCGTCGAACCAAACCAGCAGCAGGCGCACCTTTTCAAGGCTGCCCGGCGGCAGCTGATTGTTGCCCTGGATATCGCCATCAATCGTGATGTGCGTATGCCAATGGCCATCCTCGCGCCACCAGAACAGATCGCCACCGGGCAGGTCGGCCAGGACAGGCACTGCATCGAGTGCGACCCGAAAACTGTCTCTCATCATCGCAGAATCATAACGGTCGTCCCCGCCGACGCGCAGCGGCAGCGGAATGCGCGCGCCGCGGCGGTCCAACCAGGTGCCGCAGCGGAAGCGCACGCTCGTGTTTCACGGTGCGCAACACGAAGCTCGAATTCACGTCGGCCACGCCCGCATCGTTGAGCAGGTGGTCGAGCAGGAAGCGCGAGAAATGCTCAAGATCCTCGACGATCACGTGCAGCAGGTAGTCCATGTCGCCGGTCAGCGCGTGGCAGGCGACCACGTCGTCCCAGCCGTGGACGCGCTCGACGAAGGTCTGCACCGCCGCCGCGCCATGGCTGCTCAGCTGCACGCGCACGAACGCCTGCAGGCCGAGTCCGACCGCTTTTGGTTCGACGCGCGCCGCATAGCCGCCGATCACGCCATCGGCCTCCAGCCGTTGCACCCGGCGCAGGCTGGCCGAAGGCGACAGATTCACTCGCTCGGCGAGCTCGGCATTGGTCAGCCGACCCTCGCGTTGCAGCAAGCCAAGGATCGCCAGGTCGGTGCGGTCGAATGCGCTCATGCTGACCTTCGTTGTTTAAAATCGCTGAATGACGCAATAATCTTGCGCTTTTCATGTTGGGTCGCGCAATAACGCAAGCCGATTGCGTGTGTCGCAGCCTAGACTCGGTCGGAAACCATTGCGAGGGATCGCCATGCCCGCCACACCGAAACGCATCGAACACCAGCTCACCGACAAGGGCTGCGTGCCGGTCTACACCACCACCGTGGTAGAGCAGCCGTGGGCGAGTTACACCGAAACCGACCACGCGACCTGGGCGACGTTATTCGCGCGCCAGCAGGATGTGCTGCCCGAGCGCGCGTCGCGGACCTTCCTCGACAACCTCACGCGGATGCAGATGCACCCCGATGCGATCCCGAAGTTCGACGAACTGAACATCGCATTGCGCAAGACCACGGGCTGGGAACTGGTCGGCGTCGAAGGCCTGCTGCCGGAGCTGACCTTCTTCGAGCACCTCGCCAATCGCCGTTTCCCGGTGACTTGGTGGATCCGCAAACCCGAGCAGCTCGATTACCTGTCCGAACCCGACCTGTTCCACGACCTGTTCGGCCATGTGCCGCTGCTGATGGAACCGGTCTTCGCGGACTACATGCAGGCTTACGGCCAGGGCGGCGTCAAGGCGCACGCGATCGGCACCGATGCGTTGATGCACCTGACCCGGTTGTACTGGTACACGGTCGAGTTCGGCCTGATTCGTGAACCCGATGGCCTGCGCATCTACGGCTCCGGGATCGTGTCGTCGAAAGGTGAGTCGATCCACTGTCTGGAATCGCCTGCGCCGAACCGCATCGGCTTCGACCTGCGCCGGATCATGCGCACGCGCTACCGCATCGATAGCTTCCAGAAGACCTATTTCGTAATCGACAGCTTCGAGCAACTCATGGATGCGACTCGTCCGGACTTCACGTCCTTGTATGGAGAGCCTGCGATGCAAGACTCGATCCCGGCCGGCAATGTGCTCGCCACGGATCACGTCTACCAGCGTGGCAGCGGCGAGGGCTGGCTCAACGACGGCGACGTATAAGTCGCGTCGTTCAAACGCTCGTCGTCATCATCGCAGCACGCCTGCGGTGGTTCATCCTCGACCAGAAGTCGTATGACACGCCGAGCAGGAACGAGAGCACGGCCATCTGCAACGTCGCAGCACCACTCCCCATGAAATACCAGTAACCGCCGATGCACAGCGGCAAATACAACAAGGTGCCGGTAACGACGCCCGGCGAGTAGCGCCGCATGCGAACGACGCCCCGGATGTGCAGCAGCGCGTTGCCGCCGAGGATCGCGACGATCGTCAACCACAGCGATACGCCGCGCGACCACATCGGGCCCATCCAGCCCAGCGCCAGCGTCGCCACGACCAGCAGCGCGTTGATCCAGAATGCGAACCGCGGCGTGAAGCTCAGTGCGTTTTCCGTCCGATACGCGCGAAACCATGCCGAGAATCCACCCGGCCAGATGAACTCTTCGGTCATGTGCATTGCGACGCAGATCGCAGGCAGCCAGAAGATGGCATTCATGTTGCACTGCCTTGGGCCGGTTGCGGCATGGCGACTTGCGCATCGGCCGTTGCAGGTGTCAACGCCGCCGGCATCCGCAAGTATTTGCGGCCGAGCAAGATGCGCGCCGCGATGGCGACAGCGAGCGGGCCGAACCACGCGATGTTCTGCAACACTGGACCGGCCAGCATCGGCAACAGTTTCGGCAGGCCGATCCCGAGGAACGCGATATGGGTCGCGATGCCGGTGCCGATCATCGCACCCAGGTGTTCGCGCATCCACCAGCGCGGGGAGTCGGGCTGGCCGCGCCGCACGTTGCGCAGCATGGCGCCGCCGCCGAGCAGGCCGATGAACGAGAACGCGATCAGGGTCGGGCGTCCCGTGTACGTGCCGAGCGCGAGCACCGCCGCACCGCTGGCGACGTTGACCACCGCCAGCACGCGATAGACCGAGCCGATGAATCGCGCGTAGTCGCGCTTGTCGCGGATCGCGCGCCAGCCGGTCCAGACGGCGGTGCTGGTGATGACCAGCAGGTACAGCAGGAACCAGGCGAAGTCACCTGCGCCGCGCAACAAGAGGCGGATCGCGAGCGGGAATGCCGATGCCAGCACCACGATCATCGCGACCAGGTAGATCTTTCCCGCCAGAACATGCACGCGGCTGCCTTTGCGCGACAGGCCCGCAGTCCAGAACGCGCCGAGCGCGAGTGCGCCGATGCCGACGTGCAGGGCGTAAACGAATGGATAGGCGTTCATGGGGCTCTCCGGAGTTCGTATCCAGCATCGCGCCGACCGCCAGGACGCGCAGGTGCCGGCGGTCACCGCGACGACCTGCCGGAAGTCACCTTGAGCGTGTCGCGCCTTGAGTCGCGCCGCGCCACGCCGCAAGCTACGGCATGCGCTGGCAACCGTCCCTGCTGTTCCAACCGTTGAATTTCGCCGCGTACCTGGCATGGACGGCGATCGGGATCGGCGTGTGGACGCATGCGCCGCACGCGACCGGCTTGCTCCCCGTTGCGCTCGCCTGGCCGACGATCATCGGGCTGCACGCGGCGTTCCTGCTGTTGTTCGTGCTTGCACAGTTGTTCTGCACGACGCGGCCCGCCTTGGTCGGCATCGCGTTTGCGCAAGCAGCTGTTGCAATGACTGCGATGCTGATCGGCCGCGCGGATCAACTCGCGGTGCTGTTGATCATCGTGATGTCGCAACTCGCGGTCGAGCTCTCAACGCGCGCCACCGCGATGGTGTTCGTCGCGATGAATACCGCGTTGTATGCAATTTTCGCGTTCGTCTGGAAGATCGACGACGCCCTGCTGGCGACAACCTTGTATGCGAGCTTCCAGGCGTTCGCCGCATTGACCTCGCATTACGCGGCTGCGGCCGAGCGTTCGCGTGCGGCGCTCGCGCTGGTCAACGCCGACCTGCTGGCGACCCGGTCGCTGCTGGCTGAAAGCGCGCGCGATCAGGAGCGGCTGCGGCTGTCGCGCGAACTGCACGACGTCGCCGGGCACAAGCTCACCGCGCTCAAGCTCAACCTGGGCGTGCTCGCGCGCGACACACGGCTGGGCGACGCCGCCTCTGTGCGCGTGTGTGCGCAATTGGCCGACGAGCTGCTGCAGGACCTGCGCGGCGTGGTCCAGCAGATGCGCCTGTACGATGGCATGGACCTGCGCACGGCGATCGAGCGGCTGGCCGCGCCGTTTCCGCAGCCGCGCGTGCATCTGTCGGTTTCGGCCGATGCGCGGGTCGCCTCAGTCGAACAGGCCGAAGCAGTGCTGCGCGCGGTGCAGGAAGCGTTGACCAATGCCGCGCGCCATGCGGCCGCCGATAATGTCTGGATCGTGCTCGCGCGACACGGCGACCGCATCGTGCTCGATGTGCGCGACGATGGCCGCAATCCCGGCGCCGTGCGCACCGGCAATGGCCTGCGCGGCATGCGCGAGCGGCTCGAAGCGATCGGCGGCGGTCTCGACGTGGATCGCGGCGACACCGGCGGCGTCCAACTGCATGCATGGCTGCCGGCGGCGGCATGAATCCACAAAACGCACCGCTGCGGATCGCACTGGCTGACGACCAGTCGCTGGTGCGTGCCGGCCTCAAGGCGTTGCTGGAAGCGTCTGGCAACGTGAACGTGGTGTGCGAAGCCGCCGACGGTGCGGCGTTGCTGGCCGCGCTGGCCGACCATGTCGTGGATGTCGTGGTCTCGGATATCCGCATGCCCGGGCTGGACGGATTCGGCGCGTTGCGACAGCTGCGTGCAGGGGGCAGCGCACTGCCGGTCCTGCTGCTGACCACGTTCGACGACGCCGACCTGCTGCTCGAAGCAGTGCAGTCCGGCGCGCAGGGGTTCCTGCTCAAGGACGCCTCGCCGGAAGACCTGACCGACGCAATTGCACGGCTCGCGCGCGGCCAAACCTTGTTGCAGCCGGTCGCGAGCGACGGCGTGCGCGAACGCTATCGCTACCACGCTGTCGACGCCCCGACCGAATTGTTCAGCGAGCGCGAACTCGCCGTGCTGCGGCTGCTGGCCGGTGGCTACTCCAACAAGGAAATCGGGCGCAGCCTGTTCCTCGCCGAGGGCACCGTGAAGAACTACGTGTCCGACATCCTCGAAAAGCTCGGCACCCGCGACCGCACCCGCGCCGTCCTCAAGGCGATCACCCTGCGGATCATCTGAGACCGGGCCAGCGCCGCCAGAGCGCCGTACAATGCGGCCTTCCTTGCAGTCGAGTCCGCCATGAACCGCATGTCGCTTACCCGTTACCTGATCGAGGAACAGCAAGGCGGCCGCATCAATGCCGACCTGCGCCTGCTGATCGAAGTCGTCGCCCGCGCCTGCAAGATGATCTCGATCGCGGTCGGCAAAGGCGATCTCGGCGGCGTGCTTGGCGATGCGGGCACACCCGGCTCGGCGAGCATGAATATCCAGGGCGAGGCGCAGAAGAAGCTAGACGTGCTGTCGAACGAAATCCTGCTCGAAGCCAACGCCTGGGGCGGGCATCTGGCCGCGTGCGCGTCCGAGGAGATGGAGCACAGCCAGCCGATCCCGGACATGTATCCGCGCGGCAATTACCTGTTGGTGTTCGACCCGCTCGATGGCAGCTCGAACATCGATGTGAACATCTCGGTCGGCACGATCTTCTCGGTGCTGCGCTGCCCGGAGGGCGTGGCCACCGCAGGCGACGAACATTTCCTGCAGCCCGGTCGTGAGCAGGTCGCCGCCGGCTACGCGGCCTACGGGCCAAGCACGATGCTGGTGCTCACCGTCGGCCACGGCACCCATGCCTTCACGCTCGATCGCGAACTGGGCACGTTCATCATGACCCGGCGCGATATCCAGATTCCCGAAGAAACCCAGGAATTCGCCGCCAACGTATCGAATCAGCGCCGCTGGGAGGCACCCATGCAGCGCTATATCGGCGAGCTGGTGCAAGGCGAGGACGGCCCGCGCGGCAAGGATTTCAACATGCGCTGGGTCGCCAGCATGGTTGCCGACGTGCACCGCATCCTGACCCGCGGCGGGGTGTTCATTTATCCGCTGGACTCCAGGATTCGCGAGCAAGGCGGCAAGCTGCGCCTGCTGTACGAGGCCAACCCGATGGCGATGCTGGTTGAACAGGCCGGCGGCGCGGCCAGCACGGGGCGCGAGCGCATGCTCGACGTACAGCCGACCAAGCTGCACCAGCGCGTGCCTGTGTTCCTGGGATCGAAGCGCGAAGTCGAGCACGTCGTCGCGATCCATCGCGAACACGACGCCCGCAACTGAGCGACCGCAACCAGATCCCGACGCATCCACCGCGCCGGCTTCTGCCAGAATCAACCGGATGCATCTTCCGTTCACCCTGCCGCAACACCTGCTGCCGCTGCTGGCGGCCGGATGGCTGTGTTACCTCGTCGTCCTGACGGTGTGGATCGTGTTGCAACAGCGCGAGCCGGTCGCCACGCTGAGCTGGCTGCTCGCGCTCGCGACACTGCCCTACATCGGCTTTCTGATCTATTACGCGTTCGGGCCTCAGCGGATCAAGCGGCAGGGTCGTCGGCGCCAGCGCAGCCAGCAGGCGCTTGCTGGATTCCAGCGCGGCGTGACGACCTCCGACGGGATTGCCCTCGGCCGGGTCGGCGCGGCGACCACCGGCTACCCCATGCGCACGAGCACCAAGGTGGATCTGCTGGTCGACGGCGCTGCGACCTACGACGCGATCATCGCCGCGATCGCGGCGGCGCAACGGCATGTGCACGTCGAGTACTACATCTTCGTCGGCGATCGCAGCGGCACACGCATCCGCGATGCGCTGATCGAACGGGCGCAGGCGGGGGTGCCGGTCCGGCTGCTGCTCGACGGGGTCGGGTCGGGAAGGCTCAGGAATGCATTCCTCGCGCCGCTCCTCGAAGCCGGCGTCGAGCTTGCGTGGTTCCATCCCGTGCGTTGGTGGCTGACCCCATTCCTGCGACCCAAGCTCAACCTGCGTACCCACCGCAAGATCGTGGTCTGCGACGGGCTGGTCGGGTTTACCGGAGGCATCAATGTCACCGACGACGAGAACGAACGCCTGAATCCCGCTGCCTACCACGACCTGCATCTGCGCTTTGAAGGCGAATCGGTGTGCTGGCTGCAGACCGCGTGGCTGGAGGACTGGCATTACGCCACCGACCAGAACCTGAGCGAATCCGACGTCTTCGTGCCGGCAGACGAAGGCGCGATCTGCACCCAGATCCTGCCGTCCGGCCCGGACAATCCGTGGGAGCCGATCCATCGCGTCTACGTCGAGGCGATTCACCGCGCGGAACGCCGGGTGTGGCTCGCGACGGCGTATTTCGTGCCGAGCCAAGCCGCTTTGTTTGCGCTCGGCGGCGCGGCGATGCGCGGTCTCGACGTGCGGCTCCTGCTGCCCGCGCGCAGCGATTCAAAGCTGGCCGACGCCTCGGCGCGCTCGTATTTTGAGCGGTTGCAAAAGGCCGGCGTGCGAATCTTTCTGTACGGCCCGCGCATGCCGCACAGCAAAGCGTTGCTAGTGGACGATGGACTCGCGGTGATCGGCAGCGCCAATTTCGACTCGCGCAGCTTTCGGTTGAATTTCGAATTGTCGGTGTTGTTCTGCGACCAAGGCGTCGCGACCGACCTGGAGCGCATCCTGAGCGCAGACTTGGCCGTCGCACACGAAGTCCCCAAGCCGCCGCCGAAGCCCTCGTTCCTGCAGCGGCTCGGAGAGGCAATCGCTCGGCTGTTCACGCCGATCCTCTGAACTGCCGAACGCGAACGGATCAGCTAGACTGCGCGCGTCTGACCACGCGAAGACGAACCATGCCCTGGATCCTGTTTCTGCTTGCGTTCGGGTGTTTTGCAGCCCTGTGCCTCACGAAATCTTTCGCACTTGGCGTCCTGTGCATGCTGCTTGCATTGGTCTTCGTGGTCGCCGCCACCCTGCAATTGCTGTCGGCGCGGATCGGCAATGCAACCCGCCACGTGAACATACTGTCGCCGGAAGAATTGCGAGTACTGCGCGAGCAGGCGCAGGTTGAACGCATGCGCACGGAAGGCAGCCAACCGGCTGGAACTGACACGTCGCCGCCATCGGCCTCCGCATAGGCCGTGCTAGGATCGGCCGGGGTCGCGTACAGACCGGCCCTATCACCATAACGGACGTGGAGGAAAGGCATATGACTGCTCAAGGTCTCATCATCATCCTGCTGATTGGCGGCATCGCTGGCTGGCTGGCCGGTGTCGTGGTGCGCGGTTTCGGGTTCGGCATCCTCGGCAATATCGTCGTCGGCATCGTGGGCGCTTTCCTCGGAAGCTGGCTGTTTCCGAGACTGGGCCTTAACCTCAATCTCGGCGGCGGCTGGATCGGTTCGATCCTGTTCGCCTTTCTCGGCGCGGTCATCCTGCTGTTGCTGATCCGCTTGATCAAACGCGTTTAGCCGCTGCATCACAGTTGAGTACGGCGGCCGCGTGCCGCCGTACCTGATTCAGAACTTGGTTCGCCGTCCCGTTTCCGGGTCACGGGTTGGCTATTCGGTGGCGACCTCGACCCGATTGCGACCACGCCGCTTGGCTTCGTAAAGCATCTGGTCGGCTGCACGCAGCAAGGATTCGGGGCTGTCGTCCTGACGCGGGACGCGAGCGGCGACACCAATGCTGACGGTCACTGCCGCCTGGCCACCATCGAACGACCGACGCAGGCTTTCGGCGCGCCGTTGCGCTGCGTCAAGTGCTATGCCCGGCAGCAGCAGGCAGAATTCCTCGCCGCCATAACGTGCCAGCAGCTCGCGTTGCGGCTCCAGTCCGACAGCCAGACGGTCGGCAACGTCCTTGAGCACAGCATCGCCAGCGACGTGCCCGTGACGATCGTTGTATTGCTTGAAACGATCGACATCGATCATCAGCAGTGCGATCGGTGTGCACTGATCCAGGCAACGCCTCCATTCGCGCTGCAAGCCGGACTCCAACGCGCGCCGATTGGCCGCCCCGGTCAAGCTGTCTTCTGTCGCCAGCTCCTCAAGTTTGCGATTGGCGACTTCCAGCTCGACCGTCCGCTCGGCGATTTTCGTTTCCAGCTGTTGCTGACGCTCGGCGTAGCGCTGAGCCTGCCGACGTTCGCGCCAGCGGATGAGCAACAGCAGCGCGATCAATGCTGCCAGCGCAGCAAGCAATCGGACCAGGGTGATCTGGTACCAGCGTGGCGCAATCGAGAACGCATAGCGCAACGGTTGCACGTCGCGTCCACTGGGTGTGCGCGCCTGCACGTCGATGGCGTAACCGCCGGGTTGATCCAGGCCGGTGAGCGAGATGGTGGCCTGCTCGCGCCAGTCGGTGAACGTGTCGATCAGGCCAGGCACGCGATAGCGATACTCCACGCCGGGCTCGGCGGTGAACACCCCGAACCGCAGGTTGAGCGACTGGTCGTGCTTGAACTCCTCTCCGTCCGGCCCCGAGATCGCCAGGTGTTCCACGCGCCCGCCAGCGTCGGTACGGTCAACCTCCGTGAGTCGCACGACCAATGGCCGCGCGGATGCGGCGGGTTTGGCATCGGGGCGATATTGCAGCAACGCGCGCCACGCACTGAGTCGGAGGACGCCATCGCTGCCGTAACGCAGAACGCTTTGCGACGCGGGCGGCAATGCGCCGAAATCTTCGCGTCTCCAGTTGCCGTCGTTACCGCGTCGGTACAGCTTGCTGCCGGTATAGGCGAACACACCGACCGGCGTCTCCAGCACCTGGAACGCATTCGGGCTTTGCATGTAGGAGAACGGCGGCCCCGCAAACGGCACGAATACGCGACCGTCGAAGCGATAAGCATCGGTTCCCAGGCCGACGTAAACCGCACCAGCGAACGCGTAAACCTGCGCCGCCCGATTCGGATCCGCCACATGTCCAGGCGCATTGAGAGCAAAGCGTTCGCGTTTCAGCACGCGCGCGTTTGCGGTGTCGATCCGCCAGCGCTCGGGCAGGCCGCGCGTATTGTTGACCCAGATCACACCCGCTGCGATCTCGATCACCGTCTGCGTCGCCAGCTCGGGTGCCGCCAGCAGCGCAGCAACCGTCCATCGATGGTCTTTCCGGCGCAGCACGAACACGCCCTCATCGCCCGCCGCATAAGCCAGATCGTGGTCGTAATGCGACAGCACGATCGCATACGTCGGCTGCTCGTGGTGTACCAACGGGGTCATGCGCCCATCGTCGGCGAGCAGGTCGATGCCGTCGCCCTGTGCAATAAGCAAGCCGTCCTCGGTGCTGGTGAGGCCGAAAATCTGGTTCTTGTTCTCCGCAGCGATCCACTCGGTTTGGCGGGTGCCGTTGAGATCGCTCATCCGCACCAGTCCCCGCGACCCCACCGACAGCCACAATGCGTCGCGATGGAATTCGCAGTCTCCTATCACACCACCCAGATCGCTCATGTCGATCCGGGTCCATGGCGATGGCAACTGCAGCCGTATCAGTTCATCCTCACTGCTGGCCCACAGACCGTTGTCGGCGTCGTACTCCAGACTGCCGATGCTGTTGCGCGCGATCTTGTGTTGCGACAGCAGATGCGCGCCGGCGTCGTATTCCAGCAAATCGCCGGTGTTGGTGCCGACAACGAAGCTGCCATTGGGCAATCCGCGGACGCTCTCGAAAATGCCTGCGGCAGGCGGCATCGGAGGCACGTCGATCGCGCTCACCTGATCGTCGCGCAGGCGAAAGAAACCGTTGACCGATACGATCAATGCGCTGGCGCCCTGATCGAGCAGTTCTGCGCCGCGATGCTCGCGCATCAACGCGCCACCCGCCAACGGCAGCATCCGGCCATGGTCGAAGCGTTGCAGCCCGTTGGCCTTGCTCTGGTTATACAAGTTGCCATGCCAGGCGCTGAAGCCGCCTTCGCTTTCGGACAGCGGCCACTGCTGGTGATGGCCGTCGAAACGATAAAAGAGCAGACGCTGCTGTGCGCGAAAATATACGCCGTCTGCGACCGGAATCACCTGCCAGAGCCAGCCCAGCGAGCGGTCCGCGCCCTTGAGGCCGAAGGCGTCGCGGAGGTCGTGATAGACCGCGCGACCGTCTGTTGCTGTGTCGATCATGCCGAAACTGTCGTAACCGGCCAGATAGACACGGCCATCACGACCACGCGCCAGCGATCCCGCCGCCATGCCGCCAGGCAGCGGAATCGTCTGCCATTCGTGGCCCTGCATGCGCAGCAAGCCATCGTTGTTGCCGACATAGATGCGTCCGTCGGCATCGCTGGTCAACCCGAACAGGTACGGGGTTGCCTTGAAGTCGGCGGGCGTGAACCGTTGCAGCAAGGGCTCGCCCGCCAGCGTCCACGCCGATGCACACACACAAAGGCACCAACAGCACGCCGCCAGTGCCAGCCACCGCAAGGTCGCGTCGAAGGTCTTCGCCATTCCCACAGTATGAACGCCGCAGCCGCTTGGTTGTAGGGCGTTCGTCACTGTATGGCCGCCGCCACGGCTGTTGAATGGCCCAGACGAATTGTCGAAGAACGCAAAAAACCCGGCGGATGCCAGCTCGCGACTACCGCAGCGTGCGCACTCGGCTTAGGCTATCGCGATGCATACGACATCCACGTTACTCAGCGTCAACCTCAACAAGATTGCCGTGCTGCGCAACTCGCGTGGCGGCGAACGGCCCGATCTGCGCAGCGCTGCCGAGGCGGTGATAGCAGCCGGTTGCGGCGGCATCACCGTACATCCGCGTCCGGATCAGCGCCATATCCGGCCGGACGACGTGCTGTTGCTGGGCGAACTGTGTCGCGGCCGCGTGGAGTTCAACATCGAGGGCAACCCGTTCGCACCTGCGCGCGACGACTACCCGGGGCTGCTCGCGCTCGCCGAACGCACCCGTCCGACACAAGTGACGCTGGTGCCCGATGGCGACGGCCAGCTGACCTCCGACCACGGCTTCGATCTGGCTCGCGATGCGGAACGTCTTGCTCCACTGGTACACGCATTCACCGCGCTCGGTTGCCGCGTGTCCCTGTTCATGGATTGCGACGCGACGGCCCTGGAATGCGCGGCGCAGATCGGCGCGGCGCGTATCGAGCTTTACACCGGGCCGTATGCGCAGGCCCACGCCGCTGGCGATCCGTCGCGAGAACTGGGCAAATGCGTCGAGGCCACTCGGCGTGCGCATGCGGTCGGGTTGGGAGTCAATGCCGGGCACGATCTGGACCAGGCCAATCTCGGCGCGTTGCTGCGCGCTGCACCGGCAATTTGCGAGGTGTCGATCGGCCATGCGCTGATTGGCGAGGCGCTCTACGCGGGGTTGAGCGCAACGGTCGCAACTTACCGGCGGATCATCGCCGAGGCCCATGCCTGAGCCGCTGCAAATCCCGCGCAACTCTGGATACGCAAAGCGATGGATCGCTTATCGCTGGCCGTTATCCACAAAGCCGATCTTGATCAGACCCGCGTTTTTGGCTGTAGCCAGCACCTTGGCCAAGGTGTCGTACTGCGAATCCTTGTCGGCATCGATCTCGATCACCGGCTGCTTCAAGGAGTCAGGGTAGCGTTCGGCCTCGACTTTCATCGTGTCGTGCAGCGCGCTCATCGGCAGTTCGCTTCCGTTCCAGGCGATCTGGCCGGCGGCGTCGATCCTCAGCCTGATCGGGGCTGGCGGCGGCGGCGGTGAAAAGACGTTGCGTTGTGGCAGGTCGATGCCGATCGGATATGTCCGCAGCGGCATCGTCACCATGAAGATGATCAGGAGCACCAGCATCACGTCTACCAATGGCGTGATGTTCATGTCGGCCATCCGACTGCCGCCGCCGTTGTAGCTGCTGAAAGCCATGGCATCGCCCCCCCGCCGGAAGTTGCATTTACCATAGACCTTTATAGGCCTTGTGGGAAGTCCCGACAGCACCAGCAAAAACGCCGCCCGAAGGCGGCGCTTTTGTGGCTGGTAGCGAGTCTCAGCGCTGACCGTTGTCGACGAAACCGATCTTGATCAGGCCCGCGTTCTTGGCTGCTGCGAGAACCTGTGCCAATGCGTCGTACTGCGCATCCTTGTCGGTATCGATCTGAATCACCGGCTGCTTCAAGGGATCGGAATAGCGTTCGGCTTCGACCTTCATCACGTCATTCAACGCGGTCATCGGCATCGAGCTGCCATTCCAGGTGATCTGGCCAGCTGCATCGATCCTGAGATCGATCGGCTTGACATCATTGGGCGGTGGCGGCTTGAGGGAAGGAACTGGCAGATCCACGCCGATCGGGTACGTCATTGGTGGCATCGTCACCATGAAGATGATCAGCAGCACGAGCATCACGTCCACGAGGGGAGTGACGTTCATGTCCACCATCGGACCACCGCTGTTGCCGCTGCTGAATGCCATGGCGTTGTCCTTGGTTCTCTCAGTTCTTCTGGCCGTGCGGCGCCGAAATGAAGCCGACTTTCTGCATGCCCTTGTCCTTGGCGGTGCGCACCGCCTTCCAGATCGTGCCGTAACGCGTGGTCTTGTCGGCACGCACGTCAAGCTCCGGTTGTGGAACCAGCTGCGCGGTCGTCGCGAGCCGGCTATCCAGCAACGCGTCGTCGACCGGATCGTCGTTCCAGTACACGCTGCCATCGGCCTTGATCGTCAACGTGATCGGCGGATGCGTCGGCGGTTCCGGCTTCTTGTGCAGCACGGCATTCGGCAGCTTGACCTCGATCTTGTGCTTCATCAGCGGCGTAGTAATCATGAAGATGATCAACAGCACCAACATCACGTCCACGAGGGGCGTGACATTGATCGAGGCCATCGGGCCACCGCTGTCGTTGCTGCTGAAGGCCATGGTGTCGGCTCCGTTGCGGTCTGCGGTCGGGTCTTAGCGGGCCTGCGCGTCGCCGACGCGCGAGCCGGTCGCGAAGAAGTCGTGCAGATCGTGCGCGAACGCATCGAACCTCGAATTCGTCACCCGGTTCATGCGCACGAAGAAGTTGTAGGCCAGCACCGCCGGAATAGCGACGAACAGGCCGAGCGCGGTCATGATCAATGCCTCGCCGACCGGACCAGCGACCGCTTCGATCGACGACTGTCCGGACGATGCGATGCCCGTCAGTGCATGGTAGATGCCCCACACGGTGCCGAGCAGGCCGACGAACGGCGCGGTCGAACCGACAGTGGCGAGCACGGTCAGGCCGTTCTCCAGGTTTTCGCTCTCGCGGCTCACCGCTTGGCGCAGCGCACGGTCAATGAATTCCGAGCGATTCAAGGCACCGGTCAGACGACCGCCCTCATTGCGCTGATGGTGCGCAGCGGCTTCGGCGCAATCGAGCGCAATTTTTGAAAACGGCTCGCTCTTGGGCTGCTGCTCCATGAACTGGATAGCGTCCTGCGCGTTCGGGGTGTCCCAGAAAGTGCGGATCACCTTGTCGGTGCGTGTCTTTAGGCGCGCATTCCGGAAGGCATTGACCACCATGTAGAACAATGAACCGAACGAGAAGATGAACAGGGTGATGAATACCGCCAAGCCAACCCAATTATCGCCGGAGATGAACCCTTGCCACATATGGCCGAAGCCAATGTCGTTGAAGCCTTGAGCATTGGATGCAGCGGCGGGGGTCGCCGCAGCGGCCGTGGGGATAGTACTGGAGTCCTGCAGCATGGCCTGGCCCTTCGTTAAGTAATTGATTTCGTGGTGTGGTTACAGATTGAATGCGACGGGAACGCGAACCACGCCCCCAACTCTCTTGCCGTCCTGGACCTTGGGATTGAATCGCCACTTCTTGGCGGCATCCATGGCAGCCCTGTCCAGATTCCGGTTACGGCTGGATTTTTCGACTATCGCGGACACAAACTCACCATTCTCATCGACCGTGATCAGCAGAATCACGGTACCGGTGATCTCGTTCGCAAGCTCTTCGCGAGGATATTCCGGCTTGTGCATCGACTGGAACGACGCATCGATAGAGGCTTCGTTCGTGATCGCTTGTTGCGGCGGAGCCGGTGGGCTCGGCGGCGGCGCCGGCGGCGACATCGGGCTCTGCTCAGCCGTAATCACCGGAGGAGCAGGCGGCGGCGGCGGCGTGTTCACACGCGGCGGCGGTGGCACTTCTTTCGGCGGCGGGGTCTTGATGTCCTGCGGCGGCGGCGGTGGTGGCGGCGGCGGCGGCGGCGGCGGTTCGATGATCGTCGCCCGATTCACCTCGTCCTGATCCTTGTCCATGTTCGGCACCGATGGCGGCGCCAACAGCATCAAGAACAAGGACGCCTGCACGGTCAGCGCGAACGCGATGCCACAGATGCGCCCCCAGTTGAGCGGTTCGGCCTGGTCGTCATAGCGGGATTTGTAGGATGGCTGCGTCATGCGCTGGGCGGCTTCGGTTTGCTTGCAATCGTCTCGTTCGGGCCCGCGTTAGCTGCGTTGCAGACGCGGGAATCTATAAGCTTATAGCAAACGCGTTGCTGGTCAAACAGGCTGCTGCAATTTGCCAAATGGGTCACTTTTTCTTGCCCGGCTGCCTGGCCGCGCCGCCTGCATGCTCGATGATGGCACGCGCTTCCTCGGGTTTCTTGACGCCCTTCTGCAAAGCGCGCTCGGCCGCAGTCTTGGCTTCTCCCGCCTGCCCCTGGTTGTTGTATACCTTGGCCAGGTTCAGCGCTGCTTCGCCATCGGTGGAAGCCGCGTCCGCCTTGCGGTAAGCATCGATCGCCTGTGGGAACTGGTTGGTAAAATAGTAGTCATCGGCCAACACGGTATAGACCTCCTTGTTGGGCTGCAGGGTGCCTTTCTGCAATCCTTCGTTGATCACCCCAATGCTGTCCTTCTCGCGTCCCTTGATGTTCGAGTACAACACGTAGAGCTTGCGGTAGTCATTCGCATCGGTGAGCAGGCCGCGCTTGCGTGCGTCGTCGAGCACTGCGGCCGACTTGTCGGATTTCCCGGTTTGCTGGTAGATCGAAGCCAGGTTCATGATCGCAGCCTTGTCGTCTGGATGCGCACGCGCGATGTCCTCGACAATCTTCTCCGCACGTTCGGGCTGCTTGAGCTCGATGTAGCAGCCCAAAAGCATTTGCTGCAGGCCCGGATCCGGCTGCGTCGGCGAAGCATCGATGGCCTTCTGGAACGCTTGCGCGGCGGACGCGTAGTCCTTCTTGCCGTAAAACAAGCGTCCGCGGATCGCGTTGTACTCGGGCTTGTCCTGCTTGGTCTCGGCGATCACACGATCGAGTGTTGCAAGGCCCGCATCGGACTGGTCTGCCGCGATCTGCGATTTGGCGACCTGCAACATCATCAGGTAATACTCGTTGTTGGACAGCGCGTTCTCGGCGAGCGCTTTCTGCAGGTATTCGACGCCTTTGGCAGGGTCCCGCTTGTTCAGATAGGCGTAACCGATCGCCTGATACGCAATTGCGCGGTCGTAGTGATTGGCGTCGCGGCTTGCCGCGATCTTCTCGCCGGCCGCGATCGCTTCATCGTTGTTCTTGGTGGTGTTGACCAGTGCCAGCAGCTTTGTGAGCCCCTGGTCCATGTCGGTTGAAGAGATGCCTTGCTTGGGCTCGGTACGGGTTGCGTTCGGAAACAGCGGAGCCTCTTTGATGTGTTTCTTTGCGGCCAGCGCTCCGGTTGCATCGTTGATATCGTCCTGCGCCATCGCGACCGGCGCAACGCAGACCAGAATGACGGTTGCCAGAGTCGTCATTTTCAACATGTGCGCGAGTCGCATGGGAACCTCTGGCCGATGGGCATTGTTGCGCCCGGTCGGACAGATTAATCGGATTTGGTGCTTTTACTCAAGTCGGGCGAACGGCGGCCCACAAAATCGTCGGTATTCGTCACGGACGATGCCTGGAGTTCGCATCGGGTAGCGCTCACTTGCGCGTCGCTATTACGGACCCAAGGCGCGTGGCGCGAACGCCAAAAGCGCCTGCGTGTGCGCCGGAAAGGAAGCGCAAGTCCGGCTTGCGGGCCGAGGCCAGGCCGAAAATTGCTCCTGCGTTTCCAGCATTTCGCCATCCATGGCGATCACATTTTCGGCATTTCTGCTGCCCAGGGACGGGCGAATGCCGCGAGCGCAGGGATGCGCTTGAGCGGCCGCCCTCCATGGCGGTCAGAGGGCCGACGCCGCTGCGGCTCGAGCCGCGCGGCGTAGTCGATCACACGTCGAGGTTGCTGACCCGCAAAGCGTTTTCCTCGATGAAGTTGCGGCGCGGCTCGACCACATCACCCATCAACGTCGCGAAGATCTGGTCGGCAGCGACTGCATCCTCGATCCGCACTTTGAGCAGGCGGCGGGTTTCGGGGTTCACCGTGGTGTCCCAGAGCTGCTCGGGATTCATCTCGCCGAGGCCCTTGAAGCGCTGGATTGCGCGGCCCTTCTTGGCCTCGTCGAGCAGCCACGCCTGCGCCTCCGCAAAGCGGGTGACGGGCTGCGTCTTGCCGGCTCTGCTGACACTCGCTCCGGCCTGCAGAAGTCCATCGAGCGAGCGAGCAAAATCACCGATCGGGCGCAACTCACCGGCATCAAACAGGCTGATCGGCAATGTCTGCGTGACCGACAGTCCGTGCTGCTGGCGTTCGACCACCAACGCGGCCGGATGCGCATCATCGGCTTGCAGCGCGCGCAGAACGTATTTCGGACGACCAAGCCCGGCCGCACCGAGCCGCTGCTGCAATTGCGCAAGCCACGTGTCGCGTGCGTCGGTATCTTCGAACAAGGCAGCATTCGGCGGTGGCAATTCCAGCATCGCATGCAAAACCGTGCTGTCGAACCGATAGGCATTGCGCGTGATCGCTTCCTGCGCCGCGACCAGATCGAGCAGTAGCTTTTCAAGCGCCACGCCGGTGATCGGTGGTGCCGATTCTCCGGGCCGCAACTCGGCTCCTTCGACCGCGTTGTTCACGAGGTACTGGTTCAGCGCCGCATCGTCCTTGAGGTAAAGCTCGGTCTTGCCCTGCTTGATCTTGTACAGCGGCGGCAGGCCGATGTAGATGTGGCCGCGCTCGATGAGTTCGGGCATCTGCCGGTAGAAGAACGTCAGCAGCAGGGTGCGGATGTGCGAGCCGTCGACGTCGGCATCGGTCATCAGGATGATGCGGTGGTAGCGCAGCTTGTCGGGGTTGTATTCGTCCTTGCCGATCCCGCAGCCGAGCGCGGTGATCAGGGTGCCGACCTCGGCCGAACCGAGCATCTTGTCGAAACGCGCACGCTCGACGTTGAGGATCTTGCCCTTGAGCGGCAGGATCGCCTGGGTCTTGCGGTTACGGCCCTGCTTCGCCGAGCCGCCTGCGGAGTCGCCCTCGACGATGAACAGCTCCGACAGCGCCGGATCCTTTTCCTGACAATCGGCGAGTTTGCCGGGCAGGCCCGCGATATCCAGCGCGCCCTTGCGACGGGTGAGTTCACGCGCCTTGCGGGCAGCCTCGCGGGCGCGGGCGGCATCGACGACTTTCTCGGCGATTGCGCGCGCTTCAGATGGATGCTCTTGCAGGAAGTTACTGATCTTTTCGGAGACTATCGCTTCAACTACTGGTTTTACTTCGGAAGAAACCAGCTTTTCCTTGGTCTGCGACGAGAAGCTCGGGTCCGGCACCTTGACCGAGAGCACTGCGATCATGCCCTCGCGCATGTCATCGCCTGCCAACGCGATCTTGGCCTGCTTGGCGATCCCCGACTGGTCGATGTAGGCATTCAACGTGCGCGTCAACGCTGCGCGGAAGCCTGCGAGATGCGTACCGCCATCTTTCTGTGGAATATTGTTGGTAAAGCAGAACATCGTTTCCTGGTAAGCATCGGTCCACTGCAGCGCTATATCCACGGTGATACCAGCCTGTTCGCCCGAAGCGAAAATCACCGACGGATGCAGCGGGGTCTTGAGTTGGGCCAAGTGCTCGACGAAGCTGCGGATGCCACCTTCGTACTCGAACAGGTCGCGCCGGCCTTCGCCACGCTCATCAACGAGTTCGATCTTGACACCGGAGTTCAGGAACGACAGCTCACGCAGGCGCTTGGCCAGGATGTCGTAGTGGAATTCGGTGTCGGTAAAGATCGTGGTCGCCGGCTTGAAACGGATCTGCGTACCGCGTTTGCCGGAAACACCAACATTCTTCAGCAAATACAAAGGCTCGCCGAGTGCGTATTCCTGCTGGTGGTGCTGGCCATCGCGCCAGATATCCATCCACAGGTGTTCGGACAACGCATTGACCACCGACACGCCGACCCCGTGAAGGCCGCCTGACACCTTGTAACTGTTGTCGTCGAACTTGCCGCCCGCGTGCAGCACGGTCATGATGACCTCGGCGGCCGATACGCCCTCTTCCTTGTGGATGTCCGTCGGAATGCCGCGCCCGTTGTCGGACACCAATACTGAGCCATCCGCGTGCAGCACGACTTCGACACGGTCGCAGTAGCCAGCCAAGGCCTCGTCGATCGCGTTGTCGACAACCTCAAACACCATGTGGTGCAGGCCGGTGCCGTCGTGGACGTCGCCAATGTACATGCCCGGACGCTTGCGAACGGCCTCGAGGCCGCGCAGGACCGTAATCCGGGTGGAGTCGTAGGTGTTGTTCTGCCGGCTTTCGTCGGGTGTCTTGTCGTCGATCATGCTGGGCGGCGGCCTTGGAGTGCGCCCGCAACGCCGTTGCGGCATCGCTATGGGCTGCGTTGAGACCAACAATTATAGCAGTGCGCGGACCTTGCCCTGTTCCACGTGGAACAGCGTCGGCCGAAGGCCTGAAGCCGCCAGACCGGGAGGCGGTTCTGTGCCTGTGAGCAGGATTTGAGCACCATTGGATGCCAGATCCAGCAACACACGTTGTTGGTGCGCGTAGTCAAGCTCAGAGGCCAAATCGTCCAGCGCAATGATCGGCCATTCGCCACGCGCATCCGCATAAGCGCGGCCTTGGGCCAGGACGCAGGACAGTGCGACGAGTTTCTCCTGTCCGCGCGATAAAGCGTTCTTTCCTGGCAAGTTTTCGAATTCAATCCGCCAATCGGCGCGATGCGGACCCGTGCTGCTATGGCCCAGCAACAGATCGCGATCACGCGACTGCCCCAATGCGTCGCCCAGCGATTGCGCGTCGCGACGCCAGCCAGGCAGAAACTCCAACCGCAACGCGCCGAGTTCAGGCAGGTATAACGCTGCAATTTGCACGAGCAGTGGCTCAAATTGACCCAAGTACAGAGCTCGCATCCGGGTTACCGGTTCGCCAGCCTCTTCCAGCTCGCGATCCCATGGAGTCAGCAGATCGGTGCGGGGCCGACTCTTGAGTAATGCGTTGCGCTGCTTGAGCGCGCGCGCATAACGCCGCCAGATGGGCAAGAACTCCGGTTCCACGTGGAACAACGCCCAATCGAGGAACTGCCGGCGTTGTTCCGAACCCCCCGCTATCAGATCGTGGCTGCCCGGTTCAAAACTCAGTACGGCGAGTGCGGCACAGAGTTCGGCCAAGCTTCCGACGCGCTCGGAATCCAGCCGTGCTTCCCAGTCGCGACCGGAATGGCGCAGACCAGCACGTCGACTGCGTCCGCCGGACTCGCGCCATTCTGCGAATACTTCCAAGTCCGATTCGCCCTGACGTACCAACCCATCGCGCACGCGACCACGGAATGAGCGACCGTTGGCCAGCAGATGTGCCGCTTCCAGCAGCGTCGTCTTGCCTGCACCATTGCCGCCAGTAATCAGGTTGATGCCTGGTGCTGGGCGCAATTCAACCGCGTCGAATCCACGAAAACGGGCAAGACTCAGCCTTTCGAGCAGCATCTTCGGCTGTCGATCAACGCCGCCCGGTCACAGCCGTAGCGGCATTACCACATGGCGGCAGCGATCATTGCTGGCCTCGCGCAGCAAAGCGCTGGAATTGGCGTCGCGCAGTGCGATCAACACGGTGTCCTCGCGCAAAGCCGCCAGTGCGTCGAGCAGATAGGTCACGTTGAAGCCAACCGCCAAGCCATCGACCTTGGTCTCGGCCTCGACCTCTTCCTGCGCTTCTTCCTGCTCTGGATTGTGCGCGACAAGCAGCAATTGGCCGGGGCTGACCTCCACCTTGACGCCACGGTATTTCTCGTTCGACAGGATGGCTGCACGTTGAAGAGCTGCGCGCAGGACTTCGCGTTCGACCCGTACTTCCTTGTCCGCACCGATCGGAATCACGGCGTCGTAATCCGGGAAACGTCCATCTATGAGCTTCGACGTAAAGGTGACGTCCTCGCGCCGCACTCGGAGGTGATTGCGTCCGACTTCCAGCTCGACCTCGCGATCGCCACCTTCGAGAAGGCGCTGCAGTTCCAGCACGCCCTTGCGCGGGACGATTATCTGCTTGCGCGATTGCGCGCCGGTCGGCAGCGGGGCTTCGCACATCGCCAGCCGGTGCCCGTCGGTCGCAACGCAGCGCAATGAGTTCTCGCGCAGGTCCAGCAGCAACCCGTTGAGGTAATAGCGAACATCCTGCTGCGCCATCGCAAACGCGGTGCGCTCGATTAACTCCTTGAGCACCGCTTCGGGAACGCGAACGCGTTCCACCAGCTCGATGTCCTCGATCGCGGGAAATTCGTTGGCGGACAAAGAAACCAGGGTGAATCGGCTGCGTCCGGCCTGAACGGTGATCTTGTCGTCAGTCTTGGTGAGTGTAATCCGACTGCCATCGGGAAGGGCGCGGACGATCTCGAAAAGTTTACGGGCAGGGATTGTAGTTTCGCCATCGCGCGCATCTTCCACTGCCGTGCGCGCAACCATTTCAACTTCAAGGTCGGTCCCGGTCAGCGAGAGCTGCCCATTTTTTACCACCGCCAACAAGTTGGCCAGAACCGGCAGCGTGTGCCTGCGTTCGACCACGTTGACGACCTGCTGGAGTGGCTTGAGCAGAACTTCCCGCTGAAGGCTGAAACGCATGTGCGGCCCCAAGATTGAATGTTGTAAAGATTAAAAAGAATGGTGGTGGTGGTGTTTCGGTGAAACCCGTATAAGTGGCGTATCTTCCTGTTTTTATTGAACTTTATGTCGCATCAAAGGCTGTGGATGAAACCTCTGCGATGGTGGGAAAGTCTGTGGATATCTTTTTATCGGGTCGGCAATCCCCAGCTTATCCACAGCTTCATTCGGTCAATTTGCGGATCAGCTTTTCCCAGTCTTCGCGGAGCTTGCCATCGGTTTCGATCAACTCGCGTACCCGCCTGCAACCATGCAGCACGGTGGTATGGTCGCGGCCTCCGAATGCATCGCCAATTTCCGGCAGGCTGTGTTCGGTCAGTTCCTTGGCCAGCGCCATGGCCATCTGGCGCGGCCGCGCGAGCGAACGCGTGCGCCGTTTCGAGGTCAGGTCCGCAAGCCGGAGTTGGTAGTAGTCTGCCACGGTCTTCTGGATATTGGAGATTGAAATTGCCTGCTGTTGCGCGCGCAACAGGTCGCGCAGGGTTTCCTGGGCAAATTCGACGGTAATCATGCGTCCGGTGAAGTTCGCACGCGCCGCAAGCGTGTTGAGCGCGCCCTCAAGATCGCGCACGTTCGAGCGCATCTTGCGTGCCATCAGCAATGCGACGTCCTCGGGAATCTGCAGGCCGCGTTCAGCGGCCTTGGACAACACGATCGCCGCACGGGTCTCGAAATCGGGCGGATCGATCGCGACCGACAACCCCCAGGACAGCCTGCCCTTGAGCCTGGGCTCGAGGTTTTCCACTTCGCGCGGATAGCGATCGCAGGTCAGGATGATTTGCTGCTTGCCATCGAACAGCGCGTTGAACGTATGGAAGAATTCTTCCTGGGTGCGATCCTTGCCCGCGAAGAACTGGATGTCGTCGAGCAACAGCGCGGTCACCGAACGGAATTGCGCCTTGAACTGGTCCATCGCCTTGTCCTGCAAGGCCCGCATCATCGCGCTGAAGAACTGCTCGGAGCGCAGGTACAGCACGCGGCAGCTCGGATCCTGCGCGCGCATGAGGTTGCCCGCCGCGAACATCAGGTGGGTCTTGCCCAGTCCGGTTCCGCCATACAGCAGCAACGGATTGTGAGCGCGGTCGCCCGGGCGCTGCGCGGCCTGCCAGGCGGCTGCGCGGCCAAGCTGGTTGGAGCGGCCCTCGACGAAATTATCGAAGGTATAGTGCGGATCGAGTGTCGATGGGGCGTTCGATTCGGCCAGCCTGGGTGCACTGGTCGCAACGACGGGAGCTGCTGCACGTGGCAGCGCCCCCACTTCGACGTGCACCTGGATGGCCGTGCCCGCGAAATGATTGGCCAGCTCGCGGATGCGCGGAAGATGGCGCGCGCGCACCTCGTCCACCACGTAGGCATTCGGTGCGTACAAGGTCAGGCGATCAGCGCGCGCATCGGCCTGCAGCGGTTTCAGCCAGGTGTGCACGTCCTCTGCCGGAAGTTCGGCCTCCAGGCGTTCCAGACAACGTGGCCACACGGATAGCATCGGGGACAGGGAAGGACTCGCTGGGCGAGGTGAAGGTCGCCGCGTGGGAACAACTGGGTTTGGATACAGCAGGATTTTGGAAACAGCAGGATTTTGGAAACAGCAGGAAGGATTGCAGTCTAACCGCGCCGGAGCGACCGTGCCAAGCGCATTGAGCTTGCGCGCCCGCCGTTGCGCGGCTATAGTTCGCGGTTCTACCGATGCATTGCCCGGAGAGCCTTCATGGCCACCAAACGCACCTATCAGCCCAGCAACATCAAGCGCAAGCGCGACCACGGTTTCCGTGCGCGCATGAAGACCGCCGACGGCCGCAAGATTCTGGCGCGCCGCCGCGCCAAAGGTCGCGTCCGCCTCGCCGTCTGAATTCGCGAGCGGCGCAAGCCGCAGCGTTGGTGTCCATCAAGTGATCGCAGACACCGGCATCGCCACGTTTCCGCCGAGCGTGCGCTTGCGCACGCCGAAGCAGTTCCAGGCAACATTCTCGCAGGGCCGTCGCATCAGCGCGGCCCTGTTTCGTTTGCATGTGCGCCTGGACGACACCCTGGCCGTTGTTGGTAACGCGCAACCGCCAGCGCGGCGGGGGAGTTCTGTTTCCGAACGCGATGTGCGCCCAGCCGAAACCTTCGTGGTCGACACCGCGCAACCGCCAGCGCGGCGGGGGAATTCTGTTTCCGAGCGCGATGTGCGATCAACCGGAACCGTCTTGATCGACACCGAACGCTCACCTGCGCGGCGAGGAGACTCTGTTTCCGAGGGTGATGTGCGCCCAGCCGAAACCTTCGTGGTCGACACCGTACAAGTGCCAGCGCGGCCTGAGGATTCTGTTTCCGAACGACTTGTGCGATCGGACGACACGCACTTGATCGACGCGGCTCTGACGCCAGCGCGCCTGGGTATTTCCGTCTCCAAGCGCGTCGCCGCGCATGCGGTCGAACGCAACCGCATCAAGCGGATTGCGCGCGACAGTTTCCGACGCCTGCGCACACAATTGCCACCCGGCGATTACGTGCTGCTCGCACAACGCGATGCGGCCGGAGCCCCATCGACGGCGTTGCGCGCGGCGCTTTCCACGCTATGGCAACGCGCTCTCGCGTTGAAGCCAATCCCCGCAGCCCCCACAATCCCATCCCCGGCGCAGGAGACGGCGGCGGGTTCCGGCTGATTCCAGCAGGCTGACTGCAACCGCACCGCTCTCCTCATCGGCCGATAACAGCCGACTGACTCACGCCACCAGCAGCAATCCAACGCGAAGAATCGAATCCGATGAATCAAACCCGCACGTTTCTGGTCGTCGCATGGCTGATGCTGGCCTTCTTCATCGGGCAAGCCTGGCAGCAGGATCACGCCACGCCGACAGCAGGTAACGCAGTGGTCGGTTCGACTGTAGTTGCCGCACCGACCGCCGGCTTGAACGCCAATGTTCCGGGCCCAACCCCGGGCGTGCCAACGGCCAACGCGCCAGCGCCCTTGTCGCCAGTTGGGGTGCCCGCTGCAGACGCCCCGGCCCCCATCATTGCTGCTCCCCCGGTCGCCCTTAGCAATGACCTGCTGCGTCTGCGCATCGATCCGCGCGGTGCGAGCGTGGTTGGTGCCGAGTTGCTGGCTTACGGACAGATCAGTGCACGCAACAGCACGCCGGTGAAACTGCTCGACAACGCGATGGCGGACTACTTCGTCGCCGAATCCGGCCTGGTCAATGCGGATCCGCACGCACCCAATCACGTCCCCAATCATGAGTCGGTGTACCAGGTCGAGGGTGGAACGATCGACAAGGCACTGGCGCAAGGTACGGACAGCGTCGCGCAATCCTTCCTCTGGACCGAGCCGAGCGGCATGCAGGTGCGCAAGACTTACACGCTCAAGCGCGGCAGCTATGTGATCGGCATGCACGAAGAGATCCGCAACAACGGCGCCATTGCGTGGACCGGCAATGACTACCGCCAGCTGCGTCGGGTTCCGCCGATCATCAAGAAGACCGGCGGCCTGAGCAATCCGGAGTCCTTCAGCTTCGTCGGCGCCGCGTGGTACAGCCCCGAAGACAAATACGAAACCCGCGCCCTGACCAAGTACGACCAGCCGCTCGACAAGACCGTGACCGGCGGCTGGATGGCGATGGTGCAGCACTACTTCCTCGCCGCGTGGATTCCCGATCCGAAGGAGCCGGCAACGCTCTCGATCGCGACCGATGCGGCGAATGGCGGATCGATCTATCGCATCATCTCGAAGGGGCCCGTCCTGCAAATCCCGGCAGGCGGCAGTCGCAGCATCGATGCGCGTCTGTATGTCGGGCCCGAGTTGCAGGACGTGTTGCCATCGGTCGCGCCCGGACTCGGACTGACCGTCGACTACGGCTGGTTCACGATCTTCGCGGGGCCGCTGTACTGGTTGCTGTCCAAGTTGCACTCGCTGCTGGGCAACTGGGGCTGGTCGATCATCGCGCTGGTGCTGCTGATCAAGCTCGCGATGTTCAAGCTGTCCGAAGCGCAGTACAAGAGCATGGCCAAACTGCGTGCCGTGCAGCCGCGGCTGGAGGCGCTCAAGGAGCGTTACGGCGACGACAAGCAGCAGTACCAGATGGCGATGATGGAGTTGTACAAGAAGGAGAAGATCAATCCGGCCGGTGGTTGCCTGCCGATGCTGGTGCAGATCCCGATCTTCTTCGCGCTCTATCGCGTGCTGCTCTACAGCGTGGAGCTGCGGCATGCGCCGTGGTTCGGCTGGATCCACAGCCTGACCGATCCGGATCCGTATTTTGTGCTGCCCGTGCTGAACGCGCTCGTGATGTTCGTGACCCAGCGGCTGACCCCGTCGCCGGGCATGGACCCGATGCAGAAGAAGATGATGCAGATGATGCCGGTGGTGATGGGCGTGATGTTCCTGTTCTTCCCGGCCGGCCTGGTGCTGTACTGGGTCACCAATGGCGGCCTCGGCCTGCTCCAGCAGTGGTGGCTGATGCGCAAGCACGGGACGCCGGGCGCGGTCGTCGTGCGCAAATAACGCCACGGGTGTTTCGGCACCGGTTGATCGATACAACACATGCAAGCGACCGACACCATCGCCGCCATCGCTACTGCTCCGGGCGCAGGCGGGATCGGAATTGTGCGCTTGTCGGGGCCGCGAGCGCTTGCGATCGGGGAATCGCTGAGCGCCATCAGGTTGCGTCCGCGTCATGCACATTACGCGGTGTTCCGCGATGATCGCGATGAAATCATCGACGATGGCATCGTATTGAGCTTTCCGGCACCGCACTCCTACACCGGCGAGGATGTCGTCGAATTGCAGGCGCACGGTAGTCCGGCGCTGCTGCAACAACTGCTGCAACGCTGCCTCAACCTTGGAGCACGCGCAGCGCGGCCCGGCGAATTCACCGAGCGCGCCTGGCTGAACCACAAACTCGATCTCGTCCAGGCCGAAGCGGTCGCCGATCTGATTGCCGCCGGGAGCGCGGCTGCGGCGCGTGCCGCAAGACGCTCGCTCGATGGCGTGTTCTCGGCACGCGTGGATGTATTACTAGCCGCATTGACCGCGCTGCGCGTGCACATCGAAGCGGCGATCGATTTTCCCGAGGAAGAAATCGACTTCCTCGCCGATGCCGATCTGCAGCATAGGCTCAATGGAGTGCTGGCCGAACATGCCGCACTGCTCGCCGAGGCCGCGCGCGGCCAGCGCCTGCGCGACGGCTTGCACGTGGTCATCGTCGGCGCGCCGAATGTCGGCAAATCCAGCCTGCTCAATGCGCTGGCTGGCAATGATCGCGCGATCGTCACACCGGTACCCGGGACCACCCGCGACCTGTTGCGTGAAAGCGTGCGTCTGGATGGTGTCGAACTGACCCTGGTGGATACCGCCGGCCTGCGCGCATCGGGCGATGCGATCGAAATGGAAGGTATGCGCCGCGCACGCGATGAACTCGCGAAGGCCGATCTGGTGCTTGCGGTCGTGGATGCGCGCGAACCGGTTGCGGCGCGAACCGGCCTGGCCGCTGAACTCGCCACCGCGCCGCATGTGCTGTGGTTGCACAACAAGGCGGACCTGCTGGAGCTGGCGGTGCTGCCAACCGCAACGCCAGACCAACTCTGGCTGTCGGCGTACAGCGGCTGCAACCTCGACATGTTGCGTCAGTACCTGCGCTTGGCGGCTGGAGACGGCGAAGGCGCGGCCGGCGCGTTCAGCGCGCGCGCGCGGCATGTGGACGCTTTGCGCAGGGTTGGGATGCATCTGGATTCCGCCAGGAACCGGTTGCGTATCGATCGAGTGGGCGAGTTGGCGGCGGAGGAGCTGCGGTTGGGGCAGGAGGTCCTGGGCGAAATCACTGGAGCAACCAGCAGCGACGATTTGCTGGGGGCGATCTTTTCGAGCTTCTGTATCGGTAAGTGACACGACGCACACCATTCAGGAAAAATCTGGTTAAACTCAAACTAACGACTCGCCTCAGGGGGTGTTTCATGACGCATCAATCGATCACGGCAAGCTGGCGGCATGCAACCTTGGCCGCCGCGATCGTCGCGGCGCTCGGCATGACCGCTTGCGGAAAGAAGACAGCGCCTGCGGTGCCAACGGCAGGAGAACCAGCGGCTTCCGCAAGCACGACGGCAGCGCCTGCAGCGGCAGTCGAAACCGACGCCGACCTGCTGACCAAAGCCAAGACCGCCTTCAACGAAAAGCGCTTGTATGCGCCAGCGGGCAACAACGCGATCGAATACTACCTCGCACTGCGCCAGCGCAATCCGAAGGATCAGAGTACGAACGATGCGCTGAGCGACCTCTTCACCTACGCGATGATCGCGACCGAGCAGAACCTCAAGAAGGGCGACGAGCCCGGGCGCGTCGAGGCTGCGCGCATCTTCGCGCTGCTCGAGCGCGTGGATACCAATGCGCCATCGTTGCCGCGTCTGCGCACGATGATGCAGAAGGAGGCTGGCGACGAACTCAAGCTGCAGCAGGATACGGCCAAGAAAGCGCAGGAAGATCTGGCCAAGAAGACCGAGGCGGACAAGCTCGCCGCCGCCGCGAAAGCAGCGCAACAGGCCGCGCCGACCCAGACAACCGGCACCCCGCCGACGACAACGCCGACGACAACGCCCACATCCGGCCCGGCGCAATCGCGCCCCGCGCCGACGCAGGTAGCGACTCCCGCACCAGCGCCAGTTGAACCAGCGCCAGTACCAGTGCCAACACCTGCACCACCCAAGCCCGTGCACGCAGGCTTGCCCGATGTCGTCAGCAGCGTGCAACCGGTGTATCCGCGCGAAGCGCTACGCGATAACGTATCCGGCGAGGTCACGGTCTCGTTCACGGTCAACCCCGACGGCAGCGTCAGTGGAGCCACTGTGGTCAGCGCCAATCCACGGCACGTGTTCGATACGGCTGCGCTCGAAGCGATCCGGAAATGGCGTTTCGAGGCATCGAGCGAATCGGCAACCGGGCGCCGCACCTTTGCCTTCAATCCGGGCAACTGATCGGCACGCGCCATTTGCAAGAGAGTTCACATGAAGCCGGCCTGATGCCGGCTTCGTTGTCTGCGGACCTGCTGCATCCAGGCCTGCGCGCGACCAAGTACGGGTCGCCTATGCCGAGATCGCGAGTTTCTCGCGGTGGTACAGGCGCGCGGCGATCAACCACAACAATGCGCCGAGCCCGAAGCCGACCGACAAATACACGGCCCATTCGTTCGCGGTCACGGTTTCCATCCGCAGCAGTTTCATGATCAGCTGGTTCTGCGCCAGGAACGGCACCGCGAATTGCCACAGCTGGGTCTTGACCGGGTTCACCATCAGCAGGATGGTCGGGATCATCGGCAACAGCATCAATACGCTCATGTAGCTCTGCGCTTCCTTGACGCTCTTGGCCGAGGCCGCGATCAGGGTCAGCAGGGTGGTGCCGAGCAACACGACCGGCACCAGCACGATCAGCAACTTCAGCATCGTCACGATTGACACATCGAGCTTGACGCCAATCTGCGGAGCGAACTGGAAGCTGAGCTTGAACGCGATCAAGGTCAGCACGAGGCTGAACATGCCGAACACGCACGCCGCTGCGATCTTGCCGCTCATGATCGCCGCGCGCGCTGAAGGCGTGGCCAGCAAGGGTTCCAGCGATTGCCGTTCGCGCTCGCCCGCAGTCGCGTCGATGACCAGATACGCGCCGCCGAGGAAGCCGCTGAGAATCAGCAGGTAGGGCAGGAACGACAGCGCGACGCCGCGCCGGCTTTCCGGCGTCGACAGGTCGCGATGCGCGATGCGGACCGGTTTCGCCACGGTCGGGCTGACTCCGCGTGCAACCAGGCGCAATGAACCGACGGTATCGCTGTAAGCCTGCAACAGGGATTCCAGTCGCTGCACCGGAATCCCCGCATCCTGCCGTGACGAGTCGTCAATGATTTCCAGCCGCGCCGGCAGTCCATTGCGCCAGTCCTCGGGATAATCCTTGCCGATCGACAGGATCACGTCGCGATCCTGGTTGCGGATCGCAGCATCGGCATCGGCCGGTGGCGGCAGCACATCAACGTTCTGTCCGCCGAGCCACGCGACCAGATTCGGCGCGTACTGCGCGCCGACCACGGGCAGCTCCAGCGGTTTTTCGAGCTGGCTGCTGACCCGGTTCTGCGCCATCGAACTCATGCCCAGGATCAGTACCGGCATCAGCACCGGACCCATCAGCAACGCGACGCGGATCGTGCGCTTGTCGCGGAACAGGTCGCGCAGTTCCTTGACCATCACAGTGATCATGGCGCTGATCGAATGGTTGTTCATGCGTGCAGTCCTTCGCCCGATCCGATCGCCTTGACGAAGGCGTCTTCGAGATTGTCCTCGCCGGTCTGCGCGCGCAGTTCGGCGGCGGTTCCCTGCGCGACGACGCGGCCCTTCGCGATCACCACGATGCGATCGCAGAGCGCGGCGACCTCCTGCATGATGTGGCTGGAGAAGATCACGCAGCGCCCTTCCGCGCGCAGGCCGTGCAGGAATTCGCGTAGGCCGCGCGTGGTCATCACGTCGAGGCCATTGGTCGGTTCGTCGAGGATCACGTTCATCGGATCGTGCACCAGCGCGCGCGCGATCGCGGTCTTGGTGCGCTGGCCCTGCGAGAAGCCTTCGGTCTGACGATCGAGGAAATCGTCCATGTCCAGCGCCTTCGACAACAGCGCGATGCGTGCGGCAATCTCGCTTTCGCGCATCTGGTGCAGGCGGCCGAAGTAGGCGATGTTCTCGCGCGCGGTGAGCCGTTTGTACACGCCGCGCGCATCGGGCAGCACGCCGAGTCGGCGGCGTACCGCTTCGGCATCGCGCACCGAATCGAAGCCATCCACGGCGACCGTACCCGGATCGGGTTTCATCAGCGTGTAGAGCATGCGCAGCGTGGTGGTCTTGCCCGCGCCATTGGGCCCGAGCAGGCCGGTGATTTCGCCGTCGTTGGCGACGAAACTCACATCGTCCACCGCGACGACCTTGCCGGTCTTGCTGGCGAATGACTTGTGCAGATTTTTGGCTTCGATCATGGCTCCCACCCGCTATAACTCGTGAAAGGCGGCGCGTACGGCAACTTGTCCAGGCAATGCGCGTCGAGCGATGTCGCATCGGCGGTGTCGAGGAAGCGTGCCATCAGTTTCGGCATGCAGCCGACCGGGATCACGTTGTGTCCCTGCCCGCGCAGGACCAGCAGGCGGCCGTGGCTGAGGTTCTTCACGACCTGCTGTCCGTAGCGCGGCGGAGTGACCGGGTCGAACTCGCCTTCAAGCACCAGGAATGGCAGGTCGCTGACCAATGGCGCGTGGAAGTCGGTCGGGCGCTGGCCGTGCGGCCACACGGCGCACTGCGCGCGCAGGGTTTCGACCATTTCATTGCCCAACACGCTGTCGGCATAAGCAGGATCGGCCTTGAGTCCGTCCGCGTCCTCGCTGCACATCACCGACAACTGCATGCCCGCCGACAGGGTTTCGCCGAGGTTGCCGCTGACCAGTTTCGCTTGCGCCATCAGCGGCTCATAGCGGCCTTTCGATGCTTCCGACAAGGTCAGCGGCAACGACGCGGCGAGCACCGGCAGATAGGCGTACATCCGTGCGACCAGTGCCAGATGTCCGCGCGTGAGATTTTCCTGGTGCGCCTCGCCGGTCAGCGGATCCCGGTAGTTCACCGGAACGGGTTTGGCCTTGAGTAGTGCGAGCAAGGCGGCCAGGTTTGCGCGCGGATCGCCCATGCGCTCGGCGCAGTGCGGCGTTTTCTTGCACAGGTCGAAGCCCATCGTCAGTGCGTCTTCGAGATTGCGCGCGAAATCGTTGCCGAGAATCAACTCGTTCGGTGCCACGCTGTCGAGTACGACCGCCCGGGTGTGGCTCGGATAACGGCGCGCGTAATGTTGGGCGACGCGGGTGCCGTAGGAAATGCCGACCAGATTGATCTGCGACGCGCCGATCGCCGTGCGCACCGCATCGAGATCGCGGATCGCGTCGCTGGTGGTATAGAAACGCAGGTCGGATTTGGTCGACAGCGCATCGCGACAACGGATCGTGAAACGGCGCACGACATCGGGGTTGTCCGAAGCCTGCTCATCGACGCTGCTCTTGTCGCCCTCGTTGTTCTTGCATGCAAGCAGGTTGGAGCCACCGGTACCGCGCTGATCGACCAGGATCACGGCGCGCTTCTTCAGAGTTTCGCCGAACGCAGGTGCGATGCCCGGATACGAATCCAGCGCCGACTGGCCGGGGCCGCCAGCGAGCATGAACACCGGATCGGGCGCGCCGTCGTTGTGCGCCGGAAGCCACGCGATTGCGAGCTGGATCTTGCGGCCATCGGGGTGCGAGTAATCCTCCGGCACGGACATGTGCGTGCATTGCGCCTCGACCGTCGCGGTCGAGGATTTCGGTGCCAGCGTGCACGGCTGGAACTCCAGGGTGCCGAGCTTGCGCGCCTGCGCCGTAGCGCAAGCAAGCAACGCGACCGCCAGCAAGCTGCTGGCCATGCGAGCGTGATGGTGGATCGTCATGCCGACTCCTCGGGCAGGAAGATGGTTTCGATGCGCTTGCCGAACATACGCGCAATCTTGAAGGCCAGCGGCAGGCTTGGATCGTACTTGCCGGTCTCGATCGCGTTGACGGTCTGCCGCGACACATCGAGCAATTCGGCCAGCTGCGCCTGCGACCAGCGCTGGTTTTCGCGGAGTTCGCGCACCCGGTTGTTCATCCGCAGTCCGCGCCGCCATAGCGCCGGCCGAGCACGATGTGGGAGACGCCGTAGATCAGCGACAGCGCGGGAAACACCCAGATCAGGACGTCGCCGTCGAGCCGGATCACGCCTGCGGCTGCGAGGAATCCGCCGGCGAGACTCGCCGTTGCGACGACCCCGGTCGCAAAGCCGAGTGCCATCATGTGCAGCCGCTGCTGCAGTTCGTCGCTGGCCATGACGCGCCTCGCGATCAGCCATATGAGCGCGATGACGGGGACCGTCGGTGCGAGAGCGAGCACGACCTTCAGCGGGAGATTCGCGATGCCGCGCACATGCGGCCACTCAAGCAGCATGAGGGCGACATAGGCCGTCATGAGGATCCACATGTGCCGCCGGTACAGCTTCTCGGTGTAACGCGTCATCGTCGTTTCCTGTGTCAAGCAACCTTGACAAGGCCAGTCTGCGGTGGCTTTCGGACGGTGTCAAGCACCCTTGACAAGTGCGGCCGTTGGGGCGCTGCGTCCTGTCGTGGAACAAAGCGGCTGGAACAAAGGGGCCGTGTGGATATTCCGGTCATGTGAAGCCAGCGTTCCGGACCATGGGAAGCCAGTGGCGGGTGGTCGGTTGAAGGTGGTGATTGCAGTCTAGGTTTTTGGGTTGGGTTTGTCCTCTCCTGACTAGCGCTGAAGTTAAGCCATCTTGAACGCCGTGACAGCCCGCAAACGTCGCTCCGTCCAAGGTTTGCAGTGTGCGGTGGCGACCAGCAAG
>JAYTOP010000061.1:0-2480 GCA_043747745.1 Pseudomonadota bacterium
ATCTCATTCAAATAGCCGAATCCGGACAGCATGCGGCCGAGTTTGACCGTGACGCCGGGAACGGTGCCGGTGTTCTGCACATAACCTTCTTCGACCGAGACGTTGTTCTCCGAATTCACCGACATCACGAAATAGCCGGACAGGTAGGGATCGATGCTGGCGGATACGGTCAGCTCGGATTCGCCGAGGTTGAAGCTGCGGCTGCCGGGGCCAATTCCGTCCCCGCCGGGGATGAAGCCGCCGATCTGGTAGGTGTTTGGGTCGCGCTGCAGGTTGCTGAACTGGCCGCCGAGGATCAGCGAGATGGCCGGATTGAAGGCATTTGCCGAGGCCGGTGCGGAAGGCGCCGGTGCAGCGGCCGCAGCCGGGGCCGGATGTTGCTCCGTCTGCTCGAGGCGCTGCTCGAGCTGGCGGATGCGCGTCTCGTAGCCGTCTTTGAGGTCTTTAATTTCCTCGCGGATTTTCTGGACTTCCGCATCGTCCGCGCCAATGGCGGGAACGGGTGCGACAAAGGCAGCGCCGATTGCGACTGCCAGGGTGACATTCCTGAACATGAGAACCTCCTCTGGACGAAAAAAATCAACGCGCCGCAGCGACACTGCGGGCGTGGCGACGTCGATCAGAGGAAAAACGGAGGAGCGCGGCTGTGAAAGGCGGCAACCGTACGCGGACTGAAGATATAGTCCACAGATAACGGTTGCGCAAAGACAAGGTCCAGCGAGACGAGAACCGCGACGCTGGTCGGGGCGACGCCGGAAATCTTCTCGAAGCTGACGCATTTGTCGCACAGCTTCGAATGGGCGAGCTGCTCTTTCGCCGGGACTTCTTTGCCAAGATGCGAAATCGCATGCGCGTACGCCGCCTGCTGCGCGAACAGCAGCAGCAGAATCAACAGGGCATTGAAGGCGCGATTCAGTTTCATGGGCAGGGTAGTCCGGCAGGCAGTGTAGCGCCGACCGGGAGGTTTCGACAACATCGGGTTTGCTGCCGCCCTTTTGTGAAACCGTGACTGACGTGACTGCGTGACTATCGTGACTGCCGTAAGAGCCTAAATCAGGTGCAAGTCACGTCGTCACGACAGTCACGATAGTCACGGCACTCAAGAATCGTCCATCGCCAGTTCCTGAGGCAAATGGTGGATGTCGCCCCATGACTCGATGGTCCAGCGCCCGCCGCTGACCGAGATCACATTGATGGAGGCATTGTAGATCGTGAAGTCGCGCGGAGCGGAGAGCGGCATGCGGGTTGCGTGGCGATAGACCACATCCAGTGCGCCACCATGCGTGACGGCCAGTATCCGGCGACCGGCATGCTCATCGAGAATTGTCTCGACGAAATCCAGGATGCGGCGCGAAAATCCGCCCAGGCTTTCGCCGCCGGCGAGTGCGAGATCCGGCTCACGAGATTTGAAAACCTTCCAGGCCGCCGGTTGCGCGATTCCCGCTTCCTCGCCGGTCAATCCCTGCAGCACGCCAAGATTGCGTTCGCGCAGGCGCTCGTCGCGAACGATGTCGATTTCAGGTTGGGCTACGACCGGGCTCGCCGTCCGGTAGGCGCGAATCAGGTCGCTGGAATAAATTGCGTCGAAATTTTCGCCGCTCAGGCGCGCTCCCACCGCTGCCGCCTGGGCAAGGCCAATTTCGTTCAGGGGGATGTCGAGGTGTCCCTGGATGCGGCCTTCGACGTTCCATGCGGTTTCGCCGTGGCGCACGAGAACGAGTTTCGTGGCGCTCATCGCGGCGGCCCGTCGATCTCATAACTGACGCCCTCGCTCAGGCAACGGCCGTTGAGCTTCAGGCCTGCCTGTATCAATTGATCCGGCACAGCAATCCTTTCAAATATTCGCCTTCGGGAAAATCCAGCGACACCGGATGATCCGGCGTCGAATGGAACTGATCGATGACCTGCGCGTCCGTGCCCGCGTCCAGCGCCGCGCCGGCGACGATCTTGCGAAACAAGTCAGCGGAGACGCCGCCCGAGCAGGAAAACGTGGCGAGCAGGCCGCCCGGCCGCAACAGCTTGAAGCCAAGCAGGTTGATGTCCTTGTAACCGCGCGCAGCGCGTTCGGCAGTTGCCGCAGTGGGAGCGAATTTCGGCGGATCGAGGATGATCAGGTCGAACTGCCTGTCCTGGTCACGCAGCTTGCGCAGGTACTGGAATACGTCGGCGTCGACCCATTCGCAGCGGTCTTCCGGCAAGGCGTTCAGGCGCACGTTTTCGCGCGCCAGTTGCAATGCATCAGCCGACGAATCGACGGAGGTCACCGATGCGGCGCCGTGGGCGAGCGCCTGCACCGTAAACCCGCCCGTATAACAGAAGCAGTTGAGAACGTCCCTGCCGGCGGCAAGCTGGCCGACCCGCAGGCGGTTGTCGCGCTGGTCCAGGTAGAAGCCCGTCTTGTGTCCTGTCGCCACATCGACCCGCAGGCGCACGCCGCTTTCACTGATCTCCACGATCGGCGGGTCGAGTTCGCCTTTTAC
>JAYTOP010000062.1:0-1865 GCA_043747745.1 Pseudomonadota bacterium
CTGCGCGCCCACAGGGCTTCACTGCGCGCTGTAGCCGGGCGCGGTGCTGCGTCCAAGGCCGCACGATACGTTTTGATTGCTCCGGCATTGGGTCGCTCGCCAGCGCGACTGCGCTCTTGCAGGTCGGCACGCCGCCTCACCGCTGACAACAGGGCCTCAGTGCGGGCGTGCGGGCCGCCGGCTTCAGTAAGCAGATCGGCAATCAGCGCCAGATGCTCAGGGCGATCTACTGACCAATGGTAGTCGCTGAAATCACCTGCGGCGCAGGCGTGGTTGGCGGCGGGCCAGCGCTCGGGCCGGCTGCGGATGAACGGCGTCACGTGTTCACGATCATGGCCGGGAAGAGCTTCCGCACAGGCTGCTTCGAGCGCCGCCAATGAAGTGACTTCGCAATCCAGCCCGTCGGGAAAACTCGGTGGCGCAATGTTCGATGCGTAGCCAACGTCACCCGTAGAAAACCGCGTCAGCACGGCATCGATCAGATCCGGATCCACCAACGGACAGTCGCCGGTGATACGCACCACGACATCAGCATCGTGCGCCTTGGCCGCTGCCGTAAAACGCCCCAACACGTCTTCGCGTGAGCCACGAAATACTGGAAATCCGGCAGCGGTAACGGCTGCGGCCAACGGATCGTCTTCCGCCAGATCACTCGTAGCCAGCACCACCTGCGCCACCTGAGTCGCCTGGGCCACGCGGCGACAGACATGGATCACCAATGGAGTCCCATGCAGCTCGGCCAGCATCTTGCCGGGAAAGCGACTCGACGACATGCGTGCTTGGACAACCGCGATGGTGCGCATGACCGCAACCCTTTTTGTTGAATGCGAATAAACCTGAACTCGCAATTGAACATGAGAAGAGGAGAAGAAGAGTCCAGGAGGACCGTTGCGAATGAGTACCTACAATTTACGCACCTAAGCCAATCTGCCTACCTGACTCCTCTTCTCTTCTTCTCCTGTTAAATCGTGAATCAGTGCTCAATTTTCAGCGTCGACAGGATCTTCTGCAACCCCGGCACGTCGAGCCAGCGTTCGTTGGTATCTGAGGCGTAGACGAAGCCATCCCGCAGCGGCTTGCCCTGAATCTGCAGCAAGCGTTCGTAGGACGCCATCATCTGATTGAACACCGCTTGCGGGGCGATCGCGTAGTGATCTTCAAATTCCACGGTGTTACGCGAATCATCTTCGCCGATCATCAATTCGTGGAGCTTTTCGCCGGGACGAATGCCGGTGATTTTCATGCTGATCCCCGGGGCGATAGCCGCCACCAGGTCGGTGATCTTCATCGATGGAATCTTGGGCACGAAAACTTCGCCGCCGAGCATGCGATTGAAATTGTCGACCACGAACTGCGCGGCTTGCTCCAGAGTGATCCAGAAACGCGTCATGCGCGGGTCAGTGACGGTGACTTCGGTGGCTCCATCAGCGACCATCTTGCGCCACTTGGGCACGATCGAGCCGCGTGAACCCAGCACGTTGCCATAGCGCACGACCGAGAACTTCGGCATGCCCTTGGCACCAACATAAGCGTTGGCCGCGACGAACAGCTTGTCGCTGCAGAGCTTGGTCGCGCCATACAGGTTGATCGGGTTGGCTGCCTTATCTGTCGACAAGGCGATGACTTTTTCGACACCGCGATCGATCGACGCGTCGATGACGTTCATCGCCCCGTGGACGTTGGTCTTAATGAATTCGGTCGGGTTGTATTCGGCTGCTGGCACCTGCTTGAGCGCCGCTGCGTGCACCACGTAATCGACATCGCGGAAGGCGCGTTCAAGCCGATCCTTGTCGCGCACATCGCCCAGGAAATATCGGATATCCGCGTGATCGAACACCGGATCCGACTGACGCATCTCCCATTGT
>JAYTOP010000063.1:0-37161 GCA_043747745.1 Pseudomonadota bacterium
CACCCGCTTCGCACCTCAGTAGGGGTGGCCGGCATGGATCGGAATGCCCGGCCGGCATGCGTCGGAATGGGTGGCCGGCATGAGCGGAATACTCAACAGACCTTGCACTACTCGTAGTGATACTTATCGGTCGAAAATACCCCCTTGTATCTGAATCCAGATCAACTCGTGCATGCATCCTTATGCGGACTCCACAGCTCGCGCCACGCTTGACTGGTCTGCCTGCGCGGAAGTGGATCAGGGCTCATCGCAGTGCTGAAGTAGTCAGGATCGAAGTTCAAGATCTTCTGGATGGCTGGCCTTCCCGGTGGTGCCGGAATCGCTCACCAGCCCCACCGCCGAGTGAGCCAGACCTTGGCAAGAAAGCTGCCTGACGTTGCAAGCGAATCAATTCGCATTGGATGCGCAGGCTGGTCGGTGCGCCCCGATCAATCGCCCTTGTTCGGAGAGGGCGGCACCCATCACGCGCGCTACGCGACGCGCTTTGACACCCTAGAAGTCAACTCGTCTTTCTATCGTCCCCACCAGTAGAAGACCTAAGTACGCTGGGCGGCGACGGTACCGGCGGGCTTCCGGTTTTCGGTGAAGCTGCCCAAGGCCATCACGCACAGCGCCCGCCTGGCCGATGCTGACGAAGCCATCGCCAAGTTCTGCGACGAGGTTGCTGGTCTCGGCGACAAGCTGGGCAACGTGCTGGTACAGCTTCCACCGAGCTTGAAGTTCGAGGCGGTCGTCGCGGAAAAAAATGTTTTTGCGGCGCTGCGTCGATGGACTCAGGCTCCGGTCGCTTGCGAGCCGCGACACTTGAGTTGGTTTGGTCCCGATGTCGACCGGTTATGGCAGCTCTACCTCATCACACGGGTTGCCGCAGATCCCGCACGGTGTCCGGATGCGTCCCAGGTCGGTGGAGCGGGCGTATCGCGCTATTGGCGTTGGCACGGATCGCCTCGCATGTACTACAGCGAATACGGGGATGCAGCCCTGAGACGGTTGGCCACACAACTGCGTCTGCATGCCGAGGCAGAGCGAACAGCATGGTGCATCTTCGACAACACGGCACTGGGACATGCCGCAACAGATGCCATCAGGCTGCGGGAGTTCTGCGGAATTTGATTTGTTGAAACGAAAGCGCGATCACACGGACTCCATGGATCGCCGAGACGTGATCATGCAGCAAGGACGATCGCCCTTGAAAATTACCGGGGCGGCGTCAGCAGAAATGCGGCGCGTGATCTGGCGTCAAATAGCGTTCCCGATATATGAAGCTCCCAATCAAATTTCTGTCGCATCACCGGACACAAAAAACCCGCCTTGCCGGGCGGGTTCGATAGTCGCAAATCGCTGAAATACGACGTAGTTTTGGTGGCTACAGGTGGACTCGAACCACCGACCTCGGCATTATGAGTGCCACGCTCTAACCAGCTGAGCTACGTAGCCATTTGTTGAATTCTACCCGCTGACCCTGGATGCATGCCGTGTTCTGGCCGGCTGAAGCACATCACCATTGGCAGGCGCGCATTGTCCACGCCGCAGCGCCTTGCGTCAATTCGGACGCGCTTGGCTTGTGGCGCGTCGGCAGGCTGTGGCAGAGTCGGGTCATTGATATTCTGGAGTCCGTGCCGTGATCGATCCGGACGGTTACCGGCCCAACGTCGGCATCGTGTTGATGCGCGACGACGGGCAGGTGTTTTGGGCCAGGCGCGTGCATCGTGACGGCTGGCAGTTTCCGCAGGGCGGGATGAATACCGACGAGACCCCGCTCGAGGCGATGTTTCGCGAGTTGCGCGAGGAAACCGGGCTATTGCCAGAGCACGTCGAAGTGCTGGCCGCGACACCGGGTTGGCTGCGCTATCGGTTGCCGTACCGCAGCACCCGTCGCGACGAGCGTCCGTTGTGCATCGGCCAGAAGCAGGTGTGGTTCCTGCTGCGGCTGCTCACGAGCGACGATGTCGTGCGGCTGGACCTGACCGAGAAACCCGAGTTCGACAGCTGGCGCTGGGTCGATTTCTGGTATCCGCTCGATCACGTCGTCACCTTCAAGCGCCTTGTCTACGCGCGCGCCTTGGTGCATCTGGCGCCGCAGGCGCAGGCGATGGCGGTGGGTGTGACGATCCTTGGCCTGCAACCGGTCGTACAGTTCGAGCGCGATGAGCGGCCACCACGCAAGGTCGCCGGGCGCTGAATCCCGGAACGCGCTTCCTGTCGCCAGGCTGGTCGCCCGCAGCACGCTGACGCACCTGGAAGCGGCGCCTGAGCTAGTGCAGCAATACGCGCAGTTCGATCTCGGCGCGGCGGTACTCGCGGTTGAGTACCGCCACTGCGCCGACCGCATCGGCGAGGGTGCGGTCGCGCGCGCCATGCTCGATGTGTTTTGCTGCCGCTGAGACCTGCATCGCACCGAGGTTGGCGCTGGATGACTTGAGTGCGTGCGCCGGGCCAGCCATGCCGGCAATGTCGCCAATGACTGCGGCGGCTTCGAGCTTGCTCAGGTGGCCGGGTGCGTCGTCGAGAAACACATCGACCAACTGCGTGAACTGGTCGCCCATCGCACTCCACAGCTCCTCGATAATTTCCGAGTCCAGCGCAGCGGCGCTGGATTGCGCGGGCAGTGGTGCTGCATCGGCAGCCGGTGCGGCGTGCGCTGGTTCGATCGGTGCCGGGACAGCAGCGACCGGGGCGGGGAGCGCTGGTTTGATCGGGACCGGAACCGCAGCGACCGGAACGGCAGCTATCGGAGCGGGCGCAGCCGACTCGACAGCGATCGTTGCCGCAGCGAACGGTGCGCGTGCGGCCAACGCCGCTTCGATCTCTCTGGGTGACGGCATTCCAAATGGATCCGGGGTCGCTGGCGTCTGGTTCGCCGGGACGTCGGTCGTGGATTCCGGTTGGACGGACGTCCGTCGCAACCGCGATGGCATGGCGAGCCAGCGCCGCAGCGTGTTTTCCAGATGTTCGCGCGCGACCGGCTTGGACAGGTAATCGTCCATTCCCGCATCAAGGCATTTCTGGCGATCGCCGGCCATTGCGTTAGCGGTCATCGCGATGATCGGTAGCGGCTGCAACTGGTTGTCCGCTTCATGCACGCGCCAGTTGCGGGTGGCTGTGTAGCCGTCCATGACCGGCATCTGGCAGTCCATCAGCACGATGTCGTAATTGCCCCGGTGGAGTTTTTCCAGCGCCTGCTCGCCGTTCTCGGCGGTGTCGCATTGCATGCCGGTCAGCGAAATCAGCCGTTGCGCGACCAGCAGGTTGACCGGGTTGTCCTCGACCAGCAGCAGCCGTCCCTTGATCGGAATCGCAGCGACTGGCGGCATCACGCTTGCTTCGGCCTGCTCTCCTCGTTGCAGTTGCAGGGGCGTGATGCTGACTGCGGCGCGCGAATCGCGACCGGCCGCGCTGATCGCTTCGCCTGCCAGCAATTCGGTGAGTTTGGGACGCAGGTCGGTGTCGGCGACCGAACGCGGGATCACGATCGCATTCGGCAATACGCGCACCGCGTCGGGCACCAGGTCGGGACCCTGGATAAACAGGATGCGCAACCGCTCGATGCCGTCCATATTCGCCAGGTTGCGGTGCAGTGCGACCACGGTGTGCTTGATGGATGCCAGATCCACGATCATCACGTCGAAACCGCGGGTGGTCGCGGCGGCGGAATTGCGCAGCTGGGTCAACGCGTCCTGGGTAGTTTCGACATTCACCGGATTCACGCCGCCTTGCGCCAGGCTTGCGGCCAGTTTGCGTTGCAGTGCGGCGTCGGAGGTCAGCACCAATGCGCGCGCGCCTTGCAACCCTGTGCGCGGGCCATCGATCTCGCTCGCCGCCTTGAGCATCGGAATCTCGAACCAGAACACCGAGCCGCGCCCGACTTCCGACTCCACGCCGATGACGCCGCCCATCAAATCGACGATGCGCTTGCAGATCGCCAATCCCAGACCGGTGCCGCCGTAAACCCGCGTCGTCGACGCATCGGCCTGCGAGAACGCGCTGAACAGTTTGCTCGACGCTTCCGGCGAAATGCCGACGCCGGTATCGCGCACCTCGAAACGGATCTGGTGGTGGGTGCGGGTTTCGCGCAGGCGGCCAACGTGCAGGGTGATCGAACCGCGCTCGGTGAATTTGAGCGCGTTGCTGATCAGGTTGCTGATGATCTGCCGCAGCCGCAGCGGATCGCCGCGAAACGACGCCTTGACGTCCGGATCGAAGTGCAGCGACAGGCGCAGGCCCTTGGCCTGGGCCTGGCGTTCGAGCAGGCGGACCACCGAGTCGAGCAATTCGCGCAGGTTCAGGCTGACGTTTTCGAGTTGCAGCGCGTTGGCCTCGAGCTTGGAGTAGTCGAGGATGTCGTCGACGATCCGCAGCAACTGGCGTGCCGATTGCAACGCGGTATTGAGCATCTCGCGCTGGTCGAGAGCGAGCTTGGACGATTGCAGCAGGTCGAGCATCGGGATGATGCCATTGAGCGGCGTGCGCACCTCATGGCTCATCGTCGCCAGAAACTCGCCCTTGGCCAGCGTCGCCTGCTCGGCGGCCTGCTTGGCCTGGGTGAGCTCCGCCTGCAGCCGACGATGTTCTTCCAGTTCGTGGCGCATGGCGTCGAACTCGGCGACATGTTCGCCCGCCTGGCTCGCCACCGCCGCCTTGGCTGCATTGACTTCCTTGTACGCGGTCGTGGACGTGGTCTCGATCTGGCTGCGCACCAGTTTCAGCACTGCCAGGTAACAGCCCAGCGCGACCGCCGCCAGGACGAGTGCGGTGAAGCGCCAGAAACCGTGGATGCCGGAAAGGTCGAGGGTCAGGACGATCACCGTACCGCCAATGGCGACGATGGTGATCCAGCGCAGTGCGGTGAGCATCGGAGGCGATTCGGGCATGGGCGGTCAGAGCACCGCTGTCTTGAAGTCGAAGTCGAGCGCACCGGCTGCACTTTGCACCAGATTGCCCTGGATGTAATCGATCCCGCTCATCCACAGCGTTGCTGCCGCCGATGCGTCCTCGACGCGGTGCCCGATCACCTGGATGCCGAGACGATGCGCGCGGTCGATCAAAGCGCGCAATTCATCGCGCACGTCCTGCGACGCGTTGGACGCGACGTATTTGCCCGCGAGCTTGATGAAACCAAGTGGAATCAGGTCGAGCAGGCGATTGGCATCGGCGGTGTGTTCGTATTGTCCCAGACACAACTGCACGCCATCGTCGCGCACGGCCGCCGCGAATGCGACCAGGGCCGGCGGATTGAGCAGCGCATCCTCCAGCCTGCCTTCGAGTACCAGCGCCGCACCGGTGAGTTCGTTCGCAGCCAGCTCGGCTTTCAGCCACGCGCCTTGATCCATCGCGGTGAAGGTCGTCATCGCTTGCGGCACGAACAGGCGCACGCTGCGACCGCTGTCGCGCTGCTGGCGCAGCACGCTCATCGCGCGGGTTAGTACCCAGCGATCAATGTCGATCATCAATTTGGCGCGTTCGGCCAGCGGCAGGATCTCGGCGGCCGGGCGCAGCCTTCCGCTTGCGTCGCGCAACCGCAGCAGGGTCTGGTACTGCGCTTCGTGGCTGCCCTGCACCGCGACGATGGGTTGGTAGATCAGCCCGAACCCGTCGTTGCTGATCGCCTCGCGCAGTTGCTGGATCAGCGAGGACTCCTGATCCATCTCGGCCGGTCTCGGCGGCTCGTAGCGCTTGATCCCCTGGTCGCTGATGCGTGCGTCCCGGCATGCGCGCTCGGCGGTATTGAGCAACGCGCTGGCATCGCCGAACCCGTAGCGCAGCGGGCAGATGCCGACCGAAGCGCGCAGCCGCATTGGCTTGCCGCCGACTTCGAACGGATGTTGCATCAGCTGATCGCGCAGGCGCTGGGCGAGCGCATCGAGCGCGTTGTCGTCGAGTTCGGTCGCCAGGATCAGGAACGCACTGTCGTTGATGCGCGCGGCCGGAGATTGATCGCCAATCGCATCGCCCAGGACCCGGCCGGATGCCACCAGCAATTTCTCGAGGGCAGCCAGTCCAAGTCGGTCGCGCAGGGCTGCGGTACCGTCGATCTCTAGATACAAAGTGCCGCCGCCGGTCTGGCTCTGGTCCGAGTTCGCGCCAAGCGCGTCGTTGACCCGATCCAGCACGTAAGCGCGCCGATGCAGGCCGGTGGCTTCGTCGCGAGCGCCCAGCGTCGGCCCCTGCTGCTGCAGGCTTCGCATACGGCGCACGCGGTTCTGAACGGAGGCGATCAGATGTTTGGGGCGGATCGGCTTGGACAGGAAATCATCGCCGCCGGCGTTGATCGCCTCGAAACGCGCGTCCGGATCGTTTTCGCCGGACAGGAACACGATCGGCGTGCGCAGGAACGCCGGGTGTTCGCGGATCAGTGCAGTCAACTCGACGCCATTGGCATGCGGCATGTGCAGGTCCATCAGCACCAGGTCCGGGCGCAGCGATTCGAGCGCTTCCAGCACGTGCATCGGGTCCTGCTCCACCTGCGCCTGCATGCCCGCGTTGGTCAGCACGCTTTGCGCGAACAACGCCTGCGCGCGATCGTCCTCGACGATCAGGATCCGCAACATGTCTTCGGTCGCTGGTGCCAGCAATGCCTGCAGTTGATGCAGCACATCGGCGGCGTTGAACGGCGGGAACAGGAGGGCGTCCACGCCCGCACGGCGCGCATCCAGTCGTGATTGCAGGTTGTCCTGCGCGGCCATCGCAACCAGCTGGATGCGCTGGTTCTGCGCGCGTTGCTGGATCTCGCGCCGGGCCGTGCCGACAGCAGTCAGGTCGGCCATGTGGGACGCGTCGACCAGAACCAGTTGTGGGGACAGGTTCGCCAGCAGTTCGGACAATTCCTCGACGGTCTCGACCGGCTCGACTTCGTAGCCGTCTGTTTCCAGCCGTTGCCCGAGCTCGAACGCGAATGGATTGCCGTTGCTGAGGTAGTAGATCCGGCGCGCGGTGGTTTCGGAGGCGGCGGTCGGCTTTGCGGCTTCCTTCGCCACGGGTTCATCAGACGCAGTAGAAGCCATGATCGGCGGTGGCATCGCGCCTGCATCCGGCGCATCGGACACCCAACGCCGCCAGTAGTGCTCAGGTGCGACTTCGCAGTGCGCTGAATGTTGCTGGGCATCGGGACGGGCGACCAGCGTCGCGGTGATCGCTGCGGTCAATGCGAGCATCCGGTCGCTTTGCTGAGGATCGGGCAGGGACTTGCGCGCAATGTGCTCGCCAAGCATCTGCTCCAGGGTTAGCAGGTGCTGGCTGGGTTCGATCAGATCGTAACGGCCGCTAGCGCCGGCCAGGCGCTGGATGTCGTCGTTGAGCAGGGCCATCCCGCCGTCTTCCCAGCCTTCGCGTCGGTAGCGCTGAATACGCTGCTCGACGGCCTCGATGCGCTTGGGCAAATGGCGCAGGAATGCCTGCCGGTATTCGTCCTGCTGCGACGAGATGGTAGTGGTCTTGATCATGTAGCAGTTCCCCCCGACAGCATTATGCGCTGTCCATTGTCTGTGCGCGTGGTCCCGGAACCATCCGGATCAGCCGGTGGAAACAGATTGACGGCAACCTCAAAATGGCTTCACGACCACCAGGCAGACGATGCCGATCAGCAGCAGCGCCGGGATCTCGTTGAACCAGCGCAGCCAGCTTGACGAGGGTGTCGGCCGATCATGCCGGAAATCGCTGGCAAGTTTCATGCACCAACCGTGATAGCCGAGCAGCAGCGCCACCAGGCCGAGCTTGGCATGCAACCAGCCCTGTTGCATGTATCCCGGCACCTGCAACAGCAACGCGATGCCGAAGCCCAGCGCCAGCGCTGCGCCGAGGTGGGTGATCGTGAGCAGCCGGTGCTCCATGGTCACGAAGCGCGCGCGCGATACGGTGTCGGTTGCGTCGTGATGATAGATGAGCAGGCGCGGCAGGTAGAACAGCCCCGCGAACCAGGTCACGACAAAGATGATATGAAAGGCTTTTATCCAGAGCATGACATTGACCCAGTTGTGTCCATCAGACGATGGCCTGCCTGCTTCGACGCGGTACGCGGCGCAGCACCGCGCGGAACAACCACAAGACCGTCAACGCACCGAGCAGCAGCGCGCCGACCGACAGTCCCAGCGCAAGCCACGGATGCGCGAGCAGCAGCACGAGTGCGGTCATGGTCAGCATGTCCTCGCCCAATGACGCGCTCCAGTTGCTCAGCGGCTCGGGCGAGGTGTTGATCAAGGCGCGGGTCGCGGTCTTGATCGCATGGCTGCCCAGCGCGAGCCCGCCGCCAGCGAATAGCGCTCCTTGGCCGAGTTGGCCGTCCGGCGACAAGGTCGCAGCTGCGAGAAATGCGCCGACCGGAATCCGCAACAAAGTGTGCAGGAGGTCCCAGCCAGTGTCCACGCCAGGAATCTTGTCGGCGACGAACTCGATCAGAGCGAGCGCAGCACAGGTACCGATCACCCATGGCGACGATGTCGCCTGCAGCGCCGGTGGCAATGCCATCCAGCCGAGCGCACCGGCGAGGCCGATGCCGAACACCGTCAGGTACACGCGGATGCCTGCCAGCCATGCAAGGGTCAGGCCGAGGGCGAAGATGGAGGGGTTGTCGATCGTCGAACCGAGCATGTGCGCCGTCGAGGCAGTCCACGAACCGGCAGTATAGCCGCGAGGCTGGCGACGACAGCCTGGAAGCGCATGGCTTGACGGTGGCGCGTCGCGGCGGCTATACCGGGCGATGGACGTTTTCACGCTCGTACGTCATCTCCGCTTGCCGCCGCTGGGTCGGGGCGCACGCTCGCTGTTGGTCCTCGTGATCATGCTGTGGATCGGCAGCATCGCGCTGACCTGGTGGTGGACCGCGCGCTGGATCGCGCCGCATTTGTCGCGATTGACCGCCGAGAACGCGCAATGGCACGCGCAGGCCAAACAACTCGGCGACCTGCAACAGCGCGTCACCACGCTCAAGCGTTCCGACGACATCAGCCGCGCCGCGAACCAGGAACTCCAGACCAGCCTGTCCGAGCGCGACGAAGAGGTGTCCGCGCTGCGCGCCGATGTCGCATTTTACGAACGTCTGGTCGGTACCAGCGGGCAACGACGTGGGCTGTCGGTGCACAGCGTCAAGATGGACCAGAACGCCAACGGCACCTGGCATTTTGCGACCACGCTGACGCAAAACCTCAACCGCGGCAAGATCAGCCAAGGTGACCTGACCTTGCAGATCGAGGGCGCAAAGGCCGGCAAGTTGCAGACCCTGCAATGGACCGACCTGATGCAGAAGCCCGACGCACCGGCGCAGCCGTTCGAGTTCCGCTATTTCCAGAAGGTCGAAAGCAGCGTGATGCTGCCGCCGGGTTTTACCCCACATCGGGTGCGGGTCTTCCTGCGCTCGGAGAACACCACGATCCAGCAGGCGTTCCCCTGGAGCGATGCGCTCAGCGGCGAGCCAGCTGCGGCTGGTGGCGGCAAGGCGCAGTGAGGCTGGGAACAAGGAACAGGGAACAGGGAACAGGGAACAGGGAACAAGGAACAGGGAACAAGGAACAGGGAACAGACGAAGCAACTTAGTGCGGTCTTTACTCGGGCGCTGTTCGCTTGTTGCCGTTCACCATTCACCATTCCCAGCTATCCAGCTTGAACAATCGCGCCACACCCCCCATCCTGATGGCATGTCCGACATGCTCGCCATGCATCCGTCCGCTTCGCACAAGCTCGCTGTGCAAACAAATTACCAGCAACTCGACGCGCCGCTCGTGTTCACCAGTGCGGCCGCGCACAAGGTCGCCGAACTGGTCCGCGAGGAAGGCAATGCCGAGCTCAAGCTGCGCGTGTACATCAGCGGCGGCGGCTGTTCGGGTTTCCAGTACGGCTTCAGTTTCGACGAGGAACAGTCCGAGGACGATCTCGCGGTGCTCAAGGACGGCGTGACCTTGCTGGTCGATCCGTTGAGCCTGCAATACCTGATGGGCGCGGAAGTCGACTACAGCGAAAGCCTGAACGGCGCGCAGTTCACGATCCGCAATCCGAACGCCAAGACCACATGCGGCTGCGGCAGCTCGTTCACGGCGTGACCGTGGATGGCGGGTGGAGTCTTCGCAGCCATGACTGATCTTCCTGCCGATTACGGTTTCGCCGCTCCGACGCCGGATCGCGCCGACCATCTGCGCGATGATCGCGATGCCCTGCATGCGCTCTGGGCCGATGCCGGTGTCCTGCTGCTCGACGGGGATGGCCACGCGGTCGCGACATCCGACGCGTCCTTGTGGCTGCCGCGTGGTACCGAGGTCGCGCCGCGACTGCCGGACGACGCGGTGTTCCTCGCGCTGCACGAAGGCCGTGGCTGGTTCGCGTTGCGGTTGCATGCAACCCACGCGGCCGATGTCGGACGCGTCGACCTGCGCGCCGCTGCACTGACCTTGTCCGCGCTCGAAGCAGGACTCTACGCGCACGCACGCGCCCTGCTGCACTGGCATGCGACGCACGCATTCTGCGGTCGCTGCGGCGCGCCACTGCAACCCATCCGCGCCGGGCATGCAGCGCGTTGCACGGGTTGCGGTACTGAGCACTATCCGCGTACCGATACCGCGATCATCGTTTCGATCACCGATGGCGAACGCCTGCTGCTTGGACGCCAGGCCGCCTGGCCTCCGAAACGCTACTCGGTGATTGCCGGCTTCCTCGAACCAGGCGAACGCCTCGAAGACGCCGTGGTGCGCGAAGTGCTCGAAGAAACCGGATTGCACGTGCGCGCGTGCAGTTACGCAGGCTCGCAGCCGTGGCCGTTTCCGGCCAACCTGATGGTCGGTTTCGAGGCCGAGGCCGACGGCGAGCAACCGCGCTTCGGCGGCGAACTCGAAGATGCGCGCTGGTTTACCGCCGCCGAAATCCATGCTGCCGTTGCTGCCGGCGAATTGCTGCTGTCGCCACGCTTGTCGATTTCGAGCTGGCTGATCCGGCGCTGGCTGGCGCGTGCCGATGCAGGTCAGGGTTGAGCGGATCGCGACGGGCGGAGCGACAACGGAGTTAGAATCGAACGCATGCATTCCGAGCGCCATCCATGTCCGCAGCCCTGATCGCCGTCGTTGCCGTGCTGATCGCAGGCCATGCGATGCAATCGCTGACTGCGCTGCGGCGATTCGACTGGCTCGTGGATTGGCGTCGCTACGTCGGCGGCTTGTCGGCGGATGCCGACAGCGCGTTGAATGGCCGTGCCGGATTGCTGCTGGTGGTCGGCTTGCCGGTGTTGTTGGTCGGCTTGCTGCAACTCGCGCTGCGGCAGTCGTTGTGGGGCATCCCCGGATTCGTGTTTGCGACGCTGCTGCTGTTCTATTGCTGGGGCCCGCGCGATCTGGATCTGGATGTCGATGCGATCGTCGATGCGCCGGATGCCGAACGCAAGCGCGATGCCGCGGCGAGCCTGCTGGCAGCCGACGCCGTAACGGATGGCCGCAGCCTGGACGGATATGCGTTGATCGATGGCGTGTTCACCGGTGCAATGCGCCGCTGGTTCGGACCCCTGCTCTGGTTTCTTCTGCTTGGCCCGGCTGGCGCGTTGTTGTATCGCATCGGTGCCTTGCTCGGCAGCGATCCAGCGCATGCCGATGCGCCGACCGCACAGCGCGAAGCCGCACGCTGGCTGCTCGCGGTGCTCGAATGGCCGGTCGCGCAACTGATGACGCTCGCGCTCGCACTGGCAGCGAATTTCGATGCCGTGTTCGGCGCATGGCGCGACTGGCACGCTGGCGGCGTGAGACTGGATACCGGCTTCCTCGGCGCGGCCGCGCGCGCGAGCGTGGATATCGAAATCGCCGACGACGATACCGATGTGTCCGATGGCAACGCGATGGCCGCGACGCCCGCGCTGCTCGAATTGCGCGACGCGATGAGCCTGATCTGGCGCATGTTGCTGCTGTGGCTCGCGGTGCTTGCGTTGTTTGTGGTCGCGCGCTTCCTCTAGCGCCGCAGGTTCGACCCGTTGCGGTCACCCGGGCGCAAGCGCGTTGAATGGTACGAACGGCAAGTTGCGCAGTACGCCGAATCCGACCAGCACGACCAGCCACAGCGTCGGGTTGCCGATCACGCGCACCAGCGGATCCAGCGCACGTGGACGCCAGCTTGCACTGTGCAGCGCCATCAGCAATACGAACGGCAACGCGATCACCAGCAGCGGATTCATCGCCAGCGCCTGCACCGCATCCCCGTGCAGCAGTGAATACAGATATCGTGTGCTGCCGCAAACCGGGCACTACAAGCCGGTCAATGCGTGGAACGAACAGGATGGCAGCAGACTGCGCGCGGCGTAGGGATTCGCGCGCGCCAACACCAGGGCGCTGACCGTTCCGCCAGCGATCAACCCCGTGAGCGGCAACCATCGCGTTGAAACACTGCGCAATCGCGCGATGGCATTCATCCCTGGCGATCAATAGTGGCGTTGCGCCAACGAGCCGATGACGAAAAAGAAATACAGCACACCGCTCACCAACCCGACGCCCGCCGATACCCAGCACCAGGTCGCGGCATTGCGCGAGGCTGCCTGCGCGCCGGCGATGTCGCCCGCCGCGACTTTTGCGCAGCGTCAAGCAGCAGTGCTTTCCCGGGCTGACGTTACGCAGCGTCTCCGCGCAAATCGCGCACGGTCGCCTCAAGCATTGCCGCGCTGGCCTGCTCGCCTGCGACTGGTGCGCCGACGATCAATTCGACATGCGCGCGAAACCGTCGCGGCATACGCAACTGGCGCAGCTTGCTGTTGCGATAGCTCCACATGCTGATCCACATCCCGCGCAACGCCAGCGGAACGACCGGGACAGGCCGGCGCGCGAGGATGCGTTCAACCCCGCCCTTGAACGCCGCGATCTCTCCATCCTTGGTCAGCGCGCCCTCGGGGAAGATGCAGACCAGTTCGCCCGCAGCCAATGCGGCATCGACATCGTCGAAGGCTTTCTCCATCAACGCGGCATCCTCGCGCGCACCGGCGATCGGGATAGCGCGCGCGGCCTTGAACACCCAGCCAGCGCCCGGCGTGTTGAAGATCTTGTAATACATCACGAAGCGCGCCGGCCGCGGCACCGCACCGCCGATCAACAACGCGTCGAGATAGCTGACGTGGTTGCACACCAGCAAGGCAGCGCCCTCGTCGGGAATGTTTTCGACGCCGCTCACGTGCAGCCGGTACATCGCCCTCATCAACGCCCAGCTCAGGAAGCGCATCAGGAATTCGGGGACGAGGGTGAAGATGTAGATCGCGACGACGGCGTTGAGCACGGCGATCACAAGGAAGAACTGCGGGATCGTGAGATCGGGCATCGGGATCCACTGGCCCAGCACGTGGAATCCCGACTGCTGCAAGGCGATGCCGCAAACGGCTGCGGCAACGATGAACGCCGCATTGACGATGTTGTTGCCCGCAATCACGCGCGAGAGCTCGCTGCGCGGAGTGCGGTTCTGCACCAGCGCGAACAGCGGCACCAGGAAGAAGCCGCCAAAGACGCCGATCAGTGCGAGGTCGAGCAGGATGCGCCAGCTTCCGTGCGACGCAAGGAAGCTCGCAACGACCAGCCCGCTTGCAGGGGCATGGCCGGAACGTGCGAAATAAAGGTCGATCGTGGCAGCGCTGATTCCGAACGCGCCCAGCGGTACGAGACCGATTTCCACCGAGCGCCCGGAGAGCTTTTCGCAAAGCAGCGAGCCGATGCCGGTACCCATCGAGAACACGCCGAGCGCCAGGATGTTCAGGCTCAGGCCGCCACCCAGATAGTCCTTCGCATAGTCGGGAAATTGCGATGTCAGCGCCGTCCCGAAGAACCAGAACCATGAAATTCCGAGCACCGAGTTGAACACCGCCTTCTGTTTCGTGCACAGGAGGACGGTGCGCCAGCTCTCGGTGAACGGGTTGAAATTGATCTTCAAGCCGGGCGATGTCGCCGGTGCCTCCGGAATGGCGCGCGACGTCGCATAGCCGACCAGCGCGATCACCAGCACCGCGATCGACGCCAGCAACGGGCCGTTACCGGAGACGTCCATCAGGCTCATCCCGAGCATCATCCCGAACAGGATCGCGAGCGCGGTCCCAGTCTCGACAAGGCCGTTGCCTCCCACCAGTTCCTGCGCATGCAGAGCCTGCGGCAGGATCGAATACTTGATCGGCCCGAACACTGTCGAATGCAGGCCCATCAGGAACAGCACGACCATCAGCAGGCTCGCGTGATGGGCGTAGAAGCCATACGCCGCGACCGACATCACCACGATCTCGAAGATCTTGACCGCTCGGATGATGCGGGTTTTTTCGTATTTTTCCGCGATCTGCCCGGCGGTCGCCGAGAACAGGAAGAACGGCAGGATGAACAATGCCGGCGCAAAGTTCGTGTACCAACCGACCTGTTTGCTGCTCAACCCCATCTGGAACGCGATCAGCGCCAGCGTCGCGTTGCGGAACACGTTGTCGTTGAACGCCCCAAGCGACTGAGTCAGGAAGAACGGCAGGAAGCGACGCTCCCTGAGCAGTGCGAACTGGCTGTGGCCTGACATGCGCTTGTTCCCCTCGCGGCTAGCGCGAAGAGTGTAGCCCGGGTGGGGCCCGGACTTTGATCCCGGGGACAGCCGGGATTTCGACGTCGCACGGATCGACCCCCAGGGTATCGCTGCGCTCCACCCGGACTACGGAAGGCTAATCCGGCAGCGCAAGGTCGCCCTGCGCATCCGCCCGCAATGCCGGGCGTGAACGCGCGAATGCGAGCAGTTCGCCGAGTCGCGCACCTTTCTCCTTCCAGTCCCAAAACGACAACTCGCCGACCAGCGCGTAGTACCAAATCCGATCGCCACGCTGCTCGGACGGAAGGCTGTTGATGCGTTCGCACCATGCCGCAGCGGCTTTCAGTTTGCGCTGCACGTTGGCGTGGTTAACCTGCTGCTGCGCCTTGGTTTCGGCAAGGTAGATGCCATCGGCGGTGCGCGCCATGAAATCTGGAAAGTAGAACGCCGGCAGACCGTCGTCCTTGACATAGCGCAGGCGTGCGAAGTCGTGGCGGTTCTCGCTGATCTTGCAGAACGCCTCGATGCTGGTATCGGCTCCCGCCCATTCGATGAAGGCGCGCTCAAGTCCACCGCTGCGTGTCGGGTACGGCAGGCGCTCGTAGATGCATTTGTCCACGATCAGCGACGCGCTCTCGCGCACCATCAGCTTCGGGACTTCCGACAACCGGCGATGCCGCACTTCGGTCTCGCCGTGCGTCGTGTGATCTTCGGCACGCACGAGAGCGAGGCCGACCACCTTGACGATGTGATCGACGACGGGTTGCAACAGCAGGAGACGCCAGCCTTCGTCCACGAAGGGCTCGAATGTCTCACGGAACAGGTGCTCGCGGATGTAGTCGTCCAGCGCGGTCGCGAGCGCCGCAGTGTTGACCTGCAAGTACGGCATCGCGAGATGCTCGGCGACGCGGTTGCCCTTGGGCAGAGGCTGGCTCAGGGCCTGGCCGATGCGCCGCGTCAGCCGGGACAGGAATTCGTTGTAGCCATTGACGTTCATCACCGCGCCATCGACGCGGTAGTCGCCGAACAAGGTGCTGCTTTGCAGGTCTTGCGACGTGAACGTATCGCCCTTGCCGAGCAGCGCGCTCAATTGCACGCGCGTCATCGCGCCGAAGGGTTGCAACGCTGCGATATCGATCGGGAGGTGGTCGATGGTTTCGTCGGCTTCGCGCAAGATGAACGGAATCGCAAAGTCGTACTTCTCGAAGCCATCGCGCAATTCCGACGCGATTAGATCGCCGGTGCTGCTGCCTTCTTCATCGTCTCCGGTCGTACCGACCAGACCTTCTGCCATCAACTCGTCGTAGAAACTCTGGAATGCCGGATGCTCGACGATGGACAGGATGTCGATCAGCGAGCCGGGTTCCTCGCCGCGATTGATGTGCTCGCGATTCTCGCGCTTGATGTCCAGATACTCCTGGTCGCGCCACATCAATCGCAGGCCGCGACCGATGGTCTGTTCCAGCAGGATCTGCGCCTGGCTCGAACGCAGCGGCACGATCACACAGATGTTGTTGACGTCGAATCCCTCGCGCAGCATCAGCACGCTGACGATCACGCGCGGTTGCGCATGCCTGTCGATGTTGAACAATTTCTGCCGCAACGGCACCCAATCCTTTTCGCCGAGTTCGGCCTTCCGGCCGGAATCGACGGTCAGCACATCGTCGTCATGCAGACCCTGGTCGCGCAGGAACTCGGCGACCTTTGGCGAGACCGACGTGTCCTCGCAAACCACCAGCATCTTTGGGCGACGCTGCGGATCGATGCGCGCGAAGTCCGCTTCGAGCTTGCGCAGCTTCTGCAGGCCTGCGCTCAGCATCACCCGCTGTCCTTCCGACAGGGTGACGTTGCCGCTCTCGTCGCGTTCGGCCTTGAACTCCAATGGCAGCGCGCCGATCTCCTTGCGCTTGTCCAGCACCAGCGATTTCACCAGGCCCAGTCGCATCGCTGCCTTCAGGTCAAAATCCACCACGATGTGGGGGAAATAAACCTTGCGCCTGTTCTTGCCGCCGCCGACATCGTTGTAAGGCGTGGCCGAGAAATCCATCTGCACGAAACGCCGACCCTTTCCATCGGCGATCCGAGACAGACTCTTCTGCCACTCGACCTCGGTAATCTCGCCTTCTTTTTTCAACTCATGGATGTGGTGCGCTTCATCGTTGAACACCATCAGGTCGGGCAGGTCGGCGAGGTAGGCCAACACATTGCCGCGCGCCCAGCGTCGGTCGAGCACGTCAAGGCTGTTGCCGGTCGCCCGACCGGGCGTCAACGGCAACACCCGCGATGCGATCACGTTCGGCTCGGCGGCCATTGCTGGCGCATCGATGACATCATCCTCCTCGAATTCTTCCTGTTCTTCCTCGGCATCCACCAGCAAATGCCAGTTGGTGATCGCGATCATGCCGTTGCCGGTCGCCTTCAGCCCGATCTCGTTTTTCTGGCAGACGTTGCCGCGCACGAATTGCTGGATGCGCTCGCGTCGCGCGGGCGGCATGAACAGGTCGGCATACGCGGCGATGTCGGAACGTGCGAAATCGCGACCCTTGTCCTCACGCTCCTTGCCGAGGAACGCATCGAGCAGCCGCTCATAGACGATCAATCCCGGCGCGACGATCAGGAAGCGCCGCGTGAAGCGCGGGTCGTCGCGGCCCGCGTCCAGCGCCGCGGTCTTGTTGAGCAATTGCCAGATCAGCAGCGCCTGCAGCACCCAGGTCTTGCCGGTGCCGGTCGCCATCTTCAGGCAATACTTCGGGTGCGCGTGCTTGTCTTGTCCGATCTCGGTCAGGCGCGTGCCGGCAAGCAAGGCGTCCGCGCAAACCTGCCGGTACAGGTCGGTGAGATCGGGGCTATTCAGTACCTCATGCGCGACGATCACATTGAGGATCGCCTGCCGCTGGCCCGGGTGGAAATTGAAGCTGCGCGACTGGCACGCATCCTCGCCGAACCACCAGCGCAACAGTTCGGCGGTCACTGGCGTGACCATTTCCTGGATATCCGCGATACCGTGTTCAAGGCCGACACAGAGTTGTTCGGTCCTGCGCGTGAGGCTTGCTGCTAGTTCAAGCTCGGGCATACATTCACCTGTCGATGGCCCACAAGCAGATCGGAATGAAACCGCCACGCGTGCCCTGGAAAGAATTTGCCGATGTGCTGATTCAGGCCGACGAGTCCTCGGTGAAGCAGCATCCCGCCTATGCCGCCGCGAAGAACGGCGATGCGGCGGCTGCGTTGGAGCTCGTATTGGCCGTCTTCAACCCTGCCCAGCTCGATGGCCTTCGTGCCATCGTTGGCGATCGGGGAGCCGTCCTGGTCAGCGCCCACGCCTATGAACGGGGCGGTGTGAACGCCATTCCCGAAGTGCTGGCCGACGTGCTTGGAGCGCGTCTCGACTGGCCCGTGGATGACGGCGTGGTGCAGACCAATATTGTCTCCCACACCGGCGCGGACGGATTCTCGCGCCTCGCCCGACAAGCTGCATTCGCTGGCCCGATCGAGGCCGGTGCGGATTACGTCATGGTCGACGATTTCATCGGCATGGGCGGCACCTTGGCGAACTTGCGTGGCCACATCGAAACCAGCGGTGGTAATGTGCTGGGAGCGGTTGCGCTGACCGGAAAGCCGTATTCCGCCCGATTGCGGCTGACCCGCGAACGTCTCGATGAGGTGAGGACTCGACATGGCAAAGAACTCGAAGAGTGGTGGCAAGAGCGATTCGGTCACGCCTTCGACGCGCTCACTGAATCGGAAGCTCGGTACATCGCCCGCACCCCGGATGCTGAAACCATCCGAAATCGCATTGCTGCGGCAGAGCAAGCAGGAGATCGCGCACAAGGTGGCGACTAGCAAGTAAGTGGGACGTGCCGTTCATCGCGATGTCTCCGCTACGACCTGCACCACTTCCGCCTCGAAGCCGAACACGTCCACGGCGCGGACGCAGATGCGACGCGCACCGGCTTTATGGGGCACGCTGAACTCGGCACGCGTGACCACGCGCAGCGGGTCGTCATCGTTTGCGGTGTTGCCGCGGTAGTCCTGCCAGACGGAGCGGAACACGTGGCCGTCGTAGTCCGGATCGACCGCCCAGTACTCGATCAGCGCCAGCGGCTCGGCGTTCATGACCTTGAGCAGCTTCTTGCGGTTCTCGTCGTCGAGGTTGATCGCTTCGGGCGACAGCAGCACGTAGTTGTCGAGCGCCACATGGATGCGCTCTTCACTCCCTCGCCCGCTTGCGGCCTCCGCTCCGCTCCCTCTCCCGCTTGCGGGAGAGGGTTGGGGTGAGGGAATGCGTTTGATCTGCTTGATCGTGAGGTACTGCAGGCTGGAGAACCGCACCTGACCGCGCAGCTTTTCAATGCCGCCTTTCTTCTTGAGGCGGTCGAGCAGGTCGGGCGGGATCACCAGCACTTCGAGGCGCGGATCGTTGAGCGCGGTAATGCTCTCGCCGATCGAAGGCTCGAAGTTCCAGCCGAGCACGACCACGCGATCCCAGCCGCCGAGCAGGTTGTCGCGCTGCGCGATCGCCTTGCGCAGCGTCGCATCGCCGGTCATCTTGTTCGGCGAATCGACGAGCACTAGCGTTTTCTTGCCACCGAACACGACCGCGCCGAGATTGCGCAGCGGGTTGTCTTCGGGTTGCAGCGGCAGCGCGCCATACAGCGACAACACGATCGCGGACAGGTCGCCAATGCGGAAACTGCGCCCCATCGCCGATTTCGCGGCCTCAACCTGGTAGTCGCCGATCGCTTGGTACAGGAACGGCTTCGCACCCTGATCGATCAGACGCTTGCGCATGATCATGCAAGCGGGCTTTCCAATTTCACTTGTGACCCAGCGGCGGCCAAGTCTTTCAGCGACCGCAGCAGTGGTTCCAGAGCCGCCGTTGAAATCTGCAACAAGACCATCGTCAGGGCTAGACGTAGCGATGATCCGCTCCAGAAGCTTCTCAGGCTTCTGGGTTGCATAGTTGACGCTTTGGCCGGAGCCGCCCGCAATATACGAAATATCGCTCCAACTATCACTCAATGGAACGCCAGGAAGTTCGTCGAGGAAAACGATCTTGCAGCGTTTTATCGGCAGACCTTTTTGCCCAAGCTTGATTCGTCCGCGACTGTTTGGAACTTCCGTCTGCTCGGCGTTCCACAAGGCTTCCATCTTTTCCGGGCTCGTACGCCAGCGGGCTTGCGTGCCATGGAAATCGTGTAGCTGCATCTTATTTTGGGGATCAAGCATGTTCTCCGACTTCCAGAAGCGACCAGAAGGCGCGAGGTTCCATTCCGCGTTGATGTATTCTTGTGAATATGGCAGGTATTGCTTTGCGAATTTATAGTTGCTCGATTTTGTGTAGAAGAAAATCGAGTCTTTTGTGATTCCGTACTTTCCCGTCGTGTCGTTGTGCGAGGCTGATCGAATCCAAGAGATGTCATTCCTGAAATTCTCCTTGCCGAAAATTTCGTCCATGACGACCTTAACGTAATGCCCGACATGCCAATCCAGATGCACATAGATCGAGCCCGTCTCACTCAATAGCTCGCGCATCAGAATCAATCGCGGCACGATCATCGCGAGGTACGACGCGGTGCCATCCGACCACGTGTCGGAATACGCAAATTGCTCGATCACGGTCGGGCGCTGTTCGAGTTCGACGCCTGGCAGCGACACCTTGGTGCGGTAGTCGGCCTTCGAGTCGAACGGTGGATCGATGTAGATCAGATCCACCTTGCCGCGCAGGCTCGGCGTGTGCTCGTCACCGGCCAGCAACGCGGCCATCGCGAGCAGGTTGTCGCCGTAGATCAACCGATTGGTCCACGGCGTCGATGTAGCGGCATCGCTGAGCGACGGCTGCACCGCGCCGAACATTTCGTTCTGCACCGACGCCAATGCCGATTGCCGCACCGACGCCGCGATCCAGTCGCTGTCGCGCGTGTCCTTCGACGGCAGCACCCATTCGCGCGTCTGCAGGCCGACGCGATGGCGGCCCTCAAGTCCTTCCAGGATGCGCTCGGCCTGCGCCTTTCCCTCGGCGACGATCTTCGGCAACTGCTCCAGCAACGACTTGGCCATGGTGCGCCCACAATGATTCACCTAATAAGTGAATGATTATGAACTTATAACGTGAACAAGTGAGGTGGCGTCGGCCGTACCTTGCGAAGCCATGGCCGAGCTCCGGAAACAATTCGCGAAGCGCCTCAAGCAGGCGATGCAGACTGCGGGCTTCGAATCGAAGCCATCGGTGCTGGTCATGCAGTTCAACCTCGAACATCGCGGTAGCGCGGTGACGTTCCAGACGGCATCGCGTTGGCTCAAGGGCGAGGCGCTGCCCGATCCAGAGAAGATCCAGACGATCGCGCGCGTGGTCGGCGTGAGTGCGTGTCATCTGCTGTTTGGAGAAACGGGCAGGTTCGGTGTCCGCGATCAGGCATCGGAATCGCTGGAGACCCTGCGCGCGCAGGATCACCGGATGCTGGCTGCTTATCTGCTACTCAAGCCGGAACAACGCAAGCTGGTTCGCGAGCTCATCGATGAACTCGGAAGTGGCAAGACCCCAGCCGGGTAGGCCGGCACATCGCGATCAGGCTATCGCTTGGGTAAAGGCCAACGGCTGAGCCGTCCATGCGGCGCGAACTCGTGGGAGAACTGGTCATCGCCCTGAGCCACCCGCCAGCGAGAGCTCAGGCTGGAATCAACGCGCTCGGCGATAGCGCGTCTTCGGCTCGTGCACGGCACGGTCCGATTCCAGCCGCAGCCGCGGGCGAAGCCAGGCGGCGAAGTCGGCTTCGGAGAGGCTGCCTTCGGCAAGCGTGAGCATCTGCAAGTACTTTTCTTCCTCGCCCGCAACGAGTTGCGCATCGTTGAGCGCGAGAAAGACGCGATAGCAGACGTGCGCCGTGCGCTTGTTGCCATCCACGAAGGGATGATTGCGCGCGAGTCCGAAAGCGAGGCTCGCGGCGAGGTCGGCCAGATCGGGTGGAGGGTCGCCGTAGGTATGCAACTGCTGCGGCCGCGCCAGCGCTGATTCGAGCAGGCCTTCGTCGCGCACGCCGTTACCGCCGCCGTGCTCGGCCATTTGCCGCTCGTGGATGGCCAGGGCGAGCGCGCGCTGGATCCAGATGATCATGGCCGCGGCCTACTGCGCCAGCTTGCGCAGCAGCGCGCGGTCTTCGCGCATGACCTTCTCAGCCACCTCCATCTGTGCGGCGAAGACCGGATCGTACGTGGTCAGGCGGACGCCGTCCGGGGTCTCGACGGCATACAACTCATCGCCCTTGTCCACGCGCAGGCGTGCCAGCAGTTCCTTAGGCAGGATGACGCCAGCGGAATTGCCGATGGCGGTGATTTTCAGTTTCATGGCGGACTCGCGGCAGGAGGTTATAACGAAGGTTATACCTTCGTCGGAACGCAAGCAATCGCGCGGGTTCAGGCCTGCTCGCGAGCGATGGCCCGCCAGCCGATATCGGTGCGGTGGAACTCGCCGTCCCAGGAAATCATCGCGATGGCTTCGTAGGCGCTGCGCTGCGCATCGGCCACGCTGTCGCCGAGCGCGCACACGCACAGCACGCGCCCGCCAGCGGTGACGATGTTGCCGTCCGCGTCGAGTTTGGTGCCGGCCTGGAAGACTTTCGCGCCTGATGGTTGCAGTGCGTCAAGGCCGGAGATCACATCGCCGGTTCTCGGCGCGTCCGGGTAGTTCGCCGCCGCCATCACCACGCCGAGCGACGGGCGCGGGTTCCATTGCGCTTCGGTCGCGTGCAGCTTGCCGTCGATCGCGGCTTCGACGAGGTCTAGCAGGTCGGACTCGAGCCGCAGCATCACCGGCTGCGTTTCCGGGTCGCCGAAGCGGACGTTGAACTCGATCACCTTCGGTATGCCGGCGGTGTCGATCATGAGTCCTGCGTAGAGGAATCCGGTGAACGGGACGCCGTCGGCGATCATGCCGCGCACGGTCGGTTCGACGATTTCGCGCATCACGCGCGCATGGACTTCTGGCGTGACAACCGGCGCGGGCGAATAGGCGCCCATGCCGCCAGTGTTCGGGCCGGTGTCGCCATCGTGCACGCGCTTGTGGTCCTGCGAGGTCGCCATCGGCAGCGCGGTGACGCCATCGACCATCGAGATGAAGCTGGCTTCCTCGCCGTCGAGGAATTCCTCGATCACCACGCGCGATCCCGCATCGCCGAATGCGTTGCCGGCGAGCATGTCGCGCACGGCGTCTTCGGCTTCGGCGAGTGTCATCGCGACGATCACGCCCTTGCCCGCGGCGAGGCCATCGGCTTTCACCACGATCGGAGCGCCGACCTGCTGCAGGTACGCGAGCGCGGGATCGAGTTCGGTGAATACCGCGTAGTGCGCGGTCGGGATGCCGTGGCGGGCGAGGAAATCCTTCGCAAACGCCTTGCTGCCTTCAAGCTGCGCAGCGGTGGCGGTCGGCCCGAAGATCCGCTGGCCCGCGGCGCGGAAGCGATCGACGACTCCGGCCACCAGCGGCCCTTCGGGGCCGACGATGGTGACACCGACGCCTTCGGTCTCGACCAGGTTCAGCAGCGCGTCGAGATCCGTCGCCGACACCGCCACGTTGCGGCACTTCACTTCGGTCGCGGTGCCGGCATTGCCGGGCGCGACGAGGACTTCGCTGATGCGCGGCGATTGCGCGAGCTTCCACGCCAGCGCGTGTTCGCGGCCGCCGGAGCCAATGACCAAGACTTTCATCAGTGATGCCTCTTGCTTGTCATGATCGCTCTATCGAAGTACCAATGGATTGTTTCAGTGATTTGAAGTCCCTCTCCCCTCGGGAGAGGGGTTGGGGTGAGGGGCGACGAAGCGAGACAGTTTGGTTATCGCTGCACCAACGCCCCTCATCCGCCCTTCGGGCACCTCGCTTCGCGCCCCGGCCTTCGCGCATAGCACTCAGGCGTTCATTGTCGCGCGAACCAATGGTTCGCAAACGATCCTCTTCACCCCGGTGGGAGAAGGCTAAAACTCAATGCCTGAAATGCCGCCTGCCGGTGAACACCATCGCGATATCGTGCTCGTCGGCCGCGGCAATGACTTCGGCGTCGCGCATCGAGCCACCGGGCTGGATCACCGCGCGGATGCCGGCGGCGCCGGCGGCGTCGAGGCCGTCGCGGAACGGGAAGAAGGCATCGCTCGCCATCACCGAGCCGGGAACCACGAGACCCGCTTCCTCGGCCTTGAGTGCGGCGATCTTCGCGCTGACCACGCGGCTCATCTGGCCGGCGCCGATACCGATCGTGCGCGAGTCCTTCGCATAGACGATCGCGTTGGACTTGACGTGCATCGCGACCTTCCAGGCGAACAGCAGGTCGGCGAGTTCGCCGTCGTTCGGTGCGCGTTTGCTGACGATCTTCAAATCGGCTGCGGTCAGCGCGTCGCTGTCCGCGTCCTGCACGAGCAAGCCGCCGGCGATGCGCTTGAAGTCCTGTTGCGCCCGTTGTGGTTCGACGGGCTCACCATGAACGGACTGGTGTGGGTCGACAGGCTCACCATGAACGGAACTGGATGGATTCGACGATAAAGATTCCGTTCGTGGTGAGCCTGTCGAACCATGTGCGGAATCGAGCGCGCCGCAGGCCATGACGCGCACGTTCGGCTTTTTCGCGAACGCGGCGAGCGCACCGGCATCGATTTCCGGCGCGATCACGACCTCGACGAACTGGCGCTTCGCGATTTCTTTCGCGGTCGCCGCGTCGAGCGGACGGTTGAACGCAATGATCCCGCCGAACGCCGAGGTCGGATCGGTCGCATACGCGCGGTCGTAGGCGTCGAGGATGCTCGCCGCGACAGCGACGCCGCAGGGGTTCGCGTGCTTGACGATCACGCAGGTGGGCGCGTCGAAGGCCTTGACGCATTCGAGCGCGGCGTCGGCGTCGGCGAGGTTGTTGTAGCTGAGTTCCTTGCCCTGCAGGAAGCGCGCCGTCGCGACGATGCCGTTCTGCGGCGCGTTCTTCTCGACGTAGAGCGCGCCGGATTGGTGCGGGTTCTCGCCGTAGCGCAACGCCGTGGCGAGGCTTAGAGACAGATGCATCGTGCGCGGCCACGCTTCGGGTTGTTCAGGATGGGTCGCGGTCGCTTCCGGCATCCCTGCCTCCCGCGACACTTGGGCATCCTGCCCGGCGCGCGCTCCTAGCCATTCCGCGATGCGACCGTCGTAGTGCGCGGTATGCGCGTAGGCCTTTGCCGCGAACGCACGACGCTGCGCGTCATCGGTGCCGCCTTGCGCGACAGCTTCGAGCAGCGCCGCATAGTCGGCCGGATCGACCACCACCGCGACGCGCGCATGGTTCTTCGCCGCCGCGCGCAGCATCGCCGGGCCGCCGATGTCGATGTTCTCGACAGCATCCTCGTAGGTGCAATCGGGTTGGGCGACAGTCGCCTCGAACGGATACAGGTTCACCACCAGCAGGTCGATCGGCGCGATGCCGTGCTGCGCCATCACCGCGTCGTCGGTGCCGTCGCGGCCGAGCAGGCCGCCGTGGATCGACGGATGCAGGGTCTTGACGCGACCGTCCATGATCTCGGGGAAGCCGGTGACATCGCTGACGTCGCGCACCGCGATGCCTGCGTCGCGCAAAGCCTTGGCGGTGCCGCCGGTGGATAGCAGTTCGACGCCATGCGCATGCAGCGCGCGCGCCAGTTCGATCACGCCGGTCTTGTCGGAAACGGAAAGCAGTGCGCGGCGCACACGTTGGCGCGCGGAGGAATCGGAAGAGGACATCGGCAACCCCGGAAAGCGAGGCGCGAATTATAGCGGCTGCTCAATGCGGCGACTTTATGCTGGCTCGCAAGCCGCCGGGATGACGAACGAAGATGATGTAAGGATTCGGCTCAAAGGCCGTATTGCTTGAGCTTCTTGCGCAGCGTGCTGCGGTTGATGCCGAGCGCGGCGGCGGCGCGGCTCTGGTTGCCGTCGCAGTGGCGCAGCACTTCGGCGAACAGCGGCGCTTCGACTTCCTGCAGGACCAGCGCATGCAGGTCTTCGGCGGGATGATCGCCGAGATCCTTCAGATAGCGACGCACGACACGCGAGACGCATTCGCGCAAAGACGGCTGGGCCGAAGCGGAGGCGGCGGAACCGCTCTCGCGCAGTGCATGGACGGCGTTCACTTGGGGCAGCACTCCGGGGGTAGGGCTGGTTTCGTTGCGTTGAAGCAGGCTTCCGTGCCGGATCCGTCGCCAGAAAACTGGCACTGCGTGCGACGGCGTCGTGCTCGACAGGGGGATGAAGTTTACTCCTGTTCGCCGATGCGTACGCAAGCATTTTCCATGTGTCGCACGTCACACTTTGCGCAATGCGGCGTTCAGCGAAACTCGAAGTTGTACGCGACCGCTTCGCGCCCTGGATTGACGATCTCCAGCGTTGCGCTCACCGATTGGTCGGCTGCGATCAACGGCGATTTCGGCGCACCGCCGAGATATTCCTGCGGCTTGAATCGGCGTAATCCGAGTTGGCGACCGTTGACGTCGGAGAACGTCAGCTCCAGGAGCGGCCACGCCTGCGCGAACGCCGCCTTGTTGTGGAACGTGAAGGTAATCAGCAGCGCGCCTTGCGCCGATGGATGCGGCCCCACTTCGCGCGCAGTGACCTCGAACGCGGTGGCGTCGTTCCACGGCGGCAGCGTGCAGCCGAGCGTGTTGCACACGGTCTGCAGGGTCGGCCGCCACTCCGCGTTGCGCGCGAGTTCTTCGCGATCGGCGATCGGATAAATCGCCAGCAGCAATACGAGCAGCCCGAAGCTCGCCAGCCACCAGCGCCACTGCGGCGGTCGTGCGATGCGCATGCGTTCGCGCGCGAAACGCGGCGCGTGCGCAGCGACCGGACGCAGGCGCTTGAACAACTCGCCCTGGTCTTCGGGCGGCTTCGCGGCGCTGGTCTCGATAGCGGCGGCAGCGGTGGCTGGTAGCGCGTCGGTCAGATGCGCGTAGGCGTCGAACGTGGCGCCGCAGCTTGCGCAGACGAATGCCCCCGCGTCGCCACCGCGGCGGTCGGCTTCCAGCGGAGCAATCGTCTGGCACTGCGGGCAGCGGGTTTGCATGCGTTGAAGGGATCAGAGTAACCGAGCACTTGCGAGTGTATTGCTTTTCGCCACGCGAAGCCGAGTGAAACCTTGATTGAAAAGTTGGTAGTGGATTTTGCTCGCGACTCCTTCCCCTTCAAGGGGAAGGCTGGGATGGGGATGGTGTGTCAGCACCGCACAAACACCATCCTTCCCTTGAAGTGGAGGTCACAGATGCACTGTGCACCCTGGGTGCGATTCGCTGCGCCGCATGCCATCGATGCGCAACCAGTCCTCGCACTTGGTCACGCGCAGGTCGTCGAACCAGTGTGCATAACGCGCCAGCAATTCGTCCTGCTGCCCATCGAGAATGCCCGACAGCGCAAGCAGGCCACCCGGTCGCACGCGCGCGGCAATGCCGTCGGCGAGTGCGTCCAGCGCCGATGCGAGGATGTTGGCGACGACCACGTCGTACAGCGCGTCCGGCGCATTGTCGGGCATGAACACGGACAGGCGTTCGACGACCTCGTTGCGTTCGGCGTTGTCGTGACTCGCGAGCAGCGCCTGCGGATCGTTGTCGATGCCGACCGCGCGCGCCGCGCCGAGTTTGAGTGCGGCAATCGCCAGGATTCCCGAGCCGCAGCCGACGTCGAGCACCGACTTGTCGCACAGGCCAGTGCCTTGTTGGGCAAGCGATTCCAGCCATTCCAGACACAGCGCCGTGGTCGCGTGGGTGCCGGAGCCGAACGCGAGGCCGGGATCGAGCCGGACGATGGTTGCCGCGTCGCCGAGCGCCAGCGCCTCGAGCGGCGTGTCGGCGTTCCATGGCACGATCCACAGCGACGCGCCGAAACGCAGCGGCGGATAATCGTCCATCCACGCGCGCACCCAATCCTGATCGGCCACTTCGCGGAATGTCGCTGACGTGAGGTCAATATCCGGCGCGATTGCTTCCAGCGCATGGAACAGCGCATCGCGGTTCGCGTCCGCATCGAACAGCGCGGCCAGCGTCAGCGCCGCCCACAACGGCATCGCGCCGACGCCGGGTTCGAGGATCGCGCGTTCGTCGGGCGTCGCCGCATCGGCGTCCATCAGCGTGACCGACAGCGCGCCGAGTTCTTCGAGCGCGGCTTCGATGCGCGGGTGGTCGGACTGGGTGCAGTGGAGGGTGAGTTCGAGGAAGGGCATGGTTGCGCCAGGTCGTTTGGGAGTGCGGTGCGAACGTTGCGCCAAGCCGCGTGATGTGTCGGCGGGCGCTCTCGTTGTAGTCTTCGTTTCGATGATAGCCGGGACAGGCTACGGCGACCCCTTGCTTCGCAAACGACAAAGGCATACCCAATGAACAAGCTCGCTGCACTCTGCCTCGCACTGGCGATTTCACTCGGTTCGTCCAGCCAAGCCCGCGCCGAAGATCCCGCGCCAACGCCATCGCAGTCTGCGGTCAAGCATTCGCTGGAATCCCTGTTGCCCTCGGGCGTGCGCATCAGCGACGTGCACCTGTCGGGCCTGCGCGTAGCGGTCAATGGAGTCGGCGAAAATTCGCAGCAGGTGTCGCAAATGCTGCACAAGCTCGATGCGTCCGGAGTCTTCCAGAGGCCCGACCTCAGCAGCATCAGCAAAACGAACGCAGGCGATATGGCGTTCGCGCTGACGGTGGAAGTCCGCTGCCCGAAGCCGGGCGAGCGCATCGCCAACAATCCCTGCGGCACGTCCGCAGAGGCCGCGCCGTCGGTTTACAAGTGCACGATCAATAGCGCGTCCACGTACCAGTCCACGCCTTGCGCGACTGGCGGCAAGCACTAGCCCTGTGGCCCGATGCAGGTGTCGCAATCCGGGATCGCCACGGATGGATCAGAGTTTGGGAATGCGGATCGTCTTGCTGATCATCAGCGAGCCGGACAGCGCGAACAGCAGCACCAGCGGATGCAATTGCCACGGCCCGAGCTGCATCTGGCCGAACCAGACCGCCTCGCCGATGCGGCCCTGCCACGCGGCGAACGCGATCATCCCGACCAGCAGCACGCTGCTCGGGATCGGTGTGCCCTCGAAATACTTCACCTTGCCCGATGCGTCGGCCGACAGCGCTTCGGCGGTGATGTTGTAGCGCGCCAGGCGACTGACGCCGCAGGCGACGAAATAGACCAGCACCAGGCAATCCCAGAACCCGTCGAGGCCGGCACCGAACGCCATCGCCGCCGGGGCGACGCCGAACGAGATCGCGTCGGCTAGCGAATCGAGCTCACGACCGAGCGCGGATTGCGTCTGCCGCCAGCGCGCGATGCGGCCGTCCAGCACGTCGAACACGAACGCCGCCGGCACCAGCCCTGCCGCCCAGAACAACCCGTGCGGCTGCGCCCCGGTCAGGAACGCCATCACCGCCAGCACCGCGCCCATCCCGCAGAACGCATTGGCGATGGTGAACCAGTCCGCGAGGTGGAAGTCGCGGATCATGGAGAAGTGCGGGGGTTTGGTCATGGTTGATCCACCAGGGTTTCGTCGCGTTAGAACTGTTTAGGCAAGCCCGCTTGACGCAACACCGCATTGGCCGTGTGGCGCGATTTGATCCTGCCATCCACAACAAAGTGGACGCCGGTGATCGGCGATCGCCAGATGTCATGATCGCCCTTGCCGTGGCGAACGAATTCACAACCGGCTTGCCGCAGCAGGCGGATCACCGAATCGGTATAGCTATCGACCATCAGGCCGCTGGACGCACGCGATCAAAGCGCCGGGCCAGCAGTTCGAAGGTGACGTTCGGGCCGACGGGGGTTCCATTCGCGGCAAGCAGCTCCGGGATCATGGTTTCGAGTTTGACGACCAATGCCTCGACCGTCTCCGCCTCGGTCGCAAGGCCCGGCACGTCGTTGGATGTCGCGACCCAGACGCCGGCTTCGGCATCCCAGTCGGCGTGCACATACAGGGGATTGTCCATGGCGATCCTTGGTGGAAATATTCATGTTGCAAGCATGGTAGCCCGGATGGAGCGCAGCGTAATCCGGGAAATCCCCGGATTGCAGTGCTGCGCGCTTTCATCCGGGCTACTTGCTATTGCCCAGTCGCAGGTTGAGAGAAGTGTTGCCTCAACAAGTCCCACAGCTTCTGCGCGGGTTCGCCCGATCCTGCGTCGCAATTCCGCAGACGAGCTATATACTGACCATGCACGCACGCCTCAATCATCACAGGTCTTCCATCGGCGCAGCCGAATGGATCTTCGCCCTGCGGCGCCAGCCATAGATCCGCATTCACTAGAGCGTCATGGATCGTTCGCATGCCCTTTCGATCCATTTGGTAATGGACAGTTCGATCCTGAGTTTTCATTGCGGTCGATTCTGCCTCCCCGGACTCGGCTGGCGGTAGCGGTGGATACGGGGAAACGATGCGGATTGCCACCTCCATGCCATCGCCGGAAGGCACGATATCCACATTCCAATGTCTTCCGTTGGGTGCGAGCTCACCATCGCCGATAGCGATTGCGTATTGCTCGTTCGGTTCACCGTCCAAGATACCGCTGCCGCATCGAAGTGCGAGCGTTCCAGTCTCTGTTTCAGCATAAACAGAGTTACGCGCCAGTAATTCGCGGATCGTACTTTGTCGCGCGTCCATGCCGTCTGGCGGCATGGGAATCCACGTAGTGAGTTGCGCTGGTATTACGCTGTGTTTTGGCATCCACATCGGCATCAAAACGACAACGCTAGTTAACCCAGCGATGATCAGCGTCAATATTGCGACTCGACCGAAACTAAGGCGCATTGGGTCGTCCGGCACGTGTTTCAGAACTTCGGAATGAGATCGTCTTATTGGTGATCAGTGAGTCGAACGATGCGCTCAAGCCAGCCCGATGTTCTTCTCTTTCCGCTCCGCCAATCGCTTCTCAAGGTAGTGGATGTTCGTGCTGCCTTGCTGGAATCCCTGGTCGGCCATGATGCGTTGCTGTAGTGGGACATTCGTCTTGATGCCGTCGACGATCATCTCGTTCAGCGCCACGCGCATGCGTGCGATTGCGATCTCGCGGTCATTGCCGTGGACGATTAGCTTGCCGATCATCGAGTCGTAGTTCGGCGGCACGCGATAGCCTTCGTAGATGTGGCTGTCCACGCGTACGCCGGGGCCGCCGGGGGCGTGGAAGTGCTGGATCAGGCCGGGGCAGGGCATGAACGTGTCGGGATCTTCGGCGTTGATGCGGCATTCGATCGCGTGGCCGCGGATCACGATGTCTTCCTGCTTCAGCGACAGCGGGCGACCCGCCGCGATCAGCAGCTGCTCGCGCACGAGGTCGACGCCGGTGATGAGTTCGGTCACCGGATGCTCGACCTGGATGCGCGTGTTCATCTCGATGAAGTAGAAGTGGCCGTCTTCGTAGAGGAATTCGAAGGTGCCTGCGCCGCGATAGCTGATGCGGATGCAGGCCTCGACGCAGACCGCGCCGATCTCTGCGCGCTGTTCGGCCGTGATGCCGAGCGCGGGCGCTTCCTCGACGACCTTCTGGTGGCGGCGCTGCATCGAGCAGTCGCGCTCGCCGAGGTGGATCGCATGGCCTTGGCCATCGGCGAGGACCTGGATCTCGATGTGGCGCGGGTTTTCGAGGAACTTCTCCATGTAGACCTGCGAGTTGCCGAATGCCGCCTTGGCCTCCTGCTGGGTGGTCGCGATTGAGTTCAGCAATGCGGCCTCGGTGTGCACGACGCGCATGCCGCGCCCGCCGCCGCCACCGGCCGCCTTGACGATGATCGGATAGCCGATGCGCTTGGCGATCACCATCGCTTCGGCGGGATCTTCGGGCACAGGGCCGTCGGAACCGGGCACGCAGGGCACGCCCGCCGCATTCATCGCGCGGATCGCCTCGACCTTGTCGCCCATCATCCGGATTGTGTCTGGGCGCGGGCCGATGAAGATGAAGCCGGATTGCTCGACGCGCTCGGCGAAGTCGGCGTTTTCGGAAAGGAATCCGTAGCCCGGATGGATCGCCTGCGCGTCGGTGACTTCGGCCGCTGCAATCAATGCGGGAATGTTGAGGTAGCTTTCGGACGATGGCGCCGGCCCGATGCAGACCGATTCGTCGGCCATCGCCACATGCTTGAGGTTGCGGTCCACGGTGGAATGCACCGCGACCGTGCGGATGCCGAGCGCGTGGCAGGCGCGCAGGATGCGCAGCGCGATTTCGCCGCGGTTGGCGATGACGACCTTGTCGAGCATCGACATGGCGTCAGGAAATCACGAACAGCGGTTCGTCGAATTCGACCGGCTGGCCGCTGCTGGTGAGCACCGCGGTGACGGTGCCGGATACGTCGGCTTCAATCGGGTTGAACATCTTCATCGCTTCGATGATCGCGAGGGTATCGCCGGCCTTCACGGCTTGGCCGACCTTCACGAACGGCGGCGATTCCGGGTTGGGCGACGCGTAGAACGTGCCGACCATTGGCGAACGCAGCACGTGGCCGTCGGGCAGCTCGCGTCCGCCCTTGCCGATGTGCGCGGTGTCGGCGTGCGGGCTTAGCGCGGCGGCATGCGCCACCGGGCGCTGCGCGTCGACATGCACGGGTGCAGGCGCCTGCTGCGGCGCTGCGTAGGTCACCTGCTGCATCGGCATGTTCTTGGGCATGCGCGACAGGCGGACGCTCTCTTCGCCTTCCTTGATCTCGATTTCGGCGAGGTTGGATTCGTCGAGCAGGTCGATGAGTTTCTTGATCTTGCGAAGATCCATGCGGTCACCTTTCGGGTGTTGCGATATGGGAATTCAGAGCCGCGCGAGCGCGGCATCGAGTGCGTAGCGATAGCTGTCCGCGCCAAACCCGGCGACGAGGCCGACTGCGAGGTCGCTGAAGTACGACTGCTTGCGGAATGGTTCGCGCGCATGCGGGTTCGACAGGTGGACTTCAATGAACGGGATGCGTACGGCTGCGAGCGCGTCGCGGATCGCCACGGACGTGTGGGTGAATGCGGCAGGGTTGATCAGGATGAAGGCGGTGCCGTCGCTGCGCGCGGCCTGGATGCGCTCGACCAGCGTGTGTTCGGCGTTGGACTGCAGCGATTCCAGGCAGTGACCGGCCGACTGCGCGCGTTCGGCGAGCGCGCCATCGATCTCGGCCAGCGTCGTCGACCCATACACCGCCGGCTCGCGCTCGCCGAGCAGGTTGAGATTGGGGCCGTGCAGGACGAGGATTTTGAGCACTGGTTCGGTTCGCGGTCACAGAACCGCCACAAAGCGGCGGGGTGCGCAGTGTCGCGTGACGCTGCGTTCATGTCCAGCGGATGCGCCCCGTATCGGCGACGTTTACGGAAATTGAACGAATGTTCCCGTCCAGCTAGAGTTTCTACTCAGCAGCTGGCTACTTCTACGCAGTCAGTGCTGCGGTGCTGAAACCCAAGCCGCGAGCGCGTCTGCATTGGCGAACGGCCCGTACTTCCGGCGCAGCAGGCGGCCGTTGGCATCGATCAGAACGCTGTAAGGCAGGACGCCAAGCCGATCGCCCAGGCGTGCGCCGGAACTGCCCTGTGTGTCATCGAGGAAAATCGGATAATTGACCGGAGTTTGCAGAAGATAGGCGCGTACTGGGGCCGGATCGTCCTGCGCGATGCCGACCAAGACCGTTCCGTTCGCGCCCTGCGCTCGGGCGAATCCTGCCAGCAGGGGCATCTCCTCGCGGCACGGACCGCACCAGCTCGCCCAGACATTCACGAGGACACGATGTCCGCGTGTTGCCGGAAGTTGCCGCGGATGGCCATCCAGATCGGCAAGCTGCAGCGGGCCGATCAGGTCTCCTTCGCTGGCCGGGCGCGTGCCGGGCGGAAGCTGCGCCGGTGCGACGTGTTCGACCAGCCAGCGTCCGGCCGCAGTGCCGAGCAGCGGGCCGGGGCCATTGAGCCGGATCGATACGACCAGGCCGAGCGCGGCGGCCAGCAGCGCCGCAGCGACGACAGCGAGCAACCGGATGTTCACTTGGTGGCGCGTGCCAGCGCGTCGTCGACGATGGACTGGGTCAGGATGTTCGGCAGCACTTCGCCATCGCCGCCGCCGCGCGGATACACCACGTAGAGCGGAATGCCGACCGCGTGATGGATGGCGAGGAAGTCGGTGATCGGCTGATCGACATCGGTGTAGTCGCCGACCATGTAGATCGCGCCGGCCTTGCGCATCGCGTCCTGGAACGCGGGACGGGCGAGAACCGCTTTCTCGTTCGCCTTGCAGGTGATGCACCAGTCGGCGGTAATGTCGACGAACACGACCTGGCCTTTTCCACGCAGTTCGGCGAGTTTCGCTGCCGAATACGCAACGGTCCCCTGTTCGGCGACGCGCGCGGCCAATGCGGGCAGGCGCTGGATCGCCATCAATGGCAGCGTCGCGACCAGCAAGGCGAGCAAGCCAAACGCGCGCACCGTGTGCTGGCGCGCGCTGTAGCGGCCGCGCTCCCACAGCCAGACCCCGAGCGCGAGCGCGACCGCGCCAGCCAGCACGTACAACACCGCGTCCGCACCGCGCTGCGCTGCGAGGATCGACACCATCCATGCGGCGGTGAGGTACATCGGGAACGCGAGCACCTGCTTCAGCGTGTCCATCCACGCGCCGGGTTTCGGCAGGCGCGAAGCCAGCGCCGGCACGAAACCGATCAGCAGGAACGGCAGCGCGAGGCCGAGCCCGAGTGCGAGGAAGATCGCCAGCGCCATCGCAGTCGAGGACGCGAACGCGAACGCCAGCGCTGTGCCCATGAACGGCGCGGTGCAAGGACTGGCGACAATCACCGCGAGGACGCCGGTGAAAAAATCGCCCGCCGCCCCGGATTTTTCCGCCAAGTGCTGGCCGACACCCGCCACGCCCGCGCCGAATTGATACACGCCCGACAGGCTGAGCCCGATCGCGAGCATCAGGTAAGCAAGCGCTGCGACCACCAGCGGCTGCTGCAACTGGAAGCCCCAGCCCAGCGCGAGACCGGCCTGGCGCAATCCGATCGCCAGCGCACCCAGTGCCGCGAAACTGACCAGCACGCCCGCGGTGTACCAGAGCGCGTGGCTGCGGGTCCGGGCGCGGCTCTCGCCGGCCTGCATCACCGACAGCGCCTTGAGCGACAGCACCGGCAACACGCACGGCATCAGGTTGAGGATCAGGCCGCCGCCGAGCGCGAGCAGCAATGCGGTGATCAGCGCGGAGATCGACGCAGCTCCGTCCGGTCGATGGATGCCCGGGGGCAGGTCACGGATCGCGCTGGCTTCGGAGGAAACGGCTCCGCCGGACGGGAGGTCGAGTGTCACGCTGCGCTGCATCGGCGGATAGCAGACGCCATCCGTCTGGCAGCCCTGGAACGTCGCCTGCAAGGTGATTTTTTGCGCGGAAGCGCTGGTACGTTGCAGCGGCAACGGTACCTCAACCTGATCGAAATACACCGCGACATCGCCGAAATGGTCGTCATGGTGTTGTTGTGCGGCCGGCCATTGCGGTTTGCCGGGCAGGGTCAGCGCACCGTCGCTGTCGATCCTGAAACTGGTCTTGTCGCGATACAGGTAATAGCCCTTCGCGGGGGTGAAGCGCAGCAGCAGGCGGTTCGGCGTAGCGACGATTGCCTCGAAGCCGAATGCCTGTTCGGGAGGCATCGGCAGGGTGTCGGTACCCACGAGCTTCGTGCCGTTCCTGCCGGTCAGCGCGGCGAGTGGATCGAAATTCACCACCGGATTCGCGCTGGCAATGCCCGAGTCGGCAGCCGTCTCAACCGCGCCCGCGGACAACGCGATATGCAGCGAGCGTTTTTGCGGCGGATAGCACACACCGGCATCCGCGCAACCCTGGTATTTCACGATGAAATCCGCCGCATCCACGCCGCTCGCGGCAGCCCCGGTCAAGGTTGCGGTGACGTGGTCGTGGTAGATCTGCACCTCGCCAAAAAACTGGTCGTGCTTGTGGATGCCTTCGGGCAATTGCAGCGGGTTGGCCCTGAACGCAGCGTCGGCCGGCACCGCGCCCATCCGTTCGCGATACAGGTAATAGCCTTTCGCGATCGTCCAGTTGAATTCGATCTTGCCGTGATCGACGGCCTTGGCGCTTAGCGCGAAGGCCTGGTCGACTGGCAACAGGTCGGACTCGTCGACGGCACGTGCCGGCGATGCGGCGAGCATGCACAGCGTCAACAGGAATGCGGCGAGCATCGCAGTCGATGCATGCAGCGACCTGGACAGCAAGACGTGCAGGCCGTTCATGGGGCAGCCCCAATTTCAGGCTGTGCGGTTTCGTTGCGCACCCAGTCCAGATAGCGGTCCAGCCCCGAGACGACGTCCAGCGCGAGCACTTCAGGCACTGCATACGGATGCACGGACACGATGGATTCCTTCAATGCGTCGAAGCGGTCGGCGGTGGTCTTGATCAGCAGCAGCACTTCCTGCGCGCGTTCAACCTCTCCTTCCCAGCGGAATGTGGACCGCACATCCGGCACGACGTTCACGCACGCGGCAAGGCGCTGTTCGACCAGCGATCCGGCCAGGGTTTCAGTCCCGGCGGCATCCGGGCAGGCACACAGGACGAGCAGGACGGACATCGCGACAGCCGGCTTGGGGTCGCACAGCCTAGCTGGCGCGCCCCTTGCTGTCATGTGAAGCCCCGGGGGGCTACCCGTCTCAACGGGCGGCGGCCGCCAGAGCCTATGCGCTGCCCTTGAAACCCCGAACTTCGACACCATCAAACGGGGGTCGCGACTTTCCAGTGTCATCGTTCGCGCGTAAACTTGGCACTCAAGGGTGTCGAGTGCTAACAACTCCATCCAATCGTTTCAGTTTCAACAACATACGTTCAATCATCGCGTCCAGTCACTTACGTTCAATCAACTTGTGAGGTTTCCCATGAAGCTGCAACCGCTGTTCGACCGTGTCGTCATCAAGCGTATGGAAGAAGAGAAGCTGTCCGCTGGCGGTATCGTGATACCCGACTCGGCCACCGAAAAGCCGATCAAGGGCGAAGTCATCGCCGTTGGCAATGGCAAGGCCCTGGACAACGGCAGCGTGCGCGCGCCGCTGGTCAAGGTCGGCGACAAGGTCGTCTTCGGCAAGTACGCCGGCACCGAGCTCAAGCTCGACGGCAACGAGTACCTGTTCGTGAAGGAAGACGACATCTTCGCGATCCTGGGCTGATTGAGGCAGGGAACGGAGGAAGGGAGAACAGGGAACGGGAAAGCAACAAGCCGCTCGACGGCCACTCCCGCTCCACTCACGCCCCAACCTTCGCTCCTGTCCTTTCTGTTGCCCGTTCCCTGTTCCCCGTTTCCCATCTTTCTGGAGTTTCAAAATGGCAGCCAAAGAAGTTCGTTTCGGTGAAGACGCGCGTGCGCGCATGGTCAAGGGCGTGAACGTCCTCGCCAACGCAGTCAAGGTCACCCTCGGCCCGAAGGGTCGCAATGTCGTGCTCGAGAAGAGCTACGGCGCCCCCACGATCACCAAGGACGGCGTGTCCGTCGCCAAGGAGATCGAGCTGGCCGACAAGTTCGAGAACATGGGCGCGCAGATGGTCAAGGAAGTTGCTTCCAAGACCTCCGACGCCGCCGGCGACGGCACCACCACCGCCACCGTGCTCGCGCAGGCGATGATCCGCGAGGGTATGAAGGCGGTCGCCGCCGGCATGAACCCGATGGACCTCAAGCGCGGCATCGACAAGGCCGTGATCGGCGCAGTCGCCGAGCTCAAGGCCATCAGCAAG
>JAYTOP010000064.1:0-10669 GCA_043747745.1 Pseudomonadota bacterium
AGCTGGCCAACCCCAAAGCCACCGTGTAGTGACATTTTTGACCGCATCGCGGTAGACAAATCAAAGACTTGCGTGATTAGCTGCGGAACTTGTGAGGCCATGAACGGACAGTCGTCGCACTCAACTCGAAGGAAGAAAGCGGACATTGGAATTGGCGGTGGAAGCCGAGTGCCCGCGTCCCGCGACCGACTCCGGAGTCGGCCAAAACAGCCGTTGCCAAAACCCTGAAAAACCTCACAAACTGACCCCCGTTCGCGACCCGTTTTCAGGAGCCTGCAAGTGGCTCCATTAGGCCGATCATGGGTGGCTCCAATAGGGCGGTCGGTTACCGCCTCCTCGATCCTCGTCGATAAGACCGCAGATGCGGTGTTCTATCGTCGCCCGTCAGGGTGACGGGAGATCTTTTGTGCCGGGTTCTTCGTCCAACGCCGATTCGTAGTCCTGTCCACCGTGGAAAACGCCCAGAACCAACACATGGTCGGCATCCGCCACGAACGCGATCACGGTGCGCTTGCGATAGTTGGTGACGCGGACTCCGGGACGAATGTCATCACGCCGAGTCCCGCGCGTCGGAAAGGTTTGCAGGCTATGGCAATAGTCAAAGACGGCACCGGTGTAGCGCGCCGCGATCACCGGCGAAGCTACGGACTAGATGTATTGGTAGAGGGTCTCAAGCTGCTCGAGCGCACGCCGCGAGAATTCGATGCGTACAGTCATGAACGACTTGTCGAAGTCCGCGCGTGAAGCGAATCCAGCCTGGTGCGTACATCCGCGCTGCTGACCACGCTCGAATGATCGGCCTTTGCCTCGTCGTAGGCCGCAGCCACTTCGGTTCGTAGCCAAGCCTGCACCGCCCGATCGCGGGCAAGCAGGGTCCGCAGGCCATCCCGGATGACTTCGCTCTCCGTCGCGTACTCGCCGGCAGCAACCTTGGCCTTCACTGCATCCGCCATGTCGTTCGGCAGGGTAATGCTCAGTTGTTGTGTCGAACGCATGGCTTTCTCCGCAGCGTCAGATAGGATTCAATCCTACTCCCGTTTTTCCGCCTGGCAAGTCACAGACACGCTGGTCCGGGCATGGACAGTCAGCACCCGTTTGCCCCTCAGGCGCACGATTGGAGGTTCCACCACCAAGGGAGGAACCGGCATGAATACGACTACACCCACTCACCCCCGCGTGCCCTGGAACAAGGACAAGCTCACTGGCCAGAAGGCCCCGCTCAGGCTCCGCGACATCTGGGCCATCCGGATTCGCCTTCAACTGCAGAAGAAGGTCCGCGATCTTGCCCTGTTCAATCTGGCGATCGACAGCAAGTTGCGGGCCTGCGACTTGGTGAAGTTGCGGGTGCGTGACGTCGGCAGTGCCGATCGCATCTCCGCCCGCGCAATTGTCCTCCAGCAGAAAACGCAGCGCCCGGTCCAGTTCGAGATCACGGCGGAAACCCGCGAAGCCGTGCTCGCCTGGATCAAACATGCGCAGCTTCGGTCGGAATCGTTTCTCTTCCCCAGCCGAATCCATGAGTCGGCCCATCTCTCGACCCGGCAGTACGCCCGGATCGTCGACGACTGGGTCGACAGGATCGGCTTGGATGTCGCTGCCTACGGCACGCACACGATGCGCCGTACGAAGGCATCACTGATCTACCGTCGTACGAAGAATCTCCGCGCCGTGCAATTGCTGTTGGGTCACACCAAGATGGAAAGCACAGTGCGGTATCTCGGTATCTCGGTATCTCGGCATCGAAGTGGACGACGCCCTCGAGATCGCCGAGCAGACCGAGGCGTGAAGGTCTGCGGCGATATCCGGACAGCGACCTTAGGGTACTGGGTCGCTGTCCGGCCACTTTTAGACGCCCGATCGACTCAACTCGAAGGCAAATAGCTGTCGTTCGGGTGAGCCTCTTTACAGCATGGTTAGGTGGCGCTTATGAAAACCCAGGCCAGCGACCCACAAGATTGACAATCTATGGCCGGGTTAGGATGTATAAGTCCGGAGCCACCGCAGGCGTCGCAGGGAGTCGCATGCGTTGGCCTGACTGGCAGGAACACAATGAGTTCGGGGTAAATGCGCTGTTGGGCGGAAATTAGAAACGACATCCGCTCACCACCCGATGCGATTCGCCAATCGTCTTGATCCGTGTGATCGTCGTCGTTCATCCAGACGGTGCCATCTGGGGCAATCGCAGAGTCGCATCCGATTGAACCACAAAGATACAGGGCATCACCGCCTGGCACTTTGATGCGTGAACCGCGGCTGCTTGACCATGACCAAAGTGCAGCCAATTGCCTAGCGTTCGCACCGTGATTGCTGGCAATGCAGCCAACTCACGTTGGCAAAGGAGTGGCGCAACCTCACTCACGTGCTGTTAACACCAATGCGAGCCAACTCCAACAAGCAAAATGGAGCAAGACAATGGCAAGGACAGCCCATGCGACGCCGCCGATCCGGCGTGGCCAGCCCGACGTGCAACTGGGTCGCGAGGCGTTCATCGCGCGATTCCGGGAGGCGTTCACCGACCCTGCTTATGCCGAGGCCGGCGACACGCTCGAGCGCATGGCCGACGTCGCGTGGGATGCCTACAGCGATGGACGCAAGTCGCCCCAGACGCGCAAGGCCGGCGCCGGTTATGCCGATCCCGAATATGACCTGTCGCTCGACTGGCTTGCGACGCGCGCCGCGATCGACGCGGCGCAGGCGCGCCAGTGCGATCCGGGATCGCCGACGCGCATTCTGCTGATTTGCGCCTCGCCGCGCAGCGAACACACCTGCCCCGGCGAGATGTCCAAGAGTTTCCGCTTGCTGGAAGCCGCGCGCGCAGTGGTCACCGGTAGCGGCTGCGAATGCGACACGCTCGAACTCAGCCGTGTCACCGCCGAGTACGGACGCAACATCCATCCCTGCAAGGGCTGCGTGTCGACGGCGATGCCGCTTTGTCACTGGCCGTGTTCGTGCTATCCCAACCATGGCCTGGGCCAGACACAGGACTGGATGGCCGAGATTTACGCGCTCTGGGCAGCCGCGCACGGCGTACTGATCATCACACCTGTGCATTGGAACCAAGCACCGTCGGTATTGAAGCTGATGATCGATCGGCTGGTGTGCGCCGACGGCGGCAACCGCGATCCGTCGTCCACGCATGGCAAGAAACCCTTACAGGCGAAAGCGATGGAACTGGCCGGTTGGGACTACCCGCAGCATCTTGCCGGTCGCGCGTTCGGCCTGGTGGTGCATGGCGATACCGAAGGCGCGCAGACGCTACGCCGTTGCCTTACCGACTGGCTGCACGGCATGGGGCTCGTCGACGCGGGATCTGCGGCGCAACTGGACCGCTATATCGGCTATTACGAACCCTATGCCACGAGCCATGTCGCGCTGGACAAGGACGCGGCGATGTTCGAGGAAACGCGCAATGCCGCCCGCGCCGTGGTCGAGCAGGTAAGACGCCTGCGCGCCGGCGAGGAAGCGCCGGACGCGAAGCTCAAGCGCCCGCGCGCGAAGTAGCCGAAGCCATGTCGGCGATCCGACCTGCCAGGGCTTCCAGTTGGGCGATCGTGACATGCAGGTGTGGGGCAATCCGAAACCGTCCGTTGTGCCTGGTGAACACGACGCACTGCGTGCGCAGCGTGGCGGCCAGCGCTTCTGCGTCTTCAACCGGTGGTTGCAGCGCGCAAAAATGCGCGACCTCGTCCGCTGGCAACCACGCACCAAGCCCATGCTCACGCAGCGCGCCGAGAAACGCGCGCATGCGGGCGCGCAGGGCCGTGGCAAGATCCGCCACGCCCCACGCGAGCACCTGCGTCAACGCGGCCTCGCTCATTGCCAGCCGCATGAGATCGCAAACGCCATCGGCATCGAATCGGCGCGCGCCCGGTAGCGGTTCGAAACCGCCGTTCCCATCGATTCGCCACAACGCGTCGTTGTCGCATGCCATCCATCCGTGTTCGAGCGGCGTGCCCGCATCGCGCCAGCATGGCGCGGTCCACAAATAGGCGAGTCCGTATGGACCGAGCAACCATTTGTAGCCGACGGCGACGACGAAATCCGGCTGCCACGATTCCAGGTCCAGCGGCAATGCGCCAAGGCTCTGGCTCAGATCGAGCACCATCCGCGCACCGCATCCGCGCGCGCGCCGTGCGATCGCCGCCAGATCGAGCTGCGTGCCGTCCCGCCAATGCACGTGCGGCAATGCAAGCGTCGCGATTCCCGGCTCTTCATCGAGGGCGCGCAGCACCGCAGCCGTCCAGTTGTGCTCTGCATCGCGACGCGCGAACACCAGGCGTGCCCCTGCCTCGGCACAGCGCCGCTTCCACGGCAACAGGTTCGACGGGAACTGTCCGTCGAGCACCAGCACCGCCTGTCCGCGTTGCAGCGGAAGATTGCGCGCGGCCAGACTCAATCCGTATGCGGCGGAAGGCACCAGCGCCAACGCATCTGCATTGCGGTCGAACAGCTGCGCGGCCAGTGTGCGCACGCGTTCGACGCGTTCGCGCCATTCAGCGCCGAACCAGTGGGTGCTGCCGTCGTGCAGGGCTGCCATCGCAGCCGTGTGCACCGATCGCAGTGGCGGCCCATGCGCAGCGCAGTCCAGATAAAGTTGCCCGTCGGCAACAACGAATGCGTCGATCGCTGTCGCGAGCGGCAAGGGCGCGCTGGAGTTCATGCGGGTACTGTAAAGGCAAGCTGTGCTGTCATCCATCCGTTGAACGCTTCGAACGGCCCCTCGTCGCTGCTTTCACGTCCTCATTGCGCTGGTTGAATGATCTTGTGTCTTCTTCTGCCGAACCTGGCGACACCATGCCTGCCGTCCTCAACGCCACCGCCGCCGCACCATCCGAACTCGCCGGACGCTACGCCGCCACTCGCGGCCGCAGCGTGGCGCTTGCCGCGCCGTTGTCGGCGGAGGATGCGATGGTGCAGAGCATGCCCGACGCGAGTCCGGCGAAATGGCATCTCGCGCACACCACATGGTTTTTCGAACAGTTCGTGTTGGGCGCATTGCCAGGCTACACGCCGATCCATGCGGACTGGCATTTCCTGTTCAACAGCTACTACAACAGCGTGGGGCCGATGCACGCACGGGCGCAGCGCGGAGTGCTGTCGCGGCCGTCGCTTGAGCAGGTGCTGGCCTATCGCCTCGAAGTGGACGCGCGGATGGCGCGCCGTTTCGTACGCGGCGACTTCGACTTGCAGGCGCAACAACGCATTGCGCTCGGCCTGCAGCACGAGCAGCAGCACCAGGAACTGCTGCTGACCGATAGCAAGCACGCGCTGTGGTGCAATCCGCTGAAGCCTGCATACCGTGACGATCTCGCCCGACCGCGCGCCGCCAACGCAGTGCCTCTGCGCTGGATCGACGGCAGCGAGGGCATCGTCGGAATGGGTGCGCCGCCGTGGCCGGACGCATCGTCGCTGGATCGCCTTGCATCAGGGCAGCCCGCGTTCGCCTTCGACAACGAATCGCCGCGCCATCGCGTGTTGCTGCAGCCCCACGCGCTTGCCAGCCGTCCAGTGACCAACGCCGAATACCGCAGCTTCATCGAGGATGGCGGCTATCGTACGTCGGCGTTGTGGCTGAGCGCGGGCTGGATGCGTGCCCAATCCGAAGCGTGGCATGCGCCTCTGTACTGGGACGACGACCTTGCCCTCGAGTTCACGCTCGGTGGGATGCGCCCGATCGACCCGGATGTGCCGGTTTCGCACATCAGCTATTTCGAGGCAGACGCATTCGCGCGCTGGGCCGGTGCGCGCCTGCCAACCGAAGCCGAATGGGAGCACGCCGCTTCCGCGTTGCCGGTGCGCGGAAACTTCGTCGAGGCCGACTTTCTGCATCCCGTGGCGGATGGTGGGGCGGATGCCGCCGCGCGAGCCGCTGGCGTGCGACCGAACGACTTCCGACACATGTTCGGCGATGTATGGGAGTGGACCGCCAGCGCCTACGCGCCGTATCCGGGATTCCGGACCCTGCCCGGCGCGCTGGGCGAATACAACGGCAAGTTCATGTGCGGGCAACAGGTGCTGCGCGGCGGCAGTTGCGTCAGTTCCGCCGATCATGTGCGCGCGAGCTACCGAAACTTTTTCCAACCACCCGACCGCTGGCAGTTTTCCGGCCTGCGTCTTGCGAAGGACCGCCCATGAATACCGCGACTGCTCCGTCTCCTGCCGATCTTCGGCTCACCGATTTGCGCCCGACGCCCGACGCCATCGCCCGTGACGCGCTCGCCGGATTGTCGCGCACACCCAAGCGGCTACCGTCGAAATATTTCTACGATGCGCGCGGTTCGCGGCTGTTCGAGGCCATCACGCGCTTGCCGGAGTACTACCTCACGCGCACAGAGATCGCGCTGATGGAATCGCGCATGGCGGACATTGCTTCCGCAGTCGGTTCCCACACGCATGTCATCGAATACGGCAGCGGGAGTGGGCGCAAGACGCGGATGCTGCTCGATGCGCTGGCCCATCCGGTCGCCTATACGCCGATCGAGATCTCGCGCACCGCATTGCTCGCCAGCGTGCAGCACCTCGGCGACGCGTTTCCCGCGATCGAGATGCTGCCGGTTTGCGCGGATTTCACCCATGCGGTCCGGCTGCCGGCACCGACGCGTCGTGCGATGCGCACGCTGGTGTTTTTCCCCGGCTCCACACTCGGCAACTTCAGCAACGACGAAGCCGTGGCGCTGTTGCGCGCGATGCGCGCCACGATGGGCGATCGCGGCGCCGCGCTGATCGGCATCGATCTGCAAAAGGACGTGGCGCTGATGGAAGCCGCCTACAACGACGCGGCCGGCGTGACAGCCGAGTTCACGCTCAACCTGCTGGTGCGGCTCAATCGCGAGATCGGCAGCGACTTCGATCCGGGTGGTTTTCGCCATCGCGCGAGGTACAACCGCGATGCCGGGCGTATCGAGACGTTCCTGGTGAGCGAACGTGAGCAGGCCGTTGGAGTCGGCCGGAGGATGTTCCGATTTGCGGCAGGTGAGGCGATGCAGGTCGAATACAGCCACAAATACACCGATCCAGGATTTACCCAGCTCGCCGCACTGGCTGGTCTTCGCGTGGTGGATGGGTGGAACGACCCGCGAGACTGGTTCGGAATCCGCCTGGTTGCGCCTGCATGAAGGAGAGGAAAGGACACGGCCATTGCTATCGGCCAAGTCCCGCGCCATATCGGCGTTCGAGTCCTGCCGACGATCCGTTCTACCGATAGGCTCACATCGCTATCGGCAAGGGGCGCATAGAAAAAGCGCCGACCCGCTGGGACGGCGCTTCAGTTGATGTGCACGGACGAACCGATACCGCGAGTTAATGGCCGCGCGAGTTGCGGTCCAGCCAAGGTATCAAACTGCACATGGCGAATCCGTACACCCACCGCATTGCCTATGACCTTGAGCATCGGGTTCTCGGGAGCCAGGCACAAAGCCTTCCATCCGGCCTTCCATGCAGCGTACCGGTCGAAGTGATCAGGGCGCCGAATTGCAATGATCGGTCGGCCGCTCGCGACAACACCTGTTGTCGATGACGCGAAGGGCAGTGGTCGGCCAGCAGCGGACATTGGAATCCGAACGACCCAAGTCTGACTTGGTTAGTCGAATTCACGCGAGCGTGCATTGCTCGGGACCGGGCGGAGTTGTTCCGCCAATGTGCGCGTCTTTTCGTTCACGACCGTGCCGGTGTGAAGCGTCGATTTTCGCTCGATGAGCATGATCAGGCACTCGTCCGGTGCGCTGGGGTTGTGTCGCGTGCCGGCGGGCACGACGAACAGATCGCCTTCATTGAGGACCACCGGCCCCGCTTCCATGTCGATGCGCAAGCAGCCTTTCAGGACAACGAAAAGCTCGTCTTCGCTCTCGTGGTTATGCCAGCCGATCGTGCTCTGGACTTTGGCGACCTTGACGTAGTTCTGGTCGAGTTCGGCAATGACGCGCTGCGACCAATGTTCGGTCAGTGATGCGGCGATGCCGCGTGGCGATAAGGCTTCAGGCATGACGGGCTTCCGGTTGCAGTGGCTTCAGCGTATCGACACGCCGTGCCGCGCCGCCGATGAGACGATTCTTTCGCTTGGCCCAGTACAGCATGGCAGCGACGGTGACCGCGAGCATGACGATCGTGACGATGGAGCTTTCTGGACCGAACAAACCTCCTGTCAGCCAGACCGGGCCGCGATACTCGCCAACCATCGGTGCCATGCGACGCCAGTCTTCAATGCCTGACAGCGGCAATCCGGAGAGGATGATCGTGAAGTTCCACGCAGCGTGATTCGCTGCGGCGGCCCAGAGGTTGCGCGAAAGCACGAACACGAGGGTCCAGAGTGCGCCGGTCAAGGTTACCGACACGATCATCGTGACCAGTTCCTGCATGCTGGCGCGGCCCTCGATATTTTCGAGATGACCGAGCGCGAAAATCACGGACTGCAGACACAATGCCGGGACGGTGCCCCAGGCGGCTTCTAGGATGCGGAAAAGGATGCAGCGGTAGGCGATTTCTTCCAGGGTCGCGGCAATCACGATCAGACCGGCGATGCCGAGCAGGCCGTGCTGCAGTCCATGGTAGGCGGTGATCTCATACGCCCCGAGCGCAAGCACCAACAGCATCGAAATCGCCATCAGCAGGCCGCCGGATGCGCCGCCGAGCATGATCGCGAGCGTCGCGGGGCGCAGTTCACTGGCATTGCGGTCTTCGACAATGCGGACGTAGGCCCAGTAAGCCAGCACGGCGGAAACGATAATGCCGGTCCGCCGCACCAGGCTCGTGACGGAGTCGTCGGGATGGAATATGGCCTGTAGCCCCGGCAGCAACAGCATGCGGACAAACAGCACGGCACCGAACAGGGCGGCGAACGCCAAGAGCAGTTTCTTAGTAACGGCTATCACGAGCCGGAAATGGTGCACGGTAAGCTCCTGCGTCTGTCCCATAGATGACCGGGATATCGCGACGCGGGATAGCCCGAGTCGCAACCCGTGTCCCGCATTCTAGGTCAGTCAATAATGCACGCACATGGACATATCGGCATGACTATCATGCATAATTGCATGCGAACAATCACACAACGTCGGCAGCCGATTTCGCATGGAATGGAGCGATTTACGCATCTTTCTGGCCATTGCCAGGGAAGGAACGCTGGGTGCCGCCGCCCGGAAACTGGCGCAGACGCAGCCAACCATGGGTCGACGATTGCGCGTCCTGGAAGACGCGCTCGGACACAAACTTTTCCAGCGGACCAAGGACGGTTTCGTCCTAACCGACGAAGGCTCCACCCTGATGGGTCATGCCGAACGCATGGAAGGGGAAGCGCTCGCAATTGAGCGTCGGCTTGCGGGGCAAACGCAGCAACTCGAAGGCCTGCTGCGAATCACCTCGTCGGATTGGTTCGGCGCACATATCCTCACGCCGGTGCTTGCGGAGTTTTCTATCCTGCATCCTCAGGTCACGATCGAGTTGCTGACGGATGCGCGCTTCCTGAGCCTTTCCCGTCGCGAGGCCGATGTGGCGTTCCGCATCAGGCCGTTCGATGAGCCTGACGTCGTCTCACGAAAGTTGTTGCACATGCGCTATGGCGCCTACTTGCGCCGGGGAATCGCCCATCCGATGGCGGGCGATGGCACCGGCAGTGCGTTGCTGGCGCTGGACTCCGCGTTCGCAGGGGCACCCGACGACAGCTGGCTGCAAACGATGTTGCCGAAAGCGCGCACGGTTTTCCGCAGCAATAGCCGCGACGTGCAGGCCAGGATGTGCGCTCACGGTGTGGGTATTGCGGTACTGCCGATTCCGTTGGCTGATGCCACCGCTGGCATCGAACAGATCGACTTGGGCACCGAGCCGCCAGGCCGTGATACATGGGTCGGCTATCACCGGGATCTGCGTCGGCTGGCTCGCCTTCGGACATTGCTTGATCTGGTGATCGCGCGGCTTGCGAACTGAACATCGGGCAGGTAGAGAACCGCGCATGTCTGCTTTGGGTCGGGAACGGCCCGTCAGCACCGGGTCGATTTCAGAAGTTCGCTCTGATCGGAATCGGCACCTTGATCATGACGAACCGGCGCGCTGATCACACATTTCCAGCGCACGCAATGACGATTTCTGTCATGTGCAGGTGAGCAGCCAAGTCCGGATCCGCTTCCACTAAGGCCAGAGTCTTCGCGCGCAGCCCTTCCTCTTCCGCATGAAGGGAGATCAGGCTTTCAGGAAGTTTTTCCATCGCATCACCCCTACAGCTTGTCGGTGTTGGTTCGCGGAACGCTGTTCAAGAAGTCGCCGAGAAAGCCGAGCGAGTTGGACCAAGCCGCATCGGCTTCCTCGCGCGTTGGCAGGTGGTACGTGTTGAGGAAGATGGAGCAAGTGAACCCTGCAGCGTCGTCTCGCTCGTGGAATATGACCGGCTCCAGTTCCCAGGCGAATTGGACCATGGTCGGAAACTCGCACACGTGCAGCCCGCGATCGAACTGGAAAAACAATGGGAAATAGTTGGTCGCGTCGGCAATCAAGTTTCTGGAGTTGAGCGCGAATTCCACATACCCAGAATCCCGGAAGCCGGCCGTTTCGTCGACGTGTGCGCTTACGCAGCCCACCGAAAACAGGCCTCACAAGTTCCGCAGCTAATCACGCAAGTCTTTGATTTGTCTACCGCGATGCGGTCAAAAATGTCACTACACGGTGGCTTTGGGGTTGGCCAGCT
>JAYTOP010000065.1:0-92917 GCA_043747745.1 Pseudomonadota bacterium
ATGGAAGTCCCTCTCCCACCGGGAGAGGGGTTGGGGTGAGGGGCAAACGGAGCGACATGATCCAACCTCGCCATCCGCCAACCTCGCTTCGCCCAGCCCTCACCCGTCGCTACGCGCCACCCTCTCCCGATGGGAGAGGGAATATCGGCGGTGCTGTAGGCTCAACGCGACAGCACCCGAACGGAATCGAGTCAGCCCATGCGTGCCCAGGCCGCCAAGCGCAATATCGTGTACGTCGCGCTGGCCGGGAACACCGCCATTGCGGCGAGCAAGCTTGTGGCTGCGTGGTTCACCGGCAGCTCGGCGATGCTCAGCGAGGGCGTGCATTCGCTGGTGGACTCGATCAACGAGTTGTTGCTGTTGTACGGCCTGCATCGCGCGGCCAAGCATCCGGACCGCAACCATCCGCTCGGCTACGGCCGCGAACTGTATTTCTGGAGCTTCATCGTCGCGCTGCTGGTGTTCGCGCTAGGGGCGGGCGTGTCGTTGTACGAAGGCATCGCGCACCTGCTGGCGCCGGAGCCGATGCAACACCCCTTCATCAACTACATCGTGCTGGGCCTGTCGTTCGTGTTCGAGGGAGCATCATGGCGCATCGCGATGAAAGAATTCCGCGTCGCGAAAGGCGATCTCGGCTATTTCGAGGCGTTCCGGCGCAGCAAGGATCCGACCACGTTCACTGTGTTGTTCGAGGACACCGCCGCACTGCTCGGCCTGCTGATCGCATTCGTCGGCGTCCTCGGCGCGCATCTGTTGCGCATGCCGCAGCTCGATGGCATTGCATCGATCAGCATCGCGGTGGTACTCGCGGTTTCATCGATGTTCCTCGCGCGCGAAACCAAGGCGCTGTTGATCGGCGAGTCCGCGCTGCCGCAGGTACGCGACTCGATCCTGAAAATCGCCGGTGTCGATCCCGCGATCCGCAAGGCGAACGGTGTGCTGACCGTGCAGATGGGCCCGGACCAGGTGGTCGCGGCGCTGAGCGCGGAATTCGAGGACCGGCTGACCACGCCAGAGATCGAGGCTTGCGTGGACCGCATCGAGGCCGCGATCAAGGCAGCGCATCCAGAGATCACCACCCTGTTCGTCAAGCCGCAGACGCCCGAGACCTGGCTAGCCAAACGCGACGCGATCGGTACCGATATCTAGCGGGTGGCGCGGACCGCCGGAGCCAATGTCCGAACGACGCGCCGATCCGCGTTTGCTGTCATGGCAACACGCATTGAACGTCGTATTCTTGCAACAGGCATCACAGGTGGATGATCCGCCGCCAGCTACCCTAGCCCAGCCATCTAAACCGGACGCGTCATGCCAAGCTCCGACGACATCCTCAAGCGCCTCGAAACCCTCAATGCGATCGGCATCGCGCTGTCGTCCGAGCGCGACCTCGGCAGCCTGCTGGAACGCATCCTCGAAGCGGCGCGCGGATTCGCGAACGCCGACGGTGGAACCTTGTACCGCGTCGAAAAGGAACGCCTCGTTTTTGAGGTGCTGCGCAACGACACCCTCGACCTGCGCATGGGTGGCAACAGCGGCAAGCGCATCGATTTCCCGCCGCTGCCGATGTATCTCGAGGACGGCAGCGGCAACGACACCCTGGTTGCGGTGCATGCGGCGCTGACCGGCGAAACCGTCAACATCGAGGATGCCTACACGGCCGAAGGATTCGATTTCTCCGGCACGCGCGCATTCGACAGCCGCACCGGCTACCGCTCGCAATCGTTCCTGACGGTGCCGATGAAGGACCACAGCGGCGCGGTCATCGGCGTGCTGCAACTCATCAATGCGAAAGCCGCCGACGGCAGCGTGCGTGCGTTCTCGGAGGCCGACCAGCAACTGGTCGAATCGTTGGCCTCGCAGGCCGCGATCGCGTTGAACAACCGCCAGCTGATCGACCAACTGGAGAAACTCTTCGAAGCGTTGATCAGCCTGATCAATACCGCCATCGATGAAAAATCCCCGTACACCGCTGGTCACTGCGGGCGCGTGCCGGTACTCACGATGATGCTCGCCGAGGCAGCCTCACGCACAAGCAGCGGGCCACTCGCGGATTTCCGGCTGACCGATACAGACAGCTACGAACTCAAGATCGCAGGACTGCTGCACGACTGCGGCAAGATCACCACGCCAGTCCACGTCGTCGACAAGGCGACCAAGCTGGAAACCTTGTTCGATCGCATCGAATTGATCGATACGCGCTTTGAAGTGCTGCTGCGCGACGCCGAGATCGCGCATCTCAAGGGCGAATTATCCGCCGGAGAGCATGCGCAACGCGTGCAGGAATTGCTTGCCGAGCGCGAACGCGTGCGCGTGTCGAATGTCGGCGGCGAGTTCATGGACGATGCCGCAGTCAAGGCCGTCGTCGATCTCGGCGGCCGCACATGGCGTACCCACGATGGCGTGGAGCGCACCTTGTTGAACGCCGAGGAACTCGAAAACCTCACGATCCGTCGCGGCACCCTCAACAACGCAGAGCGCGACATCATCAACCGCCACATCAACGTCACCATCGACATGCTCGAAGCGCTGCCATGGCCTGCGCACCTGTTGCGCGTGCCCGAATACGCCGGCGGCCACCACGAGCGCATGGATGGCAAGGGCTATCCGAAAGGCCTCACCCGCGACCAGATGAGCGTGCCCGCACGGGTGATGGGGATCGCCGACATCTTCGAGGCGCTGACCGCGCGCGACCGCCCGTACAAGCCTGCGAAGACGCTGTCCGAATCGCTGCGCATTCTCGGTTTCATGAAGCGCGACGGCCACATCGACCCCGATCTGTTCGATATCTTCGTGCGAGAACGCGTCTTCCTCGATTACGCGACGCGTTTCCTCGAGCGCGACAAGATCGATGCGGTCGACTGGGCGAAGATGCCGGGCATCAGCCCGGAGCTTGCCGAATACATGATCGAGACGGAATCGACCTCAGGCTGATCGCAGCTCAAGCCCCTCCGCCGCCGGGGTGAAGAGATCACATCAAGCCTTCGCGTTGCGCTCCACCCACGCCGCGAACGTCAGCATGATCTTCTCGAGGAACTTGCCGGTGCCCTCGTTGTTCAACGTGCCGTCCGCATCGAACAGCTTGTCGGCGCCGCCGATATACGCCTCGGGCTGCTGCATCGCCGGCATGTCGAGGAAGACCAGCGATTGCCGCAATTGGTGGTTCGACCCGAAACCGCCGGCCGCGCCAGGCGAGGCGCTAACGACCGCGCAGGGCTTGCCCGCCCAGACGCTGTGGCCGTAGGGCCGCGAGCCGACATCGATCGCGTTCTTCAGCACGCCCGGGGTGCCGCGGTTGTATTCGGGCGTCACGAACAACACCGCATCGACCGGGCGGATCGCATCGCGGAACGCAGCCGTCGCCGCATCCGGCGTGGCGTCGTCGTCCTGGTTGTAGAGCGGCAGCGCGGCGATCTCGACGATGCCGAAGCTCAGCGATGCTGGCGCGCGCTCGATCAGCGCATGCGCGATCTTCCGGTTGATCGAATCCTTGCGCAGGCTGCCGACGATGACTGCGACGTGTCTTGTCATGGAAATCTCTCCCTGGGGAAGCGCCATCATGCAACGATTGGCTGCTTGCTACGAGGTTTCGCGACTTCGCCGCCGGTCGGCGTTCACGAACTGCACGAGAGCATCGAACAACCGGCGCGGTCGCGCGCCCAGTCCGGGCGACGCTGTGCGAAACGTTCGTAGCCAGGCTGGTCGTCGTAGGGCCGACGCATGACATCCAGCAGTTCGACGATGCCTGCCTCGTCGCCCTGCTCCGCGCGATCGATCGCCTGCTGCGCGAGATAGTTGCGCAGCACGTATTTCGGATTTGCCATGCGCATGCGCGCGCGACGCGCGGCCACGGGCATCGCATCACGCATCACGCGCCCGGCGTAACGCGCGAGCCACGCATCAAAATCAGGCTTCGCGGCAAGCATTTTCGCTTCGCTGTAGAACGCCTCGCGCAGCGGCGCAAGCGTCGGCACCGCGATGTCCACGTCGGCCAGTGCACGGAAGAACAGCGTCATGTCCGTTTCGGCCGCATGCATCAGCGCGTACAGCGATCGCATGAGTTCGATGTCGGCGTCGTCCTCGCATGCGCGCAGACCGAGCTTGCGCGCGATGTTGTCGCGGTCCGTCTGGGCAAAGACTTCGGCGTAACGTTGCAGACCGGCATGCAACGCCTCGTGCGATCCGAACGCTGGCGCGAGTACGTTGGCGAGCCGGGTCAGGTTCCAGTACGCGATCTGCGACTGCTGTCCGAACCGATAACGGCGTCCCTGCGCGTCGGTGGTGTTCGGTGTCCAGTCGGGATCGTAATCGTCGATCCATCCATACGGCCCGTAATCGATCGTCAGGCCAAGGATGGACATGTTGTCGGTGTTCATCACGCCATGCACGAAACCGACACGCGTCCAGTGCGCGACCATGCGCGCGGTGCGTTCGCAAACCTGCGCGAACCAGTCGCCATCAAGCGCCTCGCCCTGACCTGACAGCTCCGGAAAATCGCGACGGATCGTGAAGTCGATCAACTGACGCAGCAACGCCACGTCGCCGCGCGATGCCGGCAACTCGAAATTGCCGAAACGGATGAACGAGGGCGCGACGCGGCACACGATCGCACCGGGCTCGGCTTTCGGGTGGCCGTCGTAGAACATGTCGCGCACTACCGGATCGCCGGTCGCGACCAGGCTCAGCGCGCGCGTGGTCGGCACGCCGAGGTGATGCATCGCCTCGCTGCAGAGGAATTCGCGCACCGACGAACGCAGTACCGCGCGACCGTCGGCGTTGCGCGAATACGGCGTCGGACCAGCGCCCTTGAGTTGCAACTCCCAGCGTTCGCCGGCTGCATTGATGGTTTCGCCAAGCGCGATCGCGCGCCCGTCGCCGAGCTGCCCCGCCCAATGGCCGAACTGATGTCCCCCGTAGTTCGCGGCGAATGGCTGCATGCCATCGAGCAAGGCGTTGCCACCGAAGACCCGGGCGAACTCCGGCGATGCGACGTCGCCCGCATCGAGCCCGAGCATCGTGGCGACTTCGGCCGAATGCGCGACCAGGCGCGGCACGGCGACCGGGGTTGGATCGACGCGCGAATAGAGTGCTCCCTGCACTTGCCGCAGGCGCGGACCGGTTTCCGGGTCGCCCGGCAAATCGCGCACGAAGGCATTGTCGAAGCGGAGCGTTCGCATAGTTTCACCTCGGATTCTGGCAGGGTACACGGCGCGCGCCTCCAGCTTCATTTGCCCAGTCAGTCGTCGTACGATCAGCCGCAAGCCGGTTCGCTCCAGCACCGCAAGGGTGACCACGATGGACGACAAGCGTCACAACCCCGGGAAAGAGCCTGGATCGGTGATGAAACGCCAGCTCAACGACGATCAGCGCCTGACGCTGGCCGAGCTGGAAGGATTCGGCTGGGAACTCAAGTTCATCCGTCGCCCGCTGTTCCAGGATCCGGTCGCGGTCGTATTCGATTCCGACCGGAAACGCTTCGCCGTGCTGGAACGGGATGGAACGCTCAACGAGAACCCCGGCTTCGATATCCGGCATTGAGTTCCCGCGCCGGGCCACGGGATGGCTCTGCGGTGTTCAACCCGGTCCTGCGGCAACAGGCTTGCGGCCTGAAATCACCGGTACATGCCAGACGACATACTGCGGTGGCGTCTCGATCGCCGCGATCATCGCGTCGAAATCCGCAGTCACGTCCGCGATTGCGCGCCCGCTTACGCCCGCAAGCGCCTCGGCGTAACCATCGCGCCATGCGCGCAGGATGCCGCCGAAGGTCGCGCGCGGAACCCGCAGCGTATCCACGGTGATGAAATCCATCGCGATCCCGCAATAGCCGGTCGCGTCGAGCAGCGCTGGCGAATGCCGGCCGATGCGCCCGTCGCAGCCGATGCTGCGCAGGAACGCGACCGCGTTCTCATTCCAGAAACGGTCGGGATCGCGTTCGCCGACCGGCATGTGCAGCATGCCGTAGTCCTCCGACAGCAGGTGCAGCCAGCCGCCGGGTTCGAGCACGCGCGTGATCTCCGCCAGCACCTTCGGGAAATCCGGTACCGCCTGCGACATGTGCCGGCATACCACCAAGTCGAAGCTGGCATCGCCGAAGTCCAGCGCGAATGCATCGCCCATCTCGTAGCGGATGCGTTCGCCGAACCCGGTGCTGTCGCGACGCGCGAGCGCGAGATTGCCTTCGAGGATGTCGACGCCGGTCAGCGTCGCCTGCGTATAACGCATCGCGAGTCGCCGCGTGATCTCGCCGGTGCCACAGCCGAGGTCGAGAATGCGCGGCGCAGAAGGCAGGTCGTAGCGGTCGAACAAACGTTGTTCCTGCGGCCAGATCGCTTCGGCCTGATGCGCCAGGTTGCGCGCCATCGATTCATCGCCCATCTGTTCGGCCTGGGGGTTGCGATCATGGCTCATGCGGGCATCGTCCTGTCATTGCTGGATGTTTGTGCGCGGTCTTCGGCGAGCCAGTCAGCGGCATCGCGCTCGAACCAGGCATACGGGCCGTCCGCATACCTTGGATGTGCAAACGCACGCTCGCCATGGCGATGCAATCCGGCCTTGAGCAGCACGCGCTGCGAAGCGAGGTTCGGCAAGTCGGTCAGCGCGGTGATCTGCGCGAGCTTCATATGCGCGAACCCGTAGCGCAACAATGCGATGCTCATCTCGGTCGCGTAGCCGCGACCCCAATAGCGCGGAAACAACGAGTAACCGACCTGGATGAGCGACTCGCCCTGGATGTGGTTGAGCAGGTGCATGCCGATGCATGCGCCGGTCGCGCGTTCCAGGGTGATCCAGCAACCCAGGCCAGGGTACTGGTCGTAGTACGCGAGGATGCGCGTCCTGAGCATCTCCTCGGTCTCGGCCCGATCCTTGACGCCGCCGACGTAGCGCATCACCTGCGAATCGCTGGTGAGCGCGCATTGGAGATCGAGGTCGTCCATCGTATAGCGACGCAGGGACAGGCGTTCGGTGACAGGCAAATCGACTGCGGCATGCATGGTCATCTTCGGTTCGTGCGCTGCTCCAGGATGGCGATACTGTAACGGCCTTTCCGGGGGAAAAACCCATGCCATGGATCAGCAACCAGCCGGTCCTCCCACGACGACCATCGCGGCAGCGGGATAGACCAGCGGTCCTGCATCTTGCTGCACCGAGTGCAATAGTGCAGACGGCGACCCACCCGCCACCGTTTCTGGTTCTTTATTCCAGCGACACTGACCAGCAATTCCGCACCAATGAAGTGCAGCGATGACGACAGGGTTCGATTTCGCTACATCCGACGCCTCGATTTCCGGCGTGTATCTGGTCGCGAACGAAGATCTCGCAGCGATCGATGCTGCCGCCAGCGAATGGCCTGGTTGGTGCGATGCGTGGAGTTGCACGGATGCTCCGACAGGTCCGTCTTGATGCGACGCATCGCAGTCGCGCTGGACGCGCCGGAAGGATTCGAACACAACTGGCCTGCACTGTCCGATGTCTTGCGTGACCTGATCTGGCTTCCGGCATCCGGTTATGTGTTCCTGTTCGATCATGTCGATGGCCTGCGCAACGCCGTCAAGGCCGATTTCGATGCCTTGCTGGATGTATTCGATGAAGCTGGATTCGCCTGGGCCGAGCGCGAAGTGCCGTTCTGGGCATTCTTCGCAATGCCCGAGGATGCGTTCGATACTTTGGATGGTGACGATGTGGATGGATGATCGCCCTGCCCGACCCATGCATTGGCTTGTTACCATCGCAGCGAAGTCCAGGAGATTCCGCCGCGATGACCACCGATGAAATGCCGACCCAATCCATCGATGCCATGGGACGATCGGGATTCGAGATCGTCACCGGCTGGCCTGCGCTGACGCCGCACGATGCAGCAGCAATCGGTGCCTTCTGGCGTCGCGAAGGCGCGCTCGACAACGATGTCGAAATCGGCAAACGGCTCGCCCAAGTCGTCCTGTTCGCGCGTGCGCCGAATGGCGACGTGGCCGGCGTCAGCACCGCGATCGCATTGCTGCAGCTGCGCTTCGGCCAGCCGATGTATTACTACCGCGCGTTTGTCGGCAAGGCCTGGCGCACGACTGCGCTGGTACGCGAACTGATGAACCGCTCCAACGATGCGCTCGAAGCGTACGCGCGCGAACGCGGCTTCCCATGCATCGGCGTGCTGCTCGAACTCGAGAATGCGGGTTTCTATCGCGCCCTGCGCAAACCGGTCTGGTGGAACCCGCGCTTCTATTATGTCGGCAAGAGCGAGCGCGGCCTGGAAGTACGCGCCTACTACTTCGACGGTGCACGCCTGAAAAGCGCCGATGAAATCAGGAACATGCGCCTGCCGTCGCACGTTTGAATCGCTGCGAAACGAATCAGGCAGCGGTTTCCGCCGCAGGGTCGGCAAGCGTCGCCAATTGCGACGCATCGGCAAACGCCAGCGAATCGGAGTTCACGCAGAAACGCAACCGCGTGGGTGCGGGGCCGTCCGGAAAGACATGGCCCAGATGCGCATCACAGCGTACGCACAGGATTTCGGTGCGGCTCATTCCGTAACTGCGGTCTTCATGGTTGATGACATTCTCGTCCGCGATCGGCTGGAAAAAGCTCGGCCAGCCGGTACCGGAATGGAACTTCGAGTCCGACTTGAACAGCGGCAATCCGCAGCAGATGCAGACGTACACGCCATCCTGATGGTTGTCGAGCAAAGTACCGCAGAACGGCGCTTCGGTACCCTTGCCGCGTGCGATGCGGTATTGCTCGGGCGTGAGTTGCTCCTGCCACTGCGCGTCGGTCTTGACCACGCGCGCCGATGCCACCGGTCCGACCAGTTGCCCCTGTCGATTGAACACCTTGACCTGCATGACGGCTACCTCTCGATCATCGTGACGGCTTATAGCGTGGCGCACGAGTCGTTAGCCGCAGATGATGGCAACCGCGCTGCATGCGCCAAATCGTCGCGATCAGGCCGGGGTTATTTCGCCGAACACCAGACTGCAACAGGTTGTAGCACCTTCGGCTTTTTGCAATTCGGACAGATCGACTGCGGTGACGTTGATACCAGCGTCCTCCATCCGTTGTTGCGTACGCGGAAAGCAGGCTGGGTACACCACTCCCGGCCCGATGCGCAGCGCATTCGCGGCATGCGGCTCGCCCGGATCGATCTCGATCAGTCGATAGTCGGCGAAGACATCGCGATCGACCCATTCGGGCTGGATCAGCAAGGTGTCGTCTGCAACCTGAGTGACTGCCGATTTCAGGTGCAGGCATTCGCGCGTCGGCACGCCTTGCACGGTATAGCCGAACTCCGATACCAGCGCGGCAAGTTGCGCGATGCCGTCGGCATTGCTGCGCGCCGATTGCCCGACATAAATCCTGCGGCCTACGCGCAGCACATCGCCGCCATCGAGAGTGCCTGGCGATTCGATCGCGCGCAGCGAACGATGGAGCGCGAGGGCTTCCGCCACAGACGCGCCTTCCGCACGTCGCGATTGAGCACCCGGTCGCGTCATGATCGCGACCTCGTCGAGCACGACCGCGACATCCTCGACGAACACCGCGTCGGGCAGCGCATCCTGCGCCGGCAGCGACACCACGCGGCAACCGAGCGACTCCAGTGCCTGCCGGTACGCATGATGCTGCGCGGCGGCGCGCTCGACATCGATCGCATCGCGATCCACGAACGACAGCTGGCAGTCGGCAAGGCTCGCGCTCACGTCGCGGGTGATGGCGATCAACGAGGGAACCGACATCAGAACGCGCCCATGTAATCGCGCTTGCCGACCTCGATGCCGTTGTGGCGCAGCAGCGCATATGCGGTGGTGACATGGAAGAAGAACTGCGGCAGCCCATACGTCAGCAAATAGGCTTGTCCGCTGAATGAGCGCTCGCGCGGCGTGCCTGGACGGGTCACGATCTGGCGCTCTTCGCTGCCGTCGAAGCGCGATGCGTCGAGGCTGTCGATGAATTCAATCGTCCTTGCGACCAGTGCGCGCAGCTCCTCGAAGGATTGTTCCTTGTCCTCATAGACCGGCACATCGGTTTCCGCAAGTCGCGCCGACACGCCCTTGGCGAAATCGCAGGCGATCTGCACCTGCCGCGTGAACGTGAACATGTCGGGAAACAGCCGCGACTGCAGCAATGCGTTCGGATCGATCTTCTTCTCCGCGACATGCGCTTCGGCCTTGGCGAGGTTGTTGCCCAGTGCGCCAAGCAGTTGCTGGAAAACCGGAACGGACGCTGCGTACATGCTGATGGTCATGGGTGTTCTCTGGTTTGCGGGTGGCACATCCTACCGCGCGCACGTTGCGAATCGTTCGCGATGCACGGCGAACCGCATGCCTCGCTCATTTCGTGCATGCTGCCAAACACCATACCCAGGTTGCCGGACAGCACCGATATTGGACACTCCCGAATCCACCCTTCTGGTCGTTCTGCAGGTCGTCAGTTGGGTCCTGACGGCACTGATGTTCGTCGCGACCAAGCAGGCGCGCCATCGCCACGGCGTCGCCTTGTGGGTCGCCTTGTTCATGATCCAGGGTCTTTCGCAAACCTTGCGCGTGCTGGTCGGCATCGAATGGGGCCACCAGGCGAGCCTTCCGATCGGCCATCTTGGCGGCCCGCTCGCGTATGCGGTGCTCTACATCGGCATCCGCCGGTATCTCGGATTGACGCCGCAAACCGGTTTCGCGTTCCTCGCGTTCCTGTTCGCGATGGCGTTGTCGATCGCAACGGTTTCGCAGGGCATGAACTACACCTCGCTGGCGCTGACGGCCTGCTTCACCGCGCTGTTCCAGGCGCTGACCGCCGCCGCGTTCTGGAATGCATGGCGCAGCGAACGCGGCCTGGTCCGCTTCGGCGCAGCCGCCGTGTTCGCAGCGTCAACAGCGATGTCGCTCGCGCGCGCGGTATCGCTGGTGCCGCCCTGGCATGTTGAAGCCAACCTTCTGCCCTCCAATACATTCTGGCTGCTCGCCTTCATCGCATTGAACATCCTGCAGGCTGGCTCACTATTGTTCCTGGTCAACCAATCGCTGCTCGACGAGTTGCAGAACATGGCCGACTACGATGCGCTGACCGGCCTGCTCAATCGTCGCGGGCTGGCGCGCCGGATGCAGCGTCAGCGGCCGCGATCCAACATTGCGGGATCGCCGCGCATGGGCATGCTGTGCATGGACCTCGATCACTTCAAGGCGGTCAACGACACGCATGGACACGGCGCCGGCGACGACGTGCTCAAGTGCGTCGGCCAGTTGCTTATGGACAACGCGCGTCAACACGATATAGCGGTACGCCAGGGCGGCGAAGAATTCGGAATGGTCGTCGAAGCCGCGTCCGAGGAAGAATTGCGCCTGCTCGCAGAACGCCATCGCGCTGAGGTCGAACGCCAGCCCTTCGCGACCCGCGTCGGCCCGATCCCCGTCACGATCAGCATCGGTGCAGCCTTCGCCGACAACCACACGGAGTCCCTCGACGAACTCAGCGAGCGCGCCGACCAATCGTTGCTGGCAGCCAAGCGCGGTGGTCGCAATCGCGTCGTGCTCGCGGTGAGCCCGAGCGCGACCAGTCAGCCATCGGCGATATGAAAGCGTACGAACGATCCGCTCGCTGACCGAGCAGTTCAGGGTCGCGTCAACCGTTTCGCCCGCGTGGCGTTGTCTCGCTCACAAGGTGGCAGCCAAGCCACCGTCCACGAAGGGAGCACACCATGAATTCTCGCAATCATCGTCGCCTCGCGCTGACCGTCTCGATCACACTGGGTCTCGGCCTCGCATTCAATGCGCAAGCGCAAAGCGCCGGCAGCGAAACCGAGCGCAATGTGGATCAGCAGCAGCGCATCGAACAGGGCCTGAAATCGGGCGAACTCAACACCCGCGAAGCGTCGAAGCTCGAACGAGGCCAAGCGCGGATCGACCGCACCGAGAAACGCGACATGCGCGACGGCACCTTGTCGGACGCCGACAAGGCGCAGATCCAAAAGCAGCAGAATCGTCAAAGCGCAGCGATCTACGGCCAGAAACACGACGCCCAGACCGGCAATCCGGATTCTGCGAGTTCGCAGCGCATGCAGAACGATGTGCAGCGCAACGTCAACCAGGAACAGCGCATCCATAATGGCGTCGCGAACGGTTCGCTGACCAATCGCGAAGCCGGCCATCTGGAAGGCCGCGAAGCGCATGTCGATCATGAGGAAGCCCGCGCCGGTCGCGATGGCCACGTTGGCGCAGGTGAACAGAGACGCATCCAGCGCACCGACAACCGCGACAGTCGCCGCGTCTTTCGCCAAAAGCACGACCGCCAGACGCGCAGCCATCGCTGAATCTTCGTTTCATCGCTGAAGAAAAGACCGCCTCCGGGCGGTCGTTTTCTGTGCGGAATATCCATGCGGCGCGCTTGACGTGCGCGTGGCTGCGCCCAAGACTCCGATCCCCAGTCGCCGCTCCGGGAAACCGCCATGCCGCAGCTCAATTCCTATCTCTTCTTCAACGGTACCTGCGCCGAAGCGATGCATTTCTATGAAGCCACGCTTGGTGCCAGGCTCGAATCCATGATGACGCTTGCGCAGACGCCGATGGCCAACCACTCGCAGCCCGACATGGCCGATCGCATCGTGCATGCGCACATGCTCATCAATGGCCAGGTCCTGATGGCGTCCGACTGGCTGGCCGAACAACCCTATCCGGGCATGCACGGTTTTTCGCTGTGGCTGGGCTATCCGACCATCGCCGAGGCGCAACGGATCTTCGATGCGCTGGCCGATGGCGGCGCGATCACGATGCCGTTCCAGAAAACCTTCTGGACCGAAGGATTCGGCATGCTGTCCGACCGCTACGGCACGCCGTGGATGGTCGCGGTCGCGCCACAATGATCGGTGGCTGGATCAACGTGCCCCGCACATCCAGCTCGAAGTGGTCGAAACCGACCTTCGGTAGTCCCCAGCACAGTCAAATATCCTGCCACCAAGGTGGTATCAAGCCTTCTTCAAGTAACAGGCCTTCAACACCAGCCCCTTGATCTTGTCCGAGTTGCCTTCGACGTTCTCGTCGTCGTCCTCGACCAGGCGGATGTTCTTGATGATGATGCCGCGCTTGAGCGGGATCGACGAGCCTTTGACCTTCAGGTCCTTGATCACCACGACGCTGTCGCCCGCGCTGAGCACGCTGCCGTTGCTGTCCTTCACTGCCATTGCGTTTTCCCGTGTTGGCGCAGCATTCGCAGCTTTCCCAAGCATGTTTCTCACCCTGAGCTTGCAGGCGAGGCGAGAGAGGCATGTTGCGCGCGTTCCAGCCGGACGATAGATGGCGGACGCATAGCATGCCGAAAGCGTGGCCTCGGCAACCCCGATTGCCGGGCCATCGCGTTCAGCAAGGCCACTCCGTCAACGGCTGCCCATCACGACGCGCCCGAACCATCTCCTCGGACTGCTGTTCTGTGTTGCCACCGCCTGCACCTTCGCGACCAGCAACGACTTGCATGTCACCGCGATCCAGCAGATCGGCAACATCAATGCACCGCCCATGGAGCATGGCGTATCGACCGATCCGCATTTCGATGCGTTCTACGCAGGCATGGTGGAAACACTGCCACCGCAGCGACGCGCTGAGCAGGCGCTGAATCTAGCGGTCAACCGCTACGCAGGCGCTGCAGAGTATGTGATGTGAAACGTGCAAGGCTGGCGCGGCAAGATCGAATCCGGCGACAGGTTCACCGCGATGGTTTCCGCAGCAATGAATTCGCCGCGACTGGAAGTGCGGATGGCAGGCATTGAGGTGCAACTCGCGGAGGATGGCGTGGCGAAGACGCCGCAGTCGGTCGAACACCTGATCCAGCGCCTGCATGAAGATTCGCGCGGCGTGGGTGCGTGGATGCTGTGGCACTTGGGAGCCATCGGCGCGCGCGGGATCGAGCGCGAGCGCATCCTCAGCGTGTTGAATGCGTACAGCCATTCCGAAGACGAAACGCTGCGTCGCTGGACCGTGGGAGCACTGAGCATGTTCGGCGGCACCAAGGTGATCGAGCCGCTGCTGGCTGTTGCGGCAAACGACCGCGTGTCAACAATCCGCGAAAGCGCGTTCTGCGGACTCGCGCAATCGGCCACGCTGCAGCTCGCCGAGCGTTACAAAGCGATCCCCAGCCTGCTCGCCATCGCCAAGGACCCGCGTTGCGACCAGCAGAACATCGATTGGAGTTACCAGGCATTGCGCGAGATCACCGGTATTCGCGACCTGCCTCAGCAATCGATGCTTTGGCGCGAGCGCTTGCACGGCATGGGCTTGTTGACCCGCAGATAATCGAGCGCAAATGGGAGGGTGTCCGCGCACCCGGCGTTGAGGCCAGCAAATTCCCGGGCATTCCTCTCGCCATCATCCCGAAAACCGAGCAGAACCTCCGCTAGCGCGAACGCGTGAAACGCGGCCACAGCAGAAGCAGGATCGCTGCGAACGCCGGCAGCAGGATCGCCTGCAATTGCAGCGCATCGAGCGGTTTCACGATCGCGGCCAGCGGGCCAGCCTGTTGCACGCCAGCATATGACAGTGTCACCAGCAGCAGTTCGAACGGCCTTGGATTGCGGCAAGCTACGCCGATTGACAGCCCTCCCAGCGCGACGCCGATCGCGGTGGCGAGCAGTGCCAAGGCAGCCGTTGGATCCGTGACTGCGAGACGAACCAGCCCTGGGCCGACCGAGATCACCGCAAGCATCAGCGCGACGCCTGTTCGCGCAACAATCAGCCGACGCGTCGCGCCCGCCGCGACGAACACCAGCGCGCCCGTTCCGGTGTCGCGTTCGCGCAGAATCGCGCGCGCGAACACATCGACGCTGATCAGCCACGCGCCGATCGCGGCGATGCCCACGGCTTCGCGCGTACCAGCGACTTGTGCGATCCCCAGCCCGAGCAGTGCAAGCCACCACCACGCGCGGCGCTGGCGCAACACGAGTTTGAATTCGGCGGCCATCACCGTGCCCATCGCGGCGAACTCGAGCGGGCGCAACAAGAGATCCAGCCAGCGCAGCTGCCGGCCTGGATTCGCACCGCGTTCGCCGCTCGCGCTGCGCGTGCGGGCTGCTGCCCAGTCCAGCGATGGCGCAAGCGCGACGATGCCCAGCATCGACAGCAGCACCCACACCACGCGCCCCATCACGTCGATCGGGCGCAGGCTCCAATGCGTCCACGCGAATACGAGCGGCTTGCCGGTGAGCTCGTTCATGCCGATGGTGATGTCGGAGATCTTGACGCCTGGCGCTGTCCCGGCGAGCTGCGCGCGCAGGTCGCGCATCGCCAGCGACAGGCCGTTCGGATCGCTGATCCATGTATGGCGAGCCCAATCGACCTTGTCCGGATCGATGAGGGTGATCGTCGAGACGAGCATGAACATCCAGACGAAGAAAAACAGCACGTTTCCGCCGGTGCGGCGCAGCCACGGCAACAGGTCGAAAAGCACAGCGAAGAATGCGGTCACTGCCAGCGCAGGCAAGCCGATCACGAAGACCGGCTTGGCCAGTTCGATGAGGTCGATCGTCCGATCTTCAGCGCGTACCCATTGCGCTACCAGGCCCACCGCGAGTCCAACCAGCATGATCAGGGTGAACACGACCACGTGGCTTGCCCACTTCGCGAGCAGGTAGCCGCTGCGCGTCATCGGCGTGGCGACCAGCAACTGCCAGACCCGCGTATCGAAATCGCGCACCAGCGTGCCACGCACTAGGTAGAAACCGAACATCGACAGCATCGTCGCGTACATCAGCGCGAGCACCATGCCGACCCACGCGCTGGAGTAGATGCCGCGTGCGTTTCCCCCGAATCCGACGGTGGTGTAGCCGGCATCCGCCGGAGGGAAACACCACCATGTCAGGATGCCTACCATGCCGAGCACGACCCAGAAACGCGTCGAGCGGCTGCGTTCGCGCAGGTCGGCGACGAGGATCGCAGCGAATCGGCGCAGTGCGCCCATGTCAACGCGTGCCTTCGCGCGCGACCAGCCAGAGATAGGCGTCTTCGAGATCCGGCGCGCAGGCCTGCGCATCGTCGGACGGCGATTTGTCGCCGACGATGCGCAGACGCACGCCATCGGGTCGGCGCAACGAGGTGCTGATCGTGAACTTCGCGCGCGCATCCGCGACGCTCGATTCGGGCACCAGCCATTCCCAGACGTGGCCTTCGGCTTCCGTGACCAGTGGCTCGGTCGCGCCATGGAACAGCAGCCTGCCCTTCGCCATCACTGCGAGTGCCGTCGCGCTGGCTTCGACATCCGAGACGATGTGGGTGGACAGGATCACCAGTCGCTGCGCGGCGAGATCGGTGATGAGGTGGCGGAAACGCAGGCGCTCCTCCGGATCGAGGCCGACCGTCGGTTCATCCACGATCAGCAACTTCGGGTCGTTGAGCAGCGCCTGCGCGATGCCGACGCGCTGGCGCATGCCACCGGAAAAATCGCCAAGGCGACGATCGCCAACGTCCGACAATCCGACCAGGCCAACGCATTCGTCGATGCGCGCGTGCGCGACCTTCGACGGCAAGCCTTTGACGGCCGCGAGATACGCAAGGAATTCGCGCGCGCTCAGCGCCTCGTACACACCGAAATCCTGCGGCAGATAGCCCAACTCGACGCGCAATGCATCCGGTTTTTTCGCGATGTCCTCGCCGTTCCACAGCACGCGTCCGCTGGTCGGTTTGACCAGTGTCGCAAGGATGCGCATCAACGTTGATTTGCCAGCGCCATTCGGGCCGAGCAGGCCGAGGATGCCTGGCCCCATTTGCAGGTCGATTCCGGCGACGGCATCGTGGCCGTTCGGATAGCGGTAGCGGACCGATTCGACAGTCAGTTGGCAGGTCATCTCATCCCCATGCGTCGCAAAGACCCGATAATCGGGCGTGGCGTCATGGCATGAGTATGCTGGGTCGTCCGCAGCTTGCCCCGTGCCTTTGGATCGTGTGACTTTCGTACTATGCGTCAATCCTCCAGCGCAGCAGCCTCGCGTCCCTGCTGGCGGATGATCGCTTCCTGGCGCGCGTCCTCGATCGACAACATCACCGCGTGCACATCGGCCTTGCGGTTGTCGAACTTGAAATTGCCGGTCAACACCGTGTCTGACTTCAACTCACCCTTCTTGTACAGCGCCCACATCTCTTCACCGAAATGCGTGTTGGCAAGCTCGGGTGCGAAGCGGGCAAGGCTGTCGCGCAGGTTGTGCACGTCGCGCAGCAGCATCGCGCGCGCGGCGTTGTTGCCGGCGGCGCTGACGACCTGCGGGAAATCGATGATGACTGGGCCTTCCTCCGCGACCAGCACGTTGTATTCGGACAGGTCGCCATGGATCAATCCGATGCTGAGCATGCGCACGACATCGGCGATCAGGTCGTGGTGGTACCAGCGCGCAAGTTCGGGGATGAGATCTACTTCGCCGAGGCGCGGCGCGCTATGCCCATGCTCGTCGACGACCAGGTCCATCAGCAACACGCCATGAAAATATCCGTGCGGCTTCGGCACGCGCACGCCGGCTTCCATCAGCCGATACAGCGCATCCACCTCGGTGTTCTTCCACGCGGTTTCCTGCTCCTTGCGACCAAACTTGCTGGCCTTGCCGATCGCACGCGCCTGCCGGCTGCCGCGCACCTTGCGGCCTTCCTGGTACTGCACGCGCGCCTGGAAGCTGCGCTGCGCCATGTCCTTGTAAACCTTCGCGCACAGCACGTCATCGCCCGCGCGCACGACATAGACCGACGCTTCCTTGCCGCTCTTGAGCGGCCGCATGACCTCGTCGATCACGCCATCGTCGATCAAGGGCTGCAAGCCCCTGGGAGTTTTCATGGGACGGATTTCATCGGACGCATGTCATCGAAGCGGGAAGCAGCCTGTGTGCAAGAACCGCCATTATCGTCGATTGGCGACTGCAGCACCTTGGTGCGCGTTCCGGCGCGCCTCCGCACACTCCGGCGAGAGGGCAATCCGGGCTAAAATGCGCATGGCGGCTAGCGAAAGGTTCGGTTACTGCCTTTCAAAATAGAAACCCAGGCCGCCCTGGATCGACATGCCACACGACGCACAGCTTCCCCTCGCCCATGTCCTGGACCTTCTGCTCGACGCCATCTGCGTTGTCGATGCCGAAGGCTGCATCGTTTTTGCGAGTGCCGCGAGCCAGCGCATTTTCGGCTACGCGCCGGAGGAAATGATCGGTCGCTGCATGATCGACATGGTGTTCCCCGAGGATGTGCCGAGGACCAGGCAGGCTGTCGGTGAGATCATGGCCGGCATTCCCAAGACGCATTTCAAGAACCGGCATGTGCGCAAGGATGGGCGGGTCGTCCACATCATGTGGTCGTCGCGCTGGTCGGACGCGGACCAGGTGCGCATTTCCGTGGCGCGCGACATCACCGAACTCAAGCGCGCCGAGTTGATGGAGGACGCGCTGCACGCAATTGCGGAAGCAGCGCATGCCGCCGAAGACTTACTTGCGCTGTTCAAGGGCATCCACGAGATCATCGGCGGCCTGCTGCCGGCCGCCAATTTCTTCGTTGCGCTGTACGACGCAGAGAAAGACGAATTGACATTTCCGTACTATGTCGATCAATTCGACGAAGCGCCCGCGCCGCGCAGGCTGGATTCGAGCCCGACCCTGAGCGCGACGGTCATTCGCAGCGGGCAGGCACTGCTGGTGACGCCAGACTCGCGAGGGCCTCTCAAACAACTCGACCAGATCGTCGGTAGCGATCCCATCGATTGGCTTGGTGTTCCGCTCATCTCGCAGCAAAAGGGTGTTATCGGTGCCGTCGTGATTCAGAGTTATTCGGGCGCTGTGCGCTACACCGAAAGGGACAAGGTGCTGTTGCAGTTCGTCTCCACGCAGGTGGCTGCCGCGATCGAGCGCAAGCAAACCGAGACCTTGCTGCGGCATATGGCGCGGCACGATGTGCTGACCGACCTGCCCAATCGCGAATTGTTCAACGATCGTCTGCAGACCGCGCTGGCGATGGTACGCAGGAACAATGGCCGACTTGCCCTGCTCTACATCGACCTGGACAAGTTCAAGCAGGTCAACGATACCCTCGGCCATCACATCGGCGATCTGCTGCTGCAGGACGTCGCGCACCGGATCAAGGATTGTCTGCGCGAATCGGATACGGTCGGTCGCGTGGGCGGAGACGAATTCCTGGTGTTGCTCAACGAGATCCCGTCACCCGACGACGCAATGATCGTCGCCGAAAAAATCCGGGCCGCGCTCAATCGACCATTCGAGCTGTCCGGACAGACGTTGCAGATCGCATCGAGCATCGGGATCGCCACCTATCCCGAACATGGCGACGAACGACAGCACTTGATCCGGCATGCCGACGAAGCCATGTACGCAGCCAAGAAGAACGGCGGAAACCAGTTGCTGACCGCCAACGCTGCATCACGGTAGGCATTTCGCTGCGCCGACTGGCCGGATCGCCGCAAGTCACTGCATCAGGCGCTGGCGCCGCGTATCATGCGCTTGTTGCGAGACTCGCAGTGAGCTTGCGTCGCGTCGGAAACGCGTGTTTGAAGATGCGACCAAGCACGCCGGCGTACTGCTTCCAGAATCCACCGGTGTTGTAGTGCACGCCGTAGCGCGCGCAGATCGCGCGCACGCGCGGGGCGATTTCGACATAGCGCGTCGCAGGCAGATCGGGAAACAGGTGATGCTCGATCTGGCGGCTGAGTTGTCCAGTCAGCAGATGGAACACGCGGCTGCCTTCGAGGTTGCTCGACCCGTGGATCTGCCGCAGATACCACTGCCCGCGCGATTCGTTCTCGACTTCCTTCGTGGTGTAGGTCTGCACGTTCTCGGTGAAATGCCCGCAGAAGATGATCGCGTTCGTCCACAGGTTGCGAAGCAGATTCGCGAGCAGGTTTCCGAGCAACACGCGCGGCCACTGCCACAACGCGAGCGCCGGAAACAGCACGTAGTCCTTGAACAACTGGCGTCCGGCCTTGCGCAGGAATGGACGCATGCGTTCGCGGAACTCATCCCTTTTCATGCGACCTTTGACGAAACGGCCGATCTTGATGTCGTGGACGGCAACGCCCCACTGGAAATTCATCGCCAGCAACAGGTACCACAGCGGCTGCAGCAGGTTGGATTTCGACCAGCGCTGCTGCTCGCTCAGGCGCAGCATGCCGTAACCGAAGTCGTGGTCCTTGCCGATGATGTTGGTGTGGTCGTGGTGCTCGACATTGTGCGAATGCCGCCAATGGTCGCCGTCGCAGACGATGTCCCACTCGTAGGTCTGCGAGTTCAGCGACGGATCGTTCATCCAGTCGTACTGGCCGTGCATCACGTTGTGCCCGATTTCCATGTTCTCGATGATCTTCGCGAGCGCGAGTCCGATCACGCCACCGATCCAGCTGATCGGGCCGATGCCGAACATCAGCAGGCTGCGCCCGGAAATTGCGAGACCCTGCACGATGTGGCGCATGCGATGGATGTGGCGCGCGTCGCGCTCGCCGATGTCGGCGAGGACTTCAAGGCGCAGCGCGTCAAGTTCGCCTTCGAAGCGCGCGAGCGTTTCGGCGTCCATCCTGGTTTTCGTGATACGTGGTTGATCGAACATAGTCGTTTCCTGTGATCAGAGCGCGAGTTCGACGGCGCTTTGCGGAGTGGAGATGCAGAGCTGGATGAGCTCTTCGCCCGGACCCGATACCTGGCCGGTGAGCAGGTTCGTCACGGTGCCGCTGCGCTTGCGGCATTGGCACGTCATGCAGATGCCCCGACGGCAACCGAAACGCGGCGCCAGGCCAGCGGCTTCGGCGCCATCGAGCAGACTCTGGCCTGCCAATACAGTGAACATCTGTTCTACATCCCCATAGACCACTGCATGCGCACTGGCATCCGGATCGACCGGCGCGGCGCGGCGGCCGAAGCTTTCGCTCTGCAACTGTTCGCGGAGACCGGCATCGGCGTACATCGACTCGACGACGCGCATGAATCCATCCGGACCGCACAACAGGGTTTCGCGATCGCTCCAATCGGGCACGAGCTGCGCGATTTTTTCCGCATCCAGCCGACCTTCCGCTTCCGTGGCATGCAGGCAGATGCGCAGCTGCGGCATGCGCAGGGACAGTTGCTGCAACTCATCGGCGAAGAGCATGTCGGCGACCGAGCGTCCGCATTGCAGCAGCATGACATCGCGCGTCGATCCTTCATCAGCGAGACCTTGCAACAGCGACATCATCGGCGTAATACCGCTGCCTGCGCTGACAAACAGCAATTTGCCAGCGACATCGCGCGGCGCAAAACCGCCCTGAGCCTTGCTCAGACGCACGACCTGCCCAAGCTGAAGCGTATGCGCCGCATTCGACACCGGACCGTTATGCTTGCGCTTGATCGTCAGCCGCAGCAAGCCATCGCTGCGCGGTGCGCTCGACAGGCTGAAACAACGCGCATGGCGTGCGCCGTCGATCTCGAGTTCAAGCAACACATGCTGGCCCGGACGAAAGTCGCCGAAGCGCGCATTGGGCTTGAGCCAGACGCTCTTCACATCAGGCGCTTCGTCGACCACGCGCACGACGCGCGCACGAGGCTCGGTCAACGACCACATCGGGCTCACCACCGATGCGAGGCTACTCCAGGCCTCAGGCTGGTTGAACGGTGCCCACAACGGGTGTCGCCAGAATCGGCGCGCTGGCGAAGGACGATCTTGGGACTGGGAACGGGAGAGATTCATCGGCATGTCGTGATATCGAGTGAACGTATGTTCACCCAGTACATGCTGAGTTTCCACTCCAATCCCGGATACCGGGCGACGGCCTATACTTTGCGTTCAGCCCCATGGCGGTGTGCGACCGCTGGAGAACCTCTTGCCATCGACCAAGCGAGCCTCTGCGCGTGCCGAAGCGGAAGCTCCGACGACGCGAGCTGAGCAAAAGGAGCGCACGCGCCTGCGCCTGGTGGAGGCGGCACTCGTCCTGATCGGTCAGGGCCGCAGTTTCTCGTCGCTGAGCCTGCGCGAGATCACGCGCGAGACCGGCATTGTTCCCGCAGCTTTCTATCGCCATTTCCGTGACCTCGACGAACTAGGCCTGGCGCTGGTCGAAATGGGTGGCGCCACCCTGCGACGCTTGCTGCGCGAGGCGCGGCGCGATGGGATTCCGCCCACGCACATGCTGCGCGGCTCAGTGCTGATCTATAAGCGCTTCGTCGAGGAACGCAGCCTCGTGTTCCGCTTCATTGCAGGCGAACGCGGCGGCGGATCGCGCGTGATCCGTGAGGCGATCCGCACCGAGGAAAGCCATTTCGCGGCGGAAATGGCGCAAGACGTGCGTGCGCTCGGCACCCTGCCCGACCTGTCCAGCGCGACGATGCAGATGATCTGCGGGCTCGTCGTCACCACGATGCTCAACGCCGCTTCCGACATCCTCGACCTGCCCCCGGGTCAGCCCAAGCGCGAGAAGGAACTCGTCGACAATTTCGTGCGGCAACTGCGCGTGGTGTTCCTTGGTGCAGCGCGTTGGCGCGAGCAATAGTCTACGAAAACGGCTATTACTGCGGCATCAATGATCGCCTTTATCGCAGTGACAGCCACTGCAATACGAAGGGCGCGGCGGTCGGCGCACTCGTCGGGGGCGCGCTCGGGAAGCAGGTCGGCAAGGGCAAAGGCCGCACCGCTGCGATGGTTACTGGTGCCGTCGTCGGTGCAACCGTCGACGCCAACACCGGCCTCAACGACGAGAACAACTATTGGGACGATCGAGGTAGCGTGCGTCGCTGCCGCACCGTTGTCGTCAATGACAATCGGGACGGCAACGACTGGCGCCGCAATGGAGACAGCTTCAACGTGACCTACCGGTATGCGAACCAGGTCTTCGATACCGTGACCAACTACGATCCCGGCCGCGACATGCGGGTGATCGTGGACGTCAGGCCTTACGACACGACGCATCGATGGGTCAGGAAAAGAACTCAAGAAGGGCCTGCAAGAGCCCTTCTATTTTTGTACGTCCAGTGGATCGGCCGCACGCCAAGCCGACTTTACAACCCGAAAGCCTGTGGCTGTTCGAGCTGACTTTGCAGCCGGGCAGCGATGCGGCAGTTTTCTCCGGGGAATGAACGCGTGGTGCTCAGCGCAGTTGGCTGTCCTTGCTGCCGCGCCGGTTGTAGCCGCTGACATCGCCCTCTTGCAGATCGCGCACCTCTTGGCAGGGCACGCACAGGCGCACACCCGGCAAGGCCTTGCGCCGCGCTGCCGGAATCCCAGCATCGCATTCCTCGCAGCGCTTCAACCCGGGGCCTTTCGGCAGTTTGCTGCGGACGCGCTTGATCCCGTCCTTGATGGTGGCGTCGATCTGATCCTGCACCGCGCCGTCGCCAGCCCAACCGGTTGCCATGGCCGTCTCCCATTTACCGATCCGAATCGAGCATGCAAGGATAGCGGCAACCGGCTGAACTCGACCGACAATGCGCATGCAATCGTTTGGGACGTCCGATGAGCAAGAAACCCATCGTCCAAGAACCTTACTGGGCAACGCTACCGCGTCAGCACTTCGGTGTGGGGCAAACGATTGGGATCGTCGCACGGCATCTGATTCCGCTGATCGGCGTGCTGTTCCTCGGCTGGTCGGCGGGCCAGTTCCTGCTGCTCAGCGTGTTCAACATCGCGTTCATGGTCTCCTGCACCGCCGCCATCGGCGTCGCGGTGTCGATGCGCCAAGAGAAAGGGCCGAGTCGGAATCGCGCCGACGAGATCGGATCGTGGCTGATGCTGCTGGCGGCGGGCGTCATCATCAGCTTGGTCCTCACCATGCTGTTCGGCTGGGTCATCGCCATCTTCGCGGCGGCAGCCGGCCCGCATGGCCTGTTCGATCGATCGATGGTCTGGTCGGTGCTGGCGATCGTTGCGGGCGCCGCACCGATCATGCTCCAGCAATACCGAGCCGATCTGCGCGCATCGTTGACGGAGCAGGAACGCAAGCAACGCGATCAGCCGAATCTCCTCGTACTGCTTGTGTGCGCCGGTTTGATGTTCCTGATGTCCGGCTTCGTCGCCAACCTTGGCTCCTACGGCCTCAGCGTGATGGTATTCGCCGTGACCGGCCCGTTCATTTTTCGCGACCTGCGGCCAGATCTGATGCGCGAATGGATCCGGCCAAAAAAATCGGCCGCCAACGCCATGATTCCCCATCCAGTCGGGCAACCATGCCGATGATCGAAGCCGGCCTGCGTGGCGGCGCAATCGCGCTCCTGTTGCTGTTGGTGGCGCTGCTGCTGCGCGATGAGCGAAACATTGCGTCCGTTCGCTTTGCCGCATGGGTCGACTCCGCATCGTCTTCGTTACCTGGGTCGGACTTTTCACTGCAGCGATGATCTTGTCGGCCACTCCTTTCCAGGGTGGAACAGGCCATCCGCTGTTCGGCTATGCGGACACCCTGGGCACGCTGGCGATCACTACTTGCTTCGCGATGGCGCTGTTGTCGCTTACGCGCAGGGAAGCGTTCCTCCCGCTGGCTCCGATCGAGCCCGGGCCGCCCTATCGCCGCCCCGGCCGGCAAACTCTGCGTTCCAAAATATCGCCTGCGTCGCCTGATCAACCAGCGCCTCGGCCATCGCAACTTCAGCGCCTTTTTCAACGGCTATCGGCTCGACGAGGTCATGGCAGCGCTGGCGGACACGTCGAAGGCCGATGTCACGATCCTGACTATCGCGCTGGATGCCGGCTTCCAGTCGATCGGCCCGTTCAATCGCGCGTTCAAGGCGCGTACCGGCGTGACGCCGAGCGACTATCGCCGCTCCAAAATACCTGCCGCCGATCCGGCTGGCGAAAAAGCCCGGGGTGCACCCGAAAACGACTAGCCGAATTTGAAACCCGGCGCGAACCTCCAGTACGGACGCCGCATTCTCCGTCGAATCCACCGCCGACGCCGCTGTTGCAAGGGCGTCCCACGATCGACTCAACGAGGATTTGTCATGCGCACACCCATCGCGATCGCACTCCGTTTGATCGCGGCCACCATCGCCGTGGCCAGCATCGCAGCGGTTGCGTACCGCCCCGACAAGGCCATTCGCACAGCCACCGGCGTGACTGCCATGACCCTGTGCTCGGACGTGTTCGTCTCCAGGCTTGATCCGGCGATCGTCTTCGCACAGGCAATCGCAACGCGCCCCGGCGGCCTGGGCATGTTGGCCAGGCACATGCATTATCGCGTCGATCATGGCAGCCGGCAGGTCAGCGTCGATTACCGCGGACACTTCGCCAATCGTGCCGTCTACCGCGACGGTTTGGGTTGCCTGCTATTGCAGGGGCCGGCTCCATCGACGCCAGCTTGCCTGCGGAATCCGCTTGGCCCGCACCACTGTTGCCGGAGATCGCCGGTCCGCAGATCGTCGTGCCGACCGACCCACGCTTGAGAGCGGCACTCGACCACGTGTTCGCCGAGCCCGACGAGCCACCGCACCGCTGGCCCCCCGCGGTGGTGGTGCTCAAGGACGGCAAAGTGATCGCCGAACGCTACGCTGCGGGTATCGGCGTAGACACGCCGCTGCTGGGTTATTCGGCGAGCAAGTCGGTGATCAGCAGCTTGGTCGGCGTACTGGTCCGCCAGAGACGGCTGAAAACCGATGCGCTCGCGCCGGTCGCCGCGTGGCAAGACGCGAGCGATCCGCGCCACGCGATCACCCTCGACAACCTCCTGCGCATGACCAGCGGCGTTGCCATCGCACAGACGGGCAGCGGCTTCGATCCGGCCTCGCGGATGCTCTACACCGAGCGCGACATGGCCGCGTTAGCCGCGAGCCAGCCGCTGGCCCGTTCGCCGGGAGCGCGCTTCGACTATTCCGACGCAAGCACGCTGATCGTCTCGCGCATCATGCGCGATGCTGCGGGCCGCCACACTGCGGACGCTGTAGGTTTCGCCCGGCGTGAACTGTTCGCGCCGCTCGGCATGCGCACCGTCACTCTCCAGTCCGAGCCATCGGCACGCCCGTCGGCTCCACATCCATCCTGGCGAGCGCACGCGACTGGGCGAAGCTCGGCGAACTGTATTCCCGCGACGGTGTTGTCGGCGGCCATCGCATCCTGCCCGAAGGCTGGGTGCGTTACTCGGCCACCCCGACCCTCGGCTCGGACTATGGCGCGGGATTCTGGACCGCTGCGGGGCCGGATTTCAGCCACGATAGCATTCCACGCGATGTGCTGTTCGCCTCGGGCCACTTCGAACAACGCGTCTACATCATCCCTTCGCGGGACGTGGTGATTGTCCGCCTCGGCATCACCGAGGTCTGGCCCGACTTCGACTTCCACGGCGACTTGCGGCTGATCCGCGAAGTGCTCGCGAGCCTGCCGGATCGATCCTGATCCGCATATAGAAACAAACCGGCAACTCTTTCGCACGACGGACTTCCATTCCCATTGCAGGCGCGCCGCTGTCGCATCAGTGTCCGATAGCGGTCACGCGGAAGTCATCGGGCGCACTTAGCTTGTGCTGCATCCGGCCGCAGCGGCATGCAACGCGCATCGCTGCGCTCCGGTCCCGGAACAACCGCCCTGAGGATCACCCATGAAGAAGATCGTTGCCTTGAGCTTGCTGGCAGTCGCGCTCGCGAACACCGCGTTCGCCGCCGAAGGCCCGACACCGCGCGGTGTCACCCACCTGAATCATGTGTACCTGATCATGATGGAGAACCACGGCTACAGCCAGATCCTCAACAACCCCAATGCGCCGTTCATCAACCAGCTCGCACACCGCGCGAACCTTGCGACGAATTATTTCGCGATCGCGCATCCGAGTTTGACCAACTATCTCGAAGTCGTCGGCGGATCGAATTTCGGGGTGTTGAACGACGATTATCCGACGTGGCACAGCACGTCGTGCACACCGAATCTTGCCACCGGCATTCCGTCGACCGAGCACACCACGAGTCCGACCAGCATCTGCCCGATTGCGGGGATCGGCACCGAAGCCGCCACGCCCGCGATCGACCTGACCAATGAGTCCACTGGGCTTCCCGGCACCATCAACATCGATGGCATGCAATCGATCCCGGCCGCTGCCAACATCGTCGGCAAGACTATCGCCGATCAGCTCGCCACCCGCGGACTGCACTGGAAAACCTATCAGGAAGGCCTGCCGTCGCGCGGCGCAGACCTGGTCAATATCAGCGACGGGTTCTACGACAACAACACGGATTTCAGCAAGATCACCCCGACGCTCAATCCGCCGCTGTCGTCGAGCGGAATCGTTGCCTTGTATGCCGCCAAGCACAATCCGTTCGCGTATTTCCGCAGCACACAGGAAGGCACCAGCCAGCTCAACAGCTACGCCAACATGGCCGATTTCGATGGCGCGCATGGGCTCTACGCCGACCTGCAACACCCGATCGATGGGCCGAGCTTCTCGTTCATCGCGCCGAACCAGTGCAACGACCAGCATGGTCGCGGCAATGCAGGATCCTTCTGCAACTACGATCCAAGCGACGACGGCTCGCAGGCTGGCCTCAATCCGGCACTGATCCAGCGCGGCGATGTAACCGTGCAGAAACTCGTGACCGCGATCAAGCAGTCGCCGGCATGGCGGCTCGGCAAGAACGCCATCGTGGTCGTATGGGACGAGAACGACTACAGCACCGCGCCGAACACCAACCAGGTCATGCTGATCGTCGACACCAACTACAAGGCTGGCGGCACGACCAGCGCGCGGCGCTATACACACTACTCGCTGCTCAAGACGCTGGAGTCGGGCTTCGGTCTGCCCTGCCTCAACCATGCCTGCGATGCGAACGTCAATGTGATGAGCGACCTGTTCGGCTCAGCGCCATAAGTCCGTCCACATCGCATGAAATGGAAAACGGCACCTTGGGGTGCCGTTTTACTTTGCGCATCCCCTCGCTGTCGACGACCATGCAGAAAAGTTCGCGACGCCGCATCGTGACACATTGGGCCGCTCAGGCTGAAGCCGGCATACGATGCGGCTGCCGGGTTACTTGCTGGATGCACCGGCTTCGATCGAACTGCGCGATGGACACGACGGGACAGACATGAGCGACCCGGGCAAGCCGACTGATGCGACTATGGAGATGTCTCGCGGCGAAGTTCCGGGCGGCCGCATCGGTCCGTTCAAGATCCTGCAGCAGCTCGGCGAAGGCGGCTTCGGCTCGGTGTTCGAAGCCGAGCAGGAACAGCCGGTCAGGCGACGCGTTGCGCTCAAAGTCATCAAGCTGGGGATGGATACGCGCGAAGTGATCGCGCGCTTCGAAGCCGAGCGCCAGGCACTCGCATTGATGGACCATCCGCACATCGCGCGCGTGCTCGATGCGGGAGCGACCGAGAGCGGCAGGCCCTACTTCGTGATGGAACTCGTCAAGGGCGAGCCGATTTCAAGCTATTGCAGGAAGCACGCGCTGTCGATCACTCAACGCCTGAACCTGTTCGACCAGGTCTGCGCGGCCGTGCAGAAAGCGCACACGAAGGGCATCATCCATCGCGATCTCAAGCCCAGCAACGTGTTGGTGAGCATGCAGGACGACCAGCCGTTCGCGAAGGTCATCGACTTCGGCATCGCCAAGGCGACCAGCGGCCGACTGACCGACAAGACCCTGTTCACCGAACAGTTCCTCATGATGGGTTCGCCGTTGTACATGAGCCCCGAACAGGCCGAGGGCAGCCCCGACATCGACACGCGTACCGACATCTATGCGCTCGGCGTGATCCTCTACGAATTGCTGACCGATACCACGCCGCTCGACTCGCACTCGCTGCGCTCTGCGGGCTATGCGGAGGTGCAACGCATCATCCGTGAAGTCGAGCCACCCCGGTCCAGCGCGCGGTTATCCAGGTCCATCACCACGAAACTCGGTGCCGACGCGAAACATCAGGACGCGCCACGCAAGCTGGCCAAGATGTTGCGCGGCGAACTCGACTGGATCGTCATGAAGGCGATCGAGAAAGACCGCACGCGCCGCTATGAGACAGCCAACGGACTGGCGATGGATCTGCGCCGCTATCTTGCGGGCGAGCCGGTGCAGGCCGCGCCGCCGAGTGCGGTCTATCGGATGCAGAAATTCGTGCGTCGAAACAAGGTCGTGGTGACAGCAGGCGTGCTGGTGGCCGCAGCACCACTGGTCGGTATCGTCGGCTTTGCATGGCAAGCGCATATCGCGCAGCAACAGGAACGTCTCGCAAAACAGCGCGCCGACGAACTGGAACAAGTCTCGAAATTTCAGGAAGCGATGCTAGGGCAAGTGGATCCGACCGAAGCTGGCAAGCTGCTGTCCGATGACGTGCAGGACAAGTATGCGGCAGCGCTGCTCAAGGATGGCGTGCCAGCAGTTGATCGCGCTACCCAGGTTGCAGCGTTCGCGGCGCAATGGCAGCGCGTCAACGCCACCGACACCGCCACCGACCTGATCGATCGCACGATCCTGAAACCCGCAGCGACCGCTATCGACAAGCAGTTCAAGAACCAGCCTGTGGTGGACGCAACCTTGCGTCAGGTGCTGGCGGATCGGTATGTCGGTATGGGTTTGTACGATACGGCGATGCCGCTGCAGCGCAATGCACTGGTGACGCGTCGGCGCGTGCTGGGTGCGACGAATCCCGATACGCTGACATCGCTCGAAGCGATTGGCAATCTGCTGGTGGCGCAAGGCAAGCCGGACGCCGCAGAGCCCTATATCAGCGAAGCCCTGACGATACGCCCACGTGTGTTGGGCGAAAACGACCAGGACACCCTGACCTCCATCGCCGACATGGGAGAAGTTCTGCACGATCAAGGCAATCTGGCCAAGGCTGAGCCATACCTTCGTGAAGCGTTGGAGAAGCGCCGTCGTGTGCTGGGAGAGGACGATCCGGACACGCTGGCATCGCTCAGCAATGTGGCGGGACTGCTTGTCGATCAGCGCAAGCTAAGCGAGGCAGAACCATATCTTCGCGAGGCTTTGGCGAAGTTCCGGCGTGTACGCGGCGAGGAGTACCCGGACACGCTCATCACGCTCAACAACCTGGGCATCGTTCTGTCGCAGGAAGGCAAGCAGAGCGAGACTGAGCCATACCTCCGGGAGGCGCTGCAGATGCATCGCCTTTTACTGGGAGAGGAGCATCCGGACACCTTGCAATCGCTCATCACACTTGGCGGAATGCTGCTCGATCAGGACAAGCTGAGCGAAGCCGAACCCTACCTTCATGAAGCGATGGAGAAGAGCCGTCGCGTGCTCGGCAACGACAACCTGAATACACTGATTTCGATTGGTCTGATGGGCAGGCTGCTGCTCGACCAAGGCCATTTTGTCGAGGCGGAAAGACTACTCGCGCCTTCAAAGGCGGCAGCCCGCAAAACATTTGGTGATGCCGCCCCGGCACAGTTGGGGTTTTTTCTGGTGAGCCTGGGGAAAGCCCGTGCTGGCTCGCACGGGTTTGCAGCAGCGCAAGACCACCTGATCGAGGCACAATCGATCTACTTCAATGTCTATGGTTCCAATGACAAACACACACGTACAAGCACCCAGTCCATCATCGATCTCTACACCGCCTGGAACACAGCAGAGCCCGGCAAGGGCTACGACCTGAAGGCTGCCGAATGGAAGCGGAAGCTGGACGCACTCGGCGCGCCCGAGCGCGCATCATCCACACCCAAAACCTTGCAAGCAGCCCGACGATAGTCATGGAGCGCTTGCGTCGAAATCCGTCGCGCTGGATCGTGCAGGGCTCACCGTAGCTTTTTTTCAGGCGAAGTCGAAATCCAGCCTCGGTCCGATCGCCGCGAGTCCTTGTCTGCGCAGGTAGTCCACACCAAGTCCGGTGGGGCCATGTCGCTCGCCTTTTCACTTCATCCACGATCAGTCGCCAGCATTGTTCCCGCCACGGAGCAAGAATCACGCGAACGATCTCTGCCGGCAGCGCATCCATCACCTGAGCCTCTAGCTGCACGGTGAGATGGCTCGATGGTTTTGCGGCGCATGCACCAAGGCGATCGCAGGCACCTACGACCTACTCAGGTTATTCGGAGCCCGCGCCGCGCGGCAGCCGTGCAGCCCACATGCTGTCGACAAGGTTCGGATACCAGCGCCCGGCTTCCTCGGCGCGCTGCTTCGCCGCAGCTTTCTGCGAGGCGCTCAGGACCATTGGCCGCTTCAGCGTGCTCGGCGCGGGCTTCTTCCACGGTGGCGTGCGTTCGGGCAGTGGCAGGCGCGTCAGGAGAAAGGCCAGCATTTTCTGAGCTCGTCATCGGAGCCATCGAATCGATCGCGATCGGTGCTGTTGACGCCTGCGATACCGCGCTGGGATTCGGTGAACTGCCAGAGGACGTACGACTCCCAGCCCGGCGGCAGGACGACCTTGCGGCCGTGCTGCCAGATCCAGAGAGGGCACTTCGAAACAACATCGTCCTTGTTTCCGCCCAGTGCTTCCTTGAAGCGGTTACCTCCGAACAGGACGGGACGGCGCCCGGTCCGCTGCTCGAACAGTTCGACGAACTCGCGCGCCTGGTTCAGCGACATCGCCGATCCGTAAGGGCTCGGTCCGAAATCGAGACAGACGAGTTCCTTGTCATCCGGACGCACCGTCCTGATGTAGTGATCCATCTGCGAGGCGACATCGTAGCTGGTGCCAAAATGGTACGAACCCCACAGGAAATTGTAAGGCGCTGCTTCTGCCTTGAACTTGCCGTACGCCTCGTCAACCCCCGCAGCGCCTTGGGTTGCCTTTGCGACCACGGCGATGATCCCGGAACCAGCGACCTTGCCGAAGTTGATCGGTTGTTCCCAACGCGAAACGTCGATGATGTTGTCGGTCAGTTTGATTCCTCAAAGTCCGCCGGAAGCAACAAGTCACCTTGGCCCTGCGTAGAACGCACCGCGCTGCGACCCTACCCTAACGCGCGCTAAGGCCCGAAGGAAGTGCTGCACAGGCGCTTTCCGGCGTCAGCACATGACGCGAACAATGCTGCTACGGCGCAGTCAACGGCGCGGCCATGATCAGGCGTTCGGTGGGATAGCCAAGCTGCGTCGCCTGCGTCTTGATCTGACTGAAGGTGTCCTTCGACATGCTGGGCGTGCGCGACAACACCCACAGGTACTTGCGGCTGGGGCCGCCCACCAACGCCCAGCGATAGTCCGGGTCCAGCGCAACGACCCAGTAGTCGGCCCACACCGCCGGCAACCATGACATCCAACCCGGCGCGAAGCGCACCTTCAAGGCACCGGGCTCGCCTGCGACTGTACGCGCCACGCCAATGGACTGCTGGACGCGATCGTCCTGCGTGCGGCATGCGTTGCGCACCTCGATGTCGCCATCCGGTCGTTGCGTGTAGGTGGCGGTGATCCGATCCTTGCACTTGCGCTGGAAAAACATTGGCAAGTGCGCAATTTCATGCCACGTGCCGCTGTAGCGCGGCAGATCCAGCGCGGCGATTGGACGATTCTGGGCGATTGCTGGCGCTGCAGCCAGGACCGCCATCAACAACACGGGGTTGCGCATCACATGTCTCCGTCACACTTAAAGAGAGTCAGCATGGACGGCTGCGGCTGAGCCGTACGTGAGTCTGGCAGCATGGGCATCCGCAGAAAATCGCTCTGCCACCCCGGTTGGCAAGCATCCGCCCGTTCAAGGGACTTGCTGCGGATTGCGAGGCTGCGCATGATATCGCTACGCAGGCATCGGCCAGGCCTTCGTTCAGCAGGCCTTCGTTGAGGAAGAACCCGCACCCCTCGTCAACCACGGAGAACGATCGTGCCAAATCAAAGCATTTCGCTGCAGTTGATCAAGCCGGGCGAGAACGAGCCTGAGCTTCTTTACGTCAACGCCATCAACAACAAGTGGAAATCGCCCGGCGAAGGCTGGCTCGGCCCGCAGGCCGGTGTATGGACGCAATTCCCGGATGGCCTGCACCTGATGGATCCCGCAGGCAAGGATGAGGTGGCGTTCTGCCGGGGGCTCGTGTTCGACAACTGCCACACCCTGGAGCATGGTGCCTCGGCCTATCGCATCAGTGGTGGATCGGGGAAATGGCAGGTCCTGGGAATCCTGTAGGCGAAGGCCGTTGAGGTCGTATTCCTGCCGCCTGCATACACGACCGGAAGGCTGCGTTTTTCGAATCGGGTGCGATGGTGTTCCATCGCTTGATTCATCGGCAACACTGCGCGGCATGCATCGCCAGCTGGCGCAGCCATGACCGACACGCCTCCCGATTCCACCTTGGTCGTGGTGCCGTGCACCGACCTCGACGCGGCGATTGCGCTGTATACGCAACAGCGCGGCTTCCGGCTTGACATGATCATGCCAGCAGACGCGCCACGCATCGCGCTGGTGTCCCGCGACGGCGTCATGCTGCGGCTGGATGCCTCCGATGCGGCCGATCCATCGATCGCTTCACAGCAGGCCGCGCACGGCTTCCAGATCATCAGCGCGAATTCCGCCGATGCATGGAATGTGGGCCGTGCAGGCATGCAGTACCGCGACCTGATTCCCGGTCGCCTCGGCGGGCGCTTCATCGCCTCGCACATCCGCATTCCCGGCGGCGGACCGGTGCCGGACTACGTGCATTACCACCACGTCCGTTTGCAGTTGATCTACTGCCGGCGCGGCTGGGTACGTGTGGTGTACGAGGACCAGGGCGAACCGTTCACGATGCAGGCCGGCGACTGCGTGCTGCAACCGCCGACGATCCGTCACCGTGTCCTTGAATCGTCGCCCGGACTCGAAGTCATCGAGATCGGCTGCCCCGCCGAGCACGAGACCTGGCGCGACCACGCCACCGCCCTGCCCTCCGCGCAACTGCGCCCGGAACGCAGCTTCGGTGGTCAGCGCTTTGTACGGCACATCGCTGCGGAAGCCGATTGGAAACCGGCACGCGATGCTCGCCTCGCATACCGCGATACGGGCATCAGCAACGCCACCGACGGCCTCGCAAGCGTGCGCGTGCTGCGCCTGCGCGATGCTGCTGCGCATGATGCGGCCCCGACATCCCAAGCGCACAACGGCGAGTTCCTGTTTCTGTGCGCCCTCGAAGGCCAGTGCCGCTTGCTTAGCCGCGCGCTCGGCGACCACACGCTCGACGCAGGCGATGCCTGCGTGATCCCGACCGGCGCCGACTACGCGCTCGACATGGATGCGGCGTGCGAGATACTGGAAGTCGCGTTGCCTGCTCCGCTCACATGAAGCTGGCGTAAGACTCCAGCCGCAGGCGCTCCTCATCGCCGAGCGATTCACGCGAGGGCAATGCAACGGTCTTCATGGTCGCCTCATTCATTGAATCGTATGCTCGTATCGCATTACCTCGCTACATTCCGGCAGGACTGCGGCTTCACGGCGGATCGGGCAAGCCATCGCGCCCTGTTTGCAACGTATGCATTCGCCGTTCAATGCGAAAAATAGCGGCTCCATTCCGGAAGCGGTCCATCAGCGCAATGAAGCGCGCATCCGTACGCAACCCTGCAAAGGCCGGATCGAGTTCGAAGTGCGCCACGCCGGTGTAGTGCGGGTTCGACAACGCGGTCTCGATGACCACCAGCGATTGCTCTGGAGATCCAGCCAGCGCGAGGCTCGATGCTGCGAGATAGCGCACCTCGCCGATCTCCATCGCATCGGCAACGGTTGTCTCCAGCAACTTCGTGCAAGCGGCCTCCGTAGCCGTGCGTTCGCCCATCGCGCCGAGGGTGAGGCACAGCGCTGCCAGCGCGGGACCGAAATTCGGGTTCGCCAGCAAGCGCGCTTCGATCTCCTCTGTCGCCTTCGCCAATTCGACCATCGATTCCTCATCGTGCCCTGCATAGCGATGCGTGAGTCCACGCAACAATGCCGGTGGCCAAAGCGCGTTGCGGTCCTCGGCGTAACGGCCGAGATCGGCGCTGACCAGTGCTGCGTCAAAATCGCCACGCGCGACCAGCAGCCACCAATGCCGCATCGCAGGCTGGGTGTTGCCCAGTTCGGGAATCGTGAGTTGCACGAGCGCCGCATCGATCGCGCGATCACGTTCGATCAACACGATCGCCTTCGCCATGCGCGCCCAACCCCATTGCGAATCGAGCTCGAGCGCAGCTTCGATATGCGTTTCGGCGCGACCGAAATCGCGCAGCTTGATGAAGGTCAGCGCGAGTTCCGCATGTCCGAGCGCGTTGCGTGGATCGAACTCGAGTGCGCGCTGTTGGGCGACCAGCGATGCGTTCCAATCGCCCTTGCGACGCAGGATGAAGCCGCGCAACTGCAACAGGTCGGCATCGTTGGGAATCGCATGCAAGGCGGCATCGGCAGCTGTCAGCGCGCGCGCATAGTCGTGATGGCCCCAGTAGTGGTAATAACCCTCGGCGATGTGCAGCTCGGGCGAATCCGGGTCGAGCGCGAGACCGCGATCGAGCGCGTCGCGACTCGCTTTCAGGTTCGCGTCGCTGGGATCGCTGAACCAGTAGCACGCGCCGGTTGCGCGAACGCAGCGCCCAGGCTGCGGCGAATGCCGGATCGCGTGCGAGCGCGACATCGATCTGCTTCGCAACCAGGTCGAAATCGCCGGTCTGGGCGCGATTGACCAGATGCAACGCCGTGCGGTACGCGGCCCATGCGTCGAAATCGTGGGTCAGACGCCGCTCCATCAGCGCCGATTCCTCCGGCAACATCTGCGCGCGCAAGGCTTGCGCGATCGCGTGCGCGAACTTCGACTGCAACTCGAACAACGAGTCCGCGTTCAACTCGCCGTCGTAGGTCTCGGCCCACAGGTGCTGGTCGGTTTCCGCATCGATCAACTGCGCATTGATGCGCACGCGTTTGTGGATCTGCTGCACGCCGCCTTCGAGCACGTTCGCAACGCCCAGTTCGCCGGCGATCTGGCGCAGATTTTTTTGCGTATCGCGGCACTCCATCACCGAGGTACGCGAAATCACCTTGAGCGACCTGATCTTGACCAGTTGGGTCAGCAGATCGTCGTGCATGCCGTCCACGAAGGGATCTGTTTCGGCGTTGTGCGAGAGATTCTTGAACGGCAGCACCGCGATGGAATGATCGTCCGCGACTGCGCGCAGCTGCGGCACCGCAATCGCAGGCGGCACGGCTGGCGGATGCATGTCGGCCGGATCGCGCACCATTCCCTCGGGCGTCATGTCGAAGAACCACGCCATCATCAGCGCGATCGGAAAACCGACCAGCAATGTCAGCGTGATCGCACGCGGCACCCAATTGGGCAACTGCATCTGCGGCGCCAGCGTCGCGACGACCTGGATCAGCAGCCACGCCACCACCAGGTAAGCGCCTCCAACCTTGAAGACCTTGCGGCGCTGGAGTTCGGCGAGAAAATTCATCGTGCGGCCTTGCGCTTGGCGATCAGAGTGGATCGTCCCGGCCGCTCGATGCCAGCATGGCGCGTACCGCAGCTTCCAGTGGCGGCAGATGCTGACGTACCACTGCCATCACGGTCTGCGCATCGATCTCGCCAAGATAGTTGTGCACGAGTAGATTGCGAAAGCCGCTGATCTGTTTCCACGGGATCGCCGGGTATTGCTGCTTCAGGGCATCGGGCAATTGCTGGGTGGCTTCCGAAAGGGTTTGCAGGTTGCGCAAGCTGGCGTCGTACAGCACTTCGTCCTGAGTCAGGTCACCTCGCCGCTGGATACGGCGGATCTTCTCGACCGTATCGAGAATGTGCTCTGCATAGACCTGCCATGCCTTGCTCACAGATCGACGGCCTCAAGCAGGACGTTCGCCCGCATGTGCCGATTCAGCTCATGCTCCGGCAAAAGATCGAGGCGGCGTCCGGTGATTTCTGCCAGCCGCTCGGCTAGTGGCAGACGCTGCGCGAACAGGTCGTAGCCACGCGGAAAATCGACAAGAAAATCGATGTCGCTGTCAGGCCCCTCCTCGCGTCGTGCCACTGAGCCGAACACTCGGATGCGCCGCGCACCGTATTGATGGCAAGCAGCATCGATCAACGACTTTCTGGTGCGCAACGTATCGAGCAGCATGCAAGCCTCCGCAGCGAGAACCATCCCCTTAGTGTAGTCGAATGCCGGATGGCACCGACAGCGCGCAACGCGTTGCAGCATTTGCATTCGACGAAGAACCACGGCTTGCTAATGGAGTGATTTTCGTCTGCACCGCCTGCGCATCGCACATGCGTTTCTGGAAGCGCAGATCCTTGCGCAACTGGTCGCAGGCCGGGACCAGTCGCAACGACGAGATCGATACCACCATGTCGGCGACGCTGCCATCAGCTGCTCAGGGTGCTGCTATGCCGATTGCGTCTCTCCGAAACTGGCTTCTACCGTGGCCAGACGCGTGAGCTAGTAACCGCCGACGATGGGGCCGATCGTGACCTTGAAGATCTTGCGGCGCTGGAGTTCGGCGAGCAGCGACATCTCAATGCACCGTCGCAGCATCGACGCCGCATTCAAAATCAGTTTCACCCAAGGGTCGGCATCCGACCGGCCAGCCTTTCTCGCGCCAGTACGCGACAAAACCGTATTCGGCCAGCTTCGCCTTGACACGCGGATCGCGCAGCATGGCCTGGCCGGCTGGTTTGCTGACATACATATCGGTGAAAAAGTAGGTCAGGCCGAGCGGACCGGCGTTGTCCTTTTGCTGCAGATATCCGTCCGTGTCTTTCCGGGCAACCAGAAATTGGGCCCTCTGCAACGCGCCGAGCGACTTGATCGCGGATTGCGCGGCCTGCGCATCGGCGTGTGCATCGCCCAATATCCACGGCAACAGGACCTTGACCAACGCGCCTTGCGACGGATAGCGGGCTTCAATCTCAGCCATAGCCGCGCGTATCTCATCGTCACGCGAATACGCCATCGCGTAGTCCAGTGCACCAAATATACTGCGGTTGCTGTTCGGGTCGAGTTCGCGTATTCGAGCAATGGCACGCTGCACTTCCTTGCGATCATCGAGTGCGGAAACGGCGTCCAGGCGACGCATCCAGCCGACGATGTAGTAGGGATCGAGTTGAACCAACTGCCCCGCTGCTGTCGCCGATTCCGGCATGCGCCCGACCTGGTACAGCAGTTCGGAATAGTCCTCGCGCACATCCGGATAGCTCGGATCGATCGCGATGCTGCGCAGATAGTGCTGTTCGGCCACCGCATAGTCGAAGTGATCCCTGGCAACAGTACCGAGCACATGCTGGGTCGCGGCCGAATCGGGCGCCAACGCTTCGGCTTTGCCCGCAGACTGCGCCGATTGCACCAGCCAGTCGGCAGCCTGCGCCTTGTCCATCGGTACATACCAGTAGATGACTTCCCGCGCGAGCGACAGCGACGACCAACCTTCTGCGAAATTCGGCGCCTTCGCAACTGCATCCTTCAGGTGCTCGATGGCAGTCGGCAAGTCCTTGCGCTGGCGCATCAGGGCGCGACCCTTGAGGTATTCATCGTAGGCGGCCGGATCGATCGGCGCGCGTGCCGCAACAGTGGGGCCAACGCCGAGCGAGTGCGTGAGCTGTGCGCCGATCTGCCGGGCGATATCGTCCTGCAACGCGAACACGCTCGCGAGTTTGCGGTCGTAGGTTTCCGACCAGACGTGGAAGCCGTCCGAAACGCGCACCAGCTGCGCAGTGATTCGCACCTCGTCGCCGTCGCGCCGCACGCTGCCCTCGACGATGTTCGAAACGCCGAGCTTGCGGCCGATCTCGCGCACGTCGCCGCCCTTGCCCTTGAACTCGAACACCGAGGTGCGCGCGACAACCTTGAGCTGCGGCACCTTTGCCAGCATGTTCAGCAATTCTTCGGTCATGCCGTCGGAGAAGTACTCTTCGTCGGCCTTGCCGCTCATGTTGGCGAACGGCAGCACCGCGATCGAATTCGCGGTTGCGGCGACTGGCGTCGCGACATCGCCCCTGCGAAACGAGGGTTGCCCATAGAAATACCAACCCAATGCCAGCACGATCAGCAGTCCGGCGGCGGCGAACAGGCGCTTGCTTCCTGACGTGCTGGCGTCGAGCTGCACGCCCGCAGGCGTGATGTCGAACACCCACGCCATCACCAGCGCAATCGGAAATCCCAGCAACGCGACGAGGATGAAAATCCGCAACGCCCACGGCGGCGCATCGAATGCGGGAAATCCAATCGATGCCGCCTGCACCGCAAGCCACGCCACGACCAGATAGGCCGCGCCGACCTTGAATACTTTCCGGCGCTGGAGTTCGGCGACGAGAGTCATCGGCAGACGAACGCGTCGGGGCCCGCTGCGGGCGTTGGTTTGCACACGTCCGGCCAGCCGTAGCGCTTCCAGTAATCGACCATGCCCATGCGTTTGGCGAAACTCTGGAAAGCAGTATCCTGGCGTGCCTTGCGCGACCAGGCTTCCGGATGCCACAGAAAGTTCAGGTAAGCATCGGACAATCCGGACTTGCCCTGCTCGAAGGCGGCGAACGAGCGCGCCGGCTCGCCCAGTTGCAACAGGAAGGTCGGCACCCAGTCGTCGTCGGGGTGCGCCGCCACGATTTTCAACGCGGCCTGTCGCAGCGCCTCGCCCTGATAGATGCCCCGATAGATGGACTCCAGTTCGGCGGCCGTAAAAAGGGGGGCTCCAAACGTGTGCATGGCCGCTGCGTACTGTTTCGCGCCATGTTCATGATCGCCGATGCCCGCACTGTGGAAGTACAGCAGGAATTGGGCGAACGGGTTATCGCTGCCGCCCAGGCGGCGCACCATCTCGAGCACGCCCGCCGAATCGCCTGCGCGCGTCCGCATGTCGCCCTTGTAGAACAGCACCAGCGCGTTGGCCGGATCGTTGCGAAGCATCGCGTCGATCCGCACTTCGGCATCAGTCGTTCGCCCAAGCGCGGACATTTCGTTCGCGGCCCAGTAGTTTGCGGCAGAGTTGTCGGGATCGCTCTGCAGCGCGCGGCGCATCGGCTCGACCATCGCGACGTAATGGCGTTGCGAAAACAAGTTGTAGCTCAATGCGGTGTAGGCTTCGGCATCGTTCAGGTCGAGCGCGAGCGCGCGCTGTGCGGCGGCATCGGATGCTTTCCAGTTCGCCGTCCAGTCGCCGCCGACGTACTGCGCGAGCACCGCGTAGGCGACCGCTAGTTTCGACCAGGCGCGCGCGAAGTTCGGATCGAGCGCAATCGCCTGCTGCAGCAAGGCGATCGCGCGCGGCAGGCTGTCACCGGAGCGGCGATTGACCAGCGTCTGCGCTTCCACGAACAGCGCGTAGGCTTGCGGACTGTCGCTGGCCTTGGCGACCAGGCGGCCGCCGCTGCCGCTGGCCAGCGCCACTTTCAATTCCGCCGCGATATCGCGCGCGCAGGATTCCTGCAGGTCGAATACATCGGCGAGCTTGCCGTCATAGGCTTGCGACCATTCCTGTTCGCCATCGGAGGTATGCACCAGCGTGGCGGTGATGCGCAGCTGGTCGCCCTGCCGTCGCACCGAGCCTTCGAGCAGGTGCGCGACGCCCAGCGCCTGGCCGATCTGGACCGCGCCGATGTTCTTGCCCTTGTATTGGAAGGACGAGCTGCGCCCGATTACCTTGAGTTCCTTCACGCGCGCCAGCGCGTTGAGGATTTCCTCGGCCATGCCATCGGAGAAATAGCCCTGGTCGTGCGCCGGACTGAGATCGTCGAACGCCATCACGGCAAGCGAGTTACGCGCTGCGGCGGGAACGGTCGTTGCGGCTTTCGATTGCGCCGCGATGTCGCCCTTGCGAAACGCCGGCTGCCCGTAGAAATACCAGCCCAGCGCGAGCGCGATCAACACGGCGGCGCCGGCGAACAAGCGCTTGCTACCAGACGTGTTCGCATCGAGCCTCACGCCTTCGGGAGTGATATCGAACACCCACGCCATCACCACCGCGATGGGGAATCCCAGCAACGCGACCAGGATGAAAACACGCAGCACCCACGGCGGTGCGTCGAATGCGGGAAAGCCAATGCTCGCGGCCTGCACCGCCAGCCAAGCGACGACCAGATAGGCGGCACCCACCTTGAACACCTTGCGGCGTTGGAGTTCGGCGATCAGCGACATCGCTTACTCACAAAGGTAATTCCCTGGCGCAACGCGTCGGCAATCATCCGGTGCGCCGTAGGTGTCCCACAATTCGATGAAGCCCATTTCCTTCAGGAATACGGGGAATTCCGGCAACACGCGCATCGGCTTGCCGGCCGGACTCCACAACAGGGCGAAGAAATCGGTGTTGTCGCCGAGGCGCGTCGTGCGCAGCAATTCCAGTGCCCGGCCGGGCTGGCCGAGGATGACCAAGACCACCGGGATCTGCCCGGGCACCTGGGCATGCGGCTTGGCCAGATACGCGTCGACCGCGGCCAGCGCCCGCGCTTTCGCGACGGCATCGCCGAACATGCCGGCGGCGAGGATCTCCGGGTCGCCGGGCGGCAATGCGTGCAACAGGTTGCGCGCACCATCGGGCCATTGCCGGATCGCCGTCGCGGCATCGCCGCGGTCGAAGGCGATCAAGGCCAGTTCGCGGTCAGCAATCGAGAGGCCGGTGGAGCGTGCGCGCTTGAGGAATTGCTCGGCATGATCCGGGTCGCCCGCGTAGCGGTACATGATGCCGCGCCAGCGCACCACGTTCGGCATCATCGGGTCGATCGCCAGCGCGTGGTCGAGCAAGGCGATGCCGCGTTCGCGGTAGCCGGTTATGATCAAGGTCAGGCCATACCAGAAATTGCTGGTGACATCGTCCGGATCCAGTCGCAGTGCCTGCTCGTACTCTTCGCGCTCCTTCAGATGGCCGTCGGGCAAGTAGCCCCAAGACAAGCCCATCGCCGCATGCGGTTCGGCCAAGGTCGGGTCGAGCGCCAGCGCCGCGCGCGCATGTTCCAGCACTTTCTCGTGCGTCAGTGAAGTATCGACATCGTTGTAGGAACTCTGCAGGTTATACAGCGCCGCCAATCGCGAATGCGCGCGCGCGTAGTTCGAGTCTAGCGTGATCGCCTGCTGCAGGTCGGCGATAGCGTCCGGGAAACGCGGGTTGTCGCGACGGTCGAAGATGGCGGTCGCCTGCAGATACAGCGAATACGCCTCCGGATTGGTGGTGGCCACGGCAACCAGGCGCGTCTTCTGTTCGCCTTCCAGCACCACCTTCAGCTTGTCGGTGATCGCACGCGCGATGTTTTCCTGCAACGCGAACACATCCTTGAGATCGCCGTCGTAACTCTCCGACCACAGATGGAAGTCGTCGGTCGCATGGATCAGCTGCGCGGTGATGCGCACCTTGTCGCCCTGCTTGCGCACCGAACCTTCGAGGATGTACGCGACGCCAAGCGTCTGCCCGATCGTGCGCAAGTCCTCGTTGCGGCCCTTGAAATAGAACGACGACGTGCGGCCTGCCACTTTCAGGTCCTTCACCTGCGCAAGCGCATTGAGGATTTCCTCGGCCATGCCGTCGGAGAAATACTCCTGGTCGTGACCCGAGCTCATGTCCACAAACGGCAGCACTGCGATCGATTTGGCCGGAATGATCGCAGGCTTCGCCACTTGCTTTGCGGTGATGACCGTCGGCGCAGACTCCTGTGCAGTGCGCGCGAACCGCCACAGCAACGCACCGCCGATCGCCAGCAGCAACGCGATGATCAGCAGCTCGGTGCCCGACACCTTCTGCGCACCGCGCTCACCGTGGTACCAGGCCAGCACCAACGTTGCGAAGAATCCAACGCCCAGCGCCACCGTGATTCCACGCAGCACGCCGCTTGGCCAGTCGAATTGATGGCCGATCAGATCCAGTCCCTGCAGCAACACCCACGCGCCCGCTGCGTAGGCCAACGCCCATTGCCCGAGCTTGCGTTCGCGCAGGCGTTGCAGGAAGTCGGTCATGGATGTGTTGCCTTGTCATCGTTGAGGTGTGCGACCAGCAGTGCCTGGAAGCGCCGGTCCTTGCGCAGCGGGTCCCAGATCGGATCGCGCTTGAGGCGTTCGACCGATACCGATTGTCCTGCGGGTATCGCCAGCATCTGGCCGAGCAGCTGGATGGCTTCGTCGGGCGCGCTGGCCTGGGCGTCGATCTCGGCCAGGCCTTCGAGCTGATAGATGCCGAAATATTTGTCCTTGACCAGCGGGAAAATCTCGGTGGCGTGGCGCGCGGTCGCGATGGCCTCGGCATTGCGGCCGAGGCAAACCTGCACCCAACTGGTCTGCTGCAACAGGCTCAATGAATCCGGTTGCTTCCGCAATTGTGCACGCAGTAACGGCTCGAGGGCGGCGCACTCGGGTTGTATGGCCGAACGTCGACCCGCGATTATCTGGATGGCGACGCGCGCGACCCGAGCCGTCAGGCGGTCATCGTCGCTTTCCAGCGTTGCCGATTCCCACTCCTTCAGTGCGGCATCGAACTTGCGTTCGAAAAGATCCGGATACACGCGCGGATTGACCAGATGGTACATGTCCCCGGCAAGCAGGTTGTAGTAGGAAATGCGCCAGGGTGGCGGTGAATCGAAGATGCTGCGCGCCCCGGCCACATCGCCGAGTCCGAACAGGCGAGCGCGCATCAGGAAGTCCTGGCCATTGGCGTTGTCAGTGCTGATGGCGCGGGCGCGCAGGAACTGCACGTCCGCTTCTTTGTAACGCCGCAGGATCACCAACGTCGTGCCGAATTCATCGATGTTGAGATTGTCGCGTGGCGAAATTGCAATCACGCGCTGCAACGATGCCAAGGCCTCGTCCCACTGCCCCATGCGACGATGCACATAGCCCATGCCGGCGAGTGCATCGGTATTGTTGGGCGCCAGTTGCATGGTGCGCTCGAACTCCGCCATGGCTTCGGCGTAGTGGCGTAGCCCCCAATAGTCGTAGTAGGCCAGCGCAGCGTGCGCAGCGGGCAATTCGGGCGCGAGCACAAGAGCGCGATCAATCCAGGTCTTGACCTCCGCCAGTCGCGCCGGGCTAATGCGCTTGCAGGCCCAGTGCATCGAGAGCTGGTTGTAGGCACGGCGAGCATAGGCCAAGGCGAAATTCGCATCGAGCGCGATCGCCTTCTCATACTCGCCATCGGCCGCGTCGTAGTTGCCAACATCCTGGGTTTCGAAGGCTCGATGCCACTGGAATTCGGCGCGCAGGAAGTGATCGTAGGCTTCGGCGCTCGTGGTCGGCGCCTGTGCCAGCGCCCGGGTTTCCTGTGGCGACAATTGCGCCTTGAGCACGTCGGCGATCTGCTGCGCCACTTCGCTTTCGACCGCGAACACGTTCTTGAGCTCGCGGTCGTAGGTTTTCGCCCAAATATGGGTGTCGGTGCGCGCATCGATCAACTGCACGTTGACGCGCACCGAATCGCCGGACTTCTGCACGCTGCCTTCGAGGATGTGCGCGGCGCCGAGTTCGACGGACACGACCTTCAGATTGTCCGGACGGCTTGCATAGCGCTTGGTGGAAGTGCGCGAGATCACCTTCAGGTCGGAGATCCCGGCCAGCCGCGTCAGGATTTCGTCCTGCATGCCTTCAGCAAAGTAGGCATTGGCCTTGTCGTCGGAGAGGTTCTCGAACGGCAGCACGGCGATGGATTTGGCCGGGATGATCGCGGAAGCCACTGCAGGTTTCGCGGCAATGGCCGCAGGCGCAGCTGGTTGTGTCGTGGGCGCGAACCGCCATAGCAGCAGCCCGCCAATCGAAAGCAACACAGTAAGGATCGATAATTCGATACCAGAGATTTTCTGCGCGCCGCGTTCGCCGTGATACCAGGCCAGTAACAGCGTGGTAAAGAAACCTACGCCGAGTACAACGGTAATTCCGCGCAGAACGCCGGTCGGCCAATCGAATTGATGGCCGATCAGGTCCAGTCCCTGCAACACCACCCAGGCGCCCGCTGCGTAGGCCAACGCCCATTGCCCGAGCTTGCGTTCGCGCAGGCGTTGCAGGAAGTCGGTCATGGATGTGTGGCCTTGTCATCGTTGAGGTGTGCGACCAGCAATGCCTGGAAGCGCGGGTCCTTGCGCAGCGGATCCCAGATCGGATCGGTGCGCAGCGATGCGGCAGACACCTCGCGGCCTGCCGGAACGGCCAGCAATTGTACGATGTGGTTCAACGCAGATTCTGTCTCGCCGACCTGCGCTTCGATCTTTGTCAACTCGGTGAGATAGAAAACCCCACCCACCATATCCCGGGACAGTGGCAGCAGATCGGTGGCCCGGCGCGCGGCTGCCAAGGCGGCATCTGTTTGTCCGAGCCCGGCATACACATCCGCAAGATTGATTTGTGCACCAGGCTGCTCGCGCGGCAACCCCTGCAACACCTTCTGCGCGGCGAGAAACGCGGTGTGCGCCGGTCCGGTTTCGCCTTTGCGCGCCAGCGCCTGTCCGCGCAACAGCATCGCCGGAATCAAGACATTGCTTTTGTTGTCGAGCAGCCAAGCCGGCGCCTTTGCAATCGCCGCGAGCGCCGCATCGGGTTGGCGCATCGCCAGCGCAAGATCGAATCGTGCCAGCGACGCGGAACCTTGCGGATCGTAGTCCGCAGGAATCGTCGCAAGCGAGCGGCTCGCTCCTTCAAGGTCGCCGCGCATCCGCAGCGCAGTTGCTCGATAGACTTGCCCATCGATGCTATCCGGTGCGAGTGCCAGCGCGCGATCGCAGGCCGCCACGGCTTCGGTGTAGCGGCGCAATTCCATCAAGGTGGCACCCACATCGCCGGGCAATTTGGGATTGCGGGGATCGAGCGCGACCGCTTTCTCGAACTCAGATAGCGCCTGCAGCAGGTTGCCCTGCCGACGGTGCACATAGGCAATCGCTGCAATGACATTGGCGTCGGGCAGGCTCGCGCGCGCCGTGGCGAACTCGGCCAGTGCCGCCACATAATCCAGGTGCCCCCAATAATGCACATAGCCCATGGCCAGGTGCGCTTCGGGCAGATTCGGCTGCAGCGCCAGCGCCTGCGTCGCGGCGGCTTGTGCGGCATCGATCCCCTGCGCACTGGGATCCTTGCCGGTGAAGTAGACTTCGGCTTTCAGATAGGACAGTCGCGCATAGGCCAGTGCGAAATCGGGGTCGGCCGCGATCGCACTCGCGTACAAATCTGCCGCTTTGCGTATCGCATCGGCAGGATCCTTCGCGGTGGCCGCATCAATCTGATTGTTTAAATACTCGGCCTTCAGGAACAGATCGTAGGCCTGCGGGCTTTTTGTCGGCACGCTGGCGATACGCGCGGATTCAGTCGGCAGCAGTTGCGCCTTCAACGCATCGGCAACCTTTTCCGCGACGTCGCTCTGCACCGCGAATACGTCTTTCAGATCGCGGTCGTAGTTTTGCGCCCACAGATGGCTGTCGCTGCGCGCGTCGATCAGCTGCAGGTTGATCCGCACCTTGCCGTCGGCTTTTTGCACGCTGCCTTCGAGCACGGTCGCCACGCCGAGCTGCTCGGCAACGATCTTGAGGTTCGGCGGATGGCTCGCGTACTGCTCGGTCGAGGTGCGCGAGATCACTTTCAGGTCGTGAATACCAGCGAGGCGCGTGAGGATTTCGTCCTGCATGCCGCTCGCGAAGTAGGCGTTGGCCTTGTCTTCGCTGAGGTTCTCGAACGGCAGTACGGCGATGGATTTCAAGTTGACGGCCTTCGCAGCCTGTTGTGCCGAGGACCGGACAGCCTGGGTGATCTGCGCCGCTTCCCGGCGAGGTGCCAGAACGAACTTGTCGAAGCCGAAGTATCCCAGTGCCAGCACAAGCGCGAGGATGATCATGCGGTTCATGCGCTGCGCGGTTTGCGGTGCGATCGATTCTTGCGAACCAACTTCGGCATCGCGCTTGATGCCGTCTGGCGTCAGTTCAAAGATCCAGCTGAAGATCAGCGCTGGAATGAAGCAGGCCGCAAGCAATCCGACCAGCGTCTTCATCACCCAGGACGGCGCCTCGAAGACCGGCAGCAGCGTGCCTGCGACCTGCACGACGAGCCACGCGCCGACGAGATACAGCCCGGCCATGCGGATGACGTTGCGGCGCTTGAGTTCGGCGAACAGGCTCATGGCGTTTGCTGCGCGATGGCGCGAAGGTTTTCCATGATGTCCCGGTTGTTGCCGGTAAGGTCCGCCAGACGGGTTTCGATGTCGGCGATGCGCAGGCGCAGATATGGCACGAGATCGCGATTGGAGCGAAGCGCGTTGGCGGATTCGACGATGGCCTGCTCCGACAGGCCGGTGCGACAGGGGTAGTCGAGTACGCCATGGATCACCGCGTAGTCGCCGGGCCGGATGTAATGATCGCCGCAGTGTGTGCCAAGGGCGCGCTGCACGCCGTTCGGCAGGCTCATGCGGAAGGCTTCGCGATAGCGCGACTGCATGCCTTCGCGCGCGATGTTTTCGATGGTGGGGATATTGTAGAGCCGCATTGCGGTGTCGCGCAGTGACTGGTCATGGATCAGTCCTATGGTGCCGGTCGAGATCATCTCGTCGTAGGTGGATCGACGACGCACCCGCTGCTTGTACTGGGTGGCGCGGTAGGCGCTGACCAGCAGGGCTTCGTCCGACAGCGGCACCGAGCCATCCAGCGCGTCGACGACCTGGTTCGCGTTGGCCAGCACTTCGTGGTTGTAGGCGATCAGGAGCTGGTAGCCCCAGTCCTCCTCGCGCAGGTCGGCCTTCAGGCGCGCGGTGAACGCGGTGGATTGCTGGTTGGCAGCGCGGTCCTGGTTCCAGTTCGACGCCTGCATGCCGATGAACACGCCGACCACGACGATGACCAGGTCGATGGCGATGGTGGTCCAGTGCAGGTGTTTCAGATGCTCAGCAATACGGCGAAATTTCATGGCTTCGGATTCCCGGCGCGCAGCGGGTACTTGATGGTTTGCGGCGGCGGCCAGTGCAATCCGGATTCGGCGAGCCTGGCCTTGAAGTTCGGCGTGGCGTCGAGGTCGAACGGCGCGCCGCACAGGCAGTCGGCGGTGAGTACGGCGAGCAGGAATGGCCCGGCCGGTCGCGCGTCGAATGCGGCGGCCAAGCGGTTGGCTTCGGCGCGGTTACCGGACAGCGCCGCCTCGATCGCATCGGCGTCGTTCCAGAATTTGGAGATCGATTTGCTGCGGTCCACGGACTGCAGACGGGCGTGGATGCTGGCTGGGTTCTCGCCAGTGACCGCGCCGACAAAGACGTCGGCTTTGTAATGGCTTTCGTCCAACACATCCATGGCCGCGAGTTCCGCCTTGGCTTCGTCGATGCGTCCCAGCATCAGCAGCGCCTGCACCCGCAACATACTATGCGCGGGCACGCCGCCTCGCGCCTGCTCGGCAGCCGCTAAAACAGCAAGGGCCTGTTGCGCCCGTCCGGCCGCCAGCGCGGCCCTGGCCCGACTGTTGAAGTTGATGCGATTCAGGGGATCGCATGCGCTCGTGCGCTTGCCGAGGTCCTCGATGCGATCGGTGTAGCCGAACGCGCTGGCGAACACCGGTAGCCAGTCCGGATTCCTGCATCCGGGATGCTTTAGCGCCGCATCGATCTGATCGGCCAGGCCGTGCCAGTCGTCGCTGACCAGCTGCCGCTCCACGAGCGTCAGCAGCCGCAGCTGCTTATCGTGGCTGTTCTCTGCGGTCAAACCGTAGTAGCGCATTGCCTCGCGTTGCGCATCGAGCCGCTCGGCGCGTGGGCGGTCGTCCGCCAGCAGGATGTGGTCGTAGAGATCGGCCGACGCGAAGTGCGCTTGTGCGAACCTTGGCTCCAATGCGATCGCCTTGGCAAACTCGACGTTGGCCAGGCGCAGACCCTCGATGGTGTCGTGGCTTTTTTCGCGGTCATGCGCATCTGAGTAGAGCTTCAAACCTTTCTGGTAAGCGATGAAGGCGTCGACATTCTCCACGCCGTCCTCGCGCATGCGGGCGCGCTGCTTGTCGTCGAGCACCACATTCAGCACGCCGGCCACCTGCTCGGCGATGTCCTGTTGTACGGCCAGGGCGTCCTTCAGCGTGCGGTCGTAGGTTTGCGACCACAAGTGAATGCCATCGGCAGTACGGATCAACTGCGTAGTGATGCGCGCCCGGTCGCCCTCGCGGCGCACGCTGCCTTCCAGAATGTTGGCGACGCCGAGCTTGGCGCCGACCGTGCGCAGGTCTTCGTTCTTGCCCTTGAACTGGAACGAGGAGGTGCGACCGACCACCTGCATGCCATCGATGCGCGCCAGCGAATTCAGGATTTCCTCGGACAGGCCATCGGAAAAGTATTCGTTGTCTGCATCGGCGGACATGTTCACGAACGGCAGTACGGCGATCGAACGCGGATCGATCTTGGATTTCTGCGCACGCACATCGGCAGTGACTTGCTTTGTCGTCTGCGCCACGAGCGCTGCATCGCGCCGTGGCGCAAGCACGAATTTGTCGAAGCCGAAATAGGCCAGCGCAATTGCCAGCAATACGAGAATCAGGCGATCCATACGGCGCGCGGTCTGTGGCGCGATCGATTCGTCCGGTGTTACTTCGGCATCGCGCTTGATGCCGTCCGGCGTCAACTCGAAAGCCCAGCTGAAGATCAGCGCTGGAAGAAATCCGATCACGAGGACAATGACGATGCTGCGCGGCAGCCAGAGCGGCGCGTCGAACATCGGCAGCACCGTGCTCGATACCTGCACCAGCAACCACGCGCCAACCAGATACAACCCGGCCATGCGGATGACATTGCGGCGCTTGAGTTCGCTGATAAAGTTCGAATTACTCACAAATGTAATCGCCCTTTTCGTTCTTTTTGCAGATGTCTGGCGGACCGAGTTTGTCCCACAGCTCGATGAATCCGAAGTCGTGAATGAAAGCACTGAATTCAGGCAGCATGCGCATGGATCTGCCCTGCGGACTCCAGAGCAGCACAAAGGGGTCCGACGTATCGGTGATCTGTTGCGTATGCAGCACCTCGAGCGCTCGAGCCGGCTGCTGCAAGTGGAACAGGGCTTCGGGAATCACTTGCGAGACGTGTTCACGCGGCTTGGCGAGGTAGGCATCGATCAGGGCCACGGCGCGCTTGCGTGCCGCCGCATCGCCATAGATGCCTTCGGCGATCAGTTTGCGGTTTTCATCTGAAAAACCGCGCATGGTGGCCTTGGTGCCGTTGGTCCAGAGCATGACCGCGCTCGCGCTATCTCCGTGTGCGTTGACGATCTTGGACAGCATGAAGTCCGCGGTTTGCAGTCCTAGGTCGCGCGCGCGTCTTACTACCTGCTCGGCGTGGACCAGATCGCCGGCATAGATCAACATGTTGCCGCGCCAGCGCAGGGCGTTGGGCGTTGGGCGTTGGGCGTTGGGCGTTGGGCAGCATAGGGTCCAGCGTCAGGGTGCGGTCAAGCAACTTGAGGCCGCGTTCGCGATAGCCTGCCTTGATCAGGCTCAAGCCGAACCAGAAATTCGTTGTGACATCGTCTGGGTCCAATTCCAGTGCATGGTCAAAGGTCTTGAACTGCTCGACGAACTGGCGCGGGAATTTTCCATAGGAAAACCCCAGTGCGGCGTAAGGCTCGGCCAGGCTCGGGTCGAGCGCACTAGCGCTGCGTGCGTACTGCATCACTTTGGCGTGCACTTCCTTCACGTTGGCGTCGGTATAGCTCGGCAGCACAGCATACAAAGCCGCCAGTCGCGAGTGCGCGCGGGCATATTTCGGGTCGAGCCGAATGGCTTCCTGCAAGGCTGCGATCGCCTCCGGGAAATGGTCGCCATCGCGACGATTGAAAATTGCGGTCGCCTGCAGGTACAACGCGTACGCTTCCGGACTGGTTGTTGCAACCGGAACCAGCCGCGTCTTCTGCTCGCCTTGCAGCACCACCTTGAGTTGGTCGGTGATCGCGCGCGCGATGTTTTCCTGCAACTGGAACACATCCTTCAGATCGCCATCGTAGCTGTCCGACCACAGGTGAAACCCATCCGATACCTGGATCAACTGCGCGGTGATCCGCACCTTGTCGCCCTGTTTGCGCACCGAGCCTTCGAGAATGTTGGCAACGCCCAGGGTCTTGCCGATTGTCCGAAGGTCCTCGTTCTTGCCCTTGAAATAGAACGAGGACGTGCGACCGGCGACTTTCAGATCCTTCACTTGCGCAAGTGCGTTGAGAATTTCCTCGGACATGCCGTCGGAGAAATAATCCTGGTCGTGGCCTGGGCTGAGGTCGGTGAACGGTAGAACAGCAATGGACTTCTTGCTGATGGCTTGCACGGCCTGCGAGTCAGGTTGCGCGCTTGATTTCGCCGCCTGTACGACCTGTGTAACCTCGCGGCGAGGCGCGAGCACGAACTTGTCGAAGCCAAAGTAAGTCAGCGCAAGGACGAGCACTGCAATGATCATTCGATTCATGCGCTGCGCGGTCTGCGGTGCGATCGATTCTTCCGGTTTCACCTCGTCGTCGCGCTTGATCCCGCCCGGCGTCAGCTCGAACACCCAACTGAAGATCAGCGTCGGCACGAATCCAATCGCCAGCAATGCCACCACCGATTTCATCAACCAGATCGGCGCATCGAATACCGGCAGCAGTGTTCCCGACACCTGCACGACCAGCCACGCGCCGACCAGATACAGGCCTGCCATGCGGATCACATTGCGGCGGCGCAGTTCCGCAATCAGCCTCACTTCGGGATGCCCAGCTTCGCCACCAGCGCGGCAAAGCGCGGGTCCTTGCGCAGCGGATCCATCGCCGAGTCGAAGGGCATACGCACCAGACCGGCGTCGTACAGCGGGAAGCAGCGCTCGAGCCAGGCGAATGCTTGGTCCTTCTCGCCGCGCCAGGCGTAGACCTGGGCGATCTGGTAGGCGAAGCCGATCGCGAAGTTTTTTTCCATCTTCGCCAGCAGCTGCCGCGATGCGGCGTCGTTGCCACGCGTGAACTCGGCCATGGCCATGCCGGCGGTCTGGAACTGTTCCGGCGCGCGCTGGTAGTGTGCGATCGCCTCGTCGATGTTGCCTTCCATGAGCAGCCGATTGCCGAGCAGGAAGTTGGCCCAGTTCTGCTGCGGGTTGATTTCCAGCGCGCGCGCGTAGGCCTGCTTGGCCTCCGCGATCTGGCCGGCCGCTTCCAGATAGCGTCCCAGCACGTTCCAGACGTTTTCCGACAGCGGGTCTGAAATGACCGCCTTGCGCAGGACGTCTAGGCCCTGATCGCGCCGCCCGAGCGTGAACAGGACGGGTGCGTAGTTGATCAGCGCTGGCGCGTTGTTGGGATCAAGCGCCAAGGCCCGCGCGAAGTCGGCCTGCGCGCCCTGCCAATCCCAGCGCAGGCGAAAGCGGATATTGCCGCGCACGTCATAACCATCCGGCAGGTCCGATGCCAGCGTGACCGCCTTGTCGGCGGAGGCGAGTGACGTAGTGATCACGGCCTCGCGCTGCGCGGGCGTCTCGGCGAAATCCGCCATGCTCGCCTGCATGTACGCCAGTTGCGCGTATGCGTTCGCGTAGGCTGGGTCGATCGCCACCGCAAGCTGAAAGGCCGCCAGCGCGGCTTCAACGTGGGCGCGCCCGCCGACGCGGTACGCGTTCATGCCAATCAGGTACTGCTCATAGGCCGCGGGATCACGCGTGCGCTGGGTATTGTCCGGCAGCTTGCCCGGCAACAACTGCAGCTTGAGCGCCGCCACCACCTCGTGGGAGATCTCGTCCTGCACCGCGAACACGTCGGTGAGTTTGCGGTCGTAGGTCTGCGACCACAGGTGCGAGCTATCGGACGCGCGGATCAACTGCGCGGTGATGCGCAGCGTGTCGCCGGACTTGCGCACGCTGCCCTCCAGCACGTGCGCAACCTTGAGGATGCGGGCAATGTCGGCGACGCCGATTTCCTTGCCCTTGAACGAGAACGAGGACGTGCGCGCGATCACCCGCAACTGCGGCAGTTGCGCCAACTGGTTGAGCAGTTCCTCCGACAGGCCGTCCGAGAAATATTCCTGGTCCTTCGCCTGGCTCAGGTCAAGGAAGGGCAGCACGGCGATGGAATTGTCGTCCGTCGTGCGCAATTGGGTTGTGCGTGCCGCCACAGCGCCCTGCGCCTGCTCGCGGCGCGGCGCGAGCACGAACTTGTCGACGGCGAAGTACAGCAAAGCCAGCCCCAGCACAACGATGATCATCCGGTCCATACGTCGCGCGGTCTGCGGTGCAATCGACTGCGCGGATGCCACTGTGGCATCGCGCTTGATGCCTTCCGGCGTGAGTTCGAACACCCAGCTGAAGATCAGCGCTGGGATGAAACAGGCCGCCAGCAACCCGACCAGCGTCTTCATCACCCATGCCGGCGCATCAAACACCGGCAGCAGCGTCCCCGACACCTGCACGAACAGCCACGCGCCCACCAGGTACAGCGCAGCCATGCGGATAACGTTGCGGCGTTTGAGTTCGGCGATCAGGCTCATCGTGGATTTCCAGCTGCGTCGAACCCGGCCTTCTTGAGCAGGCGCAGGTAGCGCGGGTCGTCGTGGTATTTCGCGAAGAATGGACTGCGCAGCAGGACCACCGGGTCGCTGCCTCCCGCGTGTTTGTCGATTCGATCTGCTGCGAACAGGAACAGATCGTCGATATGCGAATGGAAGACTGTCGCCATGACGAGTCCGGCAGTCCCCAGCGGCTTGAGTAGCTCGGCGTATTGGCCGGGATTGCGCGCTATCGCGACGACAGCATCATGGATCGCCAGTTGCCTGGCGATCACCGCCGGGGGCTCGCCTCTGGCAGTCAATGCATTGCGCAGGCTGTCACGCAGATTTTCCGCGTCGTCGATGCGGCCGGTCCCGATGTAGCAGTAGGACAAATTGTTGACGAGGTAGATGACCTTCGGCGCCAATGCATACCCGGCCTCCATTTGCGCGACGCATTCCTGGTTGCGACCCGAATAGTCCAACAGATAGCCGTACAGGTTCCGGTACATCGGCGCCATCGGATCCAGGGCGACGGCGCGCTGCGCTGCTTGCAGAGCTTCATCGACGCGGCCCTGCGTGCCGAGCCAGTCGGTGTAAGCGAAGTAGAACTCCGGGTCGTTCGGGGCCAGCGCCTGCGCGCGCTGGAAGTGCTGTTCGGCCTCTTTCCATCGCCATTTGTTGGTGTATAGATTGCCGAGCATGATGTGCGCGCTGGCGAGATCGGGTGCCAGTTCCATCGCGCGGTTGCATGCGCTCTCGGCATCGCGTTGGAATTGCGGAATTTCGGTTTTGCGGTTTACGGGAAGGTAGAACGGCAAGATGTTCAAACTGCCGCACAAGCCGGCCCAGGCGGGGGCGAATTTCGGATCGCGCGCAAGGGCCGCGTGATACAACTCGATCGAGCGTTGCACGCCATCACCGCGCTCCCGGTAGGCCGCGCGCGCTTGCAGATACAGCGCGTAGGCTTGCGGATCGTCGGTACGCTGGCTGACCAGCGCCGCATCGCCGCCGATGCCCAATGGCAGCTTCAGCGCCTGCGCGATGTCACCCGCGACTTCCGCCTGCAGTGCGAACACGTGCTCGAGCTTGCGGTCGTAGGTCTGCGACCAAAGGTGGAAGCCGTTGTCGCTGCGGATCAGCTGCGCGGTGACGCGAACTTCATCGTCCGCCTGCCGCACCGAACCTTCCAGCACATAGGCCACGCTGAGCATCTTGCCGATCTCGCGCACGTCGTGGCGCTGGCCCTTGAGCGAGAACACCGATGTGCGCGCAGTGACTTGCAGGTTCGGAACATTGGCGAGCGCGTTCAACAGTTCCTCGGTCATGCCATCCGAAAAATAATCCTGCTTCGGGTCGCCCGACATGTTGAGGAACGGCATCACCGCGATGGACTTCGCGTTGATGGCATGCGCGGCCTGTTGCACGGCGGATTTTGCCACCTCTGCCATCTGCACCACTTCGCGCCTCGGCGTCAGAACGAGCTTGTCGAAGCCGAAGTAGAGCAATGCGAGTGCGAGCACTGCGATGATCGTGCGATCGATGCGGCGTGCGATCTGCGGTGCGATGGATTCCCCTGGCGTCATCTCGCCGTCGCGCTTCAATCCATCCGGCGTCAACTCGAAGACCCAGCTGAAGATCAGCGTCGGCACGAAACCGACCGCGAGAACGATCACGATGCTGCGCGGCAGCCACGCAGGCGCATCGAACATCGGCAACACGGTGCTGGAGACCTGCACGATCAGCCACGCGCCGACCAGATACAGCCCGGCCATGCGGATGACATTGCGGCGTTTGAGTTCGGCGATCAACGACATCCAGCAGCCCCATGGCCGCGTTCGATCGACGCGGTCTGAAGTCGTGGAGCATGCCAGAAAGCCGGGAAAGGAACGAAGGATGTCGCCGATCGCTGTCGCAGCGTGGAATCGGCGGACGGCGTGTCCAACTCGGCCGGGGAAGCGTTCGCCGAAAAATTTTGCGAACTGTTCAACGATGCAAGTGCTTGAACTGCCGACCCACATAACACCCGGTTCATTGCAGTGCGCGTAACGTCGTACCCAGCGGTGAAGCACGAATCGTACGGCGCGCACCGGATGGTACCGCCAGTTTTGCCGCTATCTTCCAGTCGTGCCGGTCGCGCAATACGGCCCCTGCCTGACAACGCATCGTCAGCATTTCGACTGGTAAATCATGCAACAAGGAGTGCACATGAACCATAGCAATCACATCCTCAACGACCTCGTCTCCGCGACCCGTGACGGCAAGAGCTTCTACGAACTTGCCGCGACCAAGGTCGACAGCCCTGAACTCAAGGCGCTGTTCGCCCGCCTAGCGAAGGTGAAGGGCGACATCGTCCAAGGGCTCTCGAACGAACTCCGCGCGGTTGGCGAAACGCCCGCCGAGACCGGCACATGGACCGGCGATTTCAGCAAGCTCTATAGCGAGGTTCGCGCCCTTCTCGGCGACAAGAACTACGCCTATGTGGCCCAGCTCGAAGAGTCCGAAGACCGCCTGATGAAGGCGTTCGATAAGGCGCTGAACGACACCGACACGTCGGCGAGTGCGCACACCATCATCACCCGCTACCTGCCGGAAGTGCGCAGCTGCCACGACATCATGCGGTTGCAGAAGGTGGCACTGAAGAAAGCCGCCTGATCGATCGCATCAAGGTTGCTTGCATGGCCCGACCGGAGCGATCCGGCCGGGCCTTTTCGTTATAGTTCACTTCGATCGTCATTTTTTTCTCTGAATGCATGGCAGCAGCCCGTACTGGTTTGAACTTAACAAGATGTTAGATCGTCGGGCTATTGCTGCCGGGACTTTCTCCGGATTCACGCGCGGCTGTCCATAGTATGTCGGTCGGCGATTTCCAATGGGCAGCTCGTAGCCGGCAGCGAGGCCCAAACCTACAAGGAGTTCAACATGACGGACCAGTATCAGAAGGATCTCGATAGCGCCGTAAAGGATCGCAACAATGCCCAGGCCAACGCCGCCAGGGAACGCATGCAGGCAGAAGAGAAACACATCAAGGCGGCGGAGAACGCCGACATGACCTTCGTGAAGGAAGTCGACAAGGCCGAAGCCAAGGCGATGAACCGCGACCCGGTGACGGGGAGCCCGGGCTCCCATCCTGTCGGAACTGGAATCGGTACGACCGGTGGTGCGATCGCTGGCATTGCCATCGGTTCTTTTGCCGGACCCTTGGGGACCGCAATCGGCGGAGTGGTTGGCGCGATCATCGGCGCAGCCGCCGGCCACAGCGCTGGCGAAGCAGTCAACCCCACCGCCGAGGAAACCTATTGGCGCGACGCATATGTCCGTGAGCCGTATTTCAACGCGAACCACGGTTACGACGACTACGCTCCGGCGTACAAGGCGGGTTACATGTATCGCAGCGAATATGGCGACCGCACATGGGAGCAGGCCGAGCCAGAATTGCAGTCGCATTGGGAAAGCAACCGGGCGGCATCGCGCCTGCAGTGGGCCGAGGCCCGAGACGCAACCCGCGCCGCATGGGATCGCGCCGACAAGAACAGCCGCTGAGCCGCGAACATACCCGTTGTTTGATTCCATGGAGTGGACATGACTGACGAACGCAACATCGCACACGACAAGAAAGTCGCGAATGACAAGAAGTCCCACGGTGAGCACGTGGTTGAGAACGCAGCGGTTGTGCCGCAACCTGGCAAAAAACCGCATCTCATTGACGACGATACCGGACCGAGCAACAGTGTCGCGAAGGACATGTACAAGCACGGCGAAGAGCCACGCGTGCATCGCGATGACGGGAAGGACGACGAAGCAGCCAACACTTAGCTCCGGACTCCGAAAGGAGATCGCTGGAAAAAATCAGAACGCCGCTCACGTTGAGCGGCGTTTTTCATGATTGCGCGCGGGAGATGCCGCAAGTGGCTTGTCGTCGCCACGATTCCGGTCTGAAAGGAAACACCGTACAGATACGCAGACACTCAGCGTATTTCACCGACTGTATACGCTTGCATAGCGATGTCTTAACCAAACGTGTTTTATCGTAAAGCCGTTCTGCATGACGCAAGACTTGGCGAACAAGACTTGGCGAAAAGGATGCGCCAAACAAGGAAGTACTCCTGCGCCGGTTATCTACCCCCAGCCCGGCACATCATTGGAGAAGATCATGGGACAAAAGCACAACCCTGCAGATCACAGTGCGCAGCGGACGCGCGCGCGCACCAGCGAGGACCGCATGGATGCGAACGGCAAGGATGTGAACCAGAAGGAACCGGATCAACATCACGCTGGGCATCGGCAGTCAGGCGGGAGTGCCGGCAAGCACGCAACGAGCAAACCGGCTCCCCGCAAACAGCACTGCTGATGCAAACGGGTTCAGGATGAACCTGACGGCACGTCCGCGATCCCTGTCGCGGGCGTGTTTCTTTTCTACATAGAAAAACCATGGAGGTGCGCGATGCCACGCGGCGACAAATCCAGCTACACAGACAAGCAGAAGCGCCAGGCCGAACACATCGAAGAGAGCGAGGAAGCGAGCGGCAAGTCGAAGAAGACCGCCGAACGCATTGCCTGGGCGACGGTCAACAAGCAGGATGGAGGTGGGAAGAAACCATCTGCGAAAAAATCGGCAGCGAAGTAATCGATCATCGATGCGTCGCGTCGGCACCAAACGGCAACCACTCAATCCGGCATGGCGAGATGTTCCAGCGTCATCGTCTTGCCCCCGCGCGGCACAGTTGCGATGACCGCATCGCTGGGTAACGGCTTCGACGCATCATCGAGATGCGCCGCGACGCGATCGAGCGCCGCATACACATACGGCAATAGCGGCAGGTAGCGCGCGCCGCAGTCCGGCAACGCAAGGAATGCGTCGAAGTGCTGCACGTTGCGTACTTGCCAATAGCGCACATCGCGACCGGCTGCCTGCGCAGCGGCAACATACGGATCACTGCTGAAAGCTGGAGGTATCACGCCATCGTCGGTGCCGTGGATGACGATGACCGGCAAGTTTTTGTGCGGCAGAGATGCGGCCGTCGCGGCAATCCCTTTGCGTACGCGATCGGCATCGACGCCCTGCCCGTCCCAAAGCGCACGCAGGCATTGCACGCCGGGCAACGCGAAGTCGGGCGCAGTGCGTCTCATATCGGTCATGCCGACGCCTGCAGCCGGCGGAATGCCGCTCGCGTCGGCCCACCATGCGCTGCGTTCGACATCCGTCGCTGCACGCGTCGAGAAGTCTGGATTCTGCGCAGAGAAACCATAGCCGCAGGGATGTTCGTCCACGCCGTAGCGCCCGTACGACGAGGCATACGTCACTGCGACCGCACGCCAGAGGTCGAAGTCGACCGACAGCGCACCGGCATGCAGTGCGGCATCGGTCCAGCCGTCGGCTCGCAACAATGCATGCGCGGAAGCAGCCTGCGCCTGCGTATCCGCGCCATCCAGCACTCCGGCTGCTGCAAGGGCAGCGCAACGCAATGCGCCGAGTGCTTTCGCATGCACCGACAACGGCGACTGCGGCAGATCCTGCATGTCGAGAAGGGCGCAAGGCATCAGCAATGCCGCTTGCGTGCTGTAGTCGTAGAGTGGACGTGCGCCAGCGACGGACACATTCGGTTCGCCTGCAACGATCGCACCCAGCCATTTTTCGCCGGGAACATGTCCATCCAGTTCCGCTGCGCGCAGCACCGCGCCACCGCCATTGGAAATGCCGACAGCGATCACGCGCGTGTTGGAGAAAGTGAAAGGTGCGGATTGCGGAAACATCTCGTCCAGGGATTGAAGCGCGAACTCCGCCGCCTGTTTGACATGCCGACCCCAATCGGCCTCCGGGTTGTCCTGCGAATGCGCGTGCTTGAACGCAACACCGGAACGTACGCCCGGTGCATACGGCACGAAAGCGAGTGGATTGTTGCCAGAATCAGGAGCCGCGTCCGCGCCGATGCTGCCGTCCACGCGCGGACCGCTGCGTGTATCGAGATCGAAATAATCGCTGCCCGCACCCTTGTCGGTGTATGCGACAGCACAACCCTTCGGCAATCCCCACGCGCCGGCCACGGCAATCGCGCCGTAGATGCCGCGCGAACCAGACGATGCGGTCACCACGATGCAACGCGTGTGCGTATCGAACGCATCCGGCACCTGCACGAGTACGCGATGCGCATGCTGCGCACCGACTACTTTCGCAAACGCGCTGAACGCGCGGCCGGGGACATTCGCCGTGCTTCCATACAACTCGCCGTAGCCGCCGCCCGGCGACAGATCGGCGATGCCGCGCCAGTTGCTCCAGATCGCACGTCGGCGCAGTTCGATCGGCGTCGGATGCGCTGCGTCCACGAACGCAGGAGGCACCATCGCGCGCAGGCCATCAATGCCGAGGCCCGCGGTCAGCAGGTCGTCGTCGTCGCGATGCGTGGTGGTGCGTTGCGCTGTGAACATGGCGGTTCCTCGATGGATTCGGCACTCAGCGTATGTCGACTGCTTCCGATCATGGTTCGACAGGCTCACCACGAACGGAAATCTATCAGTTCACCACGACCGGAAATCCATAAGCTCACCACGAACGCAGGTCGACAGGATCGCAGCGCGTTGGGAGCATGTTGTCGTCCAGAGCACACCGACACAACGTCCTGTTACGCTGACTGCCCATCGTCACATGGCGGATCGGCCATGACCGCACGCTGCATCCTGATCACGGGCGCCGCGAGTGGTATCGGCGCTGGCATTGCGGGCGAACTCGCGGCCGCGGGCCACCACGTCGTTGTCACCGACCTCGCACTCGATGCCGCCGAGGCGGTCGTTGCGCGGATCCTTGCCGCTGACGGTTCGGCCGAGGCGCTCGCGCTCGACATCACCTCCGACGCCAGTGTCGACGCGGCGCTCAAGGCGGTATCGCGTCCGGTCGACGTACTGGTCAACAATGCCGGGCTGCAATACATCGCGCCGCTCGAGGAGTTTCCGATTGCTACATGGGATTCACTGATCCAGGTGATGCTCGTTGGCGTGGCCCGATTGACGCGCGCGGTGCTGCCCGGCATGCGCGCCCGCTGCTTCGGACGCATCGTCAACATCGGATCGATCCATTCGCTGGTGGCGAGTCCGTACAAGAGCGCGTATGTCGCGGCCAAGCATGGCCTGATCGGCTTCTCCAAGGTCGTCGCGCTCGAAACCGCAGATTCCGACATCACCATCAACACGATTTGTCCGTCTTACGTGAAGACGTCGCTGGTCGACAAACAGATCGCCGACCAGGCGCGCACGCGCGGTATCCCGGAATCGCAGGTGGTCAGTCAGGTGATGCTCAAGCCGATGCCGAAAGGCGTGTTCATCGGATTCGACGAAATCGCCGGGATCGCCGCGTTCCTGATCTCGCCGCCCGCGCGCAATATCACCGGGCACACCATCAAAGTCGATGGCGGGTGGACGATCCAGTAATGCCGATGCCCGCATGCCGAGCGACGGCGGCGAATCTCACTGCAACGCGATCGAAGGCCACGGCCACCAGCCAGCACCGGTTGCGGCGTAGCGATCGGCAGCCTGTTCGAATCGGTTGTGCGGCGAGATGCCGCCGCACAGGAAATAGAGCGGCAGGAAGAAAACCCCGAGCGCCATCGCTTGGTAGACATGCGCGCGTTCGTGGTTGCCGAGGCGATGCAAAACCTTGCCTGGTGGACACAACCCGAAGCGTTCGGCGTAGCTGCGGCACGCGCCGTCGAGCGTGGCGTACGTGCACAGGATCGTATTGCCCAAGGTCAGAGCGCCACCGGGCCCCCACGGACAATCCAGGAATACCAGCGCGCCGTCGCTCATGCTCAAGCGCGCGCCGAACAGCAGCGAAGGCAGGCCGAGCAGCAGGCCCGCCAATGTGTTTGGAAGTGCCCAAAGCACACCGACCAGAAACAGAATTGCGCCGAGGCTTCTCCGCACATGGTTCGACAGGCTCACCACGAACGGAGAATCCAGCTCAGACCCAAAAAATGCAGAATCAGCGCGAGCGCTGCGCCAGCCAGTTGTGGATCGCGGACGGCACTTCGCGTTGCGCGCGGCTGGAGACGTAGATTCCGATATGGCCGCCCGTGAACGACAGCTCGCTGTAATCCTTGGTTCCCGCGAGTTCGCGCAGCGGGCGCGACGCGCTCGGCGGCACCAGGTGGTCCTGCTCGGCGAACACGTTGAGGATCGGCACGCGCACGTTCTTCAGGCTCACCGGTTTGTCGCCGATCGTGAGGCCGCCTGCGACAAATCCGTTGTTCTGGTAGAACTTGGTGATGAACTGGCGGAACGCTTCGCCCGCCTGGTCCGGCGAATCGAAGATCCATTTTTCCATGCGCAGGAAATCTTCCATCGCGTGCTTGTCGTCGAGGATGTCGGTCATGCCGACGTACTTCTGCACGTTCAGGCGGAACGGTTTCAGCGTGAGATAGCAATAGTTCATCAACTCGGCCGGCACGTTGCCCAGCGCGTTGACGAATGCATCCACGTCCATGCCGCGCGTCCAGTGCGACAGCATGTTGTCGGCCGTGTGGAAATCGACCGGCGTGACCATCGTGATCAGATTGCGGATCTTGTCCGGATGCAGCGACGCATAGCACAGCGAGAACACGCCGCCCTGGCAGATACCGAGCAGGTTGATCGCGTCGAGGTCGTGCTTCTTGCGCAGGAAATCCACACAGCCGCCGAGGAAACGCTCGATGTAGTCGGACAGGTCGAGGTAGCGATCCGACAGATCCGGATAGCCCCAGTCGATGATGTATACGTCTTCGCCGAGTTCGAGCAGGTGCTTGACGATCGAGCGGTCGGCCTGGAGGTCGACCATGTACGGGCGATTGACCAGCGCATAGCTGATCAAAAGTGGGACCTTTGCGGTCGGTGCCGTGTCGCCGCGAAAGCGGTACAGCACGAGCTTGCCGTCGGTGTACACGGCTTCCTTGTCGGTCGTGCCGTAGTGCACGTCGTCGAGGTTGCGCAGCGTGGTCAGGCCGGCGCTGAGCTTGCGCTGCAGGGTCATCGCTTCGTACGCGAGCTTGTCCGGGGAGAAATTCAGTGGTCCGTACATGGCGGTTCCTTACTTCTTCGCGCGGCGCGTGGCCGGCGTGGGCTTGGTCGGTTTCGCAGCTGGCTTGCTCGCGGCGGGTGCTGGCTTGCTCGCGGCGGGCGCTGGCTTGCTCGCGGCGGGCGCTGGCTTGCTCACGGCGGGTGCTGGCTTGCTCACGGTTTTCTTCACGACCGCAGCCTCTGGTGCCGGCTCGGGTTTCGCACGCGGAGCAGCATGCACTGAGGAAGCTGCAGCCGAACTCACGGCAGCTTCGAGTTCAGCGAGCCGCTGCTTGAGTTCGCGCAAATCGCGCTCGAGCTGGGTGACTTTCTTGTGGCTCGAATTGACTTCGGTGCGCGTCGGCATGCCGAACATGCCGGTCGTGCGCTCGACTTCGCCCTGCACGCCTGCACGCATGCGGCTCTGCGTATTGACCAGATCGCCATACGCGGTGCGGAACTCCGGTGTCATCGCGACTTCGCTCCAGGATTCCTCGGCGGCGTCGATCCAGAGGTCGAACAGCGCGCGCGTCGAATCGATCTGACGGCCTGGTTCGCTGCGCTCGGCGAGTTTGTCTTCGAACTTCGCGAATGCACGCTTGCCGCATTCCATCAGTTGCGCGTTGTAACCGGACATCGCTTTCTGGTAATCCATCTGCGATTTGCCGAGCGCCTGCCAGCGTTCCTGCTGTTCGCGCTGCAATCCGAACGTGGGCATGTTGAACATGCCGCCGCCTTGACTACGCAGCGCATCCATCCAGGGTGCGGCCTGTTTCATCCACTGGTCCATGCCGTGCGCATTCTGTCCTGACATCTGCTGGAACATGCCGGCGAACGGATTCGAGAACCCACTCTCGATGCCGAGCGCCTTCTTCCACTCCGATGTGATGTCGGAGGCACTCGACTGGCCACCGGAAAAACGCTTCGCAAGTTCCTGCATCTGTCCGAACCACGCACCCGTCTGCGCATTCATGCGCGAGATCGTATCGTCGGTCTGCGCTCGCCCATCGCGCGCCCAAGGCGCCCAAAGGTCCATCGCTTCCTGCCATCCGGGAACTTGCTGCTGCTGGCCGCTACCGGTCTTCCGGGCCATCTCGCTCCATGCATTCCAATACTGGCGCGAGAGCGCCTCGAAATCCTGCGTCCAAACATCATTCATCGCGCTCATGCGGAACTCCTCAAATCCAGACATGATGCTAGCACCGCTGAATGCTGCGCTGCAACATAAATGCCCGTATAGCCGTCTTTGCGAGGCCCGGGAATCAGCCGGGGTTCACGTCGTCAGCACACAGATGCCGTCAACACGGCTCGACGCGATCGCCTATACAGATCCGTCCACGAGCGCGCGCGACCAGATTCATTCCGAAGGTGATGCCTTCGTCGCTGCGCCGGTAGGATTTCAGCGTGCGCAGCGGCTCTCCGGAGGGATCGCGCACGCCCAATTCGGAATCGACCGTGGTGAACACGCAGCGCGCGCAGGGCTTGACCGCCTCGAACTCCACTCCGCCGATACGGATGTGATGCCAGCTGTCCTCGGCGTGCGGATCGCAACCTGCGATCACCAGGTTAGGGCGGAAACGCTGCATGGGAATCGGATTGTCCAGCCTCGCATTCAGCGCATCCAGCGACGCCTGCGAAATCGCGAGGAATGGAAACCCATCGGCGAAACTGACGTCGTCGTCGAATGCGCTGGATGGCTTCGATTCGACCCTGCGCACGCTTTGCGCATCCATCGTCACGAGGCGTACGGGTCGATCGAGGAATTCGCTGAGCCACGCATCGTCGACGGCATCCGCACAGGCAGCATCGACCACATCGTCCCAGACGGTCACCGGCAAACGCTCGCCATCATTGCTGGCTGGCGCGGCGACGATGCGATCCGGCATCGACGGCGCTTGCAGGACCAAGCCATCGCCTGCCGGAAGAGCGCGTATCAACACCATGCGCGCGAGTTGCCGCCCCGTCAGGAAACGACCCTCCGGATCGACGATCATCCAGCGCCGGTCGTGCATGAGACCGCGCGCATCGATCGTTGCCGTTTGCAGATCGAGAGCAGCGGTCGATTTGATCGGGTAGATGGAGATCGAGGACAGGATCATCTGGCACCGTTTGCCTGAGAGCGCACCGCATCAGCGCCGCATGCGTTGCGTCCAATGATTGGCGATCATCGCACCAAAACAGCACACATTTCGTCGACGATCATTCCACGAATTCGACATGCGAGGTCGCATCGGTCGTGCAATCGCAAAATACGATTTCCGGAATAAAAAAAGCGGGCCGAAGCCCGCCTTTTTACAACAGAACCCTTGGAGAACGCGATCAGACAGCTGCAGCGGCAGCCGCATCTTCCTCGACAGCCTTGATCGACAAGCGGATGCGGCCCTGCTTGTCGACCTCCAGCACCTTGACCTTGACGATGTCGCCTTCCTTGAGCTTGTCGGAGACTTTCTCGACGCGCTCGCTGGAAATTTGCGAGACGTGCACCAAGCCGTCCTTGCCCGGGGCGATCGTCACGAACGCGCCGAAATCCATCAGCTTGGCGACCTTGCCCTCGTAGATGCGGCCCGGCTCGACGTCGGAGGTGATCTGCTCGATACGCGACTTCGCGGCTTGCGCAGCGAGGGCGTTGACCGACGCGATGATGATCGTGCCGTCGTCCTGGATGTCGATCTGGGTGCCGGTTTCCTTGGTGATCGCCTGGATCACCGAGCCGCCCTTGCCAATCACTTCGCGGATCTTGTCCGGATGGATCTTCATGGTGATCAGGCGCGGAGCGTACTCGCTCATCTCGGCGCGCGGAGCGGCCAGGCCCTTGGCCATCTCACCAAGGATGTGGATGCGACCGGCTTTCGCCTGCTGCAACGCCACCTGCATGATCTCCTCGGTGATGCCGTCGATCTTGATGTCCATCTGCAGCGCGGAAATGCCGGCTTCGGTACCCGCCACCTTGAAGTCCATGTCGCCGAGGTGGTCCTCGTCGCCGAGGATGTCGGACAGCACGGCGAAGTCGTTGCCTTCCTTGATCAGGCCCATCGCGATACCCGCGACCGGCGCCTTCAGCGGAATGCCCGCATCCATCATCGCGAGCGACGATCCGCAGACCGATGCCATCGACGACGAACCGTTCGACTCGGTGATTTCCGAGACGGTGCGGACGGTGTACGGAAACGCTTCCATCGTCGGCATCACCGCGAGCACGCCACGCTTGGCGAGGCGGCCATGGCCGATTTCGCGGCGCTTCGGGCCCATCATGCGACCGGCTTCACCGACCGAATACGGAGGGAAGTTGTAATGGAACAGGAAGTGATCCTTGTACTCGCCCGAGACGGCATCGATGATCTGGCCATCGCGTGCGGTGCCGAGCGTGACGACGACCAGCGCCTGCGTTTCGCCGCGTGTGAACAGGGCCGAGCCGTGGGTGCGCGGCAACACGCCGACGCGCACGCTGATCGGGCGCACGGTGTCGAGTTGGCGGCCGTCGATGCGGACCTTGCTGGACAATACCGAGTGACGCAGGGTGCTGTATTCGAGTTCGCTGAATTCCTTGGCGAGATCGGCAGTCGCCCAGGCGTGCGTCTCGGCGTCGGACTTCAGCGAGGCAAGCACTTCCTTCTTCAATGCCGAGATCGCATCGCGACGCTCGAGTTTGTCGCGCACCGCATAAGCCTTCACGAGGTTGTCGCCGACTGCGCCCTTGACTGCGGCGGCGAGCGCTTCACTACGCTCCGGCGCTTTCCACGTCCACGACTTCACGCCGGCTTCGACGGTGAGTTCGTTGATCGCGCGGATCGCGGCCTGCAATTCGCGATGGCCGAACATCACGGCGCCGAGCATCACGTCTTCCGACAATTCCTTGGCTTCGGACTCGACCATCAGCACCGCGTTGGCGGTGCCGGCGACGACGAGTTCGAGCTTCGAATCCTTCAATTCGGTAGCGGTCGGGTTGAGGATGTACTGGCCATCCTTGTAACCGACTTTCGCTGCGCCGATCGGGCCGGCGAACGGTGCGCCGGACAATGCGAGCGCAGCGGATGCGCCGAGCAGTGCCGGGATGTCGCCGTCCACTTCCGGGTTCATCGACATCACGGTGGCGATGATCTGCACTTCGTTGCGGAAGTCTTCCGGGAACAGCGGGCGGATCGGGCGATCGATCAGGCGCGAGATCAGCGTTTCCTTCTCGGTCTGGCGGCCTTCACGCTTGAAGAAACCACCCGGGATGCGGCCGCCGGCGTAGAACTTTTCCTGGTAGTCGACGGTGAGCGGGAAGAAATCCTGCCCCTCGCGCGCCGACTTGTTGGCGACCGCGGTGACCAGCACCACGGTGCCGTCGATCGAGACCATCACCGCACCGCCAGCCTGGCGGGCGATTTCGCCCGTTTCCAGCGTGACCTGATGTTTGCCGTACTGGAATGTCTTGGTTACTTTCGCCACGAGATTTTTGTCCTAGTTTGAAAGTGCGGCCATGGATGGTCGCTTCTTGATCTTGCTCTTCGCGTTCATGGATGAACGCACAAATAACTTCGAACGCACGAACAACTATGCGAAATTACCTACGAATACCGAGCCTACCGATCAGCGTCTTGTAACGCTCCGCATCCTTGCCGTGCAGATAGTCGAGCAGGCTGCGGCGCTGGTTGACCAGCATCAGCAGGCCTCGACGCGAATGGTGGTCTTTCTTGTGGGTCTTGAAATGCCCAGTGAGCATTTCGATGCGCGCAGTGATCAACGCGACCTGCACTTCCGGTGAGCCGGTGTCGCCCGGAGCGCGCTTGAATTCTTCAATGATCTTGCCGGTGTCGATGGACATCTTTAACTACCTCGGGTGATGCGTGACCTGCAGGAATGTCGTGCGACACACCGCGTTGCCCGCCGTTAGGGTTGTGTTGCGTCGTATGCAGCTGGTGATGCCGTGGTGGAACGATGAAGCGTGGCGTCCCATGGAGCATGGTTGCACGAAGCATGCTGCGGCGCAGCAGAGCTTCGGGAAAGCAGGTCATTGTAGCTCCCGGATACGAGTCGGATCAAGGCTTTACGTCACTGTTCCGGATTGTGTTCCCCAGATGAACAGGCGCTGTGCGCGCAGGGTGCCATCGGCGGAAAGCGCGCCGAGACCCAGCGTACGGCCCGTTGCTTCGTACAGAGCGACGGTGGTGGCATCGGCCGTCGGCGGCAACTGTCCGCCCAGGATTCCCCCGTTCCGGATCGCCGCGATCTGATCCTGCTGGACCCACGAGAGCTGCCCACGGCCCAGACGCTGCGCCTGTTCGGCGTCCACGCGCACACCCGGAAGACCAGTCATGCCGGCCTCGATTGGCAACAGGCAAGCGTCCAGCACGGTTTCGCCCTGCTCGGCCAAAGCCTGCAACTCGGTCATATCGAACATGCGCGGCGTGCGGAAGGGCTCGACCCAAGACCGGCGTAATTCGGCGACATGCGCGCCGCAACCGAGCGTCTCGCCAAGATCGCGCACGAGGCTGCGCACATAAGTCCCACTGCCGCATTCGATTTCGAGCCGCAGCCAGTCGGGGCCGCGTTCGACGCACGCGATGCGGAACACCTCGATTTCGCGTTCGGCTACCTCGACGGTCTCGCCGCGTCGCGCCTTGGCGTACAGCGGCTCGCCGCCCTGCTTGAGCGCGGCATAGATCGGCGGGCGCTGGAAGATGCGACCACGCAACGGGATGAGCGCGGCATCGATCGCTGCATCGTCGAGCTCCGGGATGGGGCGCGTGCGCAAGACCGTGCCATCGGCATCATCGGTATCGGTGGTCGCGCCAAGCCGCGCGAGCGTTGTGTACGCCTTCGATTCGCCAAGCAGGACGCCGGCAATCTTGGTCGCCTCGCCGAAACACACCGGCAACAGGCCGGTCGCGAGCGGATCGAGGCTGCCGGTATGTCCGGCCTTCTCGGCGCGAAACAATCGACGCACTTGTTGGAGCGCGTGGTTGGAACTCGCACCGGGCGGCTTGTCGAGCAACAGGATGCCGTGCAGCGGTCGGTAAGCGATGCGCTCCGTGCGTGGGGAACGATCACTCACTGTCGCGTTCGATCCCGTCGGTGCCGCTCGCATCGGCAGCATCGGCTGATGGCGGATGGTCGGCTCCTGCAGAACGCAGCAACTGGTTGATGCGTTCGCCGCGATCGACCGAATCGTCGTACTGGAAATGCAGCTCGGGCACGTGGCGCATCTTCACGAGTTGCGCGAGCTTGAAGCGGATCTCCTTCGCATGCTCCTTGAGCCCCTTCACCGCTTCGGCCGAACGCTCCGCCTGCAACGCGGTGACGAACACCTTTGCATGCGCTAGGTCGCGGGTGATCTCGACATCCGACACGCTGACCGATGGCAGCGCATGCTCGCGTACCGCTTCGTGCACGAGTTGTCCGAGTTCACGGCGCAGTTGCGCGGCGACGCGATCGGAGCGATGGAAACTTTTCTGGGCCATGAGTTTCTGAAAGCGGGTCTGGGGGCTAGGGACTAGGGACTAACGGCAAAGGTCGAGGGCGGTTGCTGCTACAACCAGCCCCTGGCCTCCAATCCCCAGCCCCGCGCACGCTTACAGCGTGCGCTGAATCTCGATGCGCTCGAAGCATTCGATCTGGTCGCCCGGCTTGACGTCGTTGTACTGCTTCACCGCGATGCCGCATTCGGTGCCATTGCGCACTTCCTCGACGATTTCCTTGAAGCGGCGCAGCGACTCGAGTTCGCCTTCGAAGATCACCACGTTGTTGCGCAGCACGCGGATCGGCTTGCCGCGGCGGATCACGCCCTCGGTCACGAAGCTGCCGGCGACCGCACCGAACTTCGAGCTGCGGAATACGTCGCGCACTTCTGCGGTACCGATGATCTCTTCGCGGACTTCCACGCCGAGCAAACCGGATGCGACCTGTTTCACCTGGTCGATCACGTCGTAGATGATCGAGAAGTAGCGCAGGTCCAGCCCATTCGCCTCGATCACGCGGCGCGCGGACGCATCGGCGCGGACGTTGAAGCCGATGATGACGGCCTTCGACGCGGCGGCGAGCGTCGCGTCGGATTCGGTGATGCCGCCGACGCCCGACGAGATGACGTTGATCTTGATCATCTCGTTGGACAGGCCGACCAGCGATTCGCGCAATGCCTGCACCGAACCCTGCACGTCGGCCTTGACGACCAGCGCGAGCGACAACTGGCCGACACCCTGGCCCATCTGCGCCATGATGTCTTCCATGCGGTTGCCGGCCTGGCTGACCAGGCGCGATTCGCGGCGCTTGGCGTCGCGCTGCTGGGCGACGTCCTTGGCCAGGCGCTCATCGGCGACCACGGTGAAATCGTCGCCCGCATCGGGCACGCCCGACAAACCGAGCAGCTGCACCGGAATCGACGGACCAGCTTCATCGACCTGACCTCCCGCTTCGTCGAACAGCGCACGCACACGGCCGTACTGCACGCCGCAGACGAGGTAATCGCCCTTCTTCAAGGTGCCCTGCTGCACAAGCACGGTCGCGACCGGGCCGCGGCCCTTGTCGAGGCTGGATTCGATGACGACGCCGCTCGCTCGCGCATCCCGCACGGCGCTCAATTCCATCACTTCGGCCTGCACGAGAATCGCATCGAGCAATGCATCGACGCCGTCGCCGGTCTTGGCCGACACCGGCACGAACTGCACGTCGCCGCCCCAATCCTCGGGCACGACTTCGTATTGCACCAGACCCTGCTTGATGTTGTCCGGATTCGCCTCGGGCTTGTCCATCTTGTTCATCGCGACGATCAGCGGCACCTTCGCGGCGCGCGCGTGCTGCACGGCCTCGATGGTCTGCGGCATCACGCCGTCGTCGGCGGCGACCACGAGGATCACGATGTCGGTGAGCTTCGCACCGCGCGCGCGCATCGACGAGAACGCAGCGTGGCCCGGGGTGTCGAGAAAGCTGATGACGCCCTTCGCGGTTTCGACGTGGTACGCGCCGATGTGCTGGGTGATGCCGCCGGCTTCGCCATGGGCGACCTTGGTGCGGCGGATATAATCGAGCAACGAGGTCTTGCCGTGATCAACGTGGCCCATGATGGTGACCACCGGCGGACGCGTCTGCCGGTCACCCTGCATGTCTTCGCCGTGCGCAACCAGCGCGGACTCTGCATCGTTTTCGGACGCGCGCACTGCGGTGTGGCCGAGTTCCTCGACCACCAGCACGGCGGTGTCGTGGTCGAGCACCTGGTTGATGGTCACCATGGTGCCCATCTTGAACAAGGCCTTGACCACCTCGCCGCCCTTGAGCGCGAGTTTCTGCGCAAGATCGGCGACGCTGATGCTGTCGCCGATCGCGACTTCGCGCAGGACTGGCGCGGTCGGACGTGCGAAGCCATGCTGACCGACAGCCTGGCGGCTGGCTTCGATGGGACGCGAACGCACTTTGCGTTTGCCCGCACCGCGGCGCGCACGCTCGGATTCGGTCAGGTGCAACTGCGTCGTGAAGCGATTGGCGGGGTCGCCTTCCTCGACTTCAGTGGGCATCGCGTGGGTGCCGCGATGGACGGGCTTCTTCTGGCCCGGCTTGTTGGTTTCACGCACCGGTTCGCGGCGACGCAGATCGGGACCAGGCGTATGTTTGTGCGCTGGCTTCTCAGCTGGCGGCGCGACGACCCCAGCAGTTGCACCGACCGACTTGACTGGCGCTTCTGCCACGACAGCGACGACAGGGACCTCGACTTCGACGACCGGCTCGCTGGCCTTGCGCTGGCTCTCGATCAACTCGCGGCGTTTGGTTTCTTCATCCACGCGGCGCTGGTCGCCCGCGCGCAACGCAGTCAGTTCGGCCTCGGACTGCTGACGCGACACGTCGAGCTTGCGCTGCGCATCCTCGCGCTCGAGCTTCTGCTCGTCGTGTTCCTCGACCAGCTTGCGCTGCATGTAGGTGCGCTTCTGGCGCACTTCGACGTTGACGGTCGTCTTGCTCTTGCCGGCAGCGACAGTGATTTCCTCGACCTTGCGCCGATTGAGCACGATCTGCTTCGGCGCGGCCTCGGCGACCGGCTTTTCGACCTTGCCGTGAGTACGCCGCAGGAAGCCGAGAAGTTTCATCTTCTCGGTGCTGGTGACCACTTGATCCGGCCCGCTGAAGGTCATGCCGGCCTCGGCGAGCTGCTCGAGCAGCTTCTCAACCGGGGTACCGACCATCTTCGCAAGAGTAGTTACCGTAACTTCGGACATTCGATTCCCATGATTCTGTGCAACGCGAATTTCTGTGTGCGGTCAAGTTCCATCCAACACGAACCGCCGACTAGTTTAACGTGCCGGCGCGGATGCGCCCGACGCGCTTGATGCCTTACTCGAACCAGTGCGCGCGCGCGGCCATGATCAACGCCGCAGCCCGCTCCTGGTCCATATCGTCGATATCCAGGATCTCGTCCACCGCCAATTCGGCCAGTTCCTCGCGCGTGGTCACGCCACGACCGGCCAGCGCGAACGCCGTGATCTCGTCCATGCCTTCGAGCGTCAGCAGGTCTTCGGCAGGCTGGTGTTCGTCGATCCCTTCCTCGACCGCGAGTGCGTCGGTCAGCAACGCATCACGGGCCCGCGCGCGGAGTTCCTCGACGATGTCTTCGTCGAAGCCCTCGATCGCGAGCAGCTCGGCATTCGGAACGTAGGCGATTTCCTCGACGGTGTTGAAGCCCTCGCCCACCAGGATGCCGGCGATTTCCTCGTCGACTTCGAGCTTGTCCATGAACAGCTGGCGCGCCGTGTGCTGTTCAGCGTCGCTCTTCGCGGTGACCTGGTCCTGGGTCATCACATTGAGCTGCCAGCCGGTCAGGCGGCTGGCGAGGCGCACGTTCTGGCCGCCCTTGCCGATCGCTTGCGCGAGCTTGTCCTCGGCGACGGCGAGGTCCATGGAGTGCCGCTCTTCATCAACAATAATCGACTGCACTTCGGCCGGAGCCATCGCATTGATCACGAACTGCGCGGCGTTGTCGCTCCACAGGATGATGTCCACGCGCTCGCCATTGAGTTCGTTCGACACCGCCTGCACGCGCGAGCCGCGCATGCCGATGCAGGCGCCGATCGGATCGGTGCGGCGGTCGTGCGCGAGCACGGCGATCTTGGCGCGGTCCCCCGGATCGCGCGCTGCGCCCTTGATTTCGACCAGGCCCTGGCCGACTTCCGGTACTTCGAGCTTGAACAGTTCCATCATGAATTCAGGCGCGCCACGGCTGATGAACAGCTGCGGGCCGCGCGCCTCGGCGCGGACTTCGAGCAGGTAACCCTTCACGCGGTCGCCCGGACGCAGCACGTCGCGCGGGATCGCCTTGTCCTTCGGAATATAGCCTTCGGCATTTCCGCCGAGGTCGATGAAGATGTTGCCGCGCTCGGCGCGCTTGACGATGCCGGTGACGAGTTCGCCGACGCGATCGGTCCACGCCTCGACGACCTGCGCGCGCTCGGCTTCGCGCACTTTCTGCACGATCACCTGCTTGGCGGCCTGCGCCTCGATGCGGCCGAACTCGGCGTTCTCGATCTGCTCCTCGATGATTTCTCCCACGAAAGCATGGGGCTTGTCGTCGATCGCGTCCATCAGGCGAAGCTGGCGATCCGGCGACTCCATCACCACGTCGTCGGCCACGACTTCCCACTGGCGGAAGGTTTCGTAGCTGCCGTCCTTCGGATGGATCGACACACGGACGTTGACGTCCTGGTCGTGATAGCTCTTCTTGGCGGCGGACGCCAAAGCGGCTTCCATCGCTTCGAGGATCACTTCGCGCGGCACGCCTTTTTCGTTGGCGACCGCATCGATCACCATCAACAGCTCTTTGCTCATTGCTTCTGCTCCGTGACGGGCGGTCGATCCGCACCGTTGTCGTTGAATGACGGACCCGGCTTGCGCGAATCCTTTTTACGCTGCGCTCTGCCCTTATTGAGCGATGACTTTTCGGGCGCCAATCCCAACGCGGCCCAGTCCGGGACCAGCCGCGCCTTTTCGATATTCGTGTGCTGCACAGACACGGTTGCAGTCTCGGTGCGCAGCGTGATGTCGTCTCCTTCCACGCCGACGATCGCCCCCTGCAGACGGCGGCGGGCATTGACCGGAATCTGCAAGTGCAACTTGACCGTCTCGCCGATGTGCCGCGTGAAATGCGCAACGGTGAACAGCGGACGATCGATGCCTGGCGATGAGACTTCCAGGGTGTACTGCGACGCGATCGGATCGTTGATGTCCATCACCGCCGACACTTCGCGGCTAACCGCTTCGCAATCCTCGATCGTCACCATGCGGCCGGGCGCATCGATGTACAGCCGCAGCAACGCATGCGTACCAGACGCCGCAAGCTCGACACCCAGCAGTTCAAGCTGCAGTGCTTCGACGCTGGGCGTCAACAGAATTGCGATGTCGGTGCTGCGATTCGACACGAGTGACTCCGGTGCGACGGTTCGAGAACCTGGCGAACAAAACTGCGGTCCCGGAAAGCACAAAGGGGCCGCAATGGCCCCTCCGGTACTTCCAGCTTCCGGTGCGTCGACCGATGTTCGAGCCGACGCGAGACCAGCGTGAAACGACTGCAATGAAACCTGCTGCACTAAAGACATTTCCAGCCTTGCAGCAACAAAAAAGCCTCACGAGGAGGCTTTCCGTCAAGGCTGGTAGCGGGGGCAGGATTTGAACCTGCGACCTTCGGGTTATGAGCCCGACGAGCTGCCAGACTGCTCCACCCCGCAGCAGTAGAACAACGATTATGAGGATTCGGCTTGGTCTTTGCAAGGCCGACAGCTCGGAAGATTCAGGAGCGGCTCGCGGCTGCCGGAAGTCTCCCGGTTTGGATAGACTCGCGCAACCCTCGAAGGAGCGCCCGATTGGAACCCGACACCGCATCGCGTCGCGGCAGCCTTGCCTGCGTCGGCATCGGCATGACGCTGGGCTCGCACATCAGCCCGCTCGCGCGCAGTCATATCGAACAAGCGGACGTGGTGTTCGCCGCCGTCTCCGATGGAATCGTCGAATTGTGGCTGTCCGAAATGCACCCGGATGTGCGCAGCCTGCAGCTGCTCTATAGCGAAGGCACCTCGCGCATGCAAACCTATCGCGCGATGGTGGACGTGATGCTGACCGAAGTGCGCGCCGACAAGAAAGTCGTCGGCGTGTTCTACGGACATCCCGGCGTATTCGTCTGGCCCTCGCACAAGGCAATCGAGATCGCGCGCAGCGAGGGCTTCGTCGCACGCATGGAACCAGGCATCTCGGCCGAGGACTGTCTGTACGCGGACCTGGGAATCGATCCGGGGCGCTACGGCTGCCAGCACTACGAGGCCAGCCAGTTGTTGCTCTTCGAACGCCGCATCGACCCCAGCGCCTACCTGATCCTGTGGCAAGTCAGCGTCGCCGGCGACCAGTCGCTCGCTCGCTACTCGACCGGCGCGGCCTACCGGCAGGTACTGGTGAGTCGGCTGGCGCGCGACTATCCGCTGGATCACGAGATCATCGCGTACCGCTGCGCGACCCTGCCGATCGAGCAGGCCTACGTCCGCCGTCTGCCGCTGTGCGATCTGGCCGCCGCTGACGTAACCCAGGAACACACATTGGTGATACCGCCGGCTCGCCGTCTCACGCCCGACCGCGAGACGCGAGCGCGGCTGAGCGTGATCGATGTACTCGAGAAAGCGGGTGGGTGATGCCCCCGATAGCCGAAACTGTAGACCCTGTGCGTTGGCCGGGGATAGGATATCTTTCGGGCAGCCTTGGGATGCGTCGGGTTTCCGAAATCGAGAAACGGCGGACGGCATGGCCAGGCAGGGGGTTCGAGCGGTCCAAATCCATCACGCAACCACAGGGGAACGTCATGACGATCATCATCGGGTTTCTGGAAAGTGTCGGCTCGAGTGCCGAATTGCGGTACGCAACGACCGAGCAGCTTCAGCAGGCCTTGAGTCCCACATTGATCGATGCGCAGGCGCAGGCGGCCATCCTCGGCAACGACCAGCCCGCGCTTCAGTCGATCACCGGCAGCCCGACGATTGCGAACAAGGTCATCTCCCCGGGGAAAGAAGACGAAGACGAGGATGAGGTTCCCGAACGTGATGACGACGAATTCCGGTCGGTACGTCCCGGTGCGTTTGTGGCTGCGTGAAGATCGCCATTCACGCGTCGGCTTTCAAGTGAATCTGTCGCAATGCATCCGTTTGGCGTTCGCAACCGGATGCATCGCGATTGCGGTATCTGTGTCGACAGCGGCCGTACCGACGCCGATCGATGCAGGGGCATTGCTGGATCAGGCCGACCGCGTCAAGACCTCCGAAAACGCCCGCTTCGTCGAGCTGATGCGCCATCTCGACGCCGATCCGACGGCGCTGTCGCGGAACCAGCAGGACTTGCTGCAGTACTTTCATGGCTGGGAATCGGCGTACCAAGGCGACAATGAAGTTGCCATTCGGACGTGGCGAGCTGTCGCGGCCCGCGCGAGCGATCCGAATCTGCGCATGCGGGCCACCAGTTCGCTGATTAATGTGCTGGCCAACGCGACTCGCTACGAGGAAGCGTACGAACTACAGGAAGGGTTGATCACCGCCCTGCCCGACGTGCGCAACCCGAAGACGAGACTCCGCATTCTCTTCAACGCGTCCCTGTTGTACGCCAACGCCGGACAGAGCGATCTCGCGCTGCGCTATGCCAATCAGACGCTTGCCGAAACCGACGGCGACTTCACGACGTGCCAGGCGCAATACCTCCGCATGCTGAGCTTTTCGAAAATGGAGGGCACAGATTTCGAGACTAACTACGCCGACGCACTCGCCCGTTGCGTCAAGGCGAACGAACCGCTCTGGGTCAACAGCATCCGCGTGTTCGCCGCAAGGCGCGACCTGGATCAAGGCCATCCCGAAGCGGCTCGCGCAGTGCTGGAACCGCATCTGGCCGAGGCACAAGCAACCCGGTACCAGGAATTACTCGACGAGTTCGAGGCGACGCTCGCGCAGGCCACATGGGCGCAAGGCGATGGCAGGGCCGCACGCACGCACGCATTGCGAAGCATTGATGGCAAGGCCGATCGCGATATCGTTGCACTTGCGTATGGAGTGCTCTATGAAGTCGCCAAAAAGCAAGGCGATGCCGCTGCCGCGCTCGACTGGCACGAGAAATACGCCACCGCCGACAAGGGCTATCTCAATGACGTGAGCGCGCGTACCCTTTCGTACCAGATGGTGCGCCAGCAGGTGCAAGAGAAGAAACTCCAGATTGATGCGCTGAACAAGCAGAACCAAGTGCTGCAGCTGAAGCAGGCGGTCAGCGCCAAGAATGTGGAAGCGAGCCGCCTGACTCTGCTGCTGTTGTTGACGTTGCTAGGTTCGATCGCGGTGTGGGCTTATCGCACCAAGCGCTCGCAATTGAAGTTCATGCAACTGTCGCGGCGCGATGGGCTGACCGGGATCAGCAACCGCCAGTATTTCGTGGACACGGCGGAGATCGCCCTTTCCCACTGCAAGAAGTCATCGCAGGACGCTTGCGTCGTCGTGTTCGACCTGGATCATTTCAAGGCGGTCAACGATGCCCATGGCCATGCGATGGGCGACCTGGTACTGAAGTGCGCGGTGTCTGCGTGCGAGGCGCATCTGCGCGCGCACGATCTGTTCGGCAGGACCGGCGGCGAAGAATTCGCCATCCTGATGCCGGACTGCATTGCGACGACAGCCACGCAAATCGCCGAAAAAGTGCGCAACGCAATCGCCGAATGCCATGGCAATGTCGACGAACTCACCCTGCCCGTGCACGCGAGTTTCGGCATTGCCGCCTCGCGCACATCGGGATACGAACTGCGCCAGTTGCTGGCCCATGCCGACGATGCGCTCTACCAAGCCAAACGCGAAGGCCGCAACTGCGTCGTGGTGCACGACCACACCAAGACCGACATCGACGGATTGGCTGCAGGGACAGTCGATCGCAGGCGCATGTAGAAACCATCACCCTGCCACGCCCGGGGGTGCGGCGAATTGCTTCAGGCACCCAGTGCTTGCATGCACCACGCCATGATCGGGTTCCACGCGATGCCCAGCGCGAGCAGCAGAATGGCGTTGATCGACAGCATCCAGCGCAGTGAGGCATCCGCATTGATCGACGCCCTGGGACGATCGTCCGGTGCATCGAAGTACATCACCTTGATGATGCGCAGGTAGTAGAACGCGCCGATGACCGCGAAAACCGCGCCGACCAGTGCGAGCCACAGCATGTTCGCGTCGAGCGCCGAGCGCAGCACCGCGAGCTTGGCCCAGAAGCCGAGGAATGGCGGCACGCCGGCCAGCGAGGCCATGATCATCAGTACAAGCAGCGCCTGCCATGGGCTGCGCGCGTTAAGACCACGGAAATCGTCGATCTCCTCAGCGTCGTGGCTGCGGCTGCTGAGCAGGAGCAAGGTTGCAAACGCTGCGGTCGCCATCAATGCATAGCTGATCGCATAGAACATCGCCGACGCATAGCCGGTCGGAGTCGCATTCGACAGGCCGAGGAACAAGAAGCCGACGTGCGAGATCGTCGAATACGCGAACATGCGCTTGAGGTTGGTCTGCACCAGCGCGAACAGGTTGCCGATCGCGAGCGAGAGCACGGCCAGCCACGCAAGCATCACCTGCCAGTGTTCCCACAATGGGCCGGCGCCGGATTCGAGCAGGCGATACGCCATCCCGAATGCGGCGAGTTTCGGTGCCGAACCGATGAACAGGGTAACGATGGTCGGCGCGCCCTGATAGACGTCAGGCAGCCACATGTGGAACGGCGCGGCACCGAACTTGAACGCGATGCCGACAACGAGGAACACCACGCCGAACAGCAGCATCGTATGGTCCTGCGCGTTGCCGGCGACAGCGTAGATCGCGCCCAGATCCAGCGAGCCGGTCGCGCCGTAGACCATCGACATGCCGTACAGCAGCATCCCCGACGACAGCGAGCCCAGCACGAAATATTTCATCGCCGCTTCGGAGCCGATCGCCGAATCGCGGTTCATGCCGACCAGCGCATACGACGACAATGCGAGCAGCTCCAGCCCCAGATACAGCGTGACCAGGCTGCCTGCCGACACCAGCAGCATCATGCCCAGCACCGCGAACAGGCACAGGATGTAGAACGCGCCGCGCGACAGCATCCGGTCCGCGAGGTATGTGCGCGAATACACGAAGGCGATCGCGCTGACCGCGAGGAGCGCGAGCTTGAGCACGTCGCCCATCATGTCGCGCACGAACATGCCGTTGAATGTCGCCGTCGTCGGCGCTTCGATGAAGCCGCTGCCATTGCCGAATTCGACGGCGAGCACCTGGCCTGCCGCTATTGCGAGGCTGCCGATCGCGACCCAGAACAACAGTGCGCGGCTTGCCCCCTTCGCGAACATGTCGATCAGCAGCAACAGGCATGCGCCGCCAAGCACCGCGAGTTCAGGGCGCAACGGCAGCAGATCGGCGATGGTTGGCATCATCTGCATCATGGGACCTTTGCTGACACTGGCGGCAGCTTGCTCATGCTCAGGTACGAAGTCGTTTGGGATACGGCCGAAGTCATCAGGTCTGTCAACGGCTTCGGATAGACGCCGATCAGCAGCACGCCGATCGCGAACACGCCGAGCACGATCACTTCACGGAAGTTCATGTCCTGCAGTTCGGCGACATGCGAGTTCGCGACCTTGCCGAACACGACGCGTTTGACCAGCCACAAGGTGTAGGCCGCGCCGAGCACCAGCGTCGTCGCCGCACCGAACGCGACCAGTGGGCTCTGCTGGAAGGTAGCGAGGATGATCATGAACTCGCCGACGAAGCCCGACGTTCCCGGCAATCCGGAATTGGCCATCGCGAAGAACACGAAGAAGGTCGCGAAGACCGGCATCGTGTTCGCCACGCCGCCGTAGTCGCGGATCATGCGCGTGTGCATGCGGTCGTACAGCACGCCGACGCACGAGAACATCGCACCGGAAATGAAGCCGTGCGAAATCATCTGCACCATCGCGCCCTGCATGCCGAGCTGCGCCGCAGCCATGTTGTTGGCTCCACGCACCAGTGCGAAACCGATGAAGATGCCGAGCGTCACGAAGCCCATATGCGCGATCGACGAATACGCGATCAGCTTCTTCATGTCTTCCTGCACCAGCGCGACCAGTCCGATGTAAATCACCGCGACCAGGCTCAGCGCAATGATCAGCCACCCCCACTCAAGACCCGCATCGGGCAGGATCGGCAGCGTAAACCTGATGAAACCGTAACCGCCGATCTTCAGCATGATCGCGGCCAGTACCACCGAACCTCCAGTCGGCGCCTCGACGTGCGCGTCCGGCAACCACGTATGTACCGGGAACATCGGCACCTTGACCGCGAACGCGATCAGGAACGCGAAGAACAGCCACGTCTGTTCCTTCATCGACAGCGGCACGGCGTACAGGTCGGTGAGCTGGAAGCTGCCGCACTTCAGGTACAGGTAGATCAGCCCGACCAGCATGAAGATCGAACCGAGAAATGTGTACAGGAAGAACTTGATGCTCGCGTACACGCGGCGCGGCCCGCCCCACACGCCGATGATGATGAACATCGGGATCAGCATCGCCTCGAAGAACACGTAGAACAGCATCGCATCGAGCGCGCAGAACACGCCGATCATCACGCCCTGCAGCATCAGGAACGACGCCATGTACTGGTGCACGCGCTGGGTAATCGAAGTCCACGCACCGATGATGACCAGCACCGTGGTCAGCGCGGTCAGCACGATCAACGCGACCGAGATACCATCCACGCCGAGCGAATAGTTGATGTGGTAACTCGGCACCCATGCGTGCTGTTCGACAAACCCCATCAGACCGCTCACCCGGTCGAAGTGCTGGAAGAGCTGCACGCTCAGGGCGAAGCTGACCAGCCCGATTAGTAGCGCGAACCAGCGCGCCGTGTTCGGACGCTCGCCAAGCAGCAACGTCAATGCGCCGCCGAGGATCGGCACCCAGATCAACAGGCTCAGCAGCGGTAGCGACGTGATCGGCATCAGGTTATCCATACAGAAAGGTCCGAGGCTCAGGCCGGCCAGCGCAACAGCACGCCGAGCAGCGCGATCAGGCCAAGGATCATCGCGAACGCATAGTGGTACAGGTAGCCAGACTGCAATCGACGCAACACGGCCGCACTGCGACCGATGAAATGCGAGGTTCCGTCCACGAGCGCACCATCGATCACCGTGGTATCGCCGACGCGCCAGAACAGCTTGCCAAGCTTCAGGCCGGCGCCAGCGAATCCGTCGATCCAGAGCGTGTCGAAACCGTATTTGTTCTCGAGGATGCGTGCGGGCAATGCGAACCGCTCCTTGAGCTTTGGCGCAAGCGCTGGATGCAGGAGGTAAATGTAGGTCGCCAGGCCAAAGCCTGCGAGCGCGAGGAGGAATGGCAACTGCAGAAAGCCGTGCAATGCCATCGCGGACGCGCCATGGAACTCCTCGGCCAGTGCACCCATCGCCGGATGCTTTGCGGCATCCACCACGATCGCCCCGTCGAAGAACGTGCCGAACAGCATCGGCTTCACCGTGAGGAAACCGATCAGCAACGACGGGATCGCCAACAGGACCAGCGGCAATGTGATGACCCACGGCGATTCATGCGGCTCGACGGGGCCGTGATGGCCATGCTCGTCGTGCGCAGCGTGATGCTCGTCGTGCGGCGTCGGATGACGGAAACGTTCCTCGCCGTGGAAGGTCATGTACAGCAAACGGAAACTGTAGAAGCTGGTCACGAAGACGCCCAGCAGCACGGCGAGGTAGGCGTAGTGCTGCACCCAGCCGCCATGCTCCGACGCGATCTTCGCGGCGTCGATGATGCTGTCCTTCGAGTAGAAACCCGAGAAGAACGGCATGCCGGTCAGCGCGAGCGTGCCGATCAGGCTGGTGATATAGGTGATCGGCATGTACTTGCGCAACCCGCCCATGCGGCGCATGTCCTGCTCGTGGTGCATGCCGATGATCACGCTGCCCGCTGCGAGGAACAGCAAGGCCTTGAAGAAGGCGTGGGTCATCAGGTGGTACACCGCGACCGAATACGCCGAGGAGCCCAGTGCGACCGTCATGTAACCGAGCTGCGACAGGGTCGAATATGCGACCACGCGCTTGATGTCGTTCTGCACGATGCCGATCAGCCCCGTGAAAAACGCGGTCGTGGCGCCGATGAACAATACGAAATTCAGTGCCGTCTGCGACAGCTCGAACAGCGGCGACATCCGCGCGACCATGAAGATGCCGGCGGTCACCATCGTCGCGGCGTGGATCAGCGCCGAGATCGGGGTCGGGCCTTCCATCGAGTCGGGCAGCCACACGTGCAACGGCACCTGCGCGGACTTTCCCATCGCACCGATGAACAGGCAGATGCAGATCACCGTCGGCACCGCCCACGGATGGCCGGCGAAGATCGAGACGTTCATGTGCGCGATGACCGGCGCCTTCGCGAACACCTCGGCGTAGTCAAGCGAACCGCACCACGCGAGTACGCCAGCGATGCCGAGCAGGAAGCCGAAGTCGCCGACACGATTGACCAGAAAGGCTTTCAGGTTCGCGAAGATCGCCGTCGGCTTGGTAAACCAGAAGCCGATCAACAGGTACGACACCAGGCCGACCGCTTCCCAGCCGAAGAACAACTGCAGGAAGTTGTTGCTCATCACCAGCATCAGCATCGCGAAGGTGAACAGCGAGATGTAGCTGAAGAAGCGTGTGTAGCCGTCGTCATCGGCCATATAGCCGATCGTGTAGATGTGCACCAGCAGCGACACGAACGTCACCACGACCATCATCATCGCGGTGAGGTTGTCGATCAGGAAGCCGACGTGCGCCGAATATTTTGCGATCTCGAAGAACGTATAGACATTCGCGTTGTAAGCGGGCGCGCCATGCAGCAACTGCCACAACACCTGGCACGACAGGGCGCAACTCACCGCAACGCCGAGGATGGTGACAGTGTGCGCGCCCGAACGGCCGACCAGGCGGCCGAACAGACCGGCAACAATCGCGCCGAGCAGCGGGGTGAGGGCAATGATCAGGAGGATGTTCTGCGAGATCACGGACTGGAGGCCTGAGGCTGGAGACGAGGGACTGGGGAATGGGGAAGCTCGTCGAGCGTGAAGCAGCAGCTCAGGCGGGCGCGCTTTGCGCCAGCCCCTGGTCCCAAGCCCCCAGCCCCATTGACGACTCTGTCGCGCATTGTTTTCCCTCAACCCTTCAAGTCGTCGATTTCAGCAACATTGATATCGCGGCGATTGCGGAACAGCGTTACCAGGATCGCCAGACCAATCGCCGATTCAGCGGCGGCCACGGTCAGGATGAAGAACACGAACACCTGGCCGGCAGGGTCGCCGTGGTAACGCGAGAACGCGACGAAGTTGATGTTCACCGCGAGCAGCATCAGCTCGATCGACATCAGCAGGATGATGATGTTCTTGCGGTTGATGAAGATGCCGGCGACGCCGATCGCGAACATCAGCGCGCCCAGCGTGAGGTAGTGGCCCAGCGTGATCATGGTGTTTTCTCCGGTACGACCGGTGCCTGTGTTGGCTGCGAGGGCGCCATCTTGACTACGCGCACGCGGTCGCTCGCCTTGACCCGCACCTGCAAGCCCGGGTTCTGCGATTTGACGCCTTCGCGCCGACGCAACGTCAGCAGGATCGCGGCGACGACGGCCACGGTCAGGATCAGCGCGGCGATCTCGAACGGCAACGTGTAGTCCGAGAACAAGGCCTGCGACAACCATGCGGTGTTGCTCATGTGCGCTGCCTGCGCTGGATCGGGCGTCATCGGCGTCTGCGCATATGGGCGCGCGCCGATCAGCAGCACCATCTCGACGGCCATCGTCACCGCGACCAGCACACCGACCGGCAGATAGCGCGCAAAACCTTCGCGCAACGGTTCGGAGTTGATGTCGAGCATCATCACCACGAACAGGAACAGCACCATCACCGCGCCGACATACACGAGCACCAGCACCAGCCCGAGGAATTCGGCCTGCAACAGGATCCACAAACAGGCGGTGCTGAAGAAACTCAGCACCAGAAACAGCACGGCATGCACCGAATTCTTTACGGAGATGACCGACAGCGCCGACAGGACGGTGACGGCGGCGAAGACATAAAAGGCAATGGTGGGGAAATTCATGCGGTCACCTGTACGCCGCGTCGGCAGCACGACGTTCGGCGATTTCATTCTCGAAGCGGTCGCCGATCGCCAGCAACTTCGGCTTGGTGAGAATGTTCTCGCCGCGATGCTCGAAGTGGTATTCGTGGATGTGGGTCTCGACGATCGAGTCCACCGGGCAGCTTTCCTCGCAGAAACCGCAGTAGATGCACTTGAACAAGTCGATGTCATAGCGCGTGGTGCGGCGACTGCCGTCTTCGCGGGGTTCGGAATCGATGGTGATCGCGAGCGCCGGGCACACAGCCTCGCAGAGCTTGCATGCGATGCAGCGCTCTTCTCCGTTCGGGTAGCGGCGCAGCGCATGCAGCCCGCGGAAACGCGGCGACTGCGGGATCTTCTCCATCGGATAGATCATTGTGTACTTGGGCTTGAACAGGTACTTCAGGGTCAGCCAAAGCCCAGCCAGCAACTCGATCAGCAGCAGGCTCCTGAGATAGGTCACGATGCGGCTCATGCGACCTGGCCTCCGCCGATGACGTGGTAGTACGCGGCGATCGCGACCACGAAGATCCATACGATGCTGATCGGGATGAACACCTTCCAGCCCAGTCGCATGATCTGGTCGTAGCGGTAGCGCGGGAAGCTCGCGCGGAACCAGATGAAGCAACTGGCGAAGAAGAACACCTTCGCGAACAGCCACCACCAGCCAGGTGCGCCGAGGACCGGCACGCTAGCCGGGAACGGGGACAGCCAGCCGCCGAGGAACAGCACCGGCACCAGGAAACTGACCAGGATCATGTTCGCGTATTCGGCGAGGAAGAAGATCGCGAACGCGGAACCGGAATATTCGACGTGGAAGCCGGCGACGATTTCCGATTCGCCTTCGGCGACATCAAACGGCGCGCGGTTGGTCTCGGCCACGCCGGAGATGAAGTAGATCAGGAACAGCGGGAACAGCGGCCACACGAACCAGTTGCCGGCACCGTAGTGGCCGGACTGCGCATGCACGATGTCGGTCAGGTTCAGGCTGCCGGCGGCCAGCAGCACGCCGACCAGGGCGAAGCCCATCGCGATCTCGTAACTCACCATCTGCGCGGCCGAGCGCATCGCGCCGAGGAAGGCGTACTTCGAGTTCGATGCCCAGCCGGCGATGATGATGCCGTACACGCCCATCGAGGTCATCGCGAGCAGGTAGAGCAGGCCCGCATTCGCATTCGACAACACGATGCCATCATCGAACGGCACCACCGCCCATGCCGCGAGCGCCGGAGCGAGCGCAAGGATCGGTGCCAATCGGAACAGGAACGGCTGCGCATTGGTCGGCAGGATCGCTTCCTTGAACAGCATCTTGAACACGTCGGCGAACGATTGCAGCAGCCCGCCGAGACCGACATAACTCGGACCGTGGCGCACGTGCATCCAGCCGATCAGCTTGCGCTCCCACAACACATAAAACGCGACCGACACGATCACCGGCAGGCAGACCGCAAGAATCTTGACCAGCGTCCACACCAGCAAGCCGGCAGTGCCGAAGTGCAGGAACATGTCGCGGATGGGCTCGAACACGGCGGTCATGCTTTCACCACCGTGACGACACCGTCGAGCGCGAGCGGCGCGGTAGCGCCATGGCAGGATTCGATCCAGGCCGCGCCTTTGGCGACGCGCGCGGAAATTTCGACCGGCAGCGTTGCGGTGCCGTTCGCATCCGAGACCTTCGCCATTGCGCCAGCGACCAATCCGGCAGCGTTCGCGTCGTCCGGATGCAATGCCACGCACGCAGCGCGCGTCAGCGGATGCGCTTGCAACGCGGGAGAACGGCGCAGCACGCCATCGACGCGATAGAGCGGCGTGGTCACGATGCGCTCGAAGCCTGTCCTGAGCCCGGTCGAAGGGTCTTGTCCACCCTCACCCGCCATCGGTGCGATGCCGCTACCGGACGCAACCGGACGCTCGACGATGCTTGCGCGCAATTCTGCGAGATCGACGAACTCGAATCCGGGCAAGCCAAGCTCACCACCGAGCGCACGCAACACGCGCCAACCCGGACGCGCATCCGCAGGCAGCTTGCCGCCCGCGACAGTGGACTGCGCGATACCGTTCACATTGGTCAAGGTGGCTTCGATTTCCGGCAACAGGCCGATCGGCAGGATCACATCGGCAACAGCGCGCGTGGACTGGCACGCGAAGTGGCTGAAGGCGACGACTTTCGCCGCGCCTAGCGACTTGCGCGCCTGCATCGCAGCGGCAAAATCCAGGCCGGGCTCAATACCGTAGATCACATACGCCTTGCGCGGATCGGCGAGCATCGCATCGGCATGACGGGCGGACGGCAGCACACCGGCGCGCGCAAGTCCGATCGCGTTCGCGCCCTGCGGCAGGCGATTGAGTTTCGCGTCGTACGCGGAAGCGAGGCCACGCGCGGATGCGCGGATGCGCGAAGCCTGCGGATGGGTTTCGGCGATCTCGCCGAGGATCACGACGACGTTCTTCGCGTTCTCAAGATCATCCGCGATGTCGTCGTCGCCGTCCGCAATCGCCTGCACTGCCGCGGCGAGTTGCGACGGACGCACGATGCGCTTCGCGGTTGGTTCATGCGCAAGATCGAAATCGACCGGATTGATCGCATACACCTTCGCACCGCGCTTGATCGCCTTGCGGATGCGTTGCGCGAGCAGCGGCATTTCGCTGCGTGGATTGCAGCCGATCAGCACGATCGCACCGGCTGCTTCGATGTCGGCGACCGCCATGCCGAAGGTTTCAGCGACCGGGGCATCGGCAAAATCGGTGTGGCGGATGCGGTGATCGAGATTGCCCGTGCCGAGACCGGCCGCCAAGCGCGCGAGCAGTGCGCCTTCCTCGTTGGATATCGCCGGATGCACGAGTACGCCGAGCGCATCGCCGCGATATTGCTTGAGGATCTCCGACGCATGCATCAGCGCATCGTCCCAACTGCACTCGCGCCAGACGCCCTCACCATCCTTGATCAGGGGCGTCATCGCGCGATCGGCGGCGGTCAGGCCCTGGTGCGAATAGCGGTCGCGATCGGACAGCCAGCATTCGTTGACCGCCTCGTTGTCGCGCGGCACCGTGCGCAACACATCGCCGCGACGGAGGTGCAGGAACAGGTTCGAGCCGAGCGCGTCGTGGTAACCGATCGATTCGCGAGCGATCAATTCCCATGGGCGGGCGCGGAAGCGGAAGACCTTGTTCGTCAGCGCGCCGACCGGGCAGACGTCGATGACGTTGCCGGACAGTTCGGTCGTCAGCGGCTTGCCATCGTAGGTGCCGATTTCCAGATGCTCGCCGCGATTCATGCCGCCGAGTTCGTAAGTGCCCGCGATCTCGGCGGTGAAACGCACGCAGCGCGTGCACTGGATGCAGCGCGTCATGTCGGTCGCGACCAGCGGACCGAGGTCCTCGTCGGCGACCACGCGCTTGCGCTCCTGGAAGCGGCTGACCGAACGCCCGTAACCGAGCGCGACGTCCTGCAGTTCGCACTCGCCACCCTGGTCGCAAATCGGGCAGTCGAGCGGATGGTTGATCAACAGGAACTCCATCACGTTGCGTTGCGCACTGAGCGCGCGCTGCGAACGCGTGTACACCTTCATGCCATCCATCACCGGCGTTGCGCAGGCGGGCTGCGGCTTCGGCACCGGCTTGCCGCCCATCTCGGTCTCGACCATGCACATGCGGCAGTTCGCGGCGATCGGCAGCTTCTCGTGGTAGCAGAAACGCGGGATCGGGATGCCGGCCTTGTCCGCAGACTGGATGATCATCGAGCCCTTCGGCGCGTGCAGCGCGACGCCGTCGATCTCGATGTTGACGTGGCCTTCGGGTGCAGGCGCTGGCGCGATCGTCGTTGTCGGCTGGACACTCATGGGCGACCCCGTGGGACTGGGAACTGGAGGCTGGGGACCGGGGAAAGATCAAAGACACAGCGAACCGAGGCTCTTTCCAGCCCCCAGCCCCTGGCCCCTATCCTCGCCTTTGCATCACGGATCCTCATGCCACAGCCTCCAATCGCGAATCCACAATCGAGCGACCGTTGACGATGAAATATTCGAACTCGTGCCAGTAATGCCGCAGGAAGCCCTGCACCGGCCACGCGGCGGCTTCACCGAACGCGCAGATGGTATGGCCTTCGATCTGGCCGGCCGAGGTCTTGAGCATCGCGAGGTCGTCGAGCGTTGCTTTGCCTTCAACGATGCGCGTCAGCATGCGGTACATCCAGCCGGTGCCTTCGCGGCACGGCGTGCACTGGCCGCAGGATTCGGCGTAGTAGAAACGCGCGATGCGCTGGCACGCGCGCACCATGCAGGTGGTCTCGTCCATCACGATCACCGCACCGGAACCGAGGCCGGAACCGGCCCTCTGCAGCGCGTCGTAATCCATCGTGAGGCCCATCATCGTCTCGCCAGGCAGCACCGGCATCGACGAACCGCCCGGAATCACCGCCTTGATCTTGCGGCCGCCGCGCATGCCGCCGGCCATTTCCAGCAAATCGGCGAACGATGTGCCGAGGCGGATCTCGTAGTTGCCCGGCTTCGCGACATGGCCGGACACCGAGAAGATTTTCGGACCGCCATTGTTCGGCTTGCCGAGATTGAGGAACCACGGCGCGCCGTTGCGAATGATCGCGGGCACCGACGCGAAGGTCTCGGTGTTGTTGATCGTGGTCGGCCGACCGAACAAACCGAAGTTCGCGGGGAACGGTGGCTTGAAGCGCGGTTGGCCCTTCTTGCCTTCCAGCGATTCCATGAGCGCGGTTTCTTCGCCGCAGATGTAGGCGCCAGCGCCGAGCGCAGTATGCAGGTCGATATCGACGCCGGAACCCTGGATGTCCTTGCCGAGCCAGCCGTTCGCGTAAGCCTCGAACAGCGCCTGCTCAAGCCGCTCGTACGGTTCGTGGTGGAACTCGCCGCGCAGGTAGTTGTAGCCGACGGTCGATCCGGTCGCGTAACACGCGATCGCCATGCCCTCGATCACTGCATGCGGGTTGAAGCGCAGGATGTCGCGATCCTTGCAGGTACCGGGTTCGGATTCGTCCGAATTGCACAGGATGTATTTCTGCGCACCGGGTCCTTTCGGCATGAAGCTCCACTTCAAACCGGTCGGGAAACCCGCGCCGCCGCGCCCGCGCAGGCCGGATTGCTTCACCGTATCGATGACCTGATCGGGCGGGATCTTCTCGCGCAGGATCTTGTTCCATGCGGCATAGCCGCCCGCTTTCAGGTAGCTGTCGTACGACCACGGCTGCTCGAAATGCAGCGTGGTGAAGCACACATTGTGTTCCTGGGGTTCTGGACCGGAGTTCACGATATTGTTCTCTCAGTGTCCGTCGGTCGCGAGCGCATCAGGTGCGTGGCCATGCCCGCTTCCATCATGCCCGCTTCCATCATGCGTGGAGCCGTCGAGCGTGAGTCCGTCGAGGATCGCATCGATGGATGCGTGCGTTAGCTTCTCGTGGTAATGGCCGTTGACGACCATCATCGGCGCACCCGCGCACGCGGCGAGACATTCTTCCTCGCGCTTGAGATAGACGCGGCCGTCGGCGCTGCTTTCGCCGAGCTTGCAACCCAGCTTGCTTTCGCAATAGCGCACGATGTCCTCGGCGCCGTTGAGCCAGCAGCTGATGTTGGTGCAGATGGCGACGTTGTTGCGGCCGACCGGCGCGAGTTCGAACATCGAATAGAACGTCGCGACTTCGTAAGCCCACACCGGAGGGATCGACAGGTAGTTTGCGACCGCAGCGATCAGCGCGTCGGTCAGCCAGCCACCATTTTCCTGCTGCGCCGCGAACAGGCCCTGGATCACCGCCGAACGCTTGCGGTCGGGCGGGAACTTCGCGATCCAGCTGTCGATATGCGTGCGAGTGGCAGCGCTCAACCCGACCAGCGGGTCGATATCGCGGACGGCTTCGAAGTTGCCGGTGGCTTTCATGGGGCGGCCTCCGCTGTGCTGCGGCCGGGGGCTGGGGGCTGGGGGCTGGGGACTGGACCAGCAACAGCAAAGGCATTTGCGAGCCGCAAGCCCCAAGCCCCCAGTCCCGCTTCACCTAAAGCGCTCATCGATCAATCTCGCCGAACACCACGTCATAGGTTCCGATCATCGCCACCACGTCGCCGAGCATGTGGCCACGCACGATGTCGTCGATCGACGACAGATGGGCGAATCCGGGCGCGCGCAGTTTCACGCGAAACGGTTTGTTCGCGCCGTCGGACACCAGGTAGCAGCCGAACTCGCCTTTCGGCGCCTCGACCGCGGCATACACTTCGCCGGCCGGCACGCAGTAGCCTTCGGTGAACAGCTTGAAGTGGTGGATCAACGCTTCCATGTCGTCCTTCATCTCCTCGCGGGATGGCGGCGCGACTTTGTAGTTCTTCAGCATCACCGGACCGGGGTTCGCTTTGAGCCACTTCACGCATTGCTGGATGATGCGATTGGACTGGCGCATTTCCTCGACGCGCACGAGGTAACGGTCGTAGCAGTCGCCCTGCACGCCGACCGGGATGTCGAAATCGACCTCGGCGTATTTCGCGTAGGGCTGCTTCTTGCGCAGGTCCCACTCGACGCCCGAACCGCGCAGCATCGGACCCGACATGCCCCAAGCGAGAGCCATTTCCGGCGGCACCACGCCGATTCCGACGGTGCGCTGTTTCCAGATGCGGTTGTCGGTCAACAGGGTTTCATATTCGTCGACCTTCGTCGGAAAGTCGCTGGTGAAGCCTTCGAGGAAATCCAGCAGCGAACCTTCGCGCCACGCATTGAATTTCTTCAGCGCCTTGCCCTTGTGCCACGGCGATTCGCGGTACTGCGGCATCTTGTCCGGCAGGTCGCGGAACACGCCGCCCGGACGGTAATAGGTCGCGTGCATGCGCGCGCCCGACACCGCCTCGTAGCAGTCCATCAGTTCCTCGCGCTCGCGGAACGCGTAGAGGAACACCGCCATCGCGCCGAGGTCGAGCGCGTTCGAGCCGATCCACATCAGGTGGTTGAGGATGCGGGTGATCTCGTCGAACATCGTGCGGATCCACTGCGCGCGTTCCGGTGCCTCGATCCCCATCAGGCGCTCGATCGCCAGCACGTAGGCGTGCTCGTTGCACATCATCGACACGTAATCCAGGCGATCCATGTAACCGATCGACTGGTTGTAAGGCTTGGATTCGGCGAGCTTCTCGGTGCCACGATGCAGCAGGCCGATGTGCGGGTCGGCGCGCATCACGGTCTCGCCGTCCATTTCCAGGATCAGCCGCAGCACGCCGTGCGCGGCCGGATGCTGGGGACCGAAGTTCATCGTGTAGTTGCGGATTTCCTGCATCACTTGTCCGCCTGGTTCGCGGCGCTTTCTGCGGAAGCCTGCTGGTAGCGCGAATCGTCGCGGATCACGCGCGGCACCAGCACGCGCGGCTCGATCGAAACGGGTTCGTACACGACGCGCTTCTTCTCCGGGTCGTAGCGCACTTCGACATTGCCGATCAGCGGAAAATCCTTGCGGAACGGATGGCCGACGAAACCGTAATCGGTGAGCAGCCGGCGCAGGTCCGGATGGCCATCGAAGACGATGCCGAACAGGTCGAACGCCTCGCGCTCGAACCAGTTCAGGCCCGGCCAGATCGAGACCAGCGACGCCACCACCGCGACCTCGTCGTCGCCGCAGAAACAACGCACACGCAGGCGCTGGTTGTTCCTGATCGACAGCAGATGCACGACGACAGCGAAACGGCGTTTCGGCATCACGCCATCGGTTTGCTGACCCCACTTGAAACGTCCCGGCCCAAGGCCTTCGACCCCGCGCGAAAATCCTTGCGACGACACGCCGGTGGTGTCCCACTCGTCCGATCCATAGCCGAGGTAATCCACGCCGCACAGATCGACCGCGATCTCGAAGCCGAACGCGTCGCGCAATTCCTTTGCTGCTGCGAGCCAATCGGCATCGGCGATTTCCAGGGTCGCCTCGTCGCGCTCGACATCCAGCGCAAGCGCACGCGCGCCGAAGTGGCTGCGCAGACGTTCGACGAGGGCGGTGACGTGCTCGATCATGGGATTCTTTGGCGAGGCTTCAGCGGGCAATCGTGTTGGTGCGGCGAATCTTTTTCTGCAACTGCAGGATGCCGTGGACCAGCGCCTCGGCGGTCGGCGGGCAACCCGGCACGTAGATGTCCACCGGCACAATCCGGTCGCAACCGCGCACGACCGCATAGGAATAGTGGTAATAGCCGCCGCCATTCGCGCAACTGCCCATCGAAATCACCCACTTCGGCTCGGGCATCTGGTCGTAGACCTTGCGCAGCGCCGGCGCCATCTTGTTGACCAGGGTGCCGGCGACGATCATCACGTCGGACTGCCGCGGCGATGGGCGAAACACCACGCCATAGCGATCCAGGTCCAGCCGCGCAGCGCCGGCGTGCATCATCTCGACCGCGCAGCAGGCCAGGCCGAAGGTCATCGGCCACATCGAGCCGGTGCGCGCCCAGTTGATCAGCACGTCCGCGCTGGTCACCGCGAAGCCACGCTCGATCAGCGGATTGCCGTCGCCGGGAAGCAGGATGTCGTCAACCCTCCCGACCGGCTCGGGGTTGTACATCAGCCGCTCAGCGGTTGATTTCAGGCTCATACCAACTCCATCGAAGCAACCTGAAAATCAACGGCACGGGGATGTGCCGTCGCGAAAAGCGCGGCTGCGCTTGTCGCGGCAAGCGTGGTGCGGCCAAGCCGCGACCGTTTGCGCGCAGAGCGCGGCAAGACGCCCGCTCCTGCGCATTGCAAAATCATTCCCATTCGAGTGCGCCCTTCTTCCAGACGTACGCGAAGCCCAGCACCAACAGCCCGAGGAAGATGCCCATCTCGACTAGGCCGAACACGCCGAGACTGCGGAAGACCACCGCCCACGGGAATACGAAGGCAATTTCGAGATCGAACACGATGAACAGGATCGCGATGAGGTAGTAGCGCACGTCGAACTTCATGCGCGCGTCCTCGAAGGCCTCGAAGCCGCACTCGTACGGCGACAGCTTGTCGGCACTCGGACGCTTCGGACCGAGCACAGCGCCGACGATCAGCAGGGCGATGCCGATACCGGTCGAGACGATCAGGAACAACAGGACTGGCAGGTATTCGCCCAGCATTCGCTACCTCGATCTTCGTAATCCGCCCCGTCAAGCCCGCGCCAAACGCGAACTCCTGCGAGGATCTGCTTCCTCACCGAAAGTCCGCATCAAGAAGGATGTGCGGATTCTTCGCAGAGGGTTTCACTTACCTGTCGAAGTCCGCACAGGGATGCACTGGCTCTTTGCAGAGGGACTTGCATGATGCCGAAAAAGAACCCGGCAAAATCGCCACGCGCCACGCCGCACAAGGGTTTCAAGCTTCGCGTTTTCCCGCGTCTCTTGCAATGTTCCTGAAGCGCAGCACCTGCTCTTGCGCTGGCTTTCGTCCGCGTCTCCAACCGGCAACGTTAGAATGATAACAGGCGATCGCTGCGCACGTCACCGCTTCCTGCGTCTTCCCGCTGGCAAGAGCACCAACTTGGCAGATGCCCATCCGTGGAAAAAAAATCCCCCGGCGCTTGCGCATCGGGGGACGGTGTTTTCACGAAACAAATCCGACCAGTCCCGCCGTCTCGCGACGGGACTGGCGTTGGACTTACGGCGAGTAGGTGCCCTTCAGGGTGACACCCGAGTACGCCGCGTAGGC
>JAYTOP010000066.1:0-52397 GCA_043747745.1 Pseudomonadota bacterium
GCCATGACCGCTCTCCACGTCGGGGACAGAGGGTCAGCGTGCGCGGCCGAGGTCTCATATCACGCGACTTCGGGCTGAGGGTCGGGGCTAATCAGGAAAGGTATTGAAGGCATGCCGCCTTCCGGTGCTTCGGATCGATCTCATGGCGCATCCAGCAGCATGGGAGCGCCTTCGACTCCATTCAGTCAGATAGGCAGTACTGCGGTCGAACAGAGCTTGCTTCATGGCGGCAACGTGAACGTATCGACGGCGCAGACCCTGTTGCACTCGGATCATTTTGCAGAGACCGTTCGTGAACTCCGAAAAGAAACAATGCGGGATTCGCTGGCAGTGGATATGACGAATACGATCGAACACGCGTTTGAAAAGCAGATCAAGGGCGCGAATAGCTCCATTCAGATCCAGGACTTTTCCTGCGGAACAACGATTTGCATGGGTGTGCTGCGATCTTCGGACCCGGCACAATTCAAATCTTGGATGCAGGCGTTTCTGGATAACAAGACTATTCCCAAGTATGTCGTCTCGGATCACACGATTGATCTTGGCGGCGGGAGTTATGAAGACCGTTTTATGTTCACGACTGACCAAAACTCGAACAAAGCGTACGACCCGCTCATTCAAGGCCATTGACTCACTGTGACCACATAAACCGTCTGTCAAGACTTGGAGTGCATGATGACGTTTCCAGGAAGACGCGCAGCAATCGCATTTATTGTCTGGCTATGCGCATTCCCAATTGTCAAAGCAGCTCTGTCTGTCATTGTTGGGAATGCGATCTACAGGTGTCACAATATCTGCGCAGTGAATACCAAGACCGGGGAAGTTACCGACCTCAATGGTGGCTGGGTTCAAGTGGTCGGCATTATACTTCTGCCTCCACCGCCGAAGGTGGTCCAATAATGCCTCCTGATTTGTGTCGAAGTTTAGCTACCAATTCGCCGCAAGCGAGGCTTTCTGCAGGCCGTTGCGCGTACTTATGATGTAACGCTTCGGTGTTGCGAGAAAGCGCAGCAAACGATTGCCTCTGATCGCGTCCTTTAGCACGCAGGGTGAGATACGGTTCAAGGCTCAGGGCTTGCGCCCCCGCACCTGCACGATGCGCGGCGCTTCGCCGGGCGGCACCAGTTCGAGTGCGGTCAATGGGCCGCCCCAGACGCAACCGGTGTCGATCGCGTGCACGCCATGGCCGATCATGAGGCCAAGCGTCGACCAGTGGCCGCAGACGATGCGCAGGTCGCGCTTGACCATGCCAGGCACCGAGAACCACGGATACAGTCCGGGCAGTTGCGAACCAGGAGAACCTTTTGCATCGAACGCGATGCGCCCACGCGGCGTGCAGTAACGCAGGCGCGTGAACACGTTGATGATCGCGCGGTCGCGATCCATGCCCTTGAGCTTCGGCGACCACGCCGGGCGATCGCCGTACATGTTGCGCAGCAACCGGTCGTAGTCGGGCGCATGCAAACGTTCTTCGACTTCGCGTGCACGTGCCTCGGCGATCGGGATCGTCCACTTCGGCATCAGGCCCGCGTGCAGCATCGCCCAGCCAATCGTGCGATCCACCTGCATCAGGTTTTGCGCGCGCAGCCAGCCGATCAGCACGTCGCGATCGGGCGCGAACAGCACTGCCTGCAGGTCGGCATTGACCTTGCGCTGGTCGGTTTCGCGACGCTCCGCGATCGACAGCAGCGACAGGTCGTGATTACCGAGCACCACGGTGCTGTGGATCGATAGCGAATGCACCAGCCGCAGCGTTTCCAGTGATTGCCCGCCACGATTGACGAGATCGCCGCAGAACCACAGGCGGTCCGTGGTCGGATCGAAACGGATTTTTTCCAGCAACCGCTGCAACGGGTCGTAACAGCCCTGCAGGTCCCCGATGGCCCAAGTCGTCACGCCCAGGTCGCCATCAGTGCAACGTACGCGGTACGGCCAGCGTGAACGCCGGGATCGGCGCTTCGAAACGCGTGCCGTCGTCGGCAAGCATGCCGTAGCTGCCCTGCATCGTGCCGACGCTGGTTTCCAGTACCGCTCCCGAGGTGTATTCGAAGTGTTCGCCCGGGCGCAGCCATGGCTGTTCGCCAACGACGCCGTCGCCACGCACTTCCTCCACGCGCCCATTGGCGTCGGTGATCACCCAGTGGCGATCGAGCAGGCGCGCGGGAACGTCGCCCGAATTGCGGATGCTGATCGTGTAAGCGAAGACGTAGCGGTCTTCGCCGGGGCGCGATTGCTCGTCCAGGAAGCGCGTCGTGATCTCGATGTCGAAGGCGTAGACGGGCTTGGTCATCGGCGCGATTGCTCGTCCAGCGAACGTGTGATGGTTATCTCGATGTCGAAGGCATAGACGGGCTTGGTCATTCCGACATTTTACGGTATCGACGCTGCCTGCTGGCGACGTGCCGCAAGATGGTTGGCCAGCGCGATGAATTGCGGGACGGCGATTTCCTCGGCGCGTGCCTTGGGAGAGACGCCCGTTGCTGCGAAATCTGCGTCGTCGCACAACGCTGACAGCGCATTGCGCAAGGTCTTGCGACGCTGGCCGAAGGCGTCGCGCACGACGTGTGCGAACACCGCACGGTCGGCGATGCCGATCGATCCTGGCATGCGCGGCAGCAGCCGCACCACCGCCGAGTCGACTTGCGGCGGCGGCTTGAACGCGGTCGGCGGCACCTCGAACAGCGGGACGACCTCGCAATACGCCTGCAAGGTCACGCTCAGCCGACCGTAGACCTTGCCGCCCGGCGTCGCGGCCATGCGCTCGACGACTTCCTTCTGCAGCATGAAATGCATGTCGCGCACGACTGCGGCATGGTCGAGCGCGTGGAAAAGGATTGGCGACGAGATGTTGTATGGCAGGTTGCCGACCAGCCGCAGCGTGCCGCCGTCGGCGAGTGCGGTGAAGTCCACTTTCAGCACGTCGGCGTGAATGACTTCAAGGGCACCGACGTTCTCGCCTGCTGCGCGCAATGGTGCGAGCAGGTCGCGGTCGAGTTCGATCACGGTGAGCGCGCCATGACGGCGCAGCAACGGCAGGGTCAGCGCGCCCTGTCCGGGGCCGATCTCGACGAGTCGTTCGCCTGGCTGCGGATCTACCGCGCGCACGATGCGTTCGATGATGTCCGCGTCGTGCAGGAAGTGCTGGCCGAGCTGTTTCTTCGCGGCGTGGCGCGGCTCAGCCATGCGGTACTGCAACCTGTGCTGGACGCGGAGTGGGTGCAGGCATCACTAGCCCATCGAGTCGGCGCGGCAGGATCATGGTGTATGCCGCGAGCAACAGGAAGCTGATCGCACAGGCCAGCACCCACCAGCCACGCGCGCGCGCCGTGTCACCGCGCAGCACGCGGGTGTCACGCATGACCCAGCTTCCGGGTGGAGGAAACTGCTGCGAGCGCAGGATGCGCCGCGCATACCAGCCTGCGTACACGGAGGTCGCCAGCAACACACCGCCCAGCCCATAAAACACGAGGCCCATGCGGCGCAGCATCTCCGGCCCATCGGCGACATTGATCCAGTGCTTGAGAGCCGGCAGCCCGAACAGGAACAACAACAATGCCGCTGCGACCATCGTTGCAATCATCCAGAGCACCTTGCGACGCTGGTCGGGATCGCTGAGCAGGATGTCCGGGTCGATGTTCGAAGTGTCGTGATCGTTCGCGTTCATGGGGCGATTTGCGAGTCAGGAGCGGAAGTCTGCACCATCCTGGTTGCGACGGCGATGGCGTGCAGCAGACTGGACGGATCGGCCCGACCGCTGCCGGCCAGTTCCAGCGCAGTGCCATGATCGACCGCCACGCGCGGGTAGGGCAACCCCAGCGTGATGTTGACCGCATCCTCGAAGCCAGCGTGCTTGAGCACCGGCAGGCCCTGGTCGTGGTACATGGCAAGTACGGCGTCGCAATCGGCGAGATGGCGTGGCAGGAATGCGGTATCGGCGGGCAGCGGGCCGATCAGATGCATGCCTTCGTTGCGCAGCGACGCGATGACCGGCGCGATGGTGTCGATTTCCTCGCGGCCCAGGTAGCCTTGCTCGCCCGCATGCGGATTCAGCCCCAGCACCGCGATGCGCGGCTGCGCGATGCCGAAGCGATGGCGCAGGTCGGCATCAAGGATGCGCAACGTGCGCGTCAGTCCGATACGCGTGATCGCGTCGGGCACATCGCGCAACGGCAGGTGGGTTGTCGCCAGCGCTACCCGCAGCGGCTGGTGCGTCGATGCCACCGAAGCCAACAGCATGACGACATCGCAACCCGCGTGGGTAGCCAGCAACTCGGTTGTTCCGCTGTAGGCGATGCCGGCAGCATTGATTGCGGCCTTGTGCACAGGTCCGGTGACCAGTGCATCGAAGCTGCCTTCAAGGCAGCGACTCGCACCCAGCAGCAACGCATCGATGACCCCGCGCGCATTGGCCGGATCGGGCTGTCCAAAAACGGTCGGCGTGGCCTGCGGCAACGGCAACAGCGCAAGTTCACCGGGGCAGACGTCAGCATCCGGATCGCGCAAGCGGAGTGGCAGCCCGAGTGCACGGGCGGCCTGCAACAGGGTGTCTGGATCGGCCAGCGCGACGACCTGTGCGGCATGCGCCAACTGCGCGATGCGCACGCACAACTCCGGACCGATCCCCGCCGGCTCGCCTGGAACCAGCGCCAGCCGCGGGCGCATGCGGGTCAGGTTTTGTCGGACAACCGGATGTCCACGTAGGCTTCCGAGCGTATCTGGCGCAGGAAATTGTCGTATTCGTCCTGCGACTTGCGGCGGATGATGTTCTGGCGTGCGGTTTCGCGCGCGGCCTGCATGCTGACATCGGTCGTGCGTGTACCCAGCCGCTTCATCACGTGCCAACCGACATCGCTCTGGAACGGCTGCGATATCTCGCCGTCCTTGAGTTTCCGGATCTGGGTGGCCACCGCACTGCCCCACGCCTCGGCCGCGAACCAGCCCATGTCGCCGCCCTTCTCGCTGGTGGAGCTGTCTTCGGAATCCTTTTTCGCAACGACCGCAAAATCGGCACCGGCGACGAGCTGGGCACGCAAGGCATCGATCTTCGCCTTGGCCTGCTCGCTGGTCACACCTGCGCCGATGCGCACCATCAGGTTCTGCGCGTGAAATTCGGTGGCCTGTTGTGGAGCTACCTGGCCCGCATCGCGCACTTCGACCAGCTTGAGCAACTGGAAACCGCTGACGCCGCGAATCGGCGGGGTGAGTTGCCCGGGCTTGAGGGTCTTGATGATGTCGGTGAATGCCGGCGGCACTTCGTCAAGGCTGCGCCAGCCAAGATCGCCGCCTTCCAGTGCGTTCTGGCTGTCCGAATAGCGGATCGCGGCGGCGGAGAATTCCATCTTGCCTTCATCGATCAGCGACTTCACACCCTCGATCTTGGTCTGCGCAGTCTTAATCTGTTCGGGCGTCGCGGCATCGGGCAATGCGATCAGGATGTGCGCCAGGTGTACCTGCGGCCCACCAGATCGTTGGGTCGCCAGCTCGTTGTCGATTTCGCTTTCGCTGACCGCGACTCGACCCTGGATCACCGACTGCTGCATTTTCTGCACGATGATCTCGTCGCGCATCGACTTGCGGAATTCGTCGTAGCTCATGCCATCGGTTGCGATTTGCTGCTGCATCTGCGCGATGGTCATCTTGTTCTGTTCGGCGATGCGCTGGACGCCCTGGTCGAGTTCCGCATCGCTGACCTTGATGCCGGAATCTGCAGCACGCGTGATTTGCAGGCGCGCAAGCACCAGTCGTTCAAGCACCTGCTTCTTGAGAACGTCCTCAGGCGGCAACTGGTCGGGATGGCTGGCGTACTGCTGCTTGACGTTGAGCTCGGCGCGGTCGAGTTCGCTCCTGAGGATCACGTCCTCGTCCACGACCGCAACGATGCGATCGACCTGGGCGGTCTGTGGCGCAGCGACGGTTTGTGCCAGCGCGGTTGGCGTGGCGATCAGCAGCGAGAGCGGCAACAACAGCAGCGTCAAGATCGATTTCGTCATGGAACGTCGGCTCCGGCGCGCCCTGCGAGGCGCGATTTGATTGGCTTAGCGGGTGTAGCCAAGGATATCACGGTCGAGCACCTGGCTCGTGTCGCGACCGAAGGAGCCGAGCCCCTTGAGCTCGATTTCAACGAACAACGCGAGGTTCTTGTCGCCCGTCGTGTTGCGGATGTAGTCGCGGCCCAGCACGCGCACCGCCATGCAGCAGTCTCCCCACTCGACGCCGCCCAGCGCTTCGACCGTGGAGCTGTTCAGCAGCGAGTAATCCCAGCGGCCCAGCAGGCGCCAGTTGTCGTTCAGCGGATAGACGAACGAGAGGTCGGTCTGTTCGACCAGGCCAGGTCGGTAGCGATAGGCCGCGTTGACCACGCCGCCCTGACCAAAGCGGTACTGGCCGCGCAGCGAGCCCAGGTCGGCGCGATTGCGATGCGGGTCGTATTGGTACGAGCCGCCAATCGTCCAGCGATCGGCCAGCGCGAGGTCGGCGTCGATCACGTAATCGCTGCCGGAGCGATCCACGAACGGCACGCCGGGCAGTTGTACACGCGGAGGGTCGAAATAATGGATCTGGCCGAAGCTCGCGGTCAGCCATTCGCGACCGTCGGCAGTATCGAGCAGGCGGGTGGTGACCGCTGTGGTGAGCTGGTTGGCGTCGGACTGGCGGTCGGCACCGCTGTAACTGTTGGTGCGGAACAATTGCGCGTAACCGAAGGTGAATTCCTGAGTGTCGAATATCGGGATATCGCTCTGGTCGCGATACGGCACGCGCAGGTAGAACAGCCGAGGTTCCAGCGTATGGATGAACGCGTGCCCGAACAGAGTGGTGTCGCGCTCGAAATACGCACCGGCATCGATGTCGAAGATCGGCGTGCCGCGCGTGGGGCTGCCGTTGCCATGCGGCGCGACCGGCGCGTCGAGGTTGTACGCGGTATAGCGGTAGCCGAGTTCGGGCTTCACGTACCATGCGGCCTGCTCGAACGGCAGGGTGATGTAGGGATACAGGTCTACCCGGGTGCCGCCATTGAGGATCGGTTGATCGAACCGCACCGCCTCGCTCTTGAGGCCCAGGTCGAGGTGTTCGGCGAACGGCTGCTGCCAGCGGAAGTAGACGTCCGGCAGCCGTCGATACGGCTCGGATGTCTGCGGCAGGAGCGGGTCGGTCACCTGCCAGCTCTGCGCGAACGCGCCGGCGGTCCAGTAGTGGCCGCGGCCATACAGGCCGGCGGTGCTGGCCAGCAGGCCGATCGCGGTGCCGTAGGGCTGGTTGCTGAAATCCTCGAAGTAGTGCGCATCGCTGACATGGTTCAAGTCGACATTGGCGTACCAGTTGGGTGTCAGCGTGGTGGTGGACTGGATGTTGAGAGAACCGCGATCGGAACCGGTTTTGCGGTCGTGCGGCAGCCAGGTCGCCGCAATTGTGCCGTGGCTGCCGGCGGTGAGATAGCGGAACTCGCCATCGAGCATCAGCCCGCGATCGCCGAACAAACGCCCGGTCAGGGTGGCATCGTAGTTGGGTGCCAGGTTGAAGTAATACGGCAACGCGAACATGAAGCCGCTGTGGCTGGACGCACCAAAGCTCGGGGTCAGGAAGCCGCTCTTGCGGTCGTTGTTGAGCGAAAAGCTGAGATAGGGGAGGTACAGCACCGGCACGCCGCCGATCCGGACGGTCGCGCCATGCACAGTACCGACGTTGGTCGCGCGGTTCATGTCGATCAGCTTGCCCTGGATTTCCCACTTGCGGTCGCCCGGGTCGCAGGTGGAGTAGGTCGCGTCGCTGAATGTCTCCAGATCGCCTTCCACCTTGCCGCGCGCGGCCTTGCCGTTGCCGCGCATGTTGCGCATCTGGTACTGGACGGTCTCGATCGTCGAGATGTCCTTGTCCAGGTCGCCGTCCGCGCGATCTGCGGTCATCCGCACCGAGTTGTCCTGGTACTTCACCGACCCCACGGCCTGCCAGGTGTCCTGTTTGTGCTGGTAGCTCACGCGGTCCGCGAACATCCACTCATCGGCGCGGCGCAACTCGACATTGCCCTGGAACACGCTGGTATCGACCTGGCTCAGGTCGGCGCTGTCGGACTGGATGTCGGCAGGGCTGGTCGCGCGCTCGGCTGCAGTGCCGATCGGCGCGACTCCGGGGAAGGCCGGCACCGCATCGCCGTGGCACATGGCCCATTCATTCGCCGGATGTTTGGAGCCTGTGTGCTTTTGCGGCGTGGCATGGCCGGGCGTCTTCGCCTGGGCGAGAGCCATGCCAAGGGCCAGGCTGAGCGGTAACAGACGAAGGCATGGGTGCACGGGACATCCTCACAGGAAACTTGTCTAGCTTGCCGTAAAGCAGCGCGTGTCGGCAAACGAGGGAGATTGATGGCGCGCCGCGCGCGCGCAAGATCAGCATGCTGCATGCTCAATCCAGCAGCGCGCCCACATGCGCAACGCTGCACGCGCGCAGCGCCTCCATGCTGTAGCCGCCTTCGAGCATCGACACCAGCCGACCATGCGCATGGCGGTCTGCCACTGCGCGCAGTTGGGTTGTGAGCCAGCCGAAATCGTCGGCTTCCGCTTCCAGTTGCGCGAGTGGATCGAGCCGGTGCGCGTCGAATCCGGCAGACACCAGCACCAATTGCGGCCGGAATGCGTCGAGTTCCGGCAGCAGGTGTTCGGCCCAGGCTGCGCGGAATGCGGCGCTGCCAGCGCGCGGCGGCAGCGGCACGTTGTGGATGTTGCCGACGCCGCGCTCGTCTTCCGCACCGGTGCCTGGATACAGCGGCGACTGGTGCGACGACAGGTAATGCACCCGCGGATCGGCAACGAAAATGTCCTGGGTGCCGTTGCCGTGGTGCACGTCGAAGTCGGCGATCGCGACGCGCTGCAGGCCGTGCGCTTCGAGCGCATGCGCGGCGGCGACCGCGATCGAATTGAACAGGCAGAAGCCCATTGCGACGTCGGCTGTCGCGTGATGTCCCGGCGGGCGCACCGCGCAGAACGCACGCTTCGCGTGGCCGGCCATCAACGCATCCACTGCTGCGATCCCCGCGCCGGCACAACGCAGCGCGGCTCCAGCCGAGCCCGCAGACATGACGGTATCGGGGTCGAGTCGGCGGTGGCCATGCACGGGTTCGTCGAGCACCGAGGCGATCAGTGCGTCGTGATGCACGCGCGCGAGTTGCGAATGCAGGGCATCTGGCGCGGTCCGCCACGGCAGGATCGGGAACTCCGTGCGCAACGCATCGAGCACCGCGGCAAGCCGCTGCGGACATTCCGCATGACCATTGCCCGGGTCGTGCGCAAGGCAGGCAGGGTGCGTGTACAGCAGCGGGTTCATCCCTTGCGGCGCTCGTGGTTCCACAGCACGTCGCCCTGGCCGCTCGCCCGTGCAAGCACGCGCGCGAGCACGAACAGCAGATCGGACAAGCGATTGAGGTAGTGCAGGGCCTGCGGACGCACTGTTTCATCGCGCGACAGGGTGACGGTTTCACGTTCGGCGCGACGCGCTATCGTGCGCGCGAGATGGCAATGCGCTGCAGCGATGCCGCCACCGGGCAGGATAAATTCCTTGAGCGGCGCGAGGTCGGCATTGAAGCCGTCGAGCAGGCGTTCGAGGCGATCGATGTCGTCATCTTGGATCGCTGCATGGCCGGGGATGCAGAGCTCACCGCCGAGGTCGAACAATTGGTGCTGCACCGCGACCAGGCAGTCGCGCACCGCATCCGGCAAGTCGACTGCGAGCACGACGCCGAGCGCGGAGTTGAGTTCATCGACGGTGCCGTAGGCGGCGACGCGAGCCGAATCCTTGGCGACACGGGTGCCGTCGCCGAGGCCGGTCGAGCCGTCATCGCCCGTGCGGGTATAGATTTTCGAAAGGCGATTACCCACGACGAACGCGCGTGTTTACGCGGTCTGCGCGCGCAACTGCGGGATGCGTGCGCGCAGCAGCGCGAAGCTGCCGAACAGCAGCGCGGCGTAGAACAATGTGCCGAGCACGGTGTTCTGGAAGAACGGCAGGCCGGCGACATAGCACGCGCCGAGGCCTGCGGCACAGAGCGGCGAAATGACCGAGTCCGCCGTCATCCACACCGCGAAATTCGTCGCCAGGAAAAACAGCACCGATCCGACCAGCGAATAACCGAGTACGCGCGGGCCGTTCGCGCGGGCGCGCAAGCCGAAACCAAGCAGTGTGCACAGGACGATGCAGGCGTAAATCGACAGGAAATGCGCGTTGAGGAAGTACTCGAGATAGACGCCGCCGTTGACGAGCCCGAGCACTAGATCCGAGATCGCCATCGCGATCAGCGGTACCGCGATCGCCCACGCACGTTTCGCGAAGTAGGCGCCGCCGAACAACGCGACCGCCTCGATCGGCGAGAAATTCGGCGGGTGCGGAATCAGTCGTGACAGAGCTGCGAGCAGGATCATGCCGGCCAGCACGACCGGACCGATTGCTGGTGAACGAGTAGTCAGCGTCATTGGGATTCTTCAATGAATGGAGATGGCGCGCCACAGGCGTCGCAACCGGCAAAGCATACCGCAACGCCAGCTTGGCAGGCATGCGCGACGCGCGTCGCGTTACCATGTGCGGATGGCGAATGGCATCCATGATGTGCTGGTGATCGGTGGTGGCCTGGTGGGCGCGAGCCTTGCGTGCGCGCTCGAAGCCAGCGGGCTGGACGTGGCGCTGGTCGAGTCCGAGCCGCAACGCGCTTCCGTGATTCCCGATTCCGACGCGCGCAGCCTCGCGCTTGCTGCGAGCAGTCTGAATGCATTGGGCGCGCTTGGCGTGCTGCGCCATATGCCGACACAGCCGACGCCGATCCGGCGCATCCATGTGAGTCGCCGCGGCGATTTCGGCGCGGTGTCGTTGCGTGCCGAAGAATACGGTCGCGCTGCATTCGGTGGCGTGGTTCCTGCTCCGGCGCTGGGGGTCGCGTTGCAGGCGCGATTGCGCGAACTGCGCGGATTCAGCCATTACGCGGGTGCCCGGTTGGTTGCGTTGCGCGAAGCCGACGATTTGCGCGAAGCCGACATCGTCCGCGATGGCGCGACGACCACGTTGCGCGCGCGCCTGCTGGTCGGCGCAGACGGCACCGCATCGTTCGTGCGCGATGCACTGGGCATCGGCGCGAGCAGCCATGACTATGCGCAACACTTGTTCGCTGGCAGCGTGCGCGCCGCGCGTCCCTCGGATGGACAGGCGTGGGAGCGTTTCACCGACGACGGTCCGATGGCATTGCTGCCGCAGACGTCCGGCCAGTACGCATCAGGTATGTACGGCTGCATCTGCACAGTGCCGAGTGGACAGGCAGAATATGTCGCCGCACTCGATGACGCGGGTTTCATCGCACTGCTGCAAGAGCGCTTCGGCTGGCGCGCGGGACGCTTCATCGCGGTTGGACGGCGTGTCGGCTATCCGTTGCGGCAACTTGTCGCCGAGCGATTGACCGCGTCGCGCGCGGTGGTCATGGGCAATGCCGCGCAGACTCTGCATCCGATCGGTGCGCAAGGTTTCAATCTCGGCCTGCGCGATGCGTTGACCCTGGCCGAACTGGTCTCCGATGTCTGCGCATACGGCGGCGATGTCGGCGACGCATCGCTGCTGGATGCTTACGTGCGACGTCGCGCTGGGGATCGCGAGGAGACCTTGCATTTCAGCGACGGCCTCGCGCGCATCACATCCAATCCCACTCCGCCGCTGCGGTTGCTGCGCTCGTTCGCGATGAGCGCGCTCGATGCATTGCCGGACCTGCGCGCATCGCTGGTCGGCAGTACGATGGGTTTTCGTGGTGTCGTGCCCGCGCTAGCGCGCGATGCGTTCAAGGAAGTGAACTCCAAGTTCTCCGTTCGTGGTGAGCCTGTCGAACCATGAATCGAGAACACAGCGAGATGGAAATAGTCACATGAGCCGCCGCGATCCGTTCGATGTCGTCGTGGTCGGCGCGGGCATCGTCGGCAGCGCGGCAGCGCTCGCGTTCGCGCGCGACGGACTGCGCGTCGCCATCGTCGAGCCGCGCGCGGCATCGTCGTGGCGCGCGGACGCGCCGGATTTGCGCGTGTACGCGCTCGCGCAGGACAGCGTCACATTGCTCGAAGAGCTTGGCGTGTGGAACGACATCGCGCCGCACGCGCAGCCGTATCGCTCGATGCGCGTCTGGGATGCCGCGGGCGGCGGCGAGCTGCGTTTCGATGCGCAGCGCTACGGGCGCGATGCGCTCGGCTGGATCGCCGAACACGGACTGATCGCCGACCGTCTCTGGAGCGCGTTGCAACATGCAGGAGTGGCGTTGCATTGTCCGCAGCGCGTGACATCCGTCGTGAGCCAGGATCCTTCGGATATCAGTGGGAGGGTCGTCCTCGGCCCGATCGTCGAGAATGACCCGACGGCCGCTCAACCCGACACCGTCGCCTTGCAACTCGACGACCACAGCACGCTGCGCGCGCGACTCGTGGTTGCTGCCGATGGCGCCGATTCTGCGCTGCGCGAGATGGCCGGCATCGATGTGGTGCGCCACGATTACGGACAACGCAGCGTAGTCGCCTATGTCGAGACCACGCAGAAGCACCAGGACACTGCATGGCAACGCTTCCTGCCCAGCGGCCCGCTCGCGTTTCTGCCCTGCCGCGATGGTCGAAGCTCGATCGTGTGGACGTTGCCGGATGCCGAAGCCGAACGCCTGCTCGCCGTCGACGATGCGGCGTTCTGCCGCGAAATCACGCGCGCGTTCGATGCGACGCTCGGCGATGTCGTTGCGGTATCGAAGCGCGCTGCATTCCCGTTGCGCAGGCAGATCGCAGAACGCTTCGTCGCAGGTCGGATCGCGCTGTGCGGTGACGCCGCGCACGCAGTTCATCCGCTGGCAGGGCAGGGTCTGAACATCGGCTTGCGCGATGTAATCGGGCTGCGTGCGATGACGCAGTCCGCAATAGAAAAACGTGCCGACATCGGCGCACCGCACCGTCTAGCGCGCTGGCAGCGCGAGCGCCGCAGCGAAAGCGCGAGCGCCGCCTGGACGTTCGACGCCATCAATCGCGTGTTCTCGAACGCCGCACCATTGCCGACGCTTGCACGCGGTCATCTGCTGGGCATCGCCGGGAAAATTCCCGGGCTTGACGCCCTGCTCTGGAAACGCGCCGCAGGCATTTGATCCAAACGACGCCCCGCGGATGCAGGGCATAAAGTCCCATGCAGGTTGCTCCGCGCCGCTGAAGCCAAGTCTACTTCCAGTTCTTCAATTCTTCCCGCGACAGGCGCCCGTCGTGGTTGATGTCGAGGGCCAGGCGGAATTCGTTCGCCAGGTTGTAGTTGCCACTGGCATTGGCTTCGGCGCGGCTGATATAGCCGTCGTGGTTGGTGTCGATGGCATCGAAGTCGATCTTGTAGGCATTCGGATCGATCGTGCCGCGGTGCGATGTGACGGTGACCTGTCCGCTCGCGGTTTGGGCCTGCGCGGTACCAGTGACATCACCCGTGGTGTTGCCGGATTGTGCGAATGCTGCCGAAGCGAGAATCAGGCTCAAGGCAGCGGCGAGATGAAGCGCGTGATGGATGCGCATGGGACCTCCTGTCCTATGGAGAGCGACCGGTGGCCGCCCGTTCCGTGACCGTAGTCCCGACCGCATTAACATGCTCTGAAGCCGAAGCCCCGGATATCCTGCCCAGCCATGAGCCCGTCCTCGCGCCACCTGATCATCGCCAATGCTGCCACGCTCGCGGCAGCGTTGCTGCTGCACTGGAACGTCGGCGCGCTGTTGTGGCCGTACTGGATGCAGAGCGTGATCATCGGCTGGTACGCGCGCAAGCGCATGCTCGGCCTCGACCGGTTCAGCACCGCGGGTTTCACGTCGAACGGCCAGCGCGTGCCGGAGGATGAGAGCGGCAAGCGATCCACCTCGCGCTTCTTCGTCATGCACTACGGCTTCTTCCACCTCGTCTACCTGGTGTTCCTGGCAGGGATGCATGCGGTGAACTCGCCGCGCGACGCATTCATCCTGTTCGCGTGCGGCGTCTCGTTCGTGCTCTCGCAGCGGCAGACATACGTCGCGCAACACGCCGCCGATCTGCGCGGCAAGCCCAACCTCGGCATGCTGATGTTCACGCCCTACCTGCGGGTGGTGCCGATGCACATCGCGATCATCCTAGGCGCGACGGCTGGTGGCGCGGCGATGCTGTGGGTGTTCACCGGATTGAAGACGGCGTCCGACCTGCTGCTCGACATGATCGACCGCAAGATGGCGGTCGCGTCGGCGGACAAGACTGGTGCAGCGATCGAGAAAAGGGCCTGGTAGGCTGGAATGCAATCCCAGTTTTGCTCGATGCGTTGAAGTGCTGGGATTGCATCCCAGCCTACGTACTGGATGCAAAGCGTCATCATCGGCTGGCGCGCGCGCAAGCGCATGCTCGCGTTGGACAGGTTCAGCACCGCAGGCATCAACTCCGGCAATGAGCGCGTGCCAATGGTCGAAAATCCAGGCTACTGTGCTGCAAGATCGGATGCAGGACGAAGTCGGAATGACACTTCATACTCAAACAAACTAACTTTGGGGACGACGCAAACTGCATATCGCAATGCATCGCTGATGACCTTTGCGACTACAACGCCATGAACGTCTTTGCTCTTTCCTATGGTCTGTTGAACCCATCCCATGTATCGCATCAATTGGCCGATGGTGTAATCCGGTGTCCGTCCACGTTTGAGTTCAAGAACAAAAAATGCTCCCCCTTGATCAACTGCCAAAATGTCGATGGGGCCCACAGCTGTTGGGTACTCAATGCCATCGCGCCCGGTAGGATCAACGTAAATTTGTAAGCGCCGCCCAGCGATTGATACAGCGGCTATGTTCTGTGCGAGAAAATCTCGGAGCTGGTACTCCAAGCCAAAATAGGTGTCGTCAGACGATTCTTCGTTTTCGTCGATCTCCAACTCAAGCGACTCATCAAGCACTGAGCCTTTGGGCAGGTGAGCGCCAGGAGGAATCATACGAAATTCACGATCAGTTTCCTGCATCGTCCAGCCGAGCTTTCTCAGGCCTGCCCCAAGCTGCTGAGAAGTGCTAAGAGTTGCATCGCATCCAGATGGGATGTGCTCTGGATTCTGTCGCAGCCACTGTTTCATGGCATGCATTTCCACACTGCCATCAGGTCGAGGCAGGAGAACAACATGGTTCTTGCGCGCGGAACTCATGATTGCCCCTATGAAGTGGCTAAGTGCTTGTAGCAACTTGTCCGGATGGAGCGTAGCGCAATCCGGGGCTCGGCAAGCACTCCGGATTGCGGCGCAATGCGCCTTCATGCAAGTTACATTTGCTCACTTCAACAAACCCGCAAACACCGTGATTTCTTCGCGGTCGTGATATAGCTGCCTCGCGCGCAGGTCGAGTTCGCGGCCGGCTTGTGCGGCCAGCATGTCGAGGCAGATGTTGGTTTCTTCCCAGCGTTTCTTCATCGGCAGTTTGAGGTTGAAGATCGCGCGCTTGCACCAGCGATTGGCGAACCATTCCGCGACGCGGCCGGCGACCTTGCGCGGCGATTCGACCATGTCGCAGACCAGCCAGTCGACCGGCTTCGGCGGTTGCCAGCGGAAGCCGTCGGCGCGGATGTGTTCGACCAGGCCGGTCGCGAGCGCGGACTCGGCGAGCGGCCCGTTATCGATGGCGGTCACGCGCACGTGCTGGCGCGCGAGCACCCAGCTCCAGCCGCCGGGCGCGGCGCCGAGGTCGACCGCGCTCATGCCCGGCTTGATCAGTTCCTCGCGCTCCTCGGCGCTGAGCAACACCAACAAGGCTTCATCGAGTTTCAATGCGGAACGGCTCGGCGCATCGCTGGACTGACGCAGGCGCGGCACGCCGAGCGGCCACGGCGCGCTGTCCTTCGGATCGGCGGACGCGAGGAAGGCATGGTCGCCATCGACGAAGCACACATGCAGTCGCGGCAGGCGCTCGGATTCGGCGTCGGTGAGCAGGCCGCGCTTGCGCAGCGCCGGCCGGAACGCATTCGCAAACGCGCGCGCGAGCCCGGCGAGTGGCTTGCCTGCGTCTGACTCCGGATGTTCGACCCACAAGTCTCCGTAGCGGCCGCGACCCGCGAGCGCTTCGAGCATCGGGGTGATACGGTCTTTCGGGTCGAGACCACGCAACTCGGCGAGCAAGCGCAGTTTCTGCCGCGCGAAAATCAGGTGGGTGAACGGCAGCGACGCCGACAACCTCGCGCCATCGACGCCGAGGAATTCGACATAACCACTGCAGCGTTCGGCACGTGCGTAGCCCGGGAATCCTGCCATCGCGGCGCGCTCGCCAAGCTCGGCCGCAAGCTCGGGTTCGAAGCCCGGCCGGCACCAGCAGAAAAGACCATCAATATCTGCGTCCACCCTGTTTCCCGTAGTCGCGCAGCACTGCGCGGGCTTGTTCACGATGGATGTCGCGGCGCACCGCGATGCCGCGTTGTTCGAGTTCGCCGATCCAGTCCGCAGGCAGCGGGCCTTCGTCGAACTCGGTGAATTCTTCCACGTCCTCGCTGCGTGCGCCGATCAGCAGCGTGTCGATGCCGGCCCAGAAGGTCGCGCCGTAACACATGCAGCAGGGCTGCGATGACGTCGCGAGCGCGATGCGTGCGCTGTCCTCGTTGAGCCGCGCCTTCTGCGTGCGCGACTGCGCGGTCATGTAAGCCATCATCTCCGCATGCGCAGCCGAGCAGTTCTGCTGCAGCACGCGGTTCACGCCGATGCCGATCAACCGTCCGGATGCCTCATCGAACACCGCCGCGCCGAACGGACCGCCGCTTTCGTGCGCGATGTTCAGGCGCGAAAGCTCGATTGCGAGCGCAACTTTCGATGCGTCGTCCACGCAAACCGTTTGCGGGTCGACTGCATCGTGGATCCACGCAGGCAAGGTCAGATGGATTTGCGCGTAGAGCATCAGTGCGTCTTCGGCAGGTATGACGCGTCGATGTCGCGACAGGTGTTCTGCACGCAGCTGCAGCCACTAGCGGGAGCAATGTTCCGGTTGCCGATCATGTCCAACCGCCTGCATTCGTCGCGTACCGCCGCAGGATCCGTGCGCGCATCCTTGTTGACGCACGTTTCGACGTCCGAAAAACAGCCGCCCACATTCTTCACCGCACAATCGGCGTCCATCTTGCAGCTACGGTCCGGATTCAGCGGTCCGATGGGGCAAGTCGATGAGGTCATGTCGACTATCGAAGCCTTGTCCAGATTGGGCGGGGAAACCCGCGCTGCAGGTGCCACACATGCCGTCAGCGACAGCAGCAACAACAGCCACGTGGCCGCGAGCCTCATCATCACTTCGCGCCTTTCGCCCAGGTGTCGCGCAGCGTGACTGTACGGTTGAACACCGGCGCATCCGAACGATGCTCGCGACGGTCGGCGACGAAATAGCCGAGCCGTTCGAACTGCACGCTCTGTTCCGGCTGCGCCTGCGCGGCAAAAGGTTCGACCCAGCTGCGCACGACGCGGCGCGAATCGGGATTGAGATAATCGCGATAGGTTTTGCCATCACGGTCGTCGTCTGGATTGGCGGCGGTGAACAGGCGATCGTACAAACGCACTTCGGCAGCGACCGCATGCCGCGCGCTGACCCAGTGGATCGTGCCCTTGACCTTGCGATCGGTCGCCGAACCTCCTGGCCGCGTGTCCGGGTCGAGCGTGCAGCGCAGCTCAACCACGGTGTCGCCATCCTTGATCACCTCGTCGCAGCGTACGATGCCGACGCCGCGCAGGCGCACGTCGCCGCCCGGCATCAGGCGATGGAAACCCTTCACCGGGAATTCCATGAAGTCCTCGCGCTCGATCCACAACTCGCATGCGAACGGCACGGTGCGCATGCCGAACGATTCGTCCTTGGGATGGTTCGGGAACGCCAGCGTCTCTTCCAGGTCGTTGGGAAGGTTGGTGATGACCAGCATCAGCGGATCGAGGACTGCCATCCGGCGCGGCGCATGCGCATCGAGATCCTCGCGCACGCAGCCTTCGAGGATCGAGAAATCGGTGACCGAATTCTGCTTGCTGATGCCGACGCGCTCGGCGAGCAGGCGCAGCGATGCGGGCGTGTAGCCGCGCCGCCGCAGACCCTGCAATGTCGGCATGCGCGGATCGTCCCAGCCATCCACCAGGCCTTCGGCGACCAGCGCGACGAGCTTGCGCTTGCTCATCACCGTGTAGTTGATGTTGAGCCGCGAGAACTCGATCTGGCGCGGCTTCGCCGGCGCGGTCTGCAGGCCGGCGGCCGGCAACGTTTCCCAGAGCTGCGGATGGTTCGGCAGGTCGACCCGGTCCACGCACCAGTCGTACAGCGGGCGGTGGTCCTCGAACTCGAGCGTGCACAGCGAATGGGTGATGCCTTCGAGCGCGTCGGACAGGCAGTGCGCGTAGTCGTACATCGGATAGATCGGCCACGCGTCGCCGGTGTTCTGGTGGGCGACGTGCTTGATCCGGTAGATCGCCGGGTCGCGCAGGTTGATGTTGCCGGATGCCATGTCGATCTTCAGGCGCAGGGTGCGTGCGCCGTCGGGGAATTCGCCCGCGCGCATGCGCCGGAACAGGTCGAGGCTCTCCTCGATGCTGCGCTCGCGATACGGCGAATTGCGGCCGGGTTCGGTCAAGGTGCCGCGGTAGTCGCGGACTTCCTCGGCGCTCAGGTCGCAGACGTAGGCATTGCCGTCGGCGATCAGTTTCAGCGCGCTGCGGTAGAACACCTCGAAGTAATCCGAAGCGTGGCGCAGTTCGGCCCATTCGAAGCCAAGCCAGCGCACGTCGTCCTGGATCGCCGCGACGTATTCGGGATCCTCTTTCGCGGGATTGGTGTCGTCGAAGCGCAGGTTGCAGCGACCAGCGAATTCCTGTGCGATGCCGAAATTCAGGCAGATCGCTTTCGCATGGCCGATGTGCAGATAGCCGTTGGGCTCAGGCGGGAAGCGGGTGCGGATATTGGCGTGCTTGCCGCTGGCGAGGTCATCGCGGACGATTTGCCCGATAAAGTCGTTACGGACAAAATCGCGGCGGGCGGCATCGGAAGGCAGCGCGGAAGTGGTGTCGGTCATGTGATGCAGTGCGCAGTTTGACAACGCCCAGTGTAGCCGGTCGCCCCGATCGTCGCGAAGATGACGCCCAGCGGCAGATGCATCGGGTTATGCTGGAGAGGGGTTGCGGGAGCAGCGCGCATGCGAGTGGTCTATGAACCCGGCAATATCATCGATGCGCATCTGGTGAAGGGCGTGCTTGAGCTGGCCGGGTTGCCGGTGTATTTGCGCGGTGAACATCTCACTGGCGGTATCGGCGAACTGCCGGTATCGGGACTGCTGGCGCTGTGCGTACCCGATGTTTGCGAGGCGCAGGCACGCGATGTACTGGCCGAACTCGAACGCGATCGCGCGCTCGCTTCCGTCGATGCGCAGGACGCATGCGACGATGTCGGCGGGATGGTTGTGCAGGCCTAGGCGGATGACTGCGCAGGAATGCTCCGGATGCGTGTTCGGAGTGCGGATCGGAAACGGCGGGAGTTGGGCGTGGTGCGCGAAAAAGGGGCATGGATGACCGGCGGCGTTCGCGTGGAGTTGTCCGCGCAGCAGCGCAGCATTGCCCGGAATCTGCTGATTGCGCTGTTGTTGCTGGTCGCATCGGTGACGCATGCACAGACCTCCCCGGAGCTTCAGGTCGGCGTGTACGAAACCGCCATGACCGCTGCTCCGCAGGAGGTCGAACAACTGCCGTCATCGGCATTCCATGCGCCGCCGCCGGGGCAGATCGAGCTGCATGGAGATGCGGACAGGGCTTACTGGTTGCGGCTGGATGTGAACTTGCCGCCGCTTGCCGACGACGATGCACGCTGGATGCTGTGGCTCGATCGTGCACGCGTGGATCGGCTGGCCCTGCACTTGCCGGACGAATCCCGGATGCCCGCGCAGCCACCGCTGGACTTCTTCGTGAAGAACGAGAATCCCGCCGCACACACCGGTGGCTATGGCTTCGCGCTGCCGCGTGGATTGAGCGGTTCGACGACGCTGTATCTCGAGGTCGCCGGACAGGGCACCTACAGTCTGTCTCCGAGTATCCGCAGCGAGGCCGATGCAGCCGCGACCGATCGCGGCGCAGTGATGCTGTTCACGGCGGTCTATACGGGGCTGATCCTGTTGATCGTGATCGGCCTGGGCATGTACATCGCGCTACGCGATCGCCTGTACCTGTATTACCTGGCATACCTGGGCACGTTGCTGGTCTTCCTGCTGGCCCACAACGGCCACTTGTACGCATTGCCATGGATCGGAAAATGGGGGCATTGGCGCACGCTGGGGCTGTATGCATTGGCCAACCTGCTCGCCGCCGCGACGGTGGCGCTGGCGCGCCAGTTCGCGGGGCTCGTGCAATCGATGCCGAGAGTCGACCGCTTTCTCGCATTGTTCCCGGCGATTCCGCTGCTGCTTGCGCTGCTGTGCCTGCTCAATCGCGCGGAGCTGGCGCAGCCGATGCAGGTCGCCAGTGTGGTGGTAGCCCTCGGCGCGATGCTGCTTGCGGCGTTGGCGACCGCGCTGGCCTGGCGTCAGCGCCGGCATCTGGCATTCCCGATGCTGCTGATGTGGTTGCTGTTGAGCGCGTCGGGTTGTGTGCGCGCACTGATTCCGTATGGGCTGGTGCCGAGCAATGGCTTGACCCAGTACAGTTATCAGGTGGTCGCGGCGCTGACTGCGCTGATGCTGGGTTTCGCACTGTCGGACCGGATCATCGAGTTCCGTCTGCAGCGCGATCGTGCACGTCTGGCCAAGGATCAGGTGGACGCCAGCCTGCGGCTCGAGCGCGAACGCCGCAAATTCGTCGAATCGCTCGCCGACCTGCGCGATGCGAACGGTGGCGACCAGGAATGGATGGCGTTCCGGCGCCTGCTTGAGTCGTTGCGCCAACTGGTTCCGCAGCAAAGTTCGGCGGTGGCGCTGTATGGATTCCACGGTGCCGATCTGCTGCTGTGCGAACCCAACGCATCGCGCGACAGCTATCAGACGTTGTTGTCCACGCGCGGCGGTGCGTTCAAGGGAATTTCGCGTTCGCAATTGCCGATGCAGTTGCGCATCGATATGCCAACCATCCGCGGTGCCGACGCACCGGATCTGTTGCAGTTCGCGGTACTTCCGCTGCCGTTGAGCCCGCCGGCGTGGGGCGTGCTGTTGATCGAGCGCCGCGGCTGGCAGACCTTCGAGCGCGATGAGCTGACGCTGGCCAGCGAGTTCTCGCAGAAAGCCACGCAAGCCGTCGAAGCTGCGGCGAACGATCGTGCGCTTCGGCGCAGCGCCGAATTCGATGCGCTCACGGGTGCATTCAACAGGCGCACGTTGAATGCGCGCCTCGAGGCTAGTTTCAAGCTGTCGCTGACGCGCCATACGCCGCTGTCGGTGCTGTTCGTCGATCTGGACCATCTCAAGGATCTCAACGACAAACACGGTCACGCGGCAGGAGATAGCTGCTTGCGCATGCTCGCCGAAACCTTGAGCAGGCATTGCGGCAACACCGGTGTGTACGGCCGTTACGGCGGCGATGAGTTCGTGGTGATCCTGCCCGATCTGAATCCGGAACAGGCACGACGCTGGGCCGAAGCCATGCGCATCGACGCGACCAGCCAGGACATGAAATTTCCGTCCGGCACGCTGCGGCTGCGCGTCAGTGTCGGCGTCGCAACGCGGCGTCCCGAAGACAACACCGCGCATGAATTGGTCGAGCGCGCCGATCAGGCCTTGTACGAGGCCAAGCGCATGGGCCGCGATCGGGTGCATGCGTCGCCGTCCGGTTCCGCTGGGTTGCGCGGTGAGGTGGAACGCAGGCTCTGACGGCGGATCGCGCTGAGCGCTGACGCGCATGATCGCGTAAGCTCGCCGCGTCCCGCACGACGAGCTTGCGCATGCCCACACTGGCGATCGGCAACAAGAACTATTCCTCATGGTCGCTGCGTCCGTGGCTGTTGCTGCGCGCGTTCGGCATCGCGTTCGACGAGCATCGGATCCTGCTGGACACGCCGGAATTCCACGACGAAGTCTGGCAATGGTCGCCGAGCGGGCGGGTACCGGCACTGCATGACGGCGATCTGGTCGTATGGGATTCGCTATCGATCTGCGAGTACGCGAACGAACGCTGGCTCAATGGACGCGGCTGGCCTGGCGATGTCGCGGCGCGAGCGCTGGCGCGCTCGGCAGCTGCGGAAATGCATTCGGGATTCGCCGCGCTGCGCAAGCAGTTGCCGATGAATTGCCGGCGTACGCCCGGCAGTTACCGCTGGAACGACGACGCGCAGGCCGATATCGATCGCGTGCAGGCGTTGTGGCGGCAGATGCGCTCCCGCCATGGTGGCGATGGTGCGTTCCTGTGCGGTGCGTTCGGGATCGTGGATGCGATGTTCGCGCCGGTCGCGATCCGTTTCCGTGGCTATTGCGTGGCAGTCGACGCTGCGGGCAATGCGTATTGCGACGCCCTGCTCGCGCTGCCCGCGATGCAGGAATGGATCGCCGCCGGTCGTGCGGAATCAGAATATCTGCCCGCCACCGACGACATCGCGTGAGGACGGCCATACCGCGCGGGCCGTTGCTGATGATGATCGGCGGCGGCGCGTTCATCAGCACCACCAGCGTGCTCGTGAAGTTCGCGCACGTACCGCCGACGGTTTCGGCGTTCTGGCGGATGCTGTTCGGCGGCGTGATGCTGAGCATCGCCTTGGTCGCGTTGCGGCAATGGCGCGCAATGCGTTGGAGCGACGCGCTGTGGATGTTGCCGCCGGCGCTGGCGTTCGCGACCGACCTGTTTTTCTGGCATCGCAGCATCATCGATGTCGGACCCGGCCTCGCGACGCTGCTCGGCAACCTGCAGGTGTTCATGATGGCGCTCGCGGGCGTGCTGCTGCATCGCGAGAAACTGAGCTGGCAGTTCCTTGTCGGGCTCGCGCTCGCGTTCAGCGGGCTGTGGCTGCTGATCGGACAGGGCTGGTCGCAGTCCGGCCACGCCTACCAGGTCGGCGTGCTGTTCGGCGCCCTCACCGCAGTCTGCTATGCGGCCTACATGCTCAGCTTCCGCCATGCCCAGCGCGAGCGTTCGCAACTGGCGTCCTCGCAATTGCTCGCGATCACCTCGCTGCTGTGCGCCGGGATACTCGCGTTGATGACGGCTGCGGATGGCGAGGCGTTTGCGATTCCGGACATGCAGACATTGCTCGCATTGGTCGCGCTGGGTCTGGTCGGGCAATGCCTGGGCTGGGTGCTGATCTCGCGTGCGATGCCGCAGCTGCCGACGTCGCTGGTCGGCCTGCTGTTGCTGCTGCAACCGGTCCTCGCGTTCCTGATGGACGTCGTGTTGTTCCACCGCGTCACCCGTTCGGTCGAATGGGTCGGCCTGGCTCTGTCGCTATGCGGCATCTTCGTCGGCAGCATGCGCGGCGCGACGCCGGCGGATCGTCACGAGGCGTTAGCGAGCGATCAGGTGGAATAGTAGCCTGTCGAGCCAAAGAGGAACCCCATGAACTTGCTCGAAACCCTGCTCGGCGTCGGCGCGCACAAACAGCGCATGCCGCGCGCGGAAGACCTTTTGTCCGGCCGCACCATGCCGATGCACGTGACTAACCGCCACCACGTTCATGGTCGCCCGATCCGGAATTCGTCGAGCGCGGGCGCGATCGGCGAGGGCGCATTCTCCGGCATGCAGCAAGTGCAGTTCGGCATGGGTTGTTTCTGGGGTGCGGAGCGCGCGTTCTGGACACTGTCCGGCGTGTTCACCACGGCCGTCGGCTATTCGGGCGGCAGTATGCCGAACGCGACCTATCGCGAGGTGTGTTCCGGGCAGACCGGTCACACCGAAGCAGTCCTCGTTGTGTACGACCCGGAAATGATTTCGTTCGATGAACTGTTGCGCGCGTTCTGGGAAAAACACGACCCGACCCAGGGCATGCGCCAGGGCAACGATGCGGGTACGCAATACCGTTCGGTGATCCATTGCGATACCGAGGAACAATACCGCGCCGCGCTTGCGAGCCGCGATGCGTACCAGCAGCGCCTGAATGCCGCAGGCAAGGGCGAGATCACCACCGAGATCGTGTATCCCGCGCCGACGTTTTATTACGCCGAAGACGAGCACCAGCAATATCTGTCGAAGAATCCCGGCGGCTACTGCGGCTTGGGTGGGACAGGGGTGAGTTGCCCGATCGGTGCCGGCGTTCCCTGATCGAATTTGATCGGGTCGGGTGCCACCGGCTTCACGGCCGGATCGACCACAAATCCGCGATAGTGGCCATAGCTGACGACCTGTCGCGCGTGACCGTGTGTCTTTGCGACGTCGTCGTTGAATCGGCCCACGGTCTGCATGTGCACCAGCCATAGCCGCTGCGGGCGCTGTTGCGCGAGCGCCTGCGTCAACGACAGATCCACCCACGGATTCGGCGAGTCGCCGTAGTTGACCCGCAGCACCGGCGTACCGAGATACACACGCACGCCATACAACGCGGTCTCGTCCACGAAGATGACTTCGCGAATCGGCTCGTGCACTTGCGCACGGATGCTGGCGGACAGCTCGCTCGCGTCCTTGGCATAGTTGCTGTAGCCGCCATACGCTTTCGCGCCGACCAGCAGCACGCACCAGAGTACGAGCAGGATTTTTCCGGCAGCATTGAATCGCACATCGCACAATCGTTGTGCGGTCCACATGCCGAACGGCACCAGCAGCGGCAGCACGTAAAGCACCATCCGCGAGCGTGCCAGCATGAAGATCACCAGCGGAACCAGCAGCCATAGCAGCAGGAATTTACGCGCAGCGCGATCGCTTTCGTCGGTCGCGTGCGGGCGGGTTTGCCCGGAACGGCGGAATGCATCCAGGATCAACACCAGTGTCCACGGCAATGCGCCGACCAATGCAACCGGGCCATAGGCGACGGCCCAGCCGTACCACTGCGGATGACGATCGGCCTGATCGGTGAAGATGCGCCCGTAGGTTTCGTAGCCGAGGAAATAGCTCAACACGGTGTGATCGCGCGCGATCACTGCGATGAACCACGGCAGCGCGATCAGCGCCCACACGGCGAGTGTTTTCCAATGGAACGGATTGGCGCGGAAATCGGCGCGATTGCGCCAGCGGAACCACAGCGACGGAAGCAGCGGAATCAGTCCGGGCGGCCCTTTGGTCAGGAACGCCAGGCCGAAGCCGATGCCTATGATCCACGCGCCGCGCCGGGCGATGCGCTGGGTTTCGCCGCGCCATGCGAGCACGAAGCCGGTCATGCCCAGCGTCTCGAAGCCGCACAGCAGCGCATCGGTACTGATCACATTCGCTGCCATGAACAGCATGCCGGTACTCGCGCAGACCAGTGGCGACAGCCATGAGCGTTCGGGCATAAGCCGTTTGCCCATCGTGAACACGCAGGCGATGGTCAACACGAAGGCGAGCGCGCTTGGCAACCGCAACGCCCATTCGTTCTTGCCGAAAACCGTCATCGAGGACGCAAGCGCCCAATACGTCAGTGGCGGCTTGGCGTAATGCGGAAAGTCGGGATGCCGATGCGGCACCAGCCAGTCGCCGGAATCGATCATCTCCACTGCGATCGCGCTGTAGCGGCCCTCATCGGTGCCCCACAAGTGGCGCGTGCCCTGGAATGGCAGCACGAACGCGAGCGCGAGCAGGATCGTCAACAACAGCGGTGGGATGGCGGCGCGTGTCATGCAAGAACCGGTCGATGGCGAACGCACATGCTAGCGCAGGGAATGCCGTGCGATGCTCACTTCGTCACCACCAGCCTGCGCACGTACACCACTTCGCAGGCTCCGTCGCCGCTGTCGTCGCGGGTCATCGAGCTGCGCCAGGTTCCGCCATTCGCTCCATGCGCCTCGATAAGCTGGCCTTCCAGGTGCACCACGTCGCCAGGTCGGACCAGGCTCAATGCTGCGCGCACGCTGTCGTCGGCCGGAAGCATGTGCATGTTTGCGCTGGAGCGGACAATTTCATCTTGAGGGATCGGCGGACCTTCGGCGCCCCAGCGGTAGGTGTACCAGCGGCTGGACTGGCTGATGTCGAGCTTGGCCAGCACGGCGCTGTCGGACATCCGGCCCCAACCCATCGCCAGGTCGGTCGGCGAGATCGACGAGGTCGGATCGTAGTTGTAGTCGGCGCGCGAAAGCACCCGCGCGGTCACATTGAAATCCGCGAGCGGCGTGATCAGGAAGTCCTTGTCCTGGAATGCCGTAGCGTGGTCGAGGTTGTGTTGTTCGGGCGCACCGGCAACCAGTACGCCGGGATCGCGCGCGCGCGCGCAATGGATCGGTGACGAGAGCCACCAACCCATGAGCGCGATTGCGAAGAGAATCCATAACCAGCGTGGCATGCGCGTGCAGTCTAATGAAATTCCGATCGATCAGGAATCGGCAGCCACATGAAGCGTGTGCGAATCAGTCGAAATCGGCCAGCAAGGCGGCGCGCAGCGGATCGATCGCATCGATCAGCAACGGCATGCGCGGATCGTCGATGCCGAAACGCAAAACCGCCCCAGACTTGCATGCAGCGACGGCATCCGGCGCGAATTCAAATCGCAGGAAATGCACGGCGGAGGTCTTGTCGTCGTCGCTGCGCTCCAGATCCTCGTCGGCATGCAACGACGCACGACCGTGACCGACGACCTCCGCGTAAAACGCACGCTCGATGCCGCGTAGCCGGGTCAGTTCGACCGCGCGCTGCTGCGGGTCCGGGTATTCGATCAACAGCGTCGCCTTGAGGTTTGCGCCATCGGGGATCAGCGGATTGTAGGCATCGAGTTCGTCCTGGATGCCAGTCGGCTCGAAGATGCGCTCGATCCGCAGCATCTCCTGCACCTGCGCCTGCACAGTGATGCTGTCCTCGAACAACAAGGTGATGTGCTCGCCGATGTGCAGCGTGCGTACCCGTTTGTGCGCGAGGGCGCGCCCACGCAGGTCGAGGCGTTGCGCGGAATAGGTTTCGAGTGTGAGCAGGTCTGTGCGCGAAAGTTTCTGCATGATGTTTCAGATTCCGTAAGCCTTGCGGATAAGGGTGATCGGATGCTCGGCGATCGTGCCATCGTTCAATCCGTGCGCGATGTGCGCACCAGCCATCACGCAGTCGCTGGTGAAGTATTGCGGTGCCGCGCTTTTCACGCGCGTCTCGACCGGCTTGGCGATCTTCCGCGCATTCGCATAAGTCGCCTTCTTCACGCCATAGGTTCCGTCGTGGCCCGAGCAGCGTTCGATCGTGACGACTTCGGTACCCGGTACCAAGTTCAGTACATCGCGTGTTTTCGGGCCGATGTTCTGCACGCGTTGGTGGCACGCTGCCTGCCAGACGACCTTGCCAAGTGCGTTCTTGAAGTCGGTCTTGAACAAGCCGGCGGCGTGCCGGTGCATCAGGTATTCGAATGGATCGTAGAAGGCGCGCTTGACCTTCATCAGATCGGTATCGCCGGGGAACAGCAACGGAAGTTCCTGCTTGAACATCAGCACGCATGATGGAATCGGCGCAAGCAGGTCGTAGCCATCGTTCACGGCAGCAGCAAGCAATGGCAGATTCGCGTTCTTGTATTTCTCGGCACTGTCGAGATCGCCGAGTTCGAGCTTCGGCATGCCGCAGCAACTTTCCTTCTTCAGCAGTTTCACCTGCACGCCGTTGTGGCGCAGCACCGCAGCGAGGTCTTCGACCATCTGCGGCAGGTTGTAGTCGCCGTAGCAGGTGATGAACAACGCGACCTTGCCGGTCGTCGGGCCTGCGGCAGTCCCAGCGCCATCCTCACGCAGGTGTTTGAGGCGCTTGCGCCCGGTGCGACTTTCGTAGCGCGGCACTTGCGCATCGCGGTGCACGCCGAGGACTTTCTCCATAGCGCCGCGCATGGTCGGATTGCGATTGCCCCAGTTCACCGCTTCGACCACGATCGGGATCGACGCGAGTTTGCCGATCGTGCGTGTATTCAGCAATTTCGCAGCGGCGGTCGTCTCGCCATTGCGATGCTGGATCGCCTTCGCGCGCAGCATCAGGTGCGGGAAATCCACGTTCCACGCATGCGGCGGGACGTACGGACATTTGGTCTGGTAGCACAGGTCGCAGAGATAGCATTGCTCGACGACCTTGGCGTAGTCGGACCTGGCCACGCCATCGACTTCCTGTGTTCTCGATGCATCCACCAGATCGAACAAGGTCGGGAACGCCCGGCACAGGCTCACGCAGCGACGGCAGCCGTGGCAGATGTCGAACACGCGTTCGAGTTCGGCATCCAGCGCCGCCAGTTCCCAGAACGCGGGCGTCTTCCATTCGATCGGATGCCGCGTTGGCGCGTCGAGACTGCCTTCGCGGGATGTGATGCGATCGTCGGCCATGGGTTCGTTCACAATGCGCGCTGATTCCTTCTCCCGTCTGCGGGAGAAGGTGACGAAGGCGGATGAGGGTGGCTGCTGATTGCGGCCGAAAGAAATTCCTTCACCCCAGCCCTCTGAAGGATGAATTCACACCAGTTCGTTCAGCGCCTTGGTGAAGCGATTGGCGTGCGAGCGTTCGGCCTTGGCCAGCGTCTCGAACCAATCGGCGATTTCGTCGTGGCCTTCATCGCGTGCGGTCTTGGCCATGCCCGGATACATGTCGGTGTACTCGTGCGTTTCGCCGTGGATCGCGGCCTTGAGATTGTTCGACGTGCTGCCAATCGGCAGGCCGGTCGCGGGATCGCCGGTTTCTTCCAGATATTCCAGATGCCCATGCGCGTGCCCGGTCTCGCCCTCGGCGGTCGAACGGAACACCGCTGCGACATCGTTGTAGCCTTCGACATCGGCCTTCTGCGCAAAATACAGATAGCGACGATTGGCCTGCGATTCGCCGGCGAACGCGGCTTTCAGGTTTTCCTCGGTTTTGCTGCCCTTGAGACTCATGAATCACCTCGTGGCGATGGAATGACGGTAGCCACTACGCTGGCGGATCGAGCGTAACGCGTGCGGATGGCAAGGGGAAATTGATTGTTGCGATGCCTGCGATAGCCGCGCTGAATGCTGCGATGCAGCGGATGGCGCACTGCCCTCACTCTTCGGGACAGGGGAAGCGCGGCTTGGGTCGCACTGCTTCGTTCACCGCTCACCCGACCGTTGGCCACCTTCTCCCGGCGGGAGAGGGAATTCGCTAGTGCTTCGGCCTGCGCTTCGTAGCTGCTTGCATCGGAGGTGACTTTGCCGGGGCAGTCGATTCAGTGCCGGGCTTGAGCAACTCCTTCGGCAGGCTGCGAAATACGTCCGCGAGTTTGAGCAGGAATTCCGCCATCGCTGAACTGCGCCGCCACACCATCCCGATGCGTCGGCTCGGATGCGAGTCGCGAAAGCGCAGTAGATGGATGTCGCTTGAATGCGCGACCGGTGGCTTGATCGACAACGTCGGCAACAGAGTGATGCCGACGCCCGCCGCGACCATCTGCCGCAGTGTTTCCAGGCTGGTCGCACGAAAGCCGTTACGTTCGCCACTGCCCGCGAGCGTGCAGACATCCAGCGCCTGGTCGCGCAGGCAGTGGCCATCTTCAAGCAGCAGCAGGCGTTCGTGGGCGAGATCGTGCAGCGACAGGGAATTGCGGCGAGCCAGGGCGTGCGTGCTCGGAACCGCGAGCACGAATGGTTCCTCGAACAGGAATTCCACGTGCAACTGTTCATCGTGCAGCGGCAATGCGAGCACGCCGACATCGAGCCGTCCTTCACGCAACTGGCGCAGGATGATTTCGGTCTTCTCCTCGATCAGCAACAACTCGAGCCGCGGGAAACGTTCGCGGATCTGCGGCAGCACATGCGGCAGCAGGTACGGTCCGAGGGTCGGGAAGATGCCAAGCCGCACGCTGCCCGCTTCGGGATCGCGCGTGCGCCGCGCGGACTCCTTGAGTTGATCGACCTCGGCGAGGATGCGCCGCGCCCGCTCGGCGATGTCGTGACCGGCCGGCGTCAGCATGACCTTGCGCGGTGCGCGTTCGACGAGCGCTACGCCGAGTTCGTCCTCGAGTTTCCTGATCTGGGTCGATAGCGTCGGCTGGCTGACGAAGCTCGCCGCAGCCGCACGGCCGAAGTGCCGGTGGTCGGCTAGTGCGATCAGGTATTGCAGGTCTCGCAGGTTCATTCATGTCTCGATGGCAAATCAGATCTATAGACCAAAGCTATCGAGATGATATGAACAATTCATTGGAAATATCATGCTGCGCTGCAATAATGGCCGGGCTTGTTTCAGATCGACCCGCAACCCATCCCCCATCAGGAGATTCCCATGCTGACCGTTGGCGACAAACTTCCGCAATTCAGCCTCAAGGCGACTGTATCCACCGATCTCGCCAAGGCGTTTACCGAGATCGACAACGACACCTACAAGGGCAAGTGGCTGGTGCTGTTCTTCTATCCGAAGGATTTCACCTTCGTCTGTCCGACCGAGATCGCCGGCTTCGCCGCGAAGAATCAGGCCTTCCTCGACCGCGATGCGCAGCTGCTGACCGGCAGCACCGACAGCGAGTTCGTTCACCACGCCTGGCGCACACACCACAACGACCTGCGCGACCTGCCGTTCCCGATGCTGGCGGACATCAAGCGCGAGTTCACGTCGGCGCTCGGCATCCTCGACAAGAATGAAGGCGTAGCGCAGCGCGCGACCTTCATCGTCGACCCGGACGGCATCATCCGCTTCGTGTACGTCACCGATCTCAGCGTCGGCCGCAGCCCGGACGAAGTGCTGCGCGTGCTCGACGCGCTGCAGACCGACGAGCTGTGCCCGTGCAACTGGAAGCAGGGCGACGACACGCTCAAGGCAGCTTGATGAAAGCCCCTCTCCCATCGGGGCGAAGCCGTGCGGCTTGCGAGCCATTGGCTTGCGCGCGGTTAAGCGCCCTAGCTGAAAAGCGAGGGTCGGGAGTTGCTTGGCGAGGAACGAGCCTAGCAACGGGGTTGGGGTGAGGGGCTGCTCTTGCCCGGAAAGTCTTGGCAAGAACGCCCCTCGTCCGCTTCGGGTGACATCTCCAGTGGAGATGTCGTCTTCCGAAGGGAGAAGAGTTCATAAACGACAAGGAACACCATGAACCTCGACGCCATCAAGGATGCCCTTCCACCCTACGCCAAGGACCTGCGCCTGAACCTCGAATCGGTGCTCAGCGAAGGCGGCGCGCCCGGCTTGACTGCGAAGCAAATCCGCGCGGTCGCGCTCGCCTCGGCGCTCGCCGCGCGCCATGTTCCGTTGACGCGCGCGATCGAAACGCTCGCCTCCGAACAACTCGACGCGACCGAACTCGACGGCGTGCGCGCAGCCGCCGCGATGATGGGCATGACCAACGTCTACTATCGGTTCACGCATCTGGTCGCGAACAAGGAATACGAAACACTGCGCGCCAGTCTGCGCATGAACGTGATGGCCAATCCCGGCATCGAGAAGGTCGCATTCGAGGCCGCATCGCTCGCGGTATCGGCGGTGAACGGTTGCGGCATGTGCCTGGACTCGCACGAGAAGACACTGCGCCAGCACAGTGTCAGCGCGCAGGGCGTGCAGAGCATCGTACGCATCGCGTCGGTGATCCATGCGGTTGCGGTGACGCTGGAACAGGTTGCGGTTGCGTAGCCGCTCCGTGATGTGCAAGTGGAGGCAAAACAATGCACGCTTGTTGCAGATTGCGCTAACGTAGCGTGACTGCAGGGGGTGTGATGAGCGGACAATCCACGAACGATAGCGATGTCGACGGGTCGGGCCCGATCCATCACCAATCGCCGCACCCCGAATCGCCCGACAGCGAGGAGGTTCGCGCGCTGTATGCCGCGATTCCGGAACGCAACACCGCCGACGTGATCCTGCGTACCACGCAGCAGCACCATGTCGCGCTGTCAACGATGGCCGACACCAAGGCCAACATCATCATCACGGTATCGTCGATCGTGCTCACATTGAGTCTTGGACGGATGGGCGAGCCGGCATTGCGTACGAGTGTGATCACGCTGACCGGTTTCACGCTTGCCGCCTTGCTGCTTGCGATCCTCGCTGTATTGCCGAAATACCGGCCGCTGCGCCTGAAACCGGGGCAGCCGCTGCCGCCGCATTTCAACCTGCTGTTCTTCGGCCATTTCGCCGAACTCAGCCAGGAGCGCTACCTGCGCGAGCTCTCCGAGCGGCTGAAGGTCGATGGTTCGGTGTATCGCACGATGGCGAGCGATATCTATTCGCTAGGCAGTTACCTCTCGCACCACAAATACCGTTACCTGCGGCTCAGTTACATTTGCTTCCTCACCGGCTTCATTGCGTCGGTCGTGATCGAAGCGGTGCATCTGTTGCGTTGATGGAGTTCAGGTAATGCAGCACGTCTTGCCGCACTGGCGACGCATCGCGCAGGAGGTCGACCAGCAGGCCTGCATGACCGGTTCCTTCAAGCATCCGGACTTCAACCGGTTCGTTCGCCGCGCGTAGTCTTGCCGCCAGTCGCGGTGCATTGCGCGGCCACACCAGCTTGTCGGCGGTGCCTTGCAGCAGCAGAAACGGCGGTTCGTCGCCGTCCACGAAGTTCACCGGCTGCGATGTCGGCCATTCGGACTCCGGACCGAAGGCCTGCTTGATGTCGGGGTCGGTGAGTGGCAGGAAATCGTAAGGGCCGGCCAGTCCCACGATGCCAGCCAGATCGCGCGGCTGCATACCGACCGCGTGCAGGTAGCGGCCGTCGGTGCCGAGCATCGCAGCCATGTGCGCACCGGACGAATGCCCGACGAGGAAGATCCGCGACGGATCGCCGCCGTATTCCGCAGCGTGCCGTTTTGCCCACGCGACCGCACGCGCGGAGTCCTCGATGAATGCCGGGAACACAACCTGCGGTGCCTTGCGATAGTCGGGCACGATCACCAGGAAGCCGGCGCGTGCGAGCGACTGGCCGACGAAGCGGTAATCCTGACGCGTGTTGTTGCGCCAGCTGCCGCCGTAGAAGAACACCACGGTTGTTGCCTTGCGGTTGGTTGCGGCTGGTCGGTGCACGTCAAGCGATAACGCATGCTGTGGATCGAATGCGATGGACTGAACCGCACCGGCATCCACGCCGAGGTTGGCTACGCCAAACGCGATATGCGTGCATCCTGTGACCAGCACGCTGGCGATGGCTGTGAAGAGTTGGATGAGACGACGGCGTGGCATGGCGAGCCTGTTCTGCGATGCAGGAAGTTATCATCGCGGCCCTGATGTGTTCACGGCGTCATGATGCCGTCGTCTCGCCGGAGTCATTTATGCAGGCCCAAGAAATCGTGCGTGTCGCTGCCTTGTTGTCCCGCGCAATCGATCAGCTTGGGCCGGACCTGCGGCTGGAGGCTGAATTGTTGCTGGCGCACGCGCTGGATCGCCCGCGCGCATGGCTGTACGCGCATGCCGACAACAAGGTGTCCGGCACCGCGTCGGCAGTCTTCGATGGCTTGCTCGCGCGACGCGTGCGCGGCGAGCCGGTCGCGCAATTGATCGGGCGACAAGGGTTCTGGTCGCTGGATCTGCGAATCACCCCGGATGTACTGATTCCGCGAGCGGACACCGAGTTGCTGGTCGAATGCGCACTCGCAGTATTGCCATCGGACGCGCTGATACGCGTCGCCGATCTCGGAACCGGCAGCGGCGCCATCGCGCTCGCAATCGCCAGCGAACGGCCGCTTGCAGACATCGTTGCCGTGGATTCCAGCATTGCTGCGCTCGCCGTCGCGCAATCCAATGCGCAGACGCTTGGCTTGTCGTCGCGCGTGCATTGCGTGCACGGCGACTGGTTCGCGCCGCTGGGCGATCAACGCTTCGATGCGATCGTGAGCAATCCGCCGTATCTGGCCGCCGACGATCCGCACCTGGATCATGGCGATCTGCGCCATGAACCGCACGCCGCGCTGGTGTCTGGTAGCGATGGCCTGGATGCGATCCGCACGATCGTCATCCAGTCATCGTCGCACCTGCTGCCGGGTGGCTGGCTGCTGCTGGAGCACGGATGGGAACAGGGTGCGGCGGTACGCGGATTGCTCGAAGCTGCGGGTTTTGCGCAAGTCGTCACGCACCGCGATATCGAAGCGCGCGAGCGGGTGACCTGTGGGCATTGGCGCGAATGATTGCCGGTGTACCGATCCATCGCGCACGCAACGCGTTACCTCAATCCCAGCGGATATCGATACCGTCCGAATCGCCGACCGCGCTGCGCAGCAACGCGATCAGGTGCGCGTTGGCCTTGCGGGTGACGAGATAATCGATGGTCGTCGCGTCGATGTAGTAATCGCGGTCGTGGCGATCCTCTTCCTCAAGCTCATCGATCAGGAACTGCAGTTCGCCTTCGGAAATCTCGCCGATGTTGCGGTCGGTCTGTTTGTCGAACAGCGTGATCATTGAATGCTCCCCTGAGCGCGATTCGTCGTGACGAAATGTTTGTGTGTTTCCGAGTGTGCCGCAAATCGGCAAGCGCCGCTCAACCCGCGGCGATTTTCGGTGCGCTGATCGTCGTCGCCAACTGCGGCCAGCGTTTCAGCAATGCACTGCGCGCACTGGCCAGGTCGAGCCCGGCTTCGGCGAGAACCTGTTCGCGGCTTGCGTGTTCGAGCCACGCGTCGGGCAGGCCCATGTGCTGGATCGGCATCGTGATGCCTTCGGAGGAAAGCAGTTCGGCGATCGCGCTGCCAGCGCCGCCCATGATCGCGTTGTCTTCGAGGGTGACGAAACCGGTGTGCGTGCGTGCGAGATCGAGCAGCAACGCGCGGTCCAGCGGCTTCACGAAACGCATGTTCACAGCGGTCAAATCGAACTCGGCAGCGAGCTGTTCGGCGACGGGTACCAGTGCGCCGAACGCAAGCAATGCGATCCTCGATCCGCGTCGGCGCAGGTCGGCCTGGCCGATCGGCAATGTGTCGAGCGTGACATCGACAGCAACGCCAGTGCCCGAACCACGCGGATAACGCACCGCAGCCGGGCCATTGTGGCGGAAGCCGGTGGTCAGCATCCGGCGGCATTCGTTTTCGTCGGCCGGCGCCATCACCACCATGTTCGGGATGCAGCGCAAAAAACTCAGGTCGAACGTGCCCGCATGCGTCGCACCGTCCGGCCCGACCACGCCGCCGCGATCGATCGCGAACAGCACGTCGAGATTTTGCAACGCAACGTCATGGATCAACTGGTCGTAACCGCGCTGCAGGAAGGTCGAATAGATCGCGACGACCGGCTTTGCGCCCTCGCAAGCCATGCCGGCAGCGAGCGTGACCGCGTGCTGCTCGGCGATCGCGACATCGAAATAGCGATCCGGATACTCCTTGCTGAAACGCACCAGTCCCGAACCTTCGCGCATCGCCGGAGTGATGCCCATCAGCTTGGGATCGGCTGCGGCCATGTCGCAGAGCCAGTCGCTGAAGATGTCGGTGTAGGTGGGCTTCTTGACGCCGGGCTTGCTGATCATGCCCTTGGATGGGTCGAACGGGCTGACCGCGTGGTAGCCGATCTGGTCGCCCTCGGCCAGCTCAAAACCCTTGCCCTTGGTGGTGATCACATGCAGCAGTTGCGCGCCCTTGAGGGTTTTCAGTGTCTTCAAGGCGCTCACCAACGCGGGCAGGTCGTGGCCGTCGATCGGGCCGCTGTAATGGAAGCCCATTTCCTCGAACAGCGTGCTCGGCACGAACATGCCTTTCCAGTGTTCTTCCCAGCGGCGCACGAAGCGCCCGGCCGGACGCGACCTGCCGCCGAGCAGCTTCTTGCCGCTCTCGCGCACCGCGTTCATCGTGCGGCTGCTCATCATCCGACCAAGCATCTTGGTCAGGCCGCCCACGTTCTCGGAGATCGACATCCGGTTGTCGTTGAGGATGACCAGCAGGTCGGGATTGGGATCCATGCCGCCAGCGTGGTTGAGAGCCTCGTAGGCCATGCCTGCGGTCATCGCGCCATCGCCGATCACCGCGACTACGCGGCGCGGGTCGTGCGCGCGTTGCAATGCGATCGCCATACCCATCGCCGCCGAGATCGAGGTCGAGGAATGGCCGACGCCGAAGGTGTCGTACTCGGATTCGTCGCGACGTGGAAAGGGCGCCACGCCGTCTTTCTGCTTGACGGTGGCAATGCGGTCGCGGCGGCCGCTCAGGATCTTGTGCGGATAGCACTGGTGGCCGACATCCCAGACCAGGCGGTCGGTCGGCGTGTCGTACAGGTAATGCAGGGCGACGGTCAGCTCGATCACGCCCAGACCCGCGCCGAAATGACCGCCGGATGCGGACACCGATTCGATCAGGTAGGCGCGAAGCTCCCTGGCGATCGCGGGCAGCTCCTCTTCGGGGAACTGCCGCAGGTCGGCGGGAACATCAATGCGGGAGAGGCGCGGATAGCGCTGGGCGTCGATCATGGCCCGCCATTGTCGCGCCCCGATGCGGGCAGGGGCAAGGAAACCGATGCACTGCCCGCACGATCAGCCGTTGCGCAGACCGCGCAGGCGACCGAGTAGTCCGCCCGATTTGGCTCCCGATTGCGGCGTTGAAGGCGGCGGGGCGTAGACCTCGGCATATCCCGAATCGAGACTGGCATTGATGAAATCGTTGACATCGGCCAGAACGACATCGCTCTGCGCAGCCAGTTCGGCCGGGGTCGCCGGTGCCTGCATCATCGCGGTGGCGATGCGCAGATGTCGCGGATATTCGCGTTCGGTCTTCGGCCATTTGGTCAGGTGGAATTTGTCGCCCGGATCGTAACCGGTCGCAAGATGGCCGCCCCCCTGCACCAGCGCGTGCAGCCAGCGCAGTCGCGCCAGTGGCTGGCCTTGGCCATGCGCAGGCTTGAGCGCGGCGAATTCGGCCGGAGCAATCGGTTGCCATTGGTCGGCGCGCACGGAGCCAAGTTCGCAATACGGGAGGTAGGGCTTTAGGTTCGGTCCGCCGAGATAGGTGTCGTTCTGCGGGTCGACCACCAGAGCAGGCGCGCCGTCGATCGCCAAGCGCGAAGGCCCTGGCAGGCCGCCAGCTTGCAGGTAATCCCAGAGCACAGAGTCCCGTGAACGTGGTGGTGCAACAGGCCTTGATGGAGGCGGGGCCTGGGGCGGCGCCTTGGGTAACGATGCTGCGGCAGGCGTGGGCGCTGCGCGCGATTGCTGAGGCATGGGCTGCTGGATGTTCGGCACCGCTGAGGGGATCCCGTAGGGAGATTGCGATGCGGCGGGTTGCGGAGACCGTTCTTGTACCTCCCTGTGCGGCGTCGGCCCAGGGATGTGTGCGCCTGCCTCGCGCGCAGAGGCCATTGCTTGCGCGGCCGTCATCGACGGGGTGGCGGTCGCTTTGCTGGCAGCCGTCACCTGCGACAGGGCCTCGACCAGCGCATCGACCGTGACCGGGCGCAGCAGCATGTGGTCGGCTTCGGATTCCGCGCGCGAGGTCAACGCGATCAGGTACTTGCCGCTGTTGTGCACCTTCAGCCAGGTCATGTGGCCGTAGATGGATTCCAGATCCACCACGAGGACATGCGCTTGCGCTTCTGGAACAAGATGCCAGGCACCGCCCAGCCATTCGTTGGCTTCCGAGAGCAGCAGTTTGAGCTTGGTCTCTTCGGCACGATCCATGCCGGTGAAACAGATCGTCGACATGATCCGGTACCCCTTGTGCGACCGTCATCGTTTTGCAGTGTTGTCGAAGTGGCGCGGCACGTCAACGCGACCGGGCCAGGTGGCTTTATCCTGCGCGCGGGTTGCGCTTGGGCAAATGGCTTTTCAGGAAGGCCATCTGGTCGGCGAGTATGTGGCGATTCGACAGGATCAGGTGTTCAACCCAACTCGGCCGATACGGCACCGCGAGCAAGGGCATGCCCGCCTGTTGCGGAGTGCGGCCGCCCTTGCGCGAATTGCAATGGAAGCATGCGCAGACCACGTTTTCCCAGACGTCGCGACCGCCGCGTGAGAGCGGCAGCACATGGTCGCGCGTCAAATGGTGGCGGTTGTATTCATTGCCGCAATACAGGCACAGCGAAGCGTCGCGCGCGAACAGCGCAGTGTTCGTCAGCGCGGGAGAGGGCGACAGCGCATGTCCGCGCGCATGCCCGCGCGAGGCGACGATCGGATGCAGCTCAAGCACGCTTTGCGAACAGAGCAGACGGTTGTAACCGCCGTGAATGGTGAGGCAGGGCTCGCCGAGGGTCCACACCACCGCATCGCGGACGTAGAGACAGGCGGCGTCCTGCCAGTTGATCCAGTCGAGGATATGGCCGTGGGAGTCCAGCGAGAGCACGCGTGGATGCACGCCGTCATGATTGTTGCAGCCTTCGATGCCACACAACGCATCGACCGAACGCAGCATCGAGCTGCCTCCGGCGCGATGGTTCGCAGGGGCCTCGTGCTCCCGGTTACGGATCGATCGAAGCTGCGCTGTATCTGACTCCATGGGACTTCAGCATATACACCAATGGCGACGCTTTGAGTAGGCGGTCGGGCAGGTTGCCGGAAACGTGTGTCCGATCGCGCAGACCGAATGCGTCTGCATGCGCTTTCAGCTGTCGAACAAGGCCGCATCCAGCGTGAGCAGCGGCGCTGCACCGGCCCGGATTGCAGCGGCATGGGTCAATGTGCGCGGCAGGATGCGCGCGAAGTAGAAGCGCGCGGTCTCGCGCTTGGCGGTCCTGGCCTCGTACGCGGTTGCATCGGCTGCAGCAACCGCCCGCGCCCACCAGTAAGCCAGCGCGACATAGCCCGAATAGAACAGGTAATCCACCGACGCCGCACCGACCTCGTCGGCATTCGTCATCGCCTTCTTGCCGACTTCCATCGTGAGCGCCTGCCATTCCTGCGCCCTTTGTGCGAGCGGATCGACGAACTCGGCGAGATCCGCATTGCCGGAATGCTCCGCGCAGAATGCCTGGATCATCGCGAGAAACTGCTGCAAGCCAGCGCCCTGCAATTGCATGATCTTGCGGCCCAGCAGGTCGAGCGCCTGGATGCCGGTGGTGCCTTCGTACAGGGTCGTGATGCGCGCGTCGCGCGCGAGCTGCTCCATGCCGTGTTCGCGGATATAGCCGTGGCCGCCGAAGCATTGCAGCGCGTGATAGGTGCATTCGATGCCCCATTCGGTCAGGCAGGCCTTGACGATCGGAGTCAGGAATCCGAGCAACTCGTCGGCACGGCGCTTCTCGTCGGCGTCGGTCGCGCAGGCGAGCACGTCCACCAGGGTCGCAGCGTGATAACTCAACAGGCGACTGCCTTCGATCAGCGACTTGCAGGTCAGCAACATGCGGCGTACGTCGGGATGCACGATGATCGGATCGGCCGGCTTGTCCGGGAATTTCGCGCCGGACAGCGAACGCATCTGCAAACGATCGCGCGCATACGCCAACGCGTTCTGGTACGCGCGGTCCGCAAGCCCAAGGCCCTGGATGCCGACCGCAAGCCGCGCGGTATTCATCATGGTGAACATCGCATGCAGACCCTTGTTCGGCTCGCCGATCAGCCAACCCTGCGCGTTGTCGAAATGCATCACGCAGGTCGATGAGCCATGGATGCCCATCTTGTGTTCGATGCTGCCGCAATGCACCGCATTGCGTTCGCTCATGACGCCGTCGCGACCGACCTTCGATTTCGGCACGATGAACAATGAAATGCCCTTGGTGCCAGCAGGCGCATCCGGCAGGCGCGCGAGCACGAGATGCACGATGTTTTCGGTGAGGTCGTGTTCGCCGGCAGTAATGAAGATCTTGGTGCCGGAGACCGCGAAGCTTCCATCTTCATTCGGCGCAGCACGTGTTTTCAAAAGACCAAGGTCGGTGCCGCAGTGGGATTCGGTCAGGCACATCGTGCCGGTCCAGCGGCCTTCGATGATCGGACGCAGGAACGCGTCCTGCTGCCACGCTTCGCCATGGTGCTTGAGCGCCTCGGTCGCGCCATGCGAGAGCAGCGGATAGTTGCCCCAGGCCAGGTTCGATGCGTCGATCATTTCCTTGAGCGCGACGCCGAACGATTCCGGCATGCCCTGGCCGCCGAATTGCTCCGGCGCGACCAGCCCGTTCCAGCCGCCTTCGACGAATTGCTCATACGCATGCTTGAAGCCCGGCGGCGACGTTACCGCTCCGGTGGCCTTGTCGAAAGCGCAGCCGATTTCGTCGCCGACCGCGTTCAATGGCGCCAGCACGGTTTCGGTGAATCGTGCGGCCTCGTCGAGCACGGCATCCATCACATCGCGTTGCGCGCCGACGAAGCCCAGTCGTGCATACAGCGCCTCGACGCCGATGACATCGAACAGCGCAAAACGAATGTCGCGCAGCGGGGCTTCATAGCGATTCATGCACAACTCCGGGTCGGATGGATTGCAGGCAGCGATTGTCAGACAGGGATTGAAGCGAGGGGTGATGCCGGGCGGCTCAGCGCAGCACGCCGTCGAGACCGGGGACGGGGCTGAGCTGGCTCTCGAACGCATACGGATGGTTGCCGGCTGGGTCCGTGGTGACGATGCGTCCGGTCAGCTTGTAGCGCACGTTTCCGCTGCCGTGCAGCGCCGCGACCTTGGCGGCCGCTGCGGGCGAGGGCTTGAGAGCGGCCTCGACCAGATCGGCGGACTCGGGCCCGATCCGGATCGACGGCGAGACATCCACATTGCCCGCGTCCGTCCCTGCGATGTCGATCTTCGCTTCGACTTTCGAGAAGGTCGTGGACACGTTGCTGAAGTTCTGCAGGCGCAATTGCAGTTTCCAGCTGCCGTCGGCCTGTACCGAGATCTGCTGGATGCTCGCGCGCGGCGGGAAAATATTCTTGCGCATAGTGCCACCGCCGCAGCCGGTGAGTACGAGCGCGAACATCGCGACGGCGCAGGACAGTCGAACGAAACCCATGGTCGGCATCCGCAGGCGTATGGAGTCGCCGAAGAATAGCAGGCCGCCGCGCCTGCGCACCCATGCCTGGCCCCGGCGGATCGGCGGAAGTGGGTTTCAATTCAGGTGTGATTGACGCGACGATGCTTGCGCCGCTCGATCCACGAACGCCCTGCGGTGGTTGGCCGCACGCAGTCGCCTGGGCGATTGGGACGGCGACACCATGTGACCGGCCAGTATTGCGGGTGCCCTGGTCACGCTCGTTGAGCGTCACAGCGGCTTTGTGCACGTTGAATGGGAGTCCGGGGGATGGCACCGCCGAGTAGGTGGCGATGAGCATCCACAGCCGTCTTGGCTGGCGCAACGTACACGCACTCACGTTCGATCATTTCAGCGAGTTCGTGGAGGATCGTCTGCTGGAAGAACATTTGAAAGGGCGTCATGAGGTCACCGCATCAGAGCGTCTGATAAATCACTTTTGATGCTTTCAATTAGGTATCGGCTTCCCGAAGGGCTAAGGTGATCGCTGGATATATAAATTAAATTGTCATCGATCGATGCATAGCATTTGTCTCGATCACATAGTGCCTGATACCCTCGAATAAATTTCACGGATGGGAAGCGCATTTCCTCCTCATCCACAATTTGGTGATATACCATGGAGCGTTGATCGAACGCCTTCCGATCGATCGTGCATGGTGATCTCAAGGTACGCTGCCCGATTCTCAGCGGCCGAATGGAAATGCATTCATGCGGATCAAAATACAATTCAGGTATATCGACCAAGAAGATTACTTTCTTTCCAGCACCAACCAATCTCTCAAGCGTATTTGCCATCGAAATTCGGAACGCGGATGCATTTTTTTTGCCTTGTTCAGTCAAGAACAGCGGACTGAAGCCTGAAGCAGCTATGCTGTTATCATTCATCTCCACGCCACGATTATCATGTATATACAAATCGGCATATCCACTCAAGATGACTGTGTTGATGTATGCTGATTGCATTACGCTATTCAGTGCGCGCTCGTTGAAATGATCTGCGCATGAAAAATACGTTTTTCCAGATATTTGCACTTCAAAAAAAGGCATGCACGCTGCGCTGTATTCTATGATGATGTTTTCGTGTCTTTCGCGAAAAAATTCTGCAAGTCCGGTAGCGAGATGAACCGCATGACTGTCTCCAATCACTGCAATTTCCGGTTCGCCCGTGCTTTTAAGGATTTTGCATCCTGCCCTCTGGCCATTCTTCTTGCAATGTCGGGTGTCAGTTTCCCAGCCATTCCAATGCGTACCAAATTCGAGGTTGTCAGCTTTTTCGATAAGTGCCATCATTTTTTCCCGCGACCTGAAGCCATCATTTAGATATGTCATGCATCCCAGAATTCCACTTGTAACCATCAAGGCGCTCAGCAGCGTGATCGCGACTTTGCTGTATTTCCCGAAGCGAATGGGTAACTCAATGTACCTGAATGTGATTGTGGCCAACACTACGCTGATCAGGATGGCACCTCCATTTAACATGATCGGCAACGAATGTTGCTCCGACGCGATTCGCGCGTAAGCCAGCAATGGCCAATGCCACAAGTACAACGGATAACTTATTAAGCCGATGCGTACTGCTAATTTGTTACTGAGTATGTGCCGATTTAACCATGTATCGGGCCCTGCGGAAATTACCAACACAGCCCCCAAAGTAGGCATCAATGCCCACCAGCCTGGATACCCGGCCTTGGTCAAAATGAAGATGCCAAACGCAATCAGCAGCAAGCCGATTCCGGATAACCAGTATTTTTTCTTTGGTATATATTCCGGATTGTGCGAAACGATATAGGCCAGGACTCCTCCAACCATCAGCTCCCAAAAGCGCGTAAGCGGAGAATAAAATGTCGCTACGGGAAACGGCTCAATAGCGTAGATATTGATTAAAAATGAAATAAGCGCTATACATACTGTAATCGCTAGGAAATTGCGTTTCCATTTATACGCCACGCCAAGCAATATCGGCCAGACTGCATAGAATTGCTCTTCAATTGCCAATGTCCACAAATGAAGTAACGGCTTCATATCGGAGGCCGTGTCAAAATATCCGCTTTCATCCCATAGTACAAAATTGGAAACAAATGTTGAAGCCGCTGCCAAATGCTTACCAAATTGCTTATATTCGGTAGGAAGCAAAACAAACCACCCAAATGCGAAACTCGTAAACAGCATGGCCAGCAACGCGGGGAAGATGCGCTTTGCGCGCCGCGCGTAGAAGTCCAGATAACTGAAGCTTTTGCTTTCGAGATTTCGGAAAATGATGCCGCTGATCAGAAAGCCGGAAATCACGAAGAATATGTCCACTCCAACAAATCCACCGGTAATCCTATCCGGGTACGCGTGAAAACTGATAACCGCAAGAACCGCGATTGCGCGCAACCCATCGATATCGGGACGGTATGGAAGATGAACCAAGCTAGGTTCTACGGAATTGGAATTGTGATCGATTTTATTCAGCAATCCGGTATTCGATGACCTCTTTGTGTCCTCGCCACTAATATCAATAGCTGCAACATTCATAACCTGAATCCCTTCGAGTCATATTTCGCGTCACTTTCGGCGTAAGATCGGTGAGCGATGAGCGGCTACATCCACAAGAATCACAATGTGACGATGATGCGTAAGCGGTAGCTACATGGCGATCTTCCAGCACTCGCCCTGGCCCAGACAATGGCGTTCGTGTTGAGCAAATCGAGAAAGCGTTCGATGCGGAGAAACAGACAGCAACGGCACGGCGCGGAGGTTTGGCGGGCAATGGTGGTGCGGCATCCTGACAGTGGGCCTGACGATACCAGCGTTCTGTCGACGCGAAGCGATCAGCGCGGCGAGTTTCTCCGTTTTGCGATCTTGGCTCGGTGCACAAGCCAGCGTCATGCCGATGCGATCAGAACCAGTAGCGACATCGTGCTTTGTCGGTATCGGCACGCTGCATGCCACCTATCCGATGCCGGTCGCCTTCGCGACAAGGCGCAGGATCAGGCCTTCTAACAACACATTCGCCGCTCACGACTCCAGTTACCGAAGGATCGATGATTCCGGTCGGTGGCCGCATTGCCGCCGTTGCTGCGTTCCTTGTCATGTCAGAACCAGAACTCGGAACCCGGAATTCCTTGGCGGAACCCGGATTCCTTGACGAAGTTCGCAATTCTGGACGATCTTCGGTGCTAGGTTCAGATGCGCCTTGGGGGCAGGGGCGCGTCGCTGGTTCGCCGGCGACGCGCCGAAGTTGCGAATCGAATCAGTCGCCTCGTGCAGGTGCCGGAGCTCATCATGAAAAGCATCACTCCCTCGGGCTTGCGTGCCTTCTGTCTGTCCATCCTGTGCATGCTTGCGGGCGGCGCGCATGCCACCGGCGGACCCGTCGAGGGCGGCCCGCTTCCGCAGCCGGTGCCGGAATTCCCGGCGACCAACTGGTGGAACCTCGATATCAGCAGCGCTCCGGTCGATCCAAAATCGGCGAATTACATCGCGTTCATCAACAATGGCGGCACCCGGCATCTGCATCCCGACTTCGGCGGGGACGAATCGCCGGGTAGCGTCAACATCTACGGTTTTCCGTATGTGGTTGTGGACGGTACTGGCACCAGCGCGACACCGAAAGTGGCGGTGCAATTCCAGTATTCCGATGAAAGCGATGGCGTCAATCACAGCACCGGTCAGAGCTTCGCGTTCTATCCGGTTCCGACCCAGGCGATCACCCTGGAACATTGGGTCGAGGGTGGCGCACCCGGCGATGTGGATCAGCGCAACAACGCTGACCGCCATCTGCTGATCGTCGATCGCAACAGCAAGTACCTCTACGAGCTCTACAACGTCTGGTACGACGGCGCGCAGTGGCAGGCCGGTTCCGGCGCATTCTTCGACATGAACAAGAACGACCGCAGGCCCGATGGCTGGACCTCGGCGGACGCGGCGGGCCTGGCGATCTTCCCGGGGCTGGTGCGCTACGACGAGGTTTACAACGCCTACGGCACCAGCGTCGCCGATATCAAGCATGCATTCCGGGTGACTGTGCGCTCCAGCAACGGTTATGTGTACCCGGGGTCGCACAAGGCTGGGTCGACGAGTGGCGCATTGCCGATGGGGGCGCGGCTGCGGCTCAAGGCTACCAAGAACATTTCAGGATTCACTCCGGAGATGCAGAAGATCTTCCGGGCGATGAAAACCTATGGGTTGATCGTCGCCGACAACGGCTCGGACATGTACATCAGCGGCACCTACGACACAAACTGGGACAACAATGTGCTCAATCCCGCGTTCGGGGCGTTGAGCGCGAGCGATTTCGAGGTCGTTCAACTGGGCTGGAATCCAGTCGCGGCGGCAACCCTGAGTGCTGTTTCGGTCACGCCGAATCCGGTCGCTGGAGGCAGCAATGCAACCGGCAGGGCGAAACTGTCTGCCGCAGCTCCGGCATCCGGCGTGGTTGTCGCATTGGCGTCCACTGGCCCGATTTCGGTACCGGGCACGGTCAGTATTCCCGCCGGTGCGACCTCCGCAACCTTCACCATCACGACGACGGCGGTGTCGGATACTACGGCCGCGAAAGTGACAGGCAGTTATGCGGGCGTGGTCAAGTCCGCGGCTTTCAACGTCGTTCCTGCGATCGTGGCACTGCATTCCATCAGCGTGAGCCCGAGCGTGGTCAATAGCGCGGGTACCGCGACAGTAACCGTGAAATTGACCGGGAAGGCTCCAGCCGGAGGAATCGTTGTTGCGCTCGCGAGTTCAAATACGGCGGCGGTCACGGTTCCGATGAACGTCACGGTTCCGGCAGGCTCGGTGACGACTTCGTTCGTCGTCACCGGCAAGGTGGTCACTGTTGCGACGACGCTGACACTTACAGCGATCTATTCGGGCAACACCAGGACTGCGGTGTTGACGGTCAGAAAAGCGCCCTGATCGCGCGGATCGCGGATATCGCGCGGAAACTCGCCACGCGATATCCGTCGCATCGCATCAATGCTGATCTTGATCCTGCTCGTCCTTCGGCTTCTTCTCGGTCGGCTCGTCTTTCACCGGACGCTCGGCGCGGGGCATCCGTTGTTGCGCATCCTGCGCTCGCGGTGCTTGTGACCGAAGGGAATCCACTTGGGGCGCATCCCTGCGCGGGGGCTGCTGTTGCGGCTGAATTTGCGGGCGCGGCTCAGGCTGCATGCGCGGAGCGCGCGGTTCGATCTGTTGCGGTTCAATGCGTTGCGCAGGCAGTTCATGGCGCTGCATCGGTTCACGGATGACACGCGGTTGCGGCTGTTCAACCGGCGCTTGCTGTTCGCGTGGCGCACGCACGACGTCCTGCATGGGCTCGGCACGCGGCGTCTGATGCTGCATGCGTGGCTGTTCGATCGGCGCTTGCTGTTCGCGTGGCGCACGCACGACGTCCTGCATGGGCTCGGCACGCGGCGTGTGATGCTGCATGCGCGGCTGATCGGCAGCTTGTCCGTCCGTTGCATCCTGCGCTGACGCATCGTTCGCGCGCGGCGACCTTATCGAGTCGCGTTGCTGCGCCTGCCGCACGTTGTCCATCGCAGGGGTATGCGACGGTTGCATCGGGTGCACGGTGTTCGCCCACGCGCCATTCGCTGGCATGGTCGTCGCCGAAGACGGACGTTGCATGCCCGGGCCGCTGTTCGGTGCGAGCGGATTGGCAGATTGATTCGTCGGTGCTTGACCGCCGGCATGCGGATGCGCGAAGCGCGCCGAAGGCAGCTCGCCCGTCCGCATCGGACGCTCGCCTGCCGCCGCTGCAGGCACGGTGATGGGGTTGTCATGCAAAGCAGGGCCCGTTGCGCCCGGCGCAGCGTTCGGCGGCAGCCGGTTTTCATGACGCGCTGGCGAATTGATCGCGCTACCGCCCGGTGCTGCCATCACCACGCGCTGCGGAGCATGCATCTGGTTCGCATGCGACTGACGCAGGGTATTCAACTGCTCTGGTGCCAGCGGAGCGCCGCCCTGATTGCCAATCGCCTTGATCCGCTCGGCGAACGGTGCCGCAACCGCCGGTGGCGCGTGGTGCGCGAAGATCGGCCCACCCTCAAATCGTTGCACGGGAACGCCAGCCGGACGCGAACCGGGCCTGACGCCGAGGCTCCCTGCATTCGGTGCGACGCGCAGGATCGGCGTGACCTGCGCCTGCGCCAGGTCTTTTGGATTGATCTTCATCGCGGCACCCGCAACCGGTCGCGCGCCTGTGAACACATTGCGCGGAACCACGGTGACCGCGCCGGGCACATTGCGGTTGTTGTAGGTGATCGAGCTGCCCGGGCTGTTCGTGATGTAGTTGTTGTAGGTGTTGTTGATGATCGTCGTATTGTTGACGACCCGCACATTGGTCACGTTGATGTTCGTGAAGTAGTCCTGCGTAACCCGATAGGGCGGTTGATAGACGTCGCGCGGGCCTAGCGGGAACCAGCCGACCGGCTCGCCACCACCGATGTTGATGCCGATCGAGAAATGCGAGCCGCCGACGAAGGCGACCAGTGCCGGTGCATAGATTGAACGCTCGCGCGAACGGCACGGCAGCCAGCCCCAGCGATTCCCGATATAGGCCCAGCGACCGTAATGCGATGGCGCAAAGCCCCAAGGGGCATTGTCCACCCAGGTCCAGCCCCACGGATCGACCCACGCCCAGTGACCATCGTGATACGGCGCCCAGTCGCGTGCGACCCGCGTCGGATACCACACCTCGCCGTAATCGGCCGAAGCGCTCCAGTCGCCGTATCCGTCCAGGTCTTCGTAACCGATCACATCCTCGGAAACGTAGCGGCGCGAGATCGAACGCTCGTAGCGTCCATCCCGGGAGGTGCTGAAGCGGTCGAATGCATCCGGCTCGGGAAGCCGGCGAACCGTCACACTGGCCAGGCGTGAATCGTCGATACGGTAGGAATGTCCAGCAGTGACCGGCTTGCTGACACCGTTCTCACCGTAAACCGTGCCCGAACCGGTGAACACCGTGACCATGCTGCCGGTGTGATCCGGGTCGATATCCACGCGATAGCTGCCGGCGCGCTCGGCGACGAACGCTACCGTCGGCGTATCCACTTCGTAAGTCTGGCCCTCGTCGACCCGGCGCACGCGCATGTTCAACGTGCCCTGCGAGAGTTCGAACTGGGCGACATCGCTGTCGAGTTCGAGCAGGTTGAGTGCGCTATCGTCTTTGAGGCGGACGCTGGCTTGGCCGAGTTCAAGTGCAGCACGGCCATCGCGGCCGGTCTCCAGACGATCGCCCGTGACCAAAGGACGATTGACGTCGGCGCTGCCCCAGTTGTCCTCGCCGGACGCTGCGAACTGGACATCGCCGGTCTGATAGGCGAGCCGGGCGACGCGGTTCGGCGGATCTGCGGCCGTGGTCTGCGCGGACGCATGCGGCGCATACGCAAGCAGGATCGCAGTGGCGATGGCGGAACTCAAAAGGCGGGTGGCGAGCATGACGAACTCCGTAGCTGGAAGAACGATGGATTGCCTGAAATCGGACAACGCGCCCCGAATGTTGCGACACGCCGCATGCGCATCTGAACGCAATCGGGCTGAACGCCGACCTGCCAATACACCTTGGTGCCATACTCGTTCACCCGCCAGTTACCACTGCCGTCACGCTTGGATGCGGAGCGTGTGATCGTGCGACGACAGCCGGTTCTTGACCGGATCGAATGGGATGAACATCTTGGTGATCGCGGCCAATCGCCTGCTCGATACCTAGTCGCGGTGTGCGATTTCATCCCCATTCGGGACGATGCCCTGAGTTGCGAGGATGGCGTTCGTCCGGAAGCGCACAAAGGCGAGATCATCGGCACCCGCGCTGGCTTCGATCGCGTCGGCTTGCGCTGCAAACACCGTCCAGAGATCGTCATGGTCGGCATGATTCATGAGCAGCATCTGCAGGTCGCGATCCAGCTCGTCGAGCATGCTGTCGAGCTCATTCCGGCTCTTGGTCATCGGCATTCCTGCGTCTGCGGTCATTCGCGGCAAGTGCGCAGCATATCGAAAGTGACTGCACAGTGGATGTATATCGCGATGCGGAAAAGCGAACGCTTGATGCGCACGGGCGGCCTCCATCCGGGGCGTCTGGTTTGATGCCGCGGCAGACGGCTAGATGAAACTATCGTCATGTTCCGGGGCGTGCACTTGGCGCATCGTTGGGCAACGTCGGGACATGGCGTTCCGGCGATGTCGATTCCCCTGAAAGAGGAGGTTTTCATGACTATCCGTAGTTCACTGTTGGCGCTCGCGATGTCGGTTGTCGCCGCTTCGGTATTCTCTGCCCCTGCTGCGCTTGCTCACCCTGTGGGTATGCATCACCAGATGCATCGCCATCACCATCACAGACACCATCACCATCACAGGTACGCAAGGTGCGTCCGCCATAGGCACGGCAGGTGCGTGCTTTGGTCGCATTCGCATCGTCGCTAGATTTTGCACGGCGTGATGAAAGGGTCAGGCTGCTGTTTCAACGCTGACCCCCACCAATCCAATGCCACCAATCCAGCGCAGGTGCTGGCGGTGGTTGCGTTGACCGCATCTCGAACGGCAGAGATAATCGAAGGCTTGAACGCCTCAGCTGTTTGCTGCGGAATGTTCGTGCCGCCACCGATACGGAGTCAGCTATGACCTTCAAGCGCATTCTTGGTGTTCTCGCGTTGTGCGTTGCTGCCTGCGTCTGTTCGGTTGCCGCCGCCGCAGATGTTGCTGTCGCCACGACGCCAGTGGAAGGCACCGATTACGTCCTGATCGACAATCCCGATCAGCCAAGCGGCACCAAAGTGCAGGTCACCGAAGTGTTCAGCTATACCTGCATTCATTGTTCGAATTTCCAGCCCTCTCTCGCCGCGTGGAAAAAGACCCTACCGTCCGATGTGCAGTTCAGTTACATGCCGGCGGCATTCGGCGGCATCTGGGATATGTGGGCACGGGCCTTCTACGCTGCGCAGGCGTTGCACGTCCAGGAAAAGAGCCACGACAGCATCTACAAGGCAGTCTTCGTCGACAAGCGCGTGATCAATGGTGAAGACATTCCGGCGGTTTACGCCGATTATGGAGTGGATCCGACAGTCTTCGCCTCCACAATGCAAAGTCCTGCAGTCAGTGCCAAGCTCGCCGGCGCGCATGGGCAGCAGGTGCACTGGGGCATTCAAGGCACTCCCACGCTTATCGTGGACGGCAAATACCGCGCGGCCATGAACGCCAGCGGTCCCGCAGGACTGTTGCACACGGTCGACTGGCTGATCGCGAGGCAGCGCGCAGAGCACGCGAGTCAAAAACCCGGGCACGCCAAGCACTAGATTACCGGCAGGCGCGCTTTGTTCGTGGAGTTCCGGAATGCCCAGCGGCCCGTTCATCAGCTGATCGCTTCAGCGCTGCGCTTGTCCTTTGCGTGTGTAAGGTTGGTGTCCGCGCGGAGGAAAATGCTTTCGAGTGGCTCGCTTGGAAAGTCCGAGTGGGCGGATCCGGATAGCACGCACAGCGCATGCTCGCGTTCGAATGCAGGCAGGCCTTCGTGCAGCGCCATCAGCGTCGCTGCGGTGTCGCTTCCGTGTAGCACGACGATCATTTCGGCGCTGCCAGTGGAATGGCTGATGTTATCGCCCGATCCTGGTCGCAGTCCTGCCTCCAACGACTGGTGCAGTTGCTGCAGCGCGCGCATCACGGCACGTTCGCCGGATCGGTCAGCGGCACCAGCGAGATCCTGCACTTCGAAAATTGCGATCGTGCAATCGCCGGCCTCGGGGGGTTCTGGCACATGCGACGCCACGGCATCCGGGCTGGCGGTGAACAGCGCCGAAAGCAGGAGCGCGCGTTCGCGATGGCGGGCTTCGAGCAGGTTCATCGTTAACCGCGCGAGCGAGGCCATCCCTGCACGCTGGGACTCGTTCAGCGCGCGCGGTTCATGGTCTAGCACGCAAACGGTGCCGATCGGCGCGCCGCCGGGCGTCACCAATGGCATGCCCGCATAGAAGCGGATCGACTGCTCGCCGGTCACCAGCGGATTCCCGGCGAAGCGCGGGTCGTTGTTGGCGTCCGGGATCTCCATGAGCTGGCCCGGGACGCGGATCGCATGATCGCAAAATGCGACATCGCGACTGCTGCCGGTCAACTCGAAGCCCACGCGTGCCTTGAACCACTGGCGTTCGCGGTCGATCAGCGAAATCAGCGCGATCGGCGCATCGCAAAGAATCGATGCCAGGCGAACGATGTCTTCGTAGGCCGCTTCCGGAAGACTGTCGACCACATGGTAGATATCCAGCGCACGCTGGCGCGCGAATTCATCGGAGTTTGCAGACATCGTATCCTCCATCGTTTGGAGCCGAGTATTGCCGCACGGCTTTGCGCCGCGCAACCTACGACCTGCCGGAGGGACGAATCAGCTCGTTGGGTGAGGCCCAGGCGCTGCGTGGGCAGTGCGCGGATTGATGGGCCCGACCGTTGCATCGAGCCGGCGCGCCTGGCCGGGAGCACGCGTCATGACAAGATCGTTTGCAGACTGATCGCAGTCGCAATCTCGGCCAGCACGCCGACACTGAGCTTGTTTCCCCGCTGCGCTGCGTATTGCCTGATCCCTTCCCATGCCGGAGCATTGTCGATTGCGTCGATCAATTGACGCCCTTGCCATGTGATGCCGGTGACCACAACCTGCGCTGATCTGGCCCCCACGAGTGTGGTCGCGCTTCTTCCTTGCAGGTAGTCGGCGGCAATCAACAGCCACAAATCGTCGGCGACCATCGCATCATCTTGATCGTCGCCTAGAAGGTCGCTTCCAATCACCTCGGTGTTCGCAGGTCGCTTTGCGAGCTCCATAATCAACCCCCGAATCCGATCCATGTCTTGATGCACCGTCATCCCGCAAATCCTCAAGATCCTTTGGCGTCTTTGAGCGGGTCGATCGCAGAGCCACCAACCCCATCGAGAGCTCGTGCAGGCCGCGCAGATGCGTCGACTGCGACACTGATTCGCCCGGACGCAAGTATTCACGATCGTTGTTAAGGATCGCTTGCACCGAGTCGCGCAAGCATGATCACGCGGAGACGCGCATCGACTTTCGGCAGCAATTGCCAAGTCGCCGAGAGTCAGCGTTGGCGGTTGCAGCAGCCCGGACTACCTGGGCCACCGCGTGATGGACCGTTATCGCGAATGCGGGACAGTCGTGGCCTTTCAGTGGGCAAGCTTCCGCATCCGACATGCCACGCAGCCAACCCCATGACCGAGTGCCGAGTGGAATGGGAACTCGAAAGGAGTGATTTGGAGTGATAATTCAGCTGTGCGGCAACCAAATGGCCAGACTGCCATGAGCACCACCGATTCCGACGATGGCCTGAACGACATGCAGCGCCGGTTCGCTGCCGAGTACCTGATCGATTTCAGTACCGCTGCTGCATACCGTCGGGCGAGCTACAGGTCTACAGGCAAATCTGCCTTCAACAATGCCTACAGGCTGTTGGAGAAGCCGTCCATGAAGGCGCTGCTGGTCAAGCAGAGGAGGCCATCTTGACCAAGCTCGGGGCCTCTGCCGAGGTTGTGATGAATCGGCTCGCTGCACTGTCCGCGCCGACTGAAAAGTGAACCGCTCTGCCGATTGAAAATTGAACCGGGGCGGGACGCTGTGGGTTGGACCAGCGTCTGTGGATAAGTCTACCTC
>JAYTOP010000067.1:0-2666 GCA_043747745.1 Pseudomonadota bacterium
GTACCATCTGGTTGGCTGGTCGGAAACGCCGGACGCGCAAGTCGTCGCGATCTGCGACATCGACGAAGCCAAGGCCCGCGCCAAGGCGCAGGCCTTCAACGTACCAGCCGTCTACACCGACTTCCGCACGATGATCGACCGCGAAAAGCTCGACGCGGTGGATATTGTCACGCCTGTCGGCACGCACGCGGAGCTGACGCGCCTCGCCGCCGACGCCGGGTTGCATGTTTCCTGCCAGAAGCCCCTGGCGCCGACCGTGCGCGAAGCGGAAGAATTGATCGCCTACGTCGGTGAACGCGTTCGCTTCATGGTGCACGAGAATTATCGCTTCCGCCCGCATTACCTGCAGGTCAGGCAATGGCTGGAACAGGGAAGGATCGGCGACGTTACCCATGCACGCATGACCGTGCGCAGCCAGGGCATGATCGACGTCGGCGGCACCCCCGCTTTTCTGCTCAATCGCCAGCCCTACCTGAAAGACTTCAAACGCCTGCTGATTTTCGAAGTGCTGATTCATCACCTGGATGTAATGCGCACCTTGCTTGGACCGCTGGATGTCGTATCGGCGCAAGTCGCAAAGGTGAACAAGGCACTGACGGGTGAAGACGTCGCCGTCATCCTGATGCGAGGCCGCGATGACATGACCGTCGTCCTGGACGGCAACATTTCGGCCCCCGGGTACGGTCCGATGCCGGCAGACCGGCTGGAAATCATGGGAATGAAGGGCACGCTGATCTTCGATCGTGACCGGCTAACCCTTGCCGGCTCGGACGAAGCGCCGGTGGTGTTCGATCTCGCGAAGAATTACCAGGCCTGCTTCACCAGCGCGGTGCGAGAATTCGTGCGCGGGATGCTCGACGGCAAACCGTTCGCGATCGACCGCCTGGATAACCTGGAAACGCTGAAGCTGATGGAATCCTGCTACGTCGCAGCCGGCGTGAAAGTGTGATTCAGACTCGTTCGATGAGCGCCGCAATCCCCTGCCCGACCCCGATGCACATGGTGGTCAGGGCATAACGCGCCTCGCGTTCCTGCAACTCGTAGACGGCCGTAGCCACCAGGCGTGCGCCGCTCATGCCCAGCGGATGACCCAGCGCAATCGCCCCGCCGTTCGGATTGACGCGCGCATCGTCATCTTTGATGCCCAATTGCCGCAGCACGGCGATTCCCTGGGCCGCGAAAGCCTCGTTCAGTTCGATGATGTCGATCTGGTCGAGCTTTACCCCGGTTCGCGCCAGCAATTTTTGCGTAGCCGGTACCGGACCGATCCCCATGAGGCGGGGAGCGCAACCGGCAACGGCCAACCCGACTACCCGTGCGAGCGGAACAAGGCCGTGACGTTTAGCCGCAGACTCGCTCGCAAGGATCAAGGCGCAGGCGCCGTCGTTGACCCCCGATGCATTGCCTGGGGTTACGGTCCCGTCAGGCTTCACGACGCCCTTTAATTTTCCCAGTGCTTCCATGCTGGTTTCGCGCGGGTGTTCATCCCGGTCGACGACGACAGCGTCGCCCTTCTTTGCCGGGATCGTCACCGGCACGATTTCCTTCGTGAGCCGGCCGTTCCTCTGCGCAGCAGACGCCTTCGCTTGCGACCTTAGCGCGAATGCATCCTGATCGGTGCGCGAAACACCAAACTCCTGCGCGACGTTCTCGGCCGTCTCCGGCATCGAGTCCGTGCCATACAACTGCTTCATGACCGGATTGACGAAGCGCCAGCCTATCGTGGTGTCGAACACCGCATTGTTCCGCGAGAAGGCGCTGTCAGCCTTGGGCATGACGAAAGGTGCGCGCGACATGCTCTCCACTCCGCCGGCGATCATGAGTTCCGCCTGTCCCGAGATGATCGCCCGCGCTGCAATGCCAACGGCGTCCATCCCCGAACCGCACAAGCGATTGATCGTGCTGCCCGGAACCTCTTTGGGCAACCCGGCTAGCAGCAGCGCCATGCGTGCGACGTTGCGATTATCCTCGCCCGCCTGATTCGCGCAGCCGAACACCACGTCGTCCACCGCGGACCAGTCCACCGCCTTGTTGCGCGCCATGAGTTCGCGAAGCGGGATCGCCGCGAGATCGTCGGGCCTTACCGCCGACAGCGCACCGCCATAACGGCCGATCGGGGTCCTCAATGCCGCGCAAATAAAAGCTTCCGCCATGATTATTCCTTAAGCAACTTCGCACTAACTAAATCTGATTTTCACCACAGAGGCACAGAGGACACAGAGAAATGCAGACTCAAATGATTCCATGACGTTGCGGGTGCCGCCTAGCTAAACGACCACATTGCGCTCTGCAATTTGTCGTCATTCCGCTTTTTTTCCTCCGTGTCCTCTGTGCCTCTGTGGTGAATTCCTGTTTTGCAGTAAACCTTGTAGATTAATTTACCAATCGACGATAGTGCCGTCGTCCAGCATCGCGTGGCCCGCGTGCATGACTTCCTGCTTGAACGGATGTTTCGCGATTTCCTTCTCGTCGACTTCGACGCCGAGGCCGGGCCGGTCGGGGACTTGCCAGTAGCCGTCCACCCTGCGGATCGGTCCGTTCACCACGTCGTGATACCACGGCACCGCGCCGGACATTTCTTCCTGGATCACGAAATTCGGTGTGGCGATGTCGAAATGCAGTGCGGCGACTCCGGCCAGCGGCCCGAGTGGATTGTGCGGAGCAAT
>JAYTOP010000068.1:0-1592 GCA_043747745.1 Pseudomonadota bacterium
GCCGGCAAGCATTCCGCACGCCTCCTGCGCACCATGTGGCGCGCAACCGCGTTTCTGTTCGGCTTCTGGCTCGCTTTTTTCAGGGAGCATCTGGGCACGGTCATCACGCTGACGGTATTGCTGCCGTTATCGATGTTTCTTAACTGGCGCCTTGGATTGATGCTAATCGTATTCATGATCGCGTTTACGGCGATCACTGTACTTGGCATCCGCAGGACGGAAGCGGCGCAATCGGCAGTCGAGACGGCGGACTCGGAATTCGCGGCGCGCGTGGGCGACGCCTTTGGCAATATCAGGTTGATCCAGTCTTACGTTTACCGCGCCATCGAGACAACGGCACTGGTGCAGCTGTCGCGACGCATCCTCGGCTTTCAATATCCGATCCTTACCTACTGGGCGGGCATCAACGTGCTGACCCGCGCCGGATCGACGATTACGATCATCAGCCTCTTCTCGCTGGGCACCTGGCTCGTCTTCAAGGGCGAGAGCACAGTCGGCCAGATCGTCACGTTCATGGGATTTGCTTCCTTGCTGATCGGACGCCTGGAGCAGGTCGGACGCTTCATCAGCCAGATGTTCGTGGAAATGCCCAGCGTCGTGGGATTTTTCAAAGTCATGGATGCGCAACCCATGATTCGCGACCGGCCCGGCGCCAAGGCGCTGGCCAGAGCCTGCGGCAACGTCGCATTCGACGGCGTTTCTTTCGGCTACGGGGGCGGGCGAGCCGCGATCAACGACATTAACTTTGACGTGCGGGCGGGATGCATGGTGGCGCTGGTGGGCGCCACCGGTGCGGGAAAATCGACGACAGCTTCGCTGCTGGCGCGATTGCACGATCCTGACGCCGGCGTGGTCCGCATAGATGGCGTCGACATCCGCGAATTTACGCTCGACTCCCTGCGCCACAACATAGGCATCGTTTTCCAGGAAAGCGCCTTGATGCATCGGTCAATCGCGGAGAACATCCGCATCGGCCGACCGGAAGCGGATGACGAAGCGGTAATGCGCGCGGCGCAGGCAGCCGAAGCGCACGATTTCATCCTGGCGCAGCCTTTGGGCTATTCGACCCTCGTGGGGGAACGCGGCAGCAGCTTAAGCGGCGGCGAACGCCAGCGCATCGCCATCGCGCGCGCCCTGCTTAAAGATCCGCCCATTCTCATCCTCGACGAAGCCACCAGCGCGCTCGATTCCGTCACGGAAGCTGCCGTGCAGCGCGCCTTGTCTGTACTCATGAAGGAGCGCACTACCTTCGTCATCGCACACCGGCTATCCACCATACGCAAGGCGGACCTCATCCTGGTCTTGGACCATGGAAGAATCGTCGAGCGGGGCACGCACGGCGAGCTCCTCGAGCAAAACGGCGTCTATGCGCGGCTGGTCTGCTCGCAAAACGACGCGGGCGGCGGGTCGCCCGTCGCCAGACTGGTGGCAGTAAAGAATTAGGGGGTCAGGGAGGCCGTATAAGCCGCTAATGCAACCAAGTCTTCGGCGCTCAGTCCCACGACGACCGGTTTCATGAGTTCCGACCATTGCCCATTGCGCGTGTTGTGCTGGATGTCGTAGAGCTGGCGCACGATGTAGCTGGGCGAACG
>JAYTOP010000069.1:0-38010 GCA_043747745.1 Pseudomonadota bacterium
ACCGGATTGACGGACGCTGCGACCTCCATTGCACGAGGTCGCATCCATGGCCATGAATCGCATCCAGTTCCAGCCGGGCTTGTCGCTGGCCGGCTTGCTAGAAAAATCGGGGACAGACCACGTTTTTCGATGATCGAATAACGGTGTCAGAGACACTTAATTGAATCGTGGTTGGCCCATCGTCGATTCCCCCAGCGTCGACGCTTCACCCGCCAGGCGTGACCCTTTCGGTATGACTGTCGACGCTTTTCCCGTCGGCCACCGCCACATTCGCGCCACTCTCGCTCCGAATCGCGTCGGCCACAGAGGGGATTTCGCTTCTCGTCACGCTTCTAGCGTTTCCGTCCGGTCGTTTTGATCGACATCGCGTCCCAAAAAGCGCCATGCGCGAGGCTTTCTGCGCTTCCTTCGACCCGAAAAGTGTCGCCAGTGCCGCTCCACGCATCAACGTTGTCGCTTTTCGCTCATCGGTGTCGGGCTTGCAACGCCATCGTCGACGCTTTTCGCGCCAGCGTCGCCGCGTTGCGCTTCAACCGTCGCGCAAATCGCGGTTCGACAAGCCCGAAAAGGCGCGCGATTGAGGGTTTTCGGGTGGAACATGGCGCGGGACGCCCGGCAAGCGGCGCGATACGATCCGACCACGCCGAATAGCGGAGCAAGCGGCACTCAGAGAGCTTCTCCGTTCGCAGCACCGCCGCATCAAGGAAGCCCAATGAAATCCAGACCCACCAGCAAATCCGACAGCGACGACGGCCAGCGCCGCCTCGCGGTGCTGATCGATGCGGACAACGCGCAGCCGTCGGTCATCGAGGGCTTGCTTGCCGAGGTTGCGAAGTTCGGCGTCGCCAGCGTCAAGCGCATCTATGGCGACTTCACGTCGACGCGGCTGCAGCAGTGGAAGCAGGTGCTGCTCAAGTATTCGATCAACCCGGTGCAGCGGTTCGCCTACACCAGCGGCAAGAACGCGACCGACAGTTCGCTGATCATCGACGCGATGGACCTGATGTACACCGCGCGCTTCGACGGCGTGTGCCTGGTGTCGAGCGACAGCGACTTCACGCGGCTCGCGCAGCGGATGCGCGAGGAGGGCCTGATCGTGTACGGGTTCGGCGAGCGCAAGACGCCGGATGCGTTCGTGCAGGCTTGCGACAAGTTCATCTATACCGAGGTGCTGCGCGCGGATGTCGAGGCGCCTGCCGCAGCGCCCGCGAAGACGCGCAACGCGCGACCGGTGAGGAAGTCCGCGAAGCCGCCGGTTGCATCTCCAACTCCGGTTCCAGCACCGCCGCCTGCCGTCGCGACCGCGATGCCGAAACCAGCGAAGACCGCAATCCTTCCGCTTCCGCTGGAGTTGCTGCGGCGCGCGATCGAGGAAGCGTCGGACGAGCAGGGCTGGGCGCATCTTGGCGCGGTCGGCAGCTACCTCACCAAGATCCGCCCGGATTTCGATTCGCGCCTGTACGGGCATCGCAAGCTCAGCGACCTGCTGAAGCGCCATCCGAACCAGTTCGCGGTGGAAGAACGCGCCGGCGGCCCCGGCGGCGGCAAGGCGCTGTTCGTGCGGGCAATCGGGTGAGGGCGCGGAGGCCAAAAAGGGCCCAGAGTAAATTAGCGCTCGAAGCGATAAATCACCCTGGCCCTTATTACGCCCCAGCGGCCGCTACTCCGTCGCGTTGATCGCCGCGATCAGCTCGCCCAGCACTTTCTCGGCATCGTCGTTGGGGATCTGGCAGGTGCCTGCGGCGGTGTGTCCGCCGCCGCCGTAGCGCAGGCACAGCGCGCCGACATCCAGCGTGCTGGAACGGTCGATGATCGACTTGCCGATGGCGAATGCGGTGTTTTGCTGCTTCATTCCCCAGATAACGTGTATCGATACGGACGCTTGCGGGTAGAGCGCGTACAGGGTGAAGCGGTTGGTGGAGTAGATCGGCTCCAGGTCGCGCAGGTCCAGGACCACCAGCTTTCCGTGCAGCACCGAAGCGTTCTGCAGTTGCGTGCGTGCCAGGTCGTGGTGGGCGGCGTACAGGTCGGCGCGCTCGGCGACGTCGGGAAGCGCGAGGATCTGATCGATCGTGTGATCGCGACAGTAGTCGATCAGCTCCATCATGAGCTTGTAGTTGGAGACGCGGAAATTGCGGAAGCGCCCGAGCCCGGTGCGTGCGTCCATCAGGAAATTCAACAGCACCCAGCCGGTGGGGTTGAGGATCTCGTCGAGGCTGAACTGCGCCGAGTCGGCCTTGTCGACCGCCTCCATCATCTCGGCCGAAATCTTCGGGAAGGCTTGCGCTCCGCCGTAGTAGTCGTAGACCACGCGCGCGGCCGATGCGGCTTTCGGGTCGATGATGTGGTTGGCAGGCCGCTCGCCGGACAAGCGCTGCACCTCGCTTGCGTGATGGTCGAAGGCCAGGCCGCAGCCGGGTACGTAGGGCAGATTGGTGCTGATGTCGTTCGGCCCCATCGGGACTTTGCCGTCCTGCATGTCCTTCGGGTGCACGAAATCAATCTTGTCGATGAGGCCGCGCTCCTTGAGCAGCACCGCGCACACCAAGCCATCGAAATCGCTGCGGGTCACCAAACGGCATTTCGGGGTATCGGTCACGGGTTAATCCTCCAGGAAGGCGAAAGGGGTGCGATGGGCGATGGGCCACGATAGGCCAAATCCAGATCGAACTGTAGCCCTGCGCGCGGCTGAGGCGCGCGGATCCTTGATCCATCTCAAGGCGAGGCGCCGTTGCTGCCTCAGAGACTGTGGAAGTTGTTTCGGGGCTACGAGCTTCGTCTCCTTATGCCATGGGTTCGTGTTTTGGATGTCTCACGGTCCGCCAGCCCGCGACCGCCGCAATCGCGACATCGCAGCGTGCAGCAGTATCCGGGAATAGATCTTGTGGAATCCCAGCAGGGCACGGAAGGCGAAGCCCATCGCCGATCGCCCCGACCCCCGGCCGGTCACCGGCACGACAGCGGAGCCAAAGTAGAGTCGTGTGCCCGTCGCTGCGTCTCCGGGGACGGCGACGCTCATCAACCAGGAGCGTGTGCGCCCCTCGAAGTCGCACATCAGCAACTGATTGGCCGTTCGACCCTCGACATGCCATGCCGCGAACGCGTCGATCTGTCCGGATGCCAGCGCGCGCGCCTGCAAGTCCGTGGACGATTTCGACACGAACCACGCGAGTAGCGATCGCTCGAGCTTGAACACCCACGTGGTGTAGAAGGACTCGACGTATTCGGCCTGGGAAACGGGCCTCGCCATCTGCGCTACGTAACAGTCGGTGTAGGCACCGGCTTCGCGGTACTTGACCAGCAATGCCCCGTCGGGCAGCTCGCATGCGGCGATGCCGCCGGGGCGGCTGCGATGCCCTTGTCGATCGGTGCCTTCCCAGTCAGTCATTGCGCGTTGTTCCGGATCAGATCGATCATGTCATCTCCAAGCGAGCGCCTCTGGCAACCGCTGCCCACCAGAGTCGCGCTTCCGGAACCGCTGACCATCACGTTCAGGCGCGTTCGTCGCATCGAGCAGCAAGGTATTGCGCCATGGCGGGTGCTGGAGGAGTTCGAGCTGCGCGCTCAACGACTGACTTGTTCGTGGGTGTAGCCCGGTCCGAGCAGCACCTTGCCAGGCAGGGCGTCGGTCATTTTTCCCTCGTCGATCACCGGTACGCCATTGACCAGCACGTAACGCATGCCGACTGACAGCCGGTTCGGGTCCTCGAAGGTGGCGATGTCGTGGATGGTGTCCGGGTCGAACACCACCACGTCGGCCCACAAGCCCTGCTTGAGTACGCCGCGATCCGTGAGGTGCATGCGCTGCGCGGGCAGGGCGGAGAACTTGCGGATCGCATCGGGCAGGGTGAGCAGCTTCTCGTCGCGCACGAACTTCGCGAGGATGCGCGGGAAGGTGCCGTAGGCGCGCGGGTGCGGGTGGTCCCTGCCGAGTAGTCCCTCCGGCGATGTGCCCTGGTAGTCGTTGTCGATCGACATCCATGGCTGTTTCAGCGCGAGTTCCGCATCGCCCTCGTCCATGCCGAACACGACGACGGCGGTGCTCGCGTTGTCCTTGACCAGGAAATCGCAGATCGTGTCGATCGCATCCTCGTGCCATTCGGCCGCGATCTCGCTGATGCGCTTGCCCTGGTACTTCAACAGCGCCTTGTTATTGACGCTGCTGATCAGGATGTCCTGCGGGCCATTGATCGCGAGCCATTCGTTGTCCCACGCCGTGCTGGGCGTGAGCATGTCCTTGCGGATGCGCGCGCGGGTGGCGGGATCCTTGAGCCGTTCGATCAGCTTCGGATCACCGCCGTCGTGCGCCCACGGCGGGATGAAGGCGGAAAAATTGTTCTGCCATGCCGTGTAGGCATAGGTGTCGGCGGCGACGTCGATGCCCTTCGCACGCGCGTCCTCGATGCGCTCGACGATCTGCGGCATGTGGCCCCAGTTCGACTTGCCGGAAGCCTTGAGATGGAATATCTCGACCGGTAGGTGCGCCTCGCTGCCGATGCGAAAGGTCTCGTCGAGCGCGGCCATCTCGCTATTGCCTTCGCTGCGCATGTGGGTGGCGTAGATGCCGCCGTAGTGCGAGGCGGTCGTCGCGAGCGCGATCAGTTCGTCGGTCTGCGCATACGGTGCGGGCGGGTATTGCAAGGCGGTCGACAGCCCCACCGCACCCTGTTGCATCGCATCGGCGACCAGCGACTGCATGCGCTTGAGTTCGTCCGGGGTCGGCGCGCGGTCGTCATAGCCGATCACCATCTCGCGCACGGTCGCTGCGCCGATATAGGTGCCGAGGTTGATGCCCATGCCTTGCTTGCGCAGTCGCGCGAAGTAGCCGTCGAGCGTGCGCCAGTCGGGCTTGATGCCGTAATGGTCGTAGCCAGGCTGGTTTTCCTTGAGGATGGCTGCGTTGAGCGGCGCAATCGATTCGCCTTCGCCGGTGAGCTCCGTTGTGATGCCCTGATAAATCTTCGAAGGCAGCCGCGGATCGACCAGGATCGACAGTTCCGACTGGCCCAGCATGTCGATGAAGCCGGGTGCGACGACCATGCCGTGCGCGTCGATCGTGCGCTTGGCTTTCGCGTCCGCGAGCTGCCCGATTGCGGCGATGCGCCCGCCCTTGACTGCGAGGTCTGCCGCATACCACGGCGACCCGGTGCCGTCGACGATATGGCCGTTGCGGATGATCAGGTCGTACTCGGCGTCGGCGGCGAGGCAGCTCGCGGCTGCGAGCATGCCGAGCGAAACGGAAAGAAAAATGCGCGCGAATCGTAACGGCATGTGCGACTCCCCCGGATGGCCGCGGTTACATTACCACTGCGGCGCGATCGATCTGCGTCGTGACGGCTTCGCGCGCTACGGTTATCGTGGGCTAGGGAGCGACGTCGTGCTCGCGACCGCGCGCAGCGAATTCTTCTGGGGAATACATTGAAATTCTGGTTCCAGCCGGCGGTGGCCGGCTTGTGGTTATTGCTGGCAGTCAGTGCGCACGCTGGGATGCGCGAAGTGAAGCCCGGCGTGGTCCCCACGCTCGCGCCCGACGAAGGGCTGCTGATCGTGGGCGTGGATTCGTCCAGGGTCCTCGACGTCGTGCAGATCCGCAGGGACAACAAAGTCTTCGGCGGCGACAGCATCCGCAACGTCCCTCCGGGGCACACGTCGCGCCTGTATGTCGCAACTGCGGGCGATTACCGCTGGGACAGTATCGAGCTCTATTTCGCTGGCAATCCCTTCATCGGGTTCAACCTCGCGGACGACCCCGAGTTCCACTTCCAGGTGAAACCGGGCGTGATCAACTATCCGGGCGACTTGGTCGACCGTTCGTATGGGTACACGACGGCAATCATCCATACCGTCAATCGTGGCCTGGTCGCGATCGATTGGCTGCACGCGCACCATCCAGCGGTTTATGAGCGCTTTCCGCTCGTGTACAACGGCCACTACGTCGACCCGTTTCCCGATTTCTACAAGACCGAACGGATGTCCACGGCGTCTGTTGCCGACGCCGACCTGGACAAGACGCTGCCTGTCCCTGAGCCGGGCACGTTGCCGATCCCGGTGAAGGACCTGTGGCCCGAGCAACGGATCGTACGGATGGACCTGAGCCCGGCCGGCGATCTGTTGGCTGAGGTCACCATGGATAGCAAGGCTTCGCATCTGGACCTCATCGACCTCAAGACTCATACCGCCACGCCGCTGATGACGCAGGCTGCGACCGTCGAGCGCATCGACTGGATTGGCAACGGCGCACTGGCGGTCAGCTACAACGATTCGCTCGCACCACCCAATGTGTATGTCGTGCACGTAGGCAATGCGGGGACGGATGGGATGCACGCCTTCTCGAAAGAACTGATTCCGCACACGGGATGGGTCGTGGCGACGCTGCCGAACGACAACGACCATCTGCTCTTCCAGATAGAGTCCAGGAGCCACGAACTGCACGTGTTCCGGATCGACGTTTCGGGTACTGATGCATTGAGGAAATTCCAGTTCCCGAACTCCGACCGGCTCGATCATGGCGTCGAGGGTGCGACCGACTGGTTCACCGATGCAGCGGGCAACCTGCGCGCGGCGGTCGCGAGGAATGGTGCCGACTGGACGGTTTTCTACGGCGCAGAGGGCCGCTACCAGCCATCGTTCAAGGTCAGCGAATTCAATCCGATCGCGCTGTCGGGCGACGGCAAGCTCTTCTATGGATTGAGCGACAAGCAGCGCGGCCAGACCGATCTGGTGTCGTTCGATCCGGCCACCCACGCCTTCGCGACGATCTACAGCAAGCCCGGTGTCGACATCCATGCACCAGTGTTCGACGCACAGCGCCGGATCATCGGCGCCTCGTACTTTCGCAATGGCGTGCGTGTGGTCGACTACTTCGACGAGGCCGACAGGAACGTCTCGATGCGGGCAGCGAAGGCGTTCCCGGACGCGACAACGCTGCTGATCGATCGCGACGAGGCAGGGAAGCATTTCGTCCTGATGGTCGAGCGCAGCGACCATGCGCCTGGGTATTACGACTTCGACCCAGGGCGTTCGGTCGCGAGCCTGATCGACGACTACTCCGCCGAACTGACCGACCGCAAGCTGGCCGCTTCGCGAATCATCGAGGTGACGGCCAGCGACGGCGCGAAGCTCGAGGCCTATCTGACCTTGCCGCCGAATGTTACCGGCAAGGTGCCGCTGGTCGTGTACCCGCACGGCGGGCCGATCGGTGTGCGCGACACGCTGGAGTTCGATCCGTCGGTGCAATTGTTCGCATCGCTTGGCTATGCCGTGCTGCAGGTCAATTTCCACGGCTCCGAGGGTTACGGACGCACGTTCCGCGAAGCGGGCCAGAAGCACTTCGGCAGCCTGATCGAGGACGACATCGATGCGGCCACACGTCAGGTCCTCAAGGATGCACCGATCGATCCGGACCGCCTGTGCATCGTCGGCGCGAGCTATGGCGGCTATTCGGCGCTCGTTTCGGCGATCCGCTGGCCGAAGCGCTTCCGTTGCGCGATCTCGCTGTCCGGCGTCACCGACCAGCAGCTCATGTTCACCGCGAGCGACGTCAGTCGGAATAACGATGGTCGCAAAGAACTGGAGACGATCATCGGCGATCCCGTAGCCGATGGCGCGCGGATGCGGACCTATTCGCCGCTGTACCGATACAAGGAGCTGACGATTCCGGTCATGCTCGCGCACGGCACCGAGGACCAGCGCGTGGACTTCGAGCACAGCCGCCGCATGCTGCGCATGCTCAGCATGGCCGGCAAGCCTCCCGTCGTGTTAACTCTCGTTGGCGAAGGTCACGGCGACTTCAACCACAAAAACGAGATCGCGCTTTGGAGCGGCATTGCGGGCTTTCTGCGCGCGCACCTGGATGCGCAGCCAGCGGTGCCGACGTCGCACTGATCGCCGCGCACAACGGTTTCGGTCCGGGGCGCGTCAAACGTGCGCGCCGCCGGAGTTCCAGCGCGTCGTGCCGACCACGACCGTTTGCGTACGTCCTCCAACCCACACCGCATCGCCCTCGATGCGGATGCGGATGCGCGCATCGCGGTCCATCTCGCGGCCTTGGCTGACGCGGTAGCCGCGCGCGAGCGGACCATCCGGTTCCTGCCATGCGATGTAGGCGGCGATCAGTCCGTTCGCAGCGCCGGAGGCCGGGTCCTCGACGATGCCGACGCCTGCCGGGAATGCGCGCACGACGAGTTCGTAGTCGGGATTGTGGGTGCGTGCGAAAGCGCACAGGCCGAGGCTGTCGGTGGCTTTCGCGAGCGCCGCGATGGCGGTGTGGTCGGGGTGCCAGTCGCGCAGTCCCGATTCGCTCGCGAATTCGGCCATCCACCAGCGGCGTCCGCCTTCGACGAAGGCCGGTGGCATGGAGCCGAGCGCGAGGCCTCCGAGCACGCTACGCAGATGCGGATTGTCGATGCCGGTATGCAGGACTTTTGCCGAAGGCGCCTGCACGAAGATCCGGCGCGTCGCGCCATCACCTTCGACGCGGATCGGCAGCAAGCCTGCGCCGCATTCCTGGAACATGAGTCCGGCCTGCGGTTCGATTCCGCCGAAGTCCAGCGCGGCATACGCGCTGCCGATGCTCGGGTGGCCCGCGAATGGAATCTCGCGGGTCGGGGTAAAGATGCGCAGCCGATAGCTCGCCTTCGGAACGGTCGGCGGCAGCAGGAAGGTGGTTTCGACGAGGTTGGTCCATCCGGCGAAAGCCTGCATCGCCGCATCGCTCCAGTCAGAAGCGTCGAGCACGACGCCGAGCGGATTGCCGCCGCCGATCCTGTCGGCGAACACATCGAGTTGCAGGTAACGGGCGTCGGACATGCGCTGGCGGCCTTTCGGGGAACGGCTAGGTTGCCAGAAACCGCAGGCAATAAGGACACTGTACGATCATCTGAATATCAGGAAGGATTCCTTGCATGATCACCGTGCATCACCTCGAAAACTCGCGTTCGCAGCGCGTGTTGTGGCTGCTCGAAGAGCTCGGCCTCGCTTACGAGATCGTCCTCTACAAGCGCGATCCGGAAACATTGCTTGCACCGCCGTCGCTGCGCGCAGTGCATCCGCTCGGGAAATCGCCGGTGATCGTCGATGGAGCCACGACCGTCGCCGAGTCTGGCGCGATCGTTGAATACCTCATCGAGACGTACGGACGCGACAGTGGCTTGAAACCGCCGGCCGGTACGCCGGAACAACTGCGCTATACCTACTGGTTGCACTACGCCGAAGGTTCCGCGATGACACCGCTGTTCCTCGGCCTGGTGTTCGCGCGGTTGCCGAAAGCGCCGATGCCGTTCTTCATCAAGCCCATCGTGCGCGGGCTGTCGGACAAGGTGCGCAGCAGCTACATCGCGCCGCAGATCAAGTTGCACCTGGACTATATGGAAGCCGAACTCGGCAAAACCGCGTGGTTCGCTGGCGATGCGCTCACCGGCGCCGACATCCAGATGAGTTATCCGATCGAGATCGCGAGCATGCGCGGCGGGCTCGATGCGAGCCGACCGAAACTCTGGGGCTGGCTTCAGCGCATCCATGCGCGTCCAGCATACCAGCGCGCGCTTGCGAAGGGCGGTCCGATGCAGAGCATGGGTTGAGCGCGGGCATGGGCGATCTGTCTTCCAATATCATCATCATCGCGATCACCTGCGTGGTGTCGTTCATCGCGTTCGGCAATCCGAAGGTCATGGGCGCATTGATCTTCTGGCCGCCTGCTGTCAGCCGCGACCACGACTATTCGCGTTTCATCGGCTATGGGCTGGTGCATGCCAACGGATCGCACCTGCTGTTCAACATGGTCACGCTGTATTTCTTCGGGCGCACGATGGAGAACGTCATCAATGCGCGCATCGGTCCGTACGGCTTCGCGTTCTTCTACACGCTCGGATTGATCGTCTCGATCCTGCCGACGTATTTCCAGCACCGCGACGACCCGAATTACCGCAGTCTCGGCGCATCCGGCGCGGTATCGGCAGTGCTTTTCGCGTACATCCTGTTCCAGCCGTGGGCGATGATCTACGTCTTCTTCGCGATACCGATACCGGCGATCCTGTATGCGGTGTTGTACGTCGGCTACACGATCTGGGCCAACCGCCGCGGTCGCGACAGCATCAACCACAGCGCCCACCTGTGGGGCGCGGCGTATGGCGTCGCCTTCGTGCTGGTGATGAAGCCGGAAGTGCTGGGTTTGTTCGCGGATCGGTTGATGCATCCGGAGTTTGGAGGCTGATCGCGGTCGCTTACTTCGCGATCGCAGCCTCTGCAGCGGTCCAGACATTCGACTGGAAATCGTCATCGAGTTGTTGCTCGGCCGCCGGTTTCGGCAAGGCTCCGGTGACCGGAATGGAAATGCCGCGTATGCGCAGGCCGATTTCGATGCCGCCGCCGATGCGTTGCGAACTGTCCGCCGAGAACGGCACTTCGCACACGGTCTTGTCGTCCGGGTAAGCGATCAGCTGGATCCAGCCGGAGAAATGACCGGCATCGAAACTACCATCGCTCATGATCCCTGCGGCCTTGAGCAAATGCGGCGCTTTCAGCGACGAGGTATGGATCACCGCGATATGGCCGGAGTCGACGAAGATCTTGTCGGCCGCGATCAACGCCAAGGCCTGGTTTTCCGGCCCGGGATACTCCGATTTGGATACAGCGACGATTTCGACGAAGACCGCATGTCGGAACCAGGCTGTCCCTGAATCATCGCGCGGAATGCCATCGCGGAAACGCCTCAGCAATTCGGCGTCGATTGGTACGAAATCCAGCGACTCGCCCGCCACATGCGGACAAGGCATCGCCTTCATGTCGGCGACGGCTGGCAGTTCGCCGGCGATCTTCGCGAGGCGCGCCTGGATGGTCTGTCCCTGTGCAAGCGTGGGCGCCAGTCGCGCGGCCTCTTCTTCTTTCCATTGCTTGTTACTGGCCTGCCTTTCGGCCTGGCGTTGCGCGGGGGTCAGCGCGCTTTCCTCGCGCTTGGCGAGGATGACTCCAAACACGACGACCGCGATCGCGAGCACCACTGCACCGGCAACCAGCACGAGGCAGCCGATCATTAACGCGTTGGTCTTTTTCTTTGGCGAAGGGGCAGCGGATTCTGGCGAGTTCATGTTGGATCCCGATGGACTTTGCATTCAGCGAGGTTTTCATGCGTCGAACGACGCACGATCTTTGGGCGCCTGGCGAGTAAAGTCTATTCGTTCGCGTCCGTCGTGTTCCAGTCATTCGCAAGGGTCGGCGCGTTCTTCTTGTCGGCGCCGGCAGGAACCGTCAGTCCACCGCATCATCGTCCAGCGCATCGATCTGTGTGTCAGGCAACGCGAGCGCGCTCCAGAACGCGATCTTCTGCTTCGCCCAACTTGCAGCCGCATCGTCGAGGATCGCCATCAGCGTATCGAAATCTTCCGACGCCGCAAGACGAAATGCAGCCGCGTTCGCGAACTCGATCCAGTACCCTTTCGCGCGCAGCCAGCCCAGGTCGCCGAGGCAGTCCGACAACGCGTCCCAGTTGCGACCGAACGTCGCCGGGAACTGCAATGCGTGCGCGATGCGATCGAGCAGGTTCGCCTTGGTGCGGCAGCTGGCGAGGTCGATCCGCTTGCACAGGAATCCATTGCGCTGCGCGGCATTGCGCAGGTCGGATAAATCGTCATCGCTGACCAGCATTGCTCCGGCGCTGCCTGCATCGGCCAGCATCGTCCGTAAATCGTTTGAGCTCATCGTGTGGCCTCGAGTGCGCGGAAACTCTGGTAGTGATCGTCGGTGTAGTAGTAGGCGCTGGGCGGGTCGCCGCCGGTGATGATGCGCCGCGCGCCGGGATCGTGCGCGCCAGGAGTCGGCACGGTGTACTCGTGGTAGTAGCCGTAGGCTTCGTTCGGCAGGCGATGCTCGCGATTCTGGAATACGACGCCATCCTGGTGATGCGGAAATGGACCGCCTTGCCGGATCAGTGTGAGCGTATCGGAGGCCTCGGGTGGTAGCGCGTCGCTTGATGATCCCGCACTGCCGATCAAATGCGTCGATGCAGGCCCGGTCGGCAGGAATATCGGGAGTGAACGCTGCGACCAGAGGAACGCAGCGACCGCGAGCAGCAGGATCGGGATGATCGGACGACGCATGGGGGCTCCTTCAGCGCCGACAAGCTTAGACCTGTGCGGCCTTTAACGAGGCGATGCCCGTTGCCGGGCAGCGCTGCGATGCGCGCATGCGATAATCGTGCATGACCGATTTCCCCTCATTGCCGCTGCAACCCGCACTGCTGCAAGCCGTCGATGCACTCGGCTATGCACAGATGACCCCGATCCAGGCCGCGAGCCTGCCGCCGATGCTCGAAGGTCGCGACGTGATCGCACAGGCGCGCACCGGCAGCGGCAAGACTGCCGCGTTCGGACTCGCACTGCTGTCGAAGCTCGATGTCAGCGCGATCTCCACGCAGGCATTGGTGCTGTGCCCGACCCGCGAACTTGCCGACCAGGTCAGCAAGGAAATCCGTCGGCTTGCGCGCTGCGTGCCGAACATCAAGGTGCTGACGCTGTGCGGCGGCATACCGCTGGGGCCGCAGGTCGCCTCGCTCGCGCATGCTCCGCACATCGTGGTTGGCACACCGGGCCGCATCCAGGACTTGCTGACGAAGCAAGCCCTCAAGCTCGAAGCACTGACCGTGCTGGTTCTCGACGAAGCCGACCGCATGCTCGACATGGGTTTCGAGGAAGACATCGCGGCCATCGTCAAGCAGGCGCCGAAGAAGCGGCAGACCTTGCTGTTTTCGGCGACGTGGCCCGAGCCGATCCGCGCGATCAGCACCCGCGTGCAGCGCGATCCGGTCGCGGTGACGGTGGATCACGCCGATGACGCGATCGAGCAGATCTACTTCGAGGCCGAACCTGCGCGCAAGCTCGATGCGCTGGCGGTGTTGCTGGCCACGCACAAACCTGAAGCCGCGCTGGTGTTTTGCAATACCAAGCGCGACGTGGACGCGGTCGCCGAACAACTCGTGCAGTGGGGCTACGTCGCGCTCGCTCTGCACGGTGACATGGAGCAGCGCGATCGCGACGAAGTGCTGGTGCGTTTCGCGAATCGCAGTTGCGCCGTGCTGGTCGCGACCGATGTCGCCGCGCGCGGTCTCGACATCAAAGAGTTGCCCGCCGTCATCAGCTACGAGTTGCCGACCGATGCCGATGCGCATGTGCACCGGATCGGACGTACCGGGCGCGCTGGCAACAGCGGTCTTGCGTTGAACCTGGTCGCATCGCGCGAAACCGGACGCGTCGCGATGATCGATGCCGCGCTTGGCACGTCGGCGCAATGGGGCAGGGTGGATCTGTCGCAACGTTCGCCGAAACCGCCACCGCCCGCGATGGTCACGCTCGCGATCGATGGCGGCCGCCAGGACAAATTGCGGCCCGGCGATGTAGTCGGTGCATTGACCGGCGAAGCAGGATTGCGTGCAGATGCGATCGGCAAGATCGATACCTTTGCCACGCGCAGTTACGTCGCGGTGCAGCGCGACCAGGTCGCACGCGCGCTCGAACGGCTGCGGGCGGGCAAGATCAAGGGCCGCAGTTTCCGGGTGCGGCGGATCGATTGATGCGCCGCATGGTTCCGTGCGGTCCCGACAGCGTGGCGTAACGACGCCTGTTTACGATGTCGTCTGCCGATGCAGTGACGAACACGATGTCATCGGTTGGTTCCTGGTATTCCAACGATGGAGACGATCCATGCAGTCCTTGCACGCAGCCTTGCTGATCGCGTTGCTTTCCACTTCGACCGCAACGGCGCACGATGCCATTGCGGCGACCCCGACCGATAGCGTGCTGCGGCGCCTTGCGCTAGGCGGCATTGGCGGTTGGGACGACCTGACCATGGATTCCGCTGCGCATCGGCTGTACCTCAGCCGCCATGATCGCGTCGTGGTGATGGACACGCTCACTGGCAAGATGGTCGGCGAAGTGCCGAATACTGATGGCGTGCACGGCATCGCATTGGTGCCCGCGTTGCATGTCGGTTTCACAAGCAATGGCAAGGCTGACGCCGTGACGGTGTTCGATCTGACGACGCTGAAACCACTGGGCGATATCAAGGTCACCGGCAAGGACCCCGATGCGATCCTCTACGATCCGGCGTCGAAGCGTGTCATCGCGTTCAACGGCGACAGCGCGAATGCGACGCTGATCGATCCGGCCACGCGCAAGGTAGTCGGCACCATCGCCCTCGGCGGCACGCCGGAATTCGCGCGCACCGATGAACATGGCCGTGTGTTTGTGAACATTGAAGACAAGAACGAGTTGGTGGAGCTCGATCCAAAGACGGCGGCCATGGTGGCGACATGGCCTCTGGCGGGTTGCGAGGATCCTTCCGGGCTCGCGTTCGACGCTGTGCATCGCCGTCTGTTCTCGGTTTGCCAGAACGGCAAGATGGTGGTGACCGACGCCGATACGGGCAAGCACGTCGCCGACGTGCCGATCGGCGCAGGCCCGGATGGCGCTGCATTCGACGCGTCGCGCGGGCTGGTGTTCAGTTCGAACGGCAAGGACGGTACGTTGACCATCATCCACGAAGACGATGCCGACCATTATCGCGTCGTCGCGACCGTACCCACCCAGAAGAGCGCGCGCACGATGGCGCTCGACGAGGCGACGCATCGCGTCTATCTGCCCGCTGCCGAGTTCGATCCGCTGCCGGCGAATGCACCGCCGCATACGCGACCGACGATGAAGCCTGACACCTTCACGGTGCTGGAAGTTGGCGAGGCAGGCGTTCATTGAGTTCGTGCAAGTAGCCGCACGCAGCCTGCTCGTGCAGGCAGTCAGGCAGGCCTAAACGCTACACTGCGCGCATGGCCAAGGATTCCAGATCAACGCGGGGCGGTGTGGTTTCGCGCATCGGCAACAGGGAGGTGGTCAAGCTCGGTGCGCGTCGGCTGGAATTCCGTGACGCGTATTACCTGATCCACACGCTGTCGTGGCGCGCATTTTTCGGCGCGGTGCTCGCGATCTACATGCTGGCGAACCTGTTGTTCGCGACCCTCTATTTCGTCGGCGACCACGCGATCGCGAATGCGCGCCCGGGCTCGTTCGCGGACTGTTTCTTCTTCAGCGTGGAGACGCTGGCGACGGTCGGTTACGGCGAAATGAGTCCGGGCACCGTGTACGGGCATACCGTCGCCACGATCGAGATCGTCACCGGCATGTTGTCGCTCGCGGTGATCACCGGATTGATGTTCGCGCGTTTTTCCAAGCCGACCGCACGCGCATTGTTCAGCCGTGTCGCGGTTGTCGCGCCGTTCAATGGCGTGCCGATGCTGATGCTGCGGGTCGCGAATGAACGCCGCAATTCCATCGTCGAGGCGAGCGCGAGCCTCTCGCTCAGCAGGGTCGAAATGACCCTGGAAGGCAATACGTTCCGGCGCTTCTACGATCTCAAGCTAGAGCGCAGTCGATCGAGCCTGTTCGCATTGAGCTGGACGATGATGCATCGCCTCGACGAAACCAGCCCGCTGTACGCCATCGATGCGACCGCGCTCGCAACGCAGGAAGCGCGCTTGCAGGTCAGCATCACCGGGATCGAGGAATCGCTGGCGGCGACCGTGCATGCGCGCTTCGAATACGCGCACGATGCGATCCTGTTCGGGCAGCGGTTCGTGGACGTCGTTCGCCCGAGCCCGGACGGACGCGTCTATCTCGATCTCGCACGATTCCATGACGTCGAGCCGCATGCCGTAGCACCGGTTTCGCCAGGATGATCCGCAGAAGCAACGCACTCTTACCTACGACACGAGTCCATGCGCCTCAATAAATTCATCAGCGACACCGGGCTGTGTTCACGCCGCGAAGCGGACCGCATGATCGCCGAAGGCAGGGTCACCCGGAACGGACGCAAGACCGTGATGGGCGAGGCGTGGCAGGAAAACGACGAGGTGCGCGTCGATGGCGAGCCGCTGCGCGCGCGCGCGGTAGCGTCGGGCAAGCGCAGCTTCAGCTACATCGCGCTGAACAAGCCGGTCGGGATCACCTGCACGACCGAACGCAACGTTGATGGCAACATCGTCGATTTCGTCGATCACAGTGAGCGCATTTTTCCGATCGGCAGGCTGGACAAGGATTCCGAGGGCCTGATCCTGCTGACCAGCAATGGCGACATCGTCAATGCGATCCTGCGCGCCGAGAACCACCACGAGAAGGAATATCTGGTCGGCGTGAACCGGCCGGTGACGCCGGAATTCCTGTCCGGCATGGCGCGTGGGGTGCGCGTGCATGGCGAGATGACCAAGCCTTGCCGCACGACAAAACTCGCGAAGTTCGGTTTCCGCATCGTGTTGACACAGGGACTGAACCGTCAGATCCGGCTGATGGCCGAGGCGTTCGATTACAGGGTGACCCAATTGCGCCGCGTGCGCATCGTCAACATCAAGCTCGGCGCGTTGAAGCCGGGGCAGTGGCGCAACCTCACCGATGTCGAACTGCGCGGCCTGTTGCCGGAGCGCACGGAATGGTGATTGCGGTTGTCGACAATGCCGCAGCGCAGCGTTTCGAAACGACCGTGGACGGCCATCTCTGCGTGCTCGACTACCGCATTCGCGGCAAGACATTCCTGCTCGATCATGCGGGCGTGCCGGATGCGGTCGGTGGGCGCGGCATTGCGGCGGCGTTGACGCAATATGCCCTGGACAACGCGCGTGAACGCGGCATGGACGTGGTGCCCAATTGCAGCTATGTCGCGGCCTGGATCAAGCGGCATCCGACGTATGCCGACCTGGTGCGCGCCGATTCCTGATCCGGGTCGTCGCGCTGGGTCTGGCGCACATCAACGCGTTGGCGCGTCGTCCGGCCGGGCCACGGCGGTGTCGTCCGTGCTGGCATCATCAGGCCCCTTGGTCTGCTTGCGCTGGCGTTTCTCATCCTGTTTCTTTTTCTTGGCCAGATCGCGCTGGCGCTTGTCGAACTGGTAATTGGGCTTGGCCAAGGGCATTTCTCGCTGGTCGGAATGGTTGATGTGATGGCAGATTCCCCGGTGCGGCGCTGCTGTCGCGCCGGTGTATACCGTCTGCGGGATCGAGATTAGCATGCTGTTCCGCATGTAGGCCGCGCGTGAGACCATGCCCGTCCAGTTGCGGCGGCGAGAGGGATGCATCCATGAACGTGAAGTCCGTAATGACCGTAAATCCTGCGTGCTGCACGCCGCTGACGGCATTGCGCGAGGTTGCGCAGTTGATGAAGGACCGCGATTGCGGGTTGATTCCGGTCGTGGACGCGCTGGAGTCGCGCAAACCCGTCGGCACGATCACCGATCGCGACATCGCGATCCGCATCGTCGCAGCGGGCCGGAATCCGGCGGAAGCCACCGCTGCAGATTGCATGAGTTCGCCGTGCGCGACGGTGGATGACGACACCAGCTTGCGCGAATGCTGTGCGCGGATGGAAGAGCACATGCTGCGGAGGATGCTGGTGGTGGACGACGACGGCAAGCTGTGCGGTATCGTCGCGCTTGCCGACGTGGCGCACAGCGGCCACGACGCGACCACCGTGGATGTGTTGAAGGTCGTTTCGCAGCCCGAGTGACCGGGTTTCCGGGTGCCGGATCGCTACTTTCAGGCCGGTTCGCACACGACCAGGTTCTCGCCTTCAAGCAGCGTCCCGCCAGGCGCGGATGGTGCGGAGAAGTCGCGCGTCAGCGCCGTCTCCACCATCCGGAAGCCGTGGCCAGTCAGGAAGTCCGGCACCAGCAGCGGTTCGATCGCCCACTTGAAAGGTTCCCCTCGCCACGCCAGCCAGCGATGGATCAGTTTGCTCTGCGGGCGGAAGCCCATGCTGCCATCGGGCCATCGCGTGATGTAGCTGAAGACGATGCGCAGACGTTCGACGGGCAATCCGTGCAGTGCGTCGAACAACCGATCGATTTCCACGGGCGGCAAATACATCAGCAGGCCCTCGGCAATGACGAGGGTGGCCCTGCCATCGGCACATACGGCGTCTGGTAGCGGCGCGCCATCGAGGTCGAGCGCGACAAGTTCCAGATTGGTCGGCAGGGGCATCGCGCCATGGGCGAGCGCGCGACGTTTTGCCGCCTGCGTGGCGGGGTGGTCGATCTCGACCACCGTAAGTTGCGCGAATTCCTGGCCGAGCCGCATTCCGAGCGTGTCGAAGCCCGCACCGAGCACGATCACGCGCTCGAATCCTTCTGCAATCGCGCTGCGGCAGCGTTGTTCGATCCAGCGCTTGCGCTGCCAGAAGTGCGGAATGATGCCGGGCATGGTCAGCCGATCCACCCAACGCCACATCATTCGCGTTGGCGGCCACTGTGCGCTCGCGGCGAACAGGCGATCGGCGCGCGTGCCTGAGAGAAGTTGACGGGAAATGTCGGCTGCATCGGGCGCAACGAGTCCGCCGGTACGCGCGTCGCTGGCCAGCAGGATCGTGCTTGCGGCGATCACCTTGGCTGTGGTGCTGGCCTGGTCGGCCTTCATGTCCTGTCGTCCGGATGCTGTTCGAATGCGTCGCTGTAGTGCATATACCACGGGCTGCCGAAGCTTCGCTGCCTTCCGGTTTTCGTTCCGCTGTCAGACGGCTTCGCCAGCGGCATGTCCCGATGCCCACGCCCACTGGAAGTTGTAGCCGCCGAGCCAGCCGGTGACATCGACGACCTCGCCGATGAAATACAGGCCGGGTACGTGTTTCGATTCCATCGTGGTCGACGACAGTCCGTCGGTATCCACGCCGCCGAGCGTGACCTCCGCCGTGCGATAGCCTTCGGTGCCGCTGGCGATTACGGGCCACGAATGCAATGTCTGCGCGATCTTGGCGAGCAACGGCGGCTGCAACTGGCGCAACAGGTGTTGCCCGAGATCGTGTTCGCACAAACGCTGCGCGACGCGTTTCGGCATGAGTTCGGCCAGCGCATTGCGCAGTTCGAGCGCAGGCTGCATGCGCTGGCGTTCGCGCAACCACGCGGCAGCATCGTGGCCTGGCAACAGGTCGATGCGCAGTGCGTCGCCGGGTTGCCAGTACGAAGAAATCTGCAGGATCGCCGGTCCGCTCAGGCCGCGATGGGTAAACAGCATGCCGCCACGAAAGCTTTGTCCGTTGGCATGCGTTTCGACGTCGAGCGCGACGCCGCTCAGGCCCTCGTTGTGGTCGAGCGGGCGGCCGCTCAGGGTCAGCGGCACGAGCGCGGCGCGCGTGGGCAGCACCGCATGGCCAAAGCGGTGCGCGAGTTCGTAGCCGTATCCACTCGCACCCATCGACGGAATCGACAGGCCGCCGCTCGCAACGACCAGCGCTGGGCTGCGCACCTTGCCAGCGCTGGTTTGCAGCTCGAAGCCAGGCGCGCGATGGACGATGTCCTCGATGCTGCAACTCGTGCGGATCGTGACGCCCGCATCGCGGCATGCATCGACCAGCATCTGCACGATCAGCTTCGACGACACGTCGCAGAACAACTGGCCGAGTTCCTTCTCGTGGTAGGCGATGCCATGGCGTTCGATCATCGCGATGAAATGGTGCTGCGTGTAACGCGCGAGCGCCGATTTGCAGTAATGCGGATTTGCCGACAGGAAGTTCGTCGGCGTCGTGCCGAGGTTGGTGAAATTGCAGCGGCCGCCGCCGGACATCAGGATTTTCTTGCCGACGCGATTGGCATGCTCGATCACCAATACGCGGCGTCCGCGCTGGCCTGCGGTGAGCGCGCACATCAATCCCGCAGCGCCACCGCCGATGACCACGGCGTCGAAGGTGTCGTGCGGATCGCTCATGCGGGCAGATGCATCGCCGGCTCGCTGTCGAAAACGCGACCCGAAACAAGACTTCGCCCCGCGCAATTGCGACGGGGCGAATGAAGAATCAGCAAGCAGCGCTCGATTCTATGCAGCAACGTGCGATTCCATTCGGATCACTTGGCCGCTTTCTTAGCGGTCTTGTCCGCCTTCTTTTCCTTCATCGTCTTGGCAGGCTTCTTCTTGGTTTCCTTTTTCTGCTCCAAACCCTTGGCCACGATGTTCTCCTTCGTTGTCGAGTGGACTGTCTTGACGACGCGGGGCGCGCCGTCGGCTCCTTCATACACCAAAACAAGCCCGAATTTCAGCCCATGCCTCGTCGGTAACGCAACAATCGGCCGCGATAGGGCGGGGCGTCGTTGGCACCGAAGCCCACTCGCTGCTCGTCGATGGCGTATCCCTGCAATGCGAGCGCCCTGCTGAGTGCATTGCCGTGGCCACGTCCTGGATCGGCCACCACGATCTCGGCGACCGGCTCGGCATGGCGCTCCAGGAATCCTGCCAGCAGGGGCACATGCTCGCGCTCGTACAGCACATCGCCGCCGAGCATCAGGTCGTAGCGACCGAGGCTTGCATCCTCATCGGCCCAGGGCGCGTCGCGGTAGCGAACCTGCGGCAAATCGTTGAGGGCAGCGTTTTCGCGCAGGAAGTCCTCGACCAGCGGATGGTGATCGCTCGCGGTGATGTCGGCACCGAGTCGTTGCAGGACGAGGCTTGCCAGCGCCAGACCGCAGCCGAACTCGATGACACGGCGGCCTTCAATAGGCATCGCGCCGGCTGCCTCGGCCAGGACGATACCGGCCGGCCAGACCTGCCCGAACAGCGGCCAGGACGCCGACGAGATGCCTGCGCGCTCGGCATCGCCGTGCGGGTCCGCGAACTGCTGGCGATCGCTGAGTGCGCGGATGCGGTAGTCGCTGCCGCCGATCCGCAGGGGGACGATCTGGACGGCATAACCCGGCACGCACGACTCCCGTTGGCACCGACATTGCGCGATAGCGACGCAGTCTCAGCAATGTCGGCAGGTTACGCGATTCGGAGCGCTGGACTAGACTGGCTGCATGCAAGATCTCGACGCGCCCGATTCGGCCCCGTCGTTCCGGCTGCGCTTCGAAAAGCGGCCAGGCTACCTGTATGCGCACGTGTCCGGCCCAGAGGATTCGCCCGCGATCTCGCTGGCCTACTGGAAAGCGGTCGCTGCCGAATGCCGTAAGCGGCGCGCGCCTACCGTGTTGCTGCGCGATAACCTTGAGGGCGCAGCGGCGACGCCGGAGGAAATCGCCCAGCAGATGCCGCATTTGCGCGGGCTTGGACTCGAAGGTTTGCGGATCGCCTTCGTCGAGGACACCAGCGCCCACCTGCCCCTGATGGAGGTCGGCGAGTCGATCGCCCGCGAACACGGCTTCACGGTGCGCGTTTTCGGTCGTGAGGACGAGGCTGTCCGCTGGCTGCGCTACGGTTCGCCGGACGACGCGTGAGCTGCGTCAGTAGTTAGAACGAAGAACCCGTTCAGAAACTTGACTGGCTTTTCCAGACATTCGCGCGTATGGTGCAACGCACTGTGTTTGCTTGGGTCACTGTGAACCGTGGCCCGATGCGGTAGATCAAAAGTTTCTAGAGGCAGTTTTTACGAACTGTCGCTGCTGCGATCCGCTCCATCGTCCCTCGCTTACTCCCTGCAACTCAGTCTCGGCCCGGGGTGTTCCCGGAGCCGCGAATTCTTATCAATGTTTCAAGGAGTTAGTAACATGGCAGATCGTCAGAGCGGTACCGTGAAGTGGTTCAACGACGCGAAGGGCTTCGGCTTCATCACCCCGGAAAGCGGCGAAGACCTCTTCGTGCATTTCCGCGCCATCCAGGGCAGCGGCTTCAAGTCGTTGCAGGAAGGCCAGAAGGTGAGCTTCGAAGTCGTCAAGGGCCCGAAGGGCCTGCAGGCCGACGCGGTGCAGATCCTCTAATAAGCCTTGCGGCTTATTGCGTGACACGAGGCCCCGGGCGGAAACGCCCGGGGCTTTTCTATTGCTTCACGCCATGCGAATGCAAGGTCGCGCTAGAGTGCAACCCTGACAATTACAGTTCGAGGACTGCCCATGACCACCGCATATGACTTCACCGCGCAGGACCTCGATGGCGTCGAACAAGCGCTGGATGCCTACCGCGGCAAGGCACTGCTCGTTGTGAACGTGGCATCCAAGTGCGGCTTTACGCCCCAGTACACCGGCCTCGAAGCCCTGTACCGCAAGCACAAGGACGAGGGCCTGGAAGTGCTGGGTTTCCCTTGCGACCAGTTCGGCCACCAAGAACCTGGCGATGCGGACGAGATCAAGAACTTCTGTTCGATCACCTACGACGTCACCTTCCCGATGTTCGCCAAGATCGACGTCAATGGCGCGAAGGCGCATCCGCTCTGGAAATGGCTCAAGGAAGAGAAGTCCGGTTTCCTCGGCCTGGACGGCATCAAGTGGAATTTCACCAAGTTCCTGATCGGCCGTGATGGCAAGATCGTGAAGCGCTACGCGCCGACCGACACGCCGGAAAAAATCGAAGGTGACCTTGCTTCGGTTTTGAAATGAATCGGACCGGCAGTGGCCGCCTGCTGGTCGCGGTGATCGTCAGCCTGCTCGTTCCGGTGATCGCGATGGCCGCCGCTGCACCGACCTGCCATGCGACGACCGCTGCGCAACGTGGCGCACTGATCGAGTTGTACACATCCGAGGGTTGCAGCAGTTGTCCACCCGCCGATCGCTGGTTTGTGCAGCTCGCCAGCACAGCCGACCCGACCCGCCTGAGCCTGCTCGCGTTCCATGTGGACTACTGGGACTCAATCGGTTGGCTGGACCGTTTCGGGAGTGGTGCCTTCAGCGACCGCCAGCACGATCGGGTCGCGAATGCTGGCAGCCGTGCGGTCTATACGCCGCAGGCGATGCTGGGAGAGCGTGTCGGACTGCCTTGGGACATGACGAACGTCGTGATTGCGGGGCTGCGCGGGATCAATTCGCAGGCAAGCCCGCTTGCGCTCGATCTGGGCGTCATGCCTGTTGGACACAGGCTGGATGTGACGGTCAAGGCAATGCCACTGACCAGTAGCTCGCTTCCCAATAGTGCGTTGTATCTCGCGTTGTATGAGAACGGACTGACCACCCAGGTCGAGGCAGGCGAGAACAGCGGCGCATTGCTGCATCACGAGCGCGTGGTGCGCCAATTGCTTGGTCCGTATCCATTGTCCGGAACGCAATGGGCGCGCGTTTTGCACGTCGTCCCGCCGCATGGTGCGCATCCGGATCGGCTGGGCCTGACCGCGTTCGTGCAATCCAGGTCCGGCGATACCCAGCAGGCGCTGAGCATGCCATTGGCGAGCTGCGCGCGTTGAGCAAAGAATTTCCTCTGCCGATGGGAGAGGAAATCGAGCTTGAAACCAGTCCGCTGCGACCATACCTCGCTTGGCGTATCCGATGCGATCGACTCCGATCGGTCGCGGCGATGCGCCATTCCCACCCCTATTCGAGACCGCTCATGCAGATCGCCGACGACACCGTTGCCAGCATCCATTACACCCTGACCGACAACACCGGCAAGGTGATCGACGCCTCGCCCGCAGGCCAGCCGCTGACCTACCTGCACGGCGCGGGCAACATCGTGCCAGGGCTGGAACAGGCGCTGGAAGGCCGCAAGGCAGGCGATCAGTTCGATGTCGCGGTTGCACCCGAGGAAGGCTACGGCCCGCACCTCGAGCAGCTGATCCAGCTGGTTCCGCGCGATGCATTCCATGGCGTCGACACGCTCGAACCTGGCATGCAGTTCGAGGCGCAGGGCGGGCAGGGGCCAATGCTGGTGACTGTGACCAAGGTCGATGCTGACAACGTGACCGTGGACGGTAACCATCCGCTGGCCGGCGAGACCCTGCATTTCGCGATCGAAGTCGCCGACGTCCGCGCGGCCAGCGAGGAAGAGCTCGAACACGGTCACGTGCACGGCGCGGGCGGTCATCATCATTGATCGGGTGATGAGCGGCCGAGTGCTGTAAAATCTCCGCTCCGCAATCCCGCCGAACCGTTGCGATTCCGGTGTCTGCGACAGATGTCGTGAACACCGCCGCAGCCGCATGACACGGCACCTATGTCCCTGATCACGTTCCAGAACGTCCACTATGGCGTCGGCGGCCCGGCGCTGCTCGACAACGTCGTGCTCGGCATCGAGGCGGGCGAACGCATCTGCGTCGTCGGCCGCAACGGCGCGGGCAAATCCACCCTGCTGCGCCTGCTGGCGCGCGAGATCGTGCCTGACGAGGGCGAGATCCGCGTGCAGGACGGCGCGCGCATCGGCCGACTCGCGCAGGAAGTTCCGCAGGACACCGATGGCAGCGTGTTCGACGTGGTCGCCGATGGCCTGGGCGAGCTCGGCCACTGGCTCGCCGAGTTCCACCACATCAGCCACGCCGCCGACATCGACATGGATGCGCTTGCCGACGTGCAGGCGAAGATCGAGCGCAGCAACGGCTGGGACCTCGAACGTCGCGTCACCGAAGTCATCACCAAGCTCGACTTACCCGAAGACGCCGCGTTTGCATCGCTGTCCGGCGGCATGAAGCGGCGCGTGCTGCTCGCGCAGGCATTGGTCGCCGAACCCGATGTGCTGCTGCTCGATGAGCCGACCAACCACCTCGACATCGCCTCGATCAACTGGCTCGAGGATTTCCTGCGCGGATTCCGCGGCAGCATCGTGTTCGTCACCCACGACAGGCGTTTCCTGCGTGCGCTCGCCACGCGCATCGTCGAGATCGATCGCGGCGAGGTCACCAGTTGGCCCGGCGACTACGACAATTATCTGCGACGTCGCGAGGAGCGCCTGCACGCCGAGGCGCAGGAACGCGCGCGCTTCGACAAGTTCCTCGCACAGGAAGAAGTCTGGATCAGGCAGGGCATCAAGGCGCGCCGCACCCGCGATGAAGGCCGCGTGCGCAGGCTCGAAGCGATGCGTGTCGAGCGCGCGGATCGCCGCAACCAGGCTGGCAACGTCAAGCTTGTCGTGGCCGGTGCAGCGACGTCAGGCAAGAAGGTCATCCAGGCCGAGAACGTGTCGTTCGCATACGACGGCCGCACGCTGGTGCGCGATTTCGATACCACGATCCTGCGCGGCGATCGCATCGGCCTGATCGGCCCGAACGGCGTCGGCAAGACCACGCTGATCCGGCTGCTGCTCGGCCAACTCGAACCGCAAACCGGCGAGATACGCATCGGTACCAACCTGCAGGTCGCGTATTTCGACCAGCATCGCACTGCACTGCGCGAGGACTGGAACGCGCTCGATAATGTGTCGGAAGGCCTGGAATTCATCGAGACAAATGGCGGACGCAAGCACGTGCTCGCCTATCTGCAGGATTTCCTGTTCACGCCCGAACGCGCCCGCGCGCCGATCACGCGGCTGTCCGGCGGCGAGCGCAACCGCCTGTTGCTCGCGAAACTCTTCGCGCAGCCGTCGAACCTGCTGGTGATGGACGAACCGACGAACGACCTCGATGTCGAAACGCTGGAACTGCTGGAAGAACTGCTCGCCGACTATCCCGGGACGCTGCTGCTGGTCAGCCACGATCGCGACTTCCTCGACCATGTCGTGACGAGCACCTTGGTGTTCGAGGGTGACGGCCGCATCGGCGACTACGTCGGCGGCTATACCGACTGGTTGCGGCATCGCCGCGCGCCGCCAATCGCCTCGGCCGCGAAGCCGCAGTTGACCCCGCAGGTTCCGGTGACTGCTCCACCGCCAACTCCTGCAGCAAAGCGCAAATTGGGCTTTCGCGAGCAGCGCGAAATCGAACGGTTGCCCGTACGGATCGAGGAACTGGAATCGGACATCGCGGCGCGCACTGCGGCGATGCAGGAATCAGCGTTCTATCGCAAGACCGCTGCCGAGATGCTTGCCGCGAATGCAGAGCTCGCCGCACGTCAATCGGAACTCGACACCGCCTACGCGCGTTGGCAGGAGCTCGAAGCGGGTTGATGCATCGCGTTCGGTGGGAGCGGACACCGGCCGCGTATCGATGGCGTCGGTTGTTTCGGTCCGGGATGGCCTTCCCACACAACAGCCATGGCCAGCTACGGAATCACGATCGCCAGCAGGAAGATGCCCAGCATCACGAACGTCAGCGCAAGCTTGCAAACCGCGCCGACCACCATGCCGATCCACGTGCCGACGCCCACACGCGATGCCTTCGCCAGGTCGCGACCGTGCAGCCACTCGCCGGCCAGCGCGCCGCCGAAGGGACCGATCAGAATGCCCGGAATACCGAAGAATAATCCGACGATGGTTCCCACTGCGGCGCCGACGATGGCGAGCCTGCTGGCGCCGACGCGCTTGGCACCAAGCAATCCGGCGACGATGTCGATCGTCAGGGCCAGCGCAGTCAATAATGCGAGTACCACGACGGTAGTGACGGATATCTGCTGGAAACCGTCTGTCCAAGCCGCGAGCAGCATGCCGGCGAACACCAGCGGGGTGCCGGGCAGCGCAGGCAGCACGGTGCCGATCACGCCGATGGCGATCAATGCGGCGGAAAGAATGTAGAGCAGGGTGTGCTGATCCATGCGGTGGTCAACGATGATGTGGTCTGCACAACTGGATGGGTACGTGGAGCAGAGCGTTCAATCAGATTCCATGATCGCGCGGCATGGCTGTTCATGCTGCGCCGCAACAGTTTCGATCGATTTCCTGGCTGGGTATCGATGCCCCTGACACCGGCTCGCATTGCACAATTTCTTGATCTACACTTTGGCCTCTGGTATTGCAGGTCACTGTAGATCGTGACCCGATGCGTGTGAATCTCCGATCCGCTCCATCGTCTCCATCGATGTACTCCTTGCATACCCAGTACCACCGGCCAGCAATGGCCATCAAGACCGAAAGTATCAGGAGTGATTTATGTCGGATCGTCAGATGGGCACCGTAAAATGGTTCAACGACGCCAAAGGTTTTGGCTTTATCGCTCGCGATAACGGCGAGGATGTGTTCGTACACTTCCGCGCGATCCAGGGCACTGGTTTCAAGAGTCTCAAGGAAGGCCAGAAAGTCAGCTTCAAGGTCGTGCAGGGCCAGAAAGGCCTGCAGGCTGAAGAAGTCGAGCCGATGTAAGCTCAACCCAGCGCAGAACTCTCGAAACCCGGAGCGGCGACGCTCCGGGTTTTTGATATGCAGGACGCATGAATGCCGCGGGTGCATGGATGCACAGGAGCGGTTGATGCACATGGATGTGCGAATGTCGCGGGAGGCAGGATGCCGGGAGCGACTGATGTGCAGGACGCATCAATGACGCGGTTGCTGGCCGAGAAATGCTCCTGCATTTTCGGCATTTCTGATGTTCATGGATGGACAAGTGCCGCAAGCTCAGGATGCGCAGGACCGGCCTCCATCCATGGCCGTCAGATGCTGTGAACAGGGGATGTCGCAGTCCCGCTATCAGCGAATCAGTCGCGCCTTGCCGCCGTCGATCGCCACGTAGGAACCCTCGCGGATGCCGCCGGGATCGCGTTGATTGACGATCATGCGACGGCCATCGTCCATGCGCACGTAGATGTCGAAGGTCGTCCCGCCATTGTTGTCCTTCTCGATCTCGTTGCCGACCGCAGCGCCCGCTACCACGCCAACGACGGTCGCCGCAGTCTTGCCGTCACCCTTGCCTACCTGGTTGCCCAGCACGCCGCCGACGATGCCTCCGATCACTGCACCCGTTCCGTTGGAGCGGCGCTGGCCATAGATCTGCTCGATGCGTTCCACACGACCGCAGCTTGCGCAGCGCGTTTCATAGCCGTTGTTGTACCTGCCCTGTGGCGGGCCGTTGTAGCTGGGTCCCGTCGCACAAGCGGACAGCGCAATGGTCAAGGCGGCAACGGAAATCAGGCGAACGTTCATGTGCAAATCCTCGGGATGGAAGTTCCGGAATGGAAGCTCATTGCGACCGCAATCCGCAAATCGACGATGCAATGTTCTACGCAACAGTAGGGGTCGCAGGCTGAATGTGAACCGACCGGAATGCTGCTGTTGATCGACGTGGAATGCAGCAGTTCAACGACCAGAGATCACTTCTTGAACTCGTCGTGGCAGGCTTTGCACTCGTGGCCGATCTTGGTCAGCGCAGCGCCGACTGTCGCGCAGTCGGCCGGAGGCGCAGCCAGAACCGCGTCCAGACTGGCGCGGAGATTGCTGGCCTGTTGACGGAAGCGCGTCTCGTTTTCAACCGGCAGGAAGATCGGTTCGATGTCGTTCGACAAGACACGCAGCGCTTGCAAGTGCGGCAGGTTGTCGGTTGCTGCGCAGTGGTTCTGCTTGATGTTCGTATCCAGGCTGTGCATGTGGAACACCTGCAAGGCCATCACGGCTTGCGGCAAGTGCGGTCCGCTGTTCATCGCGTTCATCGACATCACTGTGCCGACGATGCCGATGACCAAACCCAGTACGATCAAGAGTGCGTAACGCATGCAACCTCCATAAATTCAAAAGTCAAGGGAACAGCACGCGCGCACGATATCATGGCGATCTCGCAGGCTGCGGTGTCGCCAAGAGTCGTGCACATCTGACAGACCTACCGCAGCACGGAACCACCGCATGGACAGTAGGCAAAAGCTCTATCGCGAACGCTTTGCCGGGATCGACCGTTTGTACGGTCGCGGCGCTGCGATGTGGCTTGGCGGATGCCACGTCGCGGTGGTCGGGCTGGGTGGCGTGGGTTCGTGGTCGGTCGAGGCGCTCGCACGCAGCGGCGTCGGTCGCCTGACCCTGATCGACGCAGACGATGTGTGCCTGTCGAACACCAGTCGCCAGCTGCATGCGCTCGATGGCCAGTTCGGCCGCAACAAGGGGGCTGTATTGGCCGAGCGCGCGCTCGCGATCAACCCGTTGATCCAGGTCGATGTCGTGCAGGAGTTCCTGATCGCGGCCAACCTCGAAGCGATGCTCGCGCGCGGATTCGACCTCGTCATCGATGCTTGCGACAGCGTGCGCACGAAGCTTGATCTCGTGGTCGCGTGCAAGCGCCGCAAGCTACCGCTCGTCGTGGTCGGATCAGCGGGGGGACGCACTGATCCGACCCTCGTACGCGTGCGCGACCTCAGCCGCACCGAACACGACGCGCTGCTCGCGCTGATGCGCAAGAAACTGCGCGCCGACTACGACTTTCCGCGCAACGCCGACCGCTACTTCGGCATACCGGCCGTGTATTCGATGGAGAACGTGAAGTATCCGCACCCGGATGGCAGCGTCAGCGGCGTGCGTCCGAAACTGGCCCCAGACGCGACGCTCAAGCTCGATTGCGGTAGCGGGCTTGGCGCGGCGACGCATGTGACGGGGGCATTCGCGTTTGCGGCGGTAGGGCGGGGGCTGGAGTTGTTGTTGAAGAATGCAGTGAAGTAAGCGCGCTCATCGCTCAAGACTCGGCAGCTTGAACAGCTGCCCAGCGTTCCGGCTCGTGGCTGCGGTCAATGCATCAGGAGTCACACCCCGCAATTCCGAGATGCAATCCCGTACGACGGTCAATCGTGCCGGTTCGTTGCGTTCGCCACGATGGAAGGCGTCGGGTTGATCCGGCGCATCGGTCTCCAGCAGCAGGAACTCGATTGGCATCGCCGCGACAATCCGCCGCAACCGTTGTGCTCGCTCATACGTCACCGGGCCGCCGATGCCGAGGCAGAAGCCGAGCTTCCACAACTGTTCGGCCTGCTGCTCGCTGCCGGAAAAACTGTGGACGACACCGCGCAGCCCACCGATGCGGCGCAGGATGGCGATCACGGCATCGACGGCCTTGCGCGCGTGGACGATCACCGGCAGGTCGAATTCGCGCGCGACCTTCAGTTGCTGTTCGAAGAAGAACTGTTGCCGATCCGCGTCGAGTCCCTCGACATGGAAATCCAGTCCGCATTCGCCGACCGCGACTGCACGCTCGGTCGCGAGCAGGGCGCGCAATGCGTCGATGTGTTCGTTGCGATGCTCGGCCAGGAACATCGGGTGCAGTCCGTACGCCGGATGCAATCCCGACCCTTTGGTGCATAGCGAGCCCAATTTCGCCCACCCGCTTGCGGCGACCGCCGGAACGACTTGGGCCACGACGCCAGCAGCCCTGGCGCGCGCGATCACGGCATCGCGGTCGGCGTCGAATTCGGGTGCGTCGAGGTGGCAATGGCTGTCGATCAGCATGCGGATCCCGGGTTCAGGGTTTCAGGGGTTCGGGTTCGAGTTCGAGTCGCGGCGATTGCGCCAGCTTGCGAACAGCAGGGTGCCAAGCCCGAGCATGATCTCGTCGAGGAACGGGATCGGGTCGGGCACGACCAGGTCGACCGCGAACAGGCCCAGGGTAATCAGGAACAGGGTGGGAAAGCGCAACCGGCCGGCATAGGCCAGCAGGGCGCGCTTGATCGGATTGGCCATGGCGATCCCGGGGGGCGGGGGTGGTCGGGTTCCAACGTATCACGCCAATCCCCATTGCCCGTGCGGGGTTACGGCGCCGCGACCCGCCGGGTAGAATACGAGGTCGCTGCTGCAAGCCCCTTTGCCAATCCCCTTGGCCCACCGCTCCCTTCTGGTCCCGATCCCATGCCCCTGAATCCGCTCGATCTGTACGACATCCGTTCCATGCTCAGCGAAGAGGAGTGCGCGGTGCAGGACGCCGTGGCCCGATTCACCGACGAGCGCGTGCTGCCGATCATCGGCGACTGCTTCGACCAGGGCCGGTTCCCGCACGAACTCGTGCCGGAGATCGCCGAACTCGGCCTGCTCGGTTCGTCGCTGCCCGAGGAATACGGCGGCCACGGCCTGAACGCCGTCTGCTACGGACTGATCTGCCAGGAGCTCGAGCGTGGCGATTCGGGCATCCGCAGCTTCGTGAGCGTGCAGTCCTCGCTCTGCATGTACCCGATCTACGCCTACGGCACCGAGGAACAGCGCAAGCGCTGGCTGCCCGGCATGGCCGCTGGCAAGACCATCGGCTGCTTCGGCCTGACCGAACCGCACGGCGGCTCCGACCCGGCCAATATGAAGACGAATGCCAAGCGCGATGGCGGCGACTGGATCATCAACGGCGCGAAGATGTGGATCACCAATGGAAATCTTGCGGATATCGCCATTGTCTGGGCGATGACCGACGAGGGCATCCAGGGCTTCCTGATCGAAAAGGGCATGGCCGGTTTCAGTGCGCAGGAAGTGCACAAGAAGATGAGCCTGCGCGCTTCGGTGACGTCCGCGCTGTTCTTCGACGGCGTGCGCGTGCCGGAGGCGAACCGCCTGCCGAACGTGAAGGGCCTCAAGGGTCCGCTGGGCTGCCTGACCCAGGCGCGCTACGGCATCACCTGGGGCCCGATCGGCGCGGCGCAGGCCTGCCTGCAGGAAGCGCTGAAATACGGCGCCGAGCGCATTCTGTTCAACCGCCCGATCACCTCGAACCAGTCCGTACAGCTCAAGCTCGCCGACATGGGCCGCCGCATCACCATGGCGCAGCTGTTGTCGCTGCAGCTGGGCCGCCTGAAGGATGCCGGCAAGATGCAGCCGACCCAGGTCTCGCTCGCGAAGTGGAACAACTGCCGAATGGCGATCGACATAGCGCGCGAAGCGCGCGACATCCTCGGCGGCGCCGGCATCACGACCGAGCATTGCCCGATCCGGCATGCGCTGAACCTGGAGTCGGTGATCACCTACGAAGGCACCGAAACCGTGCACCAACTCGTGGTCGGCCGCGAGCTGACCGGTATCAACGCGTTCTGATCGGTACGACGCGATGATCACGGTCTACGGTTACTCGCCATCGGGCAATTGCCACAAGGTGCGCATGATCCTTGCGCAGCTCGGGCGCGAGCATCGCTGGGTCGAGACCGATAGCGCGCATGGTGCGACGCGCGCGCCGGAATACCTCGCGAAGAATCCGAATGGTCGCGTGCCGATGATCGAACTCGACGATGGCCGCATCATGGTCGAGTCGAATGCGATCCTGTGCTGGCTCGCCGACGGCACGCCTGATTCCAGGGAGAAATTCTTCGGCGGCGACGCGTGGCAGCGTGCGCAGACGCTGTCGTGGATGTTCTTCGAGCAGTACAGCCACGAACCGTACATCGCGGTCGCGCGCTTCATCTGCGGCTGGATGCCGATCGACTCGCCGCGCCGCGTCGATCTTCCGAAGCTGCGCGAGCGCGGACACGAGGCGCTGGCGGTCATGGAGAAGCACCTCGCGTCGAACCCATGGTTCAGCAGCACGGGCTATGGCATCGCGGACATCGCGCTGTTCGGCTACACGCATTGTGCGGAAGAGGGCGGGTTCGACCTGGCAGCCTATCCTGCGATTCGCGGCTGGCTCGGGCGTGTGACACAGCGGCCGGGTTTCGTGCCGATACCAGCGTATGCAAAAGAGAACATCGCGCTGATTGCACAATCCCGCTAACCGACTTGTCGGAAAAACCAGACAAGCAGGAGAAAATCGAATGAACGCCATTGCAGCCCCGATCCCGGCCCGCCACAAGAACGTCAACCGTGCCGAAGTCTGCGACCAGAACTTCATCGAGTTCGTGCAGCAGTGGGACGGGCACGTGCAGCACAAGCCCGCGCTCGATGAATCCGTGCTCGGCGACAGCCTGTGCAGCGCGCGCGATTTCCTCGAGCTGTTCGAGTCGCAGTTGATCTCGCGGCACCTCGACCTGATGGCGCGCGTGCTGCGTGTGCAGCAGAAGGTGTTTTACACGATCGGATCGAGCGGCCACGAAGGCAATGCGATGGTCGCGCGGCTGACGCGCCACACCGATCCGGCGTTTTTGCATTACCGCAGCGGCGCGTTCATGGCCGAGCGCTTCCGCAAGCTGCCCGGCATGGACCCGATCATGGATTCAGCGCTGAGCTTCGCGGCGAGCAAGGACGATCCCGCGTCCGGCGGGCGCCACAAGGTCTGGGGCAGCAAGCCGCTGTGGGTGCTGCCGCAAACCTCGACGATCGCATCGCACCTGCCGAAGGCGCTCGGTACCGCGGTCGCGATCGAGCAAGGTCCGCGCATCGGTCACAAACTTCCAATTCCCGACGACAGCATTGCGATCTGCTCCTTTGGCGACGCATCCAGCAATCACGCCACCGCGCAGACTGCGTTCAACACGGCGGGCTGGACGTCGTACCAGAAGCTTCCCGCGCCGGTACTGTTCGTGTGCGAGGACAATGGCATCGGCATTTCGGTGAAGACGCCGAATGGCTGGATCGAGCGCAATTTCTCCGAGCGCCGCGACCTTGATTATTTCTACGCCGACGGCCTCGACATCGTCGAGGGCTACGAGCAGGTCGCGCGCGCGGTGCATCACTGCCGCAGCACGCGCCGACCGACCTTCCTGCATCTGCGCACGACCCGGATCATGGGCCACGCCGGCACCGACTTCGAGATCGAGTGGCGCAGCGTCGAGGAGTTGATGAAGGTCGAGGCGGGTGATCCGCTGCTGCGCTCGGCCGCGATCGGGCTCGAATCCGGATTGTTCACCAAGGACGAATTGCTCGCGCAGTACGAAGCAATCCGCAAGAAGTGCTTCGCCGCTGCCGATGAAGCGGACCGCCGGCCGAAGCTGACCGACCTCGCCGACGTGATGGCGCCGCTCGCGCCGTATACGCCCGGCAAGGTCATGGCCGAGGCGACGCGCGCGGACTTCGCCGACAAGCGCCTCGCGGTGTTCGGCAGCGAAGCGAAACTGCCCGAGAACCAGCCGCCGCGCCATCTCGCGATCCTGATCAACAACGCTCTCCACGATCTGTTCTGCAAGCTGCCGGAAACCCTGCTGTTCGGCGAAGACGTCGCGCTGAAAGGCGGCGTCTACACGGTCACCAAGGGCCTGCACAAGGCGTTCAAGAACGCACGCGTGTTCAACACGCTGCTGGACGAGACCATGATCCTCGGGCTTGCGCAGGGCTTCGGCAACATGGGCATGCTGCCCGTTCCCGAGATCCAGTACCTCGCGTATTTCCACAACGCCTGCGACCAGATCCGTGGCGAGGCGTGCTCCCTGCAATTCTTCAGCAACAATCAGTACCGCAACCCGATGTTGATGCGGATCGCATCGCTGGGTTATCAGAAAGGCTTCGGCGGGCATTTCCACAACGACAACTCGATCACCGCATTGCGCGATATTCCCGGCCTTGTGGTCGGCTGTCCGAGTCGCGGCGACGATGCAGCGATGATGTTGCGCACCTTGGCTGCACTCGCCAAGGTCGATGGTCGCGTCTGTGCATTCCTCGAACCCATCGCGCTGTACATGACCAAGGACCTGTACGCGGCTGGAGATGGCGGCTGGCAATTCACCTATCCGTCGCTGGACCAGGCGATGACGCTGGGCGAGGAACGCGTCTACGGCCCGGATGCAACCGACTTGGTGATCTTCAGCTTCGGCAACGGCATCCCGATGAGCCTCCGTGCAGCGCGACAGATCGAAGCGAAACATGGCTGGAAGGTGCGCATTGTCGACCTGCGCTGGCTCGCGCCGCTGAACGAAAAGGCCATCGGCCGACATGCAGGCGATTGCGCGCGGATCATGGTCGTCGATGAGGGTCGCCACAGTGCGGGCGTGGGCGAGGGCGTGATCACCGCAGTCGTCGAGGCAGGGCATGGTGCCAAGCCGCTGCGCCGCGTGGTCGGCAAGGACACCTATACCCCACTTGCGGGCGCGGCACTGCTGGTTCTGCCGTCCGAGGATGATATTGTTTCAATGGCCGGTGAGTTCACCTGACCGGCCGGCTTTGCCGAATCCGTGGCCGGCCAGTTCGCCTGATCTCCTGGTTCGCCCGAATGCGGTACAGAGAACGGGTGACCTCCATCCCAAGCTGGCCTATCATCGACGCATGTCCGCCACCCAGCCCTGCACGATTCTCTTCGCCGACGTCAGCGGCAGCACGCGGCTCTTCGAGCAGAAAGGCGACGTCGAGGCAAGACGGCTGATCGCGGCCGTGCTCAGCGCGCTGACCGTAGTCTGCAACTCGCACGGTGGAAAGGTCATCAAGACCATCGGCGACGAGATCATGTGCACCTTTCGCAGCGCGCTGCAGGGCGTGCTCGCGGCCTGCGACATGCAACGCAAGATGGCCCGCGACATCGATTTCGTGCGCGACAACCTCGCGGTGCGGATCGGCCTGCACCACGGCGACGTGCTGTTCGAGGACAACGACGTGTTCGGCGATGCGGTCAACGTCGCCGCGCGCATGACCTCGCTCGCCAAACGCGAGCAGATCGTGACCACCGCCAGCTCGCTGCGTGAACTCACCGGGCCGCCGATCAGCGTGCGCAGCCTCGGTCGCGCTCGGGTCAGCGGCAAATTGCTGCCGATCGAGATCGTCGATGTGATCTGGCAGGAAGATACCTCGGGCATGACCACGGTGCAGCGCGCGGTGCGCACCACTGAGCCGGAAGTCCAGCCGGGCAAGCTGACCCTGCGCTACCGCGATGTGGTGATCGAACTGGTGCCGGAATCCGACCCGTTCACGCTCGGTCGCGAGCTCTCTCCCGAGGCAGTCAAGGACGGCAAGGGGCTGATGGTCGCGGCTGACTGGGTCAGTCGCACCCATGCGAGCATCGAATACAAACGCGGCCACTTCGTGCTGTCCGACCGTTCCACCAACGGCACCTGGGTGCGGCAGGGCGAAGACGACGAGCTGCGCCTGAGCCGCGACGAAGTCCATCTGCGCAAGTCCGGCACGATCAGCCTCGGCAAGGGCATCGCGCAGAATGCCGATCAGATCGTGTATTTCGATTGCCTGGCTTGCGCCGACTGATTGCACGGCGCCATGCAACGTTCGTTCAGCGTGCGAGTCCGTCCAGCAACGGAAGTTCGCGACATGGCGATCCCGCACATTCCCAGCCATCGGCAGGCCGATCCGCGCTGAGGATCGCCAGTGCTTCGCCATCCACGCAACTGACGATCGCGCCGAGTACGCGCTCACTGGCGCGGATTTCGGCGCCGACTTGCAACCCATCGCCTGCGACCCGCGCCAGTCCGCGTTTGGCCTGACCCAGATAGTGCGTGCGGGCTACGATCTCCTGGCCCGGATAGCAGCCTTTCTTGAGGCTGTAGGCGTTGAGCCGGTCGAGCGACAGCATCTGCGGTGTCCATGCTTCGCTCTGGTCGGCCGACAGGCGCGGCAGGCCATGGGTGAGGTCGAATGCGGCCCAACGCATGGCATCCGCTTCGGATACCGCAGGTGCTGTGCCTGGCGTCGCGAGCGTGCGCGACGCGATGCGCAGTGTGCGTTCGCCTCCAGCGCCGCCGAGGTCGAGTTCGATTGCGTCCGTCTCCTTTGTGCGATGGATTGCGGACCCGCTTGCGCGTTCCGGCCGCGCGAATGCGCCGGACGCATCGCAATCCGCGCGCGCGCGCAACGTCACCTTGCTGCGGAACACGAACCGCTGCATGCGCGTGGCAAGATCGGCCGCGGGGAAATCGGGAATGACCAGCCAGTAGCGATCCGCATCGAGCGCAACCAGAGCGAACAGCGCGATCACGCGACCCTTCGGATTCAGCCATCCGTTCCATTGCCAGCGACCAGACACCAGTGCGCGCACGTCGTTCATCAGTTGCGCCTGCAGGAATGCTGCGGCATCGCTGCCGCAGGCTTCCACGATCTGCCATCCAGCTAGCGGGAAAGCGTTGAAAGGCGCGTCTTGCTTGTGTGTCATGGGCCCGGGTCTTAAACTACGCATACCGATGCAAACTCCTCGAATGATAAGCGAAACACCGCACGCAGCCGATGCTGGCGATGCTCTGCCGCCGCCGAATCCTGGATCGGCGTCGGTCGTCGGTGACACCGCTGGGGTCGAAGAAGCCCCGCAGACCCCGTCGCCGTGCGAGATTGGCGGTCGCGATGGCCCGGAGCCGACGCGCTACGGCGATTGGGAGAAGAACGGCCGCTGCATCGATTTTTAATCACGAATCGTCGACTTCCGATCGCATATCATCAAATTCGCTTGCATCCGCATGGCGCATTCTTTACCGCATGCTCACAGATGGAAACGTCCATGGCGACTCCCGAACGTCCGCTCTCGCCGCATCTATGGATCTATCGCCGCCAGATCACGACGGTGCTGTCGATCCTGCATCGCATCACTGGCGTGGTGCTCTTCATCGGCGCATTCGGGATCGCGTGGTGGTTGCTCGCGGTGTCGGCCACTGAATCGCGTTACGCGCAATTCGCCGAGTTGGCTGCATCGTTGCCGGGGCAGATCGTACTGGGCGGTTTCAGCTATTGCCTGATGTACCACTTGCTCAACGGCCTGCGCCATCTGCTCTGGGATAGCGGCCGGGGCTTTGAGATCAAGCAGTTCTATGCGACGGGCTGGGCAGTCGTAATCCTGTCGTTTGTGTTGACCGGCGGAATCTGGATGCTCGCGCTCTCCCAAGGGGGCGCGGCATGAATTCTTCGGATATGCGCGATCCGCTGGCGCGCGCGCGCGGGCTGGGTTCGGCCAAGGACGGAGTGCATCACTGGTGGATGCAGCGGCTGACCGCGATTGCGCTGGCGCTGTTGTCGCCCTGGTTCATCTGGTTGCTGTTGTCGCTGGTCGGCGCCGGCCAGGAGTATGTGCGTGCGACCATTGCGAACCCGCGCTACGCACTGCCGCTGCTCGCATTCGTGCTTGCATTGTTCTGGCACGCGAAGCTCGGGCTGCAGACCGTGATCGAGGATTACGTACACACGCGCTGGATCGAGATCGCGTTGCAGGTAGCGGTGACGTTTGCCTGCGCCCTCGGCGCGCTGGCATCGGTGTTCGCGATCGTGCGCATCGCGTTGTCCGCATGATCGCCTCGTCGTCTTCGCAACCACATTTTATCTCGAGTCTTTCATGACCACTGCCTACAAAATCACCGAACACCAGTTCGACATGGTCGTAGTCGGCGCCGGTGGCGCTGGCTTGCGCGCAACCTTCGGGCTCGCCGCGAAAGGCCTGAACACGGCGTGCATCAGCAAGGTGTTCCCGACCCGCTCGCATACGGTCGCAGCGCAGGGCGGCATCTCGGCGGCGCTCGGCAACATGGGCGAGGACGACTGGCGCTGGCACTTCTACGACACCATCAAGGGCGGCGACTGGCTGAACGACCAGGACGCTGTGGAATACATGTGCCGCAATGCGATGGCGGCGGTGATCGAACTCGAACACCAGGGCGTGCCGTTCTCGCGGACCGACGAAGGCAAGATCTACCAGCGTCCGTTCGGCGGCATGACCACCCACTACGGCGAAGGCACCGCCCAGCGCACTTGCGCGGCCGCCGACCGCACCGGCCACGCGATGC
>JAYTOP010000070.1:0-2117 GCA_043747745.1 Pseudomonadota bacterium
GGCGAAAACCAGTTCGGCGCCGCTGGCTATTCGCGTTTGCGTGGAAATTCTTTTTTCCGCGAACTGCGCTTCGAACAGTTTCAGTGCATGCGGGAGAAATTCGCGCAAGTCGATCGTTTCGCGATCGAGCGTCAAGCGCGCCGAGTCGGCGACGCTCAGGCGCATTAGATCTTCGGAAAGATTGCCAAGCCCCGCCCGGCGCACCTTGGCCGGCGAGCCTTAACTCAGATTGCGGGTTTCACGGTTTGCGGTCGTCCAAGGCGCGCAAGAATTCGGCCATGTCTTCGCGCGCCCCGGCATCCTGCAGGTAAAACGGGTGCGGCGCATCGGGCCCCCGACTGGGGTTGAACAGTTGCACCAGCGATGGCACCGAGTTGTCATGCAGGAAGACCGGCTTGCGTGCGAGATCGAGCAGCAGGGGCATGGCTATGCCTCTTTCCAGCCCGCGCAGGCTCGCGTTGGTAACCGCCATCTTGTCGTCGAACGTGTTACCCGGCGTGTCCATGATCGGATTGAGCGGCGGCTCACGCTGCGCCATCACCACCGGGTTGTCTCCGGGGAAAATGCGTTTCATCGGCACGATGAAAGCGGGCACGGGCCGGCTCTGGTCGGCGTTGTGGCACTGCGTGCAGTTTCCGGTGCGGAAGAGCTTGCGCCCCCGCATTGCCGCCGCTGCGTCCTTGAGGTGTCCCTTGGGCGCGCGCAGGCTCACGAGGTAGGCGTTCAGGTCGCGCAACTTCTGCTCGTCGACGCGGTACCCCAGCGGCGCATCTTCGCTTCCCGGATTGGGATGCAGGGCCGCGCGTACGTAGGGGTAGCCGCGCACGCCTGTTGCCTCGAGAACCTTCACGTAACTGTCGACCATTTCGTCGCCCGCGGCACCGCCCAGCTTGTGAATGAACGCGCGGCCGCCGGGCGTCGTGATGTTGGTGGGATCGAACAACGCCGTGTAGACCAGATTATTGAAGTTGTCCAGTTGCGCAATGGCGCCTTCGCTGCCGTAGGGAGCGGCCAGATCCTGGCGGAAGAACGGGGTGTTGTGCATCATGTTGCCGTTGCCGTCGAGGCTGTCGTCGAACATGCCCACCGGGTAATACGCGGGATTCGACAGGTAGGCATCCACTTCGGCCTCGGTCGAGTTCTCCGTGAGGCCTTGCGGTGCGCGGCCGAGCGACTTCCCGTCGTTCGCTTTGAGCGCGAGTTGAAGTCCTGGGAACAAGGCGCGCGAGTTGGCCGCGGTTGCGGCGATTTTGCCAAAGTTCAGAACGTGGTTTGCGCGGCCGTCATCACGGAACCCGATACCGCCGCCGTCTTTTAACTGGAAGATCGCACTCTTCACGATGGTATGGCAGAGCGCGCAGGTCGCCCCCGCCTTGGACCCTGTGCGCACGTCAATGTGCCCTTTGCCGTCGCTGTTCTTCGCCACGACGCCAATTACCGAGTTGGCATTGATGAGGCGCACGGTGATGTCCGGATCGTGCATGACCTTCGAGCTCTTCAACGTGGAATCGCGGAGCAGGTCGAACACCACCCGCAGCGCGATATCGAGCGGCACCTTCAGCACGTCGACATACAGACCCAGTTCGAGCGCCTGCATGGGCGTGACCTTCTCCGCCACGATGCCTTGAGGAAGCTGCAAGGCATCGGTCCAGAAGCCTTCGTTGCCGAAAGTCTCGAAACGAAACACTTTTTTTCCGGCGGAGACATGGCCGTCATTGCGCACAACGCTCGGACCCTGGTCGGCAGGCCCCGCGGAGCCGGGTCCATCGCCGGAATTCAGCGTCATCATGGCGCAGCCGGCGATGCCGACAACGAAAAGAAGGAAGAAGAGTCCTGACCGGCCGGTATTCTTTTTCATTTTCGATCCTTTCGATATTCATTCCGGGAACGCCTGAAATGCTGGATCCTGGTCAGCGCGCTAACTGCCCGTGTCTAGCTCGCCCGCGTTTGTAGAACGCTGAGTCTTGACCACAGACAATGAACACCTTAAGGCCCGCCGTCTAACTTGAATGTGCGCAACCAAACATAGGCGAACGAAGGGTTGTAAAGATTCGGTAAAGGTGATGCCGAGTTGTAATCCGGAATTCAGGCGGGCAGGACGAACCAGATGCGGTTTT
>JAYTOP010000071.1:0-50909 GCA_043747745.1 Pseudomonadota bacterium
CACCCTCTCCGCCAGTAAAGCGACTAAGCCGCTGATTTAGCGGCTTTTTTGTGAGCGTCAGTTTGCCACACCATAGCCTTCACCATATGTTCGCGAAAACACCTGCTGGAGAGTGCGCTTCTCGATAAGCTCCGCTGGTAGCCGAAGAAAGTCGCACGGATCAGGACTCACAGATGAGATCTCTGCCATTGCTGGCGGCGCTTCTGCTGGCAATTTCCACGCAGGTCGTGGCAACGCCCTTGCTGCTGACCCACGCCACCGTCATCGACGGCACCGGCTCTCCAGCGCGAGCCAACACCACCATCGCCATTGAAGGCGCACGCATCCAGTCGATCTATCCGAGCGACAGCCAGCCGGTTCCCAGCGGCGCGACCATGGAGGACTTGAAGGGCCGTTACGTCATCCCCGGCCTGATCGATGCGCATGTGCACATCACCGATGTCGAGCCCGATATCGCGCACTACAAGACGTTCCTGAATGCGCTGCTGCTTGGCGGCGTCACCGGGATTCGCGACATGGCCGGCAATGCGAGGCTCCTTGGCTATCTCGCGCAACAGACCGACACCGATGCGTTCGTTGGACCGGATATTTTCTACACGGCGCTGATGGCGGGACCTTCGTTCTTCGCCGAGGACGATCGCGTGCAGGCGTCCGCTCCAGGCGCGAAGGCCGGCGACACGCCATGGATGCGCGCGATCGATGCGACGACCGATCTTCCGTCCGCGATCGCCGAGGCCAAGGGCACGGGCGCGACGGCGATCAAGCTCTACGCGAATCTGCCGGCGAACCTCGTACAGGCAATCATCGCCGAGGCGCACCGGCAGGGCCTACTCGTGTGGGCGCATGCGACGATTTTTCCAGTCAGGCCGAGCGATGCCGTCGCCGCCGGCGCGGACAGCATCTCGCACAGTGCGTACCTGGTCTGGGAAGCCGCGCCGCAGGTACCGGACGACTATGGCGTCCGCACGCGCGGCGATTTCGCGCACATCCGCCCGGATGCTCCGCAGATCCTCGCGCTGTTCGACGCCATGAAGCAGCGCAGCACAATCCTCGATGCGACGTTGCACATCTTCCGCGACGTCGCCGAACACCATCCGGGCAAAGTTGGCGCGGGCATCATGCCGTGGAGCTATGCCGTGACGAAACTCGCGCACGAGCGCGGTGTGGCGGTCGATGCAGGCACCGACAGCGAGGGCCTGCCAGACGACGCGCACAACAATCCCGATTTGAAAGCGGTGCCGGTGGTCCATGCGGAAATGGCCTTGCTGGTCGAACACTGCGGCTTCACGCCACTCGAAGCGATCCGCGCAGCGACCCAGGTCGGCGCGATGGCGACGGGCCAGTCCGCAACGCGCGGAACGATTGCTCAAGGCATGCGCGCCGATCTCGTCGTGCTGACCGCCGATCCGACGATCGACATCCACAACACCACGAAGATTGCGTTCGTGGTCAAGAACGGGATCGTGTATCGGCGGGGTCGTTGATCGTTTCGATTCCCTCTCCCTCGGGAGAAATCTGGGATGAGGGGCCGCTCGAAGCGAGGTGTCCGAACTTCGTTTGCCCCTCATCCGATCCTTCGGACCACCTTCTCCCGCTGGGCGAAGGGAAGAACCGAAGCGCGACATGAATCTGGTTGATCGTTCCCGTATTGGTTCACGCATCGGAGCCTCCATGTCACAAATTGAAGACCGCTTGCGCATGCTGGGTCTGTCGTTGCCGCCACCAGCGCAGCCGCCACCGGAAATCACCCTGCCATTCCAGTTCGTGCGCATAGTCGGCACACGCGCGCTGATCTCCGGCCATGGGCCGCAGAGTCCGAACGGTTGGTTCACCGAACCGCTCGGCAAGGTCGGACGTGAGGTGACGATCGAACAGGGATATCACGCGGCGAAGCTCACGGCGCTGTCGATGCTCGGCAGCCTGCAGCGTGCGCTCGGCGACCTCGACCGCATCGTCGCCTGGACGCGCGTGTTCGGCATGGTCAACTCCACTCCCGGATTCAACAAGCAGCCCAGCGTCATCAATGGATTCTCCGACATCATCCTCGACGTCTTCGGCCCCGACATCGGCGCGCACAGCCGCAGTGCGGTCGGCATGGCGGAACTGCCGTTCAATATCCCGGTCGAGATCGAGGGCGAAGTCGAGTTGATGTCGTGACCGTCTTCGGCGAGGCACACCACGGCTACGCAACCATCATGACCAGGAAGCCGCATCCGGATGCGAAGCCATTGGGCGCGTCCAAGATCGGCTGACACTGGTTGCCAAACGACATCGAGGCAGTTGATTTCACTTGATCGGATTTGCGCGTGCGTGCACTCTCTGGATGAACCGTCATTCATCGCTTGACGGCATTCGCACATCGATCCGAGCATTTCGTAACACCATCGCGCGCAGGATCGTCGAACACAGCCTGCCCGCGCTACGAGCTCATCCGTAAACGCCTGTGCATGCCGTCTCTGCTCACCATCGAGGTATCGCATGAACTCTATACAAATGCTCGCAATCGGCGCTGCCCTGGTCGCGTTCACGACCGCTGCCGCGTATCCGGCAAAAGCTGCAACGTGTTCGATCCATCCCGCGAAGGGAACGTCGGATCAGGCGCTCGCCAAGCTCGCCACGGTGTCGAAGGACACTGCACAAACCGCCGCTTTGGGCGCAGTGAAAGGCTCAAGCACGTCGACCGTCGCCAGCGCCGAACTGGAAGCCGAAAACGGCTGCCTGATCTGGTCGTTCGACGTCAAGCAGAAGAACGTGCGCGGCATCCAGGAAGTTACCGTGGACGCTGGCAATGGCAAGGTGCTTTCTTCCACCCATGAAACGCCGCGCGACGAGAAAGTGGAAGCCGCGCAGGAAGCCGCTGAGGCGAAGAAGAAGTAGCGCAGTCCGCTGCAATCGGTTCGGTTCCCGTTGACGCCGCAACTGCCTACACTGGATGCTTCTCGCCGATCCGGACGGACTGCCATGCATCCATCTTCGATGCGCCATGTGCTGACGAGTCTTGCAGTGATGTTGTGCGCGCAACCGGCATGCGCAACCGGCGGCGATGACATGGCCGCGCAATGGACCACGAAGCTCGCGCCGCAAGTGATCGCATGGCGTCGCGACATCCACCAGCACCCGGAACTTGGCAATCACGAGATCCGCACGTCGCAGTTGGTCGCGAAGCAATTGCGCGCACTCGGACTCGAGGTGAAAACAAACGTCGCGCATACTGGCGTGATAGCGCTGCTGAAAGGCGGTAAGCCCGGGCCGAAGCTCGCGATCCGCGCGGACATGGATGCGTTGCCAGTCGTTGAAGACGACGACCTGCCCTTCAAGTCCACGGTGCGCACGCAATTCAACGGGCAGGATGTCGGCGTGATGCACGCCTGCGGCCACGACAGCCATACCGCGATGCTGCTTGGCATCGCGACCGCACTCGCGGGCATGCGCAAGGATCTTCCGGGCGAAGTGCTGTTCATTTTTCAGCCCGCCGAGGAAGGCGCGCCGCAGGGCGAGGATGGCGGCGCCACGCTGATGCTGAAAGAAGGCATTTTCCGCGACTACAAACCGGATGCCGTCTTCGGCATGCATGTGGTGAGCTGGTTGAACGTCGGCACGGTCGGCGTCCGCAGCGGGTCGGCGATGGCGGGTTCGGATACCTTCAAGCTCGTCGTGCACGGCCGCCAGACGCACGGTGCGATGCCGTGGAATGGCGTCGATCCGATCGTGACCTCGGCGCAGATCATCGGCGCGGCGCAGACCATCGTCAGCCGCAAGCTCGACATCGGCTACATGCCAGCCGTGCTGACCTTCGGCGTCATCCAGGGCGGCACGCGCTTCAACATCGTGCCGGACAAGGTCGAAATGCAGGGCACGTTGCGTACGTTCGATGCGGGGATGCGCCGGCAGGCGATCGACAACCTGAAGGCCATGTCCGAAGGCATCGCCACGGCGAACGGCGCGACCGCCGAGCTGACCATTCCGGTCGGCACGAACAATCCGGTACTCGTCAACGACCCCGCGCTCGCAATACGCGTCAAGGCCAGCATTGCGAAGGCAATTGGTGCCGAGCACACGATCGATCCGAAAGTGTGGATGGCCTCGGAGGATTTCGCCTGGTTCGCGAAGGAAGCGCCGAGCGTGTATTTCTTCGTCGGCGCAACACCCGTTGGGCAGGACGCGGCGCACGCGCCTTCGAACCACTCGCCGAAGTTCTTCCTCGATGAGGCTGCGCTTCAGGTCGGCATGCGCAGCATGTTGCAGGCAAGCCTCGACTTCCTTGGAGCCAAACCATGAAAATCCATCGTCACCTGCACTGGGTATTGTTGTTGAGTCTGTTGTTCAGCGCGTTCGCGTTCGCTGCACCATTGAGCGAGCAACAAAAAATCGACGCGCTGATCCACAGTGTCGAAACGCTGCAGGGAGTGCAGTTCATCCGCAATGGCAGCGCCTACGACGGCAAGGCCGCGGCCGAACACCTGCAGTACAAGCGCAGCCATGCAGGCGACCAAATCAAGACCGCGAGCGACTTCATCACCAACGTCGCATCGCATTCGTCGATGAGCGGACAGCCTTACCAGATCCGCTATACCGACGGAAAAACCATCGATGCCGAAGTGTATTTCCGCGCAGAACTCAAGCGCATTGAGGCGCAACCTGCTACCGCCTCGAAGCGCTGATGCGAGAACCGAAAGCCCCCTCTCCCATCGGGAGAGGGTTTGGAGTGAGATGCGAAAGAAACTCGTAGTCACGGACTCCGCTCACCCCTCACCTGCCCGCTGGGCATCCGCTCCCGATGGAAGAGGAATTGAAGACCGCTTTCAAAACCTGCCTTGCTGGAAATCCACGAACGCCTGCATGAGTTCCTCGCGGGTATTCATCACGAACGGGCCGTGGCGCGCGACATTCTCGCGCAATGGACGACCTGCAACCAGCAGCAGGCGCGCACCACCCTCGCCTGCCGCCACGACGAAACGCGCGCCGCCGCCCAGCACCGCGAGTTCGTGCGTCGCCAGCGCACGTGCGCTATCGCCTTCGCCAATCGCCACCGCGCCCTCGAACGCATACGCGAACGCGTTGTGTCCTTCGGGCAATGCGTATCCCCAGCGCGTGCTGGCACCGAGCGCGATGTCCAGATACAACGGATCAGTCGCCGGCTGTTCTATAGGCCCGCGCGTATCACCGACTGCGCCAGCGATCACTTTGACTTCCACACCGCTGGCCGGATGCACGACCGGAATGCGATCGGGCGCGAACTCCTGGTAGCGCGGCGCGGTCATCTTGTCGCGCGCGGGCAGGTTCACCCAGAGCTGGAAACCGCGCATGCGGCCGGATTCCTGCTCGGGCATTTCCGAATGCACGAGGCCGCGGCCGGCGGTCATCCATTGCACCGAACCGGGCACGAGCAATCCTTCGTTGCCGTGGTTGTCGCGATGGCGCATGCGGCCGTCGAGCATGTAGGTCACAGTCTCGAAGCCGCGATGCGGATGATCCGGGAAGCCGCCGATGTAATCCTCGGCGCGGTCGGTGCCGAATTCGTCGAGCAGCAGGAACGGATCGAGATCGGGCAGTTCGCCGCCGCCAATCACACGCGTGAGCTTGACGCCTGCGCCGTCGGACGTGGCGCGCCCGCGCACCAGGCGCTGGATGCGGCTGATTTCACTAGTCGTATGGATGGTCTGCATGTGTTGATCCCCTCGATCCTGTCCGCGCACGCGCGCGAGTCATATACCAGACGTGCGGACCTGCGCCGGTACGGGCAAGTGAATGCGGCGGGAACGGATGGTTCCGCCGGCGCAATGCTGCGCCCTAGGTGAGCCAAGGGCGGTTTGTCTGAAGCGGGGCGTTCGGCTGGAGCTAGACGTGGCGGGTGAACACGTACACCGTTGCCGGCGGCAGGTTGCGCCACGCCGTGGTGCCCTTGCGTGCGTCCAGCCGGAGCGATTCGACCACTTCCTGCGCGACCGGAACGGCCGGGCCATAGGTGAACTGCACGAAGCGACCACCAGGCCGAAGACATGCGAATGCGGTGGCCATGATGTCGTGCTGCAGTGACTTGGGCATCGACAGCATGCCGAGTCCGGAGATCACCGCATCCACTGGCCCGCATGCGGCAAAACCGCTGTCGGCGGCGATCCGGTCCAGCTTGCTCGCATCGCCATGGATCACTTGCGCCTGCGGGAAGATCTTGTGGAGATGCGCATGCAGCTCGACGTTGAGCTCGACCACCATCAGGTCCTCGCCAGCGATGCCGTGCTTGAGCAGCGCGGTCGTGAAGACGCCGGTCCCGCCGCCGAGTTCGATGACACGACGCGCGCCCAGCGGCAGTTCGGACACCATCATGCGTGCCAGTTGCTGTCCGGATGGCGTGATCGAAGCCATCTTGATCGGGTTCTTCAGCCACTGCCGGAAGAAGGTCCAGGCGTGGGTGCGGCCTGTGGCCGGATTGGCGGGGTCGGTCATATATCGCATCATGCCCGTTCACACCTTGTACTGGTGTTAAAGGCCCCATTCTGAAAGCCCAAGGCGCTGCAAGCTCCTGCGTGCGCTTCCGGGGACCAGTTCATCGGCGCAGTTCCCAGCAGCGGTGGATGCGCGGGTTGCGCTCGAAATCCGGCGGAATCGTCTGTGCGCTGATATCGCGAATGCGTGCCGCGCCAGCCAATGCTTCCTCGTCCAGTCGGAACCGACGATAGTTGTTCGAGAAATACAGCACACCATCCGGTGCCAACCGGGCGAGCGCGGCCTGCAACAGGCGCACGTGTTCGCGCTGCACGTCGAAATCCTCGGCGCGCGCGGAGTTCGAGAACGTCGGTGGGTCGCAGAAAATCAGGTCGTATTCACCGTGCTCGGCTTCGAGCCACGTGAGCGCGTCGGCCTGCACGAGCCGGTGCGCGTTGCCGGTGCAGCCGTTGAGCGCGAGATTCGCCGCAGCCCATTCCAGATACGTCGCCGACAGGTCGACGCTGGTCGTCTGCGCCGCGCCGCCGACCGCAGCCTGCACGCTCGCCGCGCCGGTGTAGGCGAACAGGTTGAGGAAGCGCTTGCCGCGCGCCTCGGCGGCCATGCGTGCGCGCAGCGGTCGGTGATCGAGGAACAGGCCGGTGTCGAGGTGAGCAAACAAGTTCACGCGCAGCCGCACAGCGCCCTCGCGTACGACCAGGAATTCGCCGTGCCCGCCATCACTCTGCGCCGCCATCGCGGCGTACTTGCTGCCGCCCTTGCCACGCGCGCGGGTCTTGATCGCGACGCTGTCGCGCGGAAGCTCGAACACGTCGCTCGCAGCACGCACGAGTTCGCCGAAACGGCGGCGTGCATCGATTTCGGGAATCGTCGAAGGCGCCTGATATTCCTGCACATGCAGGAACGTGCGCGGCGCTTCGACGCTATCGGCATCTTCGGTGTACACGTCGATCGCGGCCGCGTATTCGGGCAGGTCGGCGTCGTACACGCGATAGCAGGCCACACCTTCGCGCTGCCGCCACGACTTGAACTTGCGCACATTCTTGCGCAGCCGGTTGGCGATCATCTGGGCCCCTTCGGACAGCGGCGTCGCGGTGCGCGCACCACCATCGGCTTGCGCTGAAGGCTCATTGCGGGATGCTTGCCGTGCGCGTTCGCACACCAGCAAAATGCATTCCAGCGCACCATTAAAGAACGCGTAGCGCTTGCTCGCACGCAGTCCCGTCGCACGCGCAAGCGCTTCATCGCCTGCAAGGATCGTCACCCGCCATTCCGGCGTCGCGCGCTGCAAGGCATCGCCAAGTTCGCGGTACAGGCCATCGTCGGCAGCGAGGCGTTGGTCGTAGGGCGGATTGCAGATCGCGAGTCCGATGGCTTGCGGCGGTGCTTCAAGCAGGCGAACCGGCGCAACCTTGAAGACGATCGCGTCGGCGACGCCAGCGGCTTCGGCATTCGCCGTCGCGGCGCGGATCGCATGCGGATCTGCATCGGAACCGTGGAAGGCAGTCCTCAACGCGGCGCGACCGACATGCTCGCGTCCGCGCGCCTCGTCCACGAGTCGCTGCCACAACGCGGCATCGAACCCGCGCCAACGGCTCGGCGCAGCCGCATTGTTGCGCGCGAGTCCGGGTGCGACATCGGCGACCATCAACGCGCCTTCGATCAGCAATGTGCCGCTGCCGCACATCGGATCGAGCAGTCCGCCGCCATCGGCGTAAACCTTGGGCCAGTTTCCACGCAGCAGCATCGCTGCAGCCAGCGTTTCCTTGAGCGGCGCCTCGTTCTGCATCGCGCGCCAGCCGCGCTTGTGCAGGCTGCCGCCGCCAAGATCGACCGACAGCGTCGCGCGGCCCTTGCGCACCAGCAAATTCAGGCGCAAGTCGGGCGCTTCGGTATCGACCGACGGGCGCACGCCGAACTGCTCGCGCAGGCGATCAACCACTGCATCCTTCACCCGCAAGGCGGCGAAGCGCGCATGCGTGATCGCGTCGCCGGACACATGCGCATCGACTGCAAGCGTGCCGTTCGGATCCAGGTGCCCGGCCCAGTCCAGCGCGGAAACACCGTCGTACAACGCTTGCTCGTTCGCGCATTCGAACTCGACCAACGGCCAGAGCACCCGGCTGGCGAGCCTCGACCACAACACCGCGCGATACGCGACCTCGGCATTGCCTTCGACGTTCGCACCGGCCACCGCCGCAGTCGCGCGGGTTGCGCCGAGCGCGAGCAACTCGTCGGCGAGCAGGTATTCCAGTCCCTTGGCGCAGCTTGCAAAAAATTTCACAACGATCTCAAGAAGTCGGCGAAGCGTTGGGCGCAGTACGCGACGTGATCGGCGAGCCGATGGCTGTCGTTGACGAGGACGAGTTGATCGCGGCGCGGATGCGCCCAGTCGATCACCGCCTGCGCGGGAATCAGTTCGTCGTCCCAGCCGTGCACGATCATCGCAGGAACCGTTGCCGCTTCGAGGTGCTGCGGATAGCCCTCGATCCACAGCGGCGGTGCCATCAGGAACAATCCCGCGCACGGCACCTCGCGCGAGACCAGCGCGGACACGAATGCGCCCATGCTCGATCCGGCCAGCACCAGCGGGCCTTGGACGGCGGCAGCGCGTTCGCGCAGGATCGCGATGCGCGCATCGATGTCGCCGAAGGGTCCGACGCGATCGACCGCCAGGTAATCGGGGCGTTCGGTCGTCCATCCGAGGCTTTCAGCAGCGGTGGCGAGCGCGCTGACCTTGGTGGCATGCGGACCGCTTTCGAGGCCATGCGAGAGGATCGCGTGGCCGATCATGCCGCAATCACCGGGCTGGCTGCCCGATCGCTCGACAACCTGAGTGAGGGTGAAGACTGGCGGAAATGGGACGGATTCGAGTCGGTCGAAACGGCCATGCGCGGACTCGTTGCGGAAGGCCGCGATGCTAGCATGCGGCATGCCCGTCGACCCGTCCGCGAACGTCACGATCCACCCTTGGCCGTTGGCTTATGAGGAACGTCTCGATCCGCGCGCACGCGATCAGATCGACCTCGTCGTGATCCATTGCACCGAGTTGCCAGACCTCGCCATGGCACGCGAATACGGCGAACGCGTGCTGTATCCGGAACGCGCAGATGGCGGCGGCGGTACCGGCAACAGCGGCCACTTCTACATTGACAATAACGGCGGCGACCGCGATGGCAGCGTCCATATGTTCGTGCGGCCCGAACGCATCGCGAACCACACGCGCGGCTGCAACCCGCGTTCGATCGGCATCGAACTCATCAATACCGGCCGTTATCCCGTCTGGTTCGACTCGCGCCGCCAGGCGATGGATGAGCCTTACACCGACGCGCAGATCGCGGCTCTGATCGCGCTGCTGAACGCGCTGTGCGAGGAGTTGCCGAACCTGCAATGGATCGCCGGCCATGAGGATCTCGACACCGCGCAAGTAGCGGCCAGCGACGATCCGACGCGGACTGTCGCGCGCAAACGCGATCCGGGACCGTTGTTTCCATGGACGCAGGTGCTTGCTGGCGTGCCCCTGCAGCGCCTGGCGAGCTGAATCTGTGGAGCGGCCTCCGGCCGCGAACTGGCTGTATCCAGCGAACAGGGGGCGAGCGGACGCTACCGCTATACTTTGCAACCTGTCCGCACGCGCCGCACATCCGCATGGTGAACGATTCCATCCCGCAAGGCCCCGTCGGCGAACTCGTCGAACTGCTGTCGCTCGAACGCCTTGAGGACAACCTGTTCCGCGGCCAGAGCCGCGACATCGGCACCAAGTACGTGTTCGGCGGACAGGTGCTCGGGCAGGCGCTGTCGGCTGCGCAAGCCACTGTTGCGAGCGATCGTGCTGTGCATTCGCTGCATGCGTATTTCCTGCGCGCGGGCAACATCGAGCATCCGATCGTCTACGACGTGGATCGTACGCGAGACGGCGGCAGCTTTTCGGTGCGGAGGGTCACCGCGATCCAGCATGGGAAACCGATCTTCGTCTTCGCGGCATCGTTGCAGACGCCGGAGATCGGCGCGGAGCACCAGTTGCCGATGCCAGTGGTGCCCGCGCCCGACGACCTGCCGCCATCGCCACCGCTGGATGCAGCGACGCGCGCAGCGCTGTCGCCGAAGATGCAACGCTGGCTCGACCGTGGCGGCCCGTTCGTGTTCCGCCACGTGTATCCGCGCGACGAACTGCATCCAAGCAAGCGTCCGCCATTCCAGCAGGTCTGGTTCAAGCTTTGTGAACGCATCGGCGACGCGCCCGAACTGCATCGCGCACTCCTCGCCTACGCGTCGGATTTCCACCTGATCGGCACCGCGACGTTTCCGCACGGCATCAGCTATTACCAGCCGAACGTGCTGATGGCGAGCCTCGACCATGCGATGTGGTTCCATCGTCCGTTCCGCGTGGACGAATGGCTGCTGTATTCCTGCGACAGCCCGACTGCGCAATCCGCGCGCGGCCTCGCACGCGGGATGATCTACGACACCCACGGCGTGCTGGTCGCATCGACCGCACAGGAAGGCCTGATGCGCATGCAGCCGCCAATCGGGCATGTTGCCGGGGATCTGACGTAATGAAAATCGTGCAGCATGGCCGCCCTCACCGCACCACCGGCTCCGCCAGCGACAAGGAAAAATCCTGATGCGCAGCGTGTTCACGTCGCCGCGCCTGGAGAACGTCGAAGCGGTCGCGAAGATGCTCGCGGACGCCGGCATCGAGGTGCGCATCAGCAAGGATCGCTCGTACAAGGGCAACCGTCGGCAGCCTTTCAGTTACCGCGACAGTGCCAATACGAACGCCGAACAGATTCCGCAGGTCTGGGTGATCAAGGCCGAGGACCAGCCGCGAGCACGGGCGATTCTGCGCGAGGGCGGGCTGATCGACTCGACACGGCCCGAATTCAATCAGTCGACATCCTACCTGCCGCCATCACGCATCCTGCCCAGCGTGCGCAAACCCGACCGCCGCGCAATGATCGTGATGCGGATCCGACTGCTGTTGCTGGCGATCATCGTGTTGCTGTCGATCCTGACCCTCAGCGGCATCCTGCACCGCTGAGGATCGTGTGGGATGGCCGTCACCCTCGATTGCCGCGAAGGGCATCGCGGCCAGAGACCGCTCCCACGACTGCAACTCCGTGTGAAGCGTTGTTCAGCGCGGCGGCAACGCGAACTCGGGCGGAGTCACCGAACCATCGTGGTCTTCGTCGAAGAACGCGAACGACGGCGCGAATTTCGGGAATGCGGTGGTGAACTCGGCCTGGCTGATTTTGCCGTCATGGTTCGCGTCGGCCTTGGCAAACAGGGCCTGCAAATACTGACCGCGCGTAGCTAGTGCGCGTTGTGCGAGAGCTTCGGCACCCTTCTGCATTTCGTTCTTGTCGACGGAAGCATCGTGGTTGGCATCGAACGCCTTGAAATTGTTGACGACGACGACCATGCCGCCCGCCTTGGCTTCCTCTGGGGTGAGCTTGCCGTCGTGGTTGGCGTCCGACTTGGTGAAGGCAGCCATGCGCGCCTGCACGCTCGCTTGCGCCTCTTGCACCAACTGTGCACGCCACTGCCCCCGGACTTCCGACATGGTGATCGAACCGTCATGGTTCAGGTCATTTGTCGCGAACGCTTTTGCGATCGCAGGCGCTGCTGCGGCTTCCTGCTGCGAGATCTTGCCATCGTGATTGCTGTCGAGATCGCCGATCCAGAGCATTGCGGGCTGCTTCGCCGGCGCAGGCGTGGTTTGCGCAAACGCTCCAGCGGTGCAGCAGTATGCGATCAACAGAAGGCTCAGGTGGAGCTTGGGCGACAGCGGCATACGGGTCATCGGGTCATCCTGATCGGGAGAAAACAGACGCCACTATAGAGGGGTCGGGCTTCGCGCGGAATGGCTACGCGAAATTGCCATCGATACGGCCAGTCCCAACGCTCCATGCTGGGCTAGGATGTCGGCATGGGCCTTTATCGTACCGGCGAGCATCCGTGCGGCTACTACGTCGATCGCATCGCGCAGGATCTGGTGCTCGATCCACACGACCCGGCGTTGCCAGACGCATACCCCAGCGCGCTCGCGCAGGGTTTTCGTCGATCCGGCGGATATGTCTATCGACCCAAATGCCCGGCCTGCAACGCCTGCGTCCCGGTGCGGATGCGCGTGCGCGACTTCCATCCCGATCGCAGTCAGCGCCGCTGCCTGCGCGACAACGCCGATATCGACGCACGGATCGTGCCAGCGCGGCGCACTACCGAGAATTTCGCGTTGTACCGACACTACCTGCGCGCACGCCACGGCGACGGGCCGATGGTCGACAGCGACGAGGACGACTTCGACCAGTTCCTCGCGAGCGCATGGAGTCCGACCCGCTTCATGGAGCTGCGCCACGACGGTCGCCTGCTCGGCGTGGCGGTGACCGATGTCACAGTCGACGCAATGTCGGCGGTCTACACATTTTTCGATCCGGACGAACGCGAACGCGGACTGGGTACGCTCGCCGTGTTACGGCAGATCGCCTTCGTACAAAACACCAGCCGCGCGTATCTGTATCTCGGCTACTGGATCGCCGGTCATCCGAAGATGGATTACAAGGCGCGCTTCAGGCCACTCGAAACGCTGGGCAAGACCGGCTGGCAGGCTTTGCAACAGGCGCAGGCTTGCATGCCGCGTTGAATCGCCACTCCGCACTGCGCGAGGCGCACGACGTCAAACCTGCACGCATTGCGGATTTTCTACGATCAATCCGTCTTCGTCCGTGGCTGCGCACTCGCCATGGTCGGCGTGATGATCGGCTCGTCCGGCAACGGGTCGCGAGTCGGAGAGTGCGCTGGTGCGATGCGGGCGCGCATGGGCAACATGTCCGCATCGAGCTGCTTGTCATGGCGGAAACCGAACAGTCCGTCGCTATGGGTGGACACCACCATCTGCACCATCGCCGACGGAACCATCAGTTCAAGCTCGACGACACGACCTTCGCCATCGCGACCTTCGATCGTCATCTCGAAGAACGCGCCGCCACTGTCGATCTCGCGGCATACGACGTGCGGGCCATGCGGGCCTTCGCTGAGGTACGGCTTGATCGGCTCGCCGAGCGCTTCGAGCGCGGCTGGATGGATAAACACGGCATACATAGTCAGATCGGGCACGAGATCAGTCCTCCACGAGTTGGACGGTCAGCGCAGCAGCAGCGGCACGGGCCTTGGCACGCGCATTGTCGATGGAGTCCGCCCGGGCCATGGTCACGGCGACGCGACGATGGCCTTCCACATACGGCTTGCCGAACAGGCGCAATGCGGTATCGGGTTCGGCGAGTGCGGCATCGACATGTCCGAACATCGGCACGCCATGCCCATGCGCGAGCACGGCGCAGGATGCCGCGGGTCCGCGCTGCTCGATGCGCGGAATCGGCAAGCCAAGAATCGCGCGCGCGTGCAGCGCGAACTGCGGCAGGTCCTGCGACACGAGTGTCACCAGGCCGGTGTCGTGCGGGCGCGGCGAGACTTCCGAGAACCATACGTCGTCGCCTTTCACGAATAACTCGACGCCGAAGATACCGTGGCCGCCGAGATCGTCGGTGACGGTTTTCGCAATGTGCTGCGCGCGTGCGAGCGCCACGTCCGACATCGGCTGCGGTTGCCAGCTTTCGCGATAATCCCCGTCGATCTGCAGGTGTCCGATCGGCTCGCAGAAGCTGGTGCCGTCGCGATGACGCACGGTCAGCAGGGTGATCTCGTAGTCGAACGCAACGAAGCCCTCGACGATCACCCGGCCCTGCCCCGCGCGTCCACCACTTTGCGCGTAGTCCCACGCAGGGTCGACGTCATTGGCCTTGCGCAGGGTGCTCTGGCCCTTGCCGGAACTCGACATGACGGGTTTGACGACGCAAGGCAGACCGACCGCAGAGACCGCATCGTGATACTCGTCAAGGGTGTCCACAAAACGATATGGCGACGTTGGCAAGCCGAGTGTTTCGGCAGCTAGCCTGCGGATGCCTTCGCGGTCCATCGTGAGTCGTGCTGCGCGCGCAGTCGGGATCACATGCAAGCCGTGGTCGCGTTCAAGTTCGACCAGGGTCTGGGTATGGATCGCCTCAATCTCCGGCACCACAAGGTGCGGTTGCTCGCGCGAGATGAGTTCGCGCAGCGCGGCCGGATCGAGCATGTTCAACGTGTGGCTGCGATGCGCGACTTGCATCGCCGGTGCGTTGTCGTAGCGATCCGCGGCGATGACTTCCACACCGTAGCGCTGCAACTCGATCGCGACTTCCTTGCCGAGTTCGCCCGAACCGAGCAGCAACACGCGCAGCGCGCCCGATGTCAATGGTGTGCCGATGGAGACAGGACTGGGTGCGGTCATGGCGCGATTTCTTTTGAGGACGCGACGCATTATAGCCGCTGGTCGCGCCGACCAGCCGCGAGCCGCTCGCTAGTCGTGATCGATGCGTTCTGAAATGAACAATGCCGCACGGATCATTGCGCGTTGCCGTTCGCTTGCTTCACGCGCACGGAAGCGGAGGCTGCCGAGCTTTTCCTTCACCTGCATCGCGCCGATTTGCGGTGCGCCTTCGTTATCTGTTTCGCCCTGCAATGCCTCGCAGAGGTCATCGATCAGACCGTACCAACCATCGCCACATTCGAATCCCCAGCACATGGCGGTGCTGGCCGAGTCGCCATGGCGTTCGGAAAAGATCAGAGGCCACCGCTCCCACAGGGCGCGATCGAGTTCGGGGTTCATATTGCTTTCGTGCGCATGCACGTCTCAGCGCGGCTGGTTGAAGATCGATACTTGGCGTGCATCGTCCGACTCGTAGGCATCGCCATCGCTCACGGCCCTGATGGTTCCGGGCATCTCGTGGTAGTCGAAAACCGTCGCACCCATCACATCGACATACGAGCGTTCGAGGAACGTCACCACGATCCGGGTCGATAGAGTGACGCGCCAGAGCTTCTTGTCGACCTGGTCTTGACTGCACTCTTCGATGAGCGTTGCGTTCAATGCGCCGAGATAACGCTTCACGCCATAGCGACGCAACAGAGCTGCGCGACGCCACGGGTTCGCTTCGGTCCCGTCGATTTCGCTCATGCCGAACGATGTCGGGGACAGAAACGCGTCCTCGCTCAAGGCCGTACCATCGACGCAATACAATTGCGTTCCGTCGCGATACGACACGCTGCACAGCCCAAGCGAGTCGTAAGGGTCGACCTCCTCATCGAAGCGCATCGATTCCGGATCGACGCACAACCAGCAAACGCCTTCGCGCAACAAGGCGGCATGGCAATGCCGGGCCAACTCGCGATATGCGTGCAGACAGCTTTCCCGCTGCGCACCGCCGACGAAGTATTCCTGCAGGTCCGCACGCAGAAAGTCTTCGCAACGGCTCTGCGCCCAGAAGCAGCTGCGTTCATAGGCGAACGCGCCCTTCTGGAACATCGCGAGATCGGCGACGCTCCCGTTCGGTTCAAGCACGCCTGACAACGCGGATGTCAACGCATCCCTCACGGCCCAGCCGCCACACAGCGATGGCATGCAAAACCCAGTCACCAGATCGGCGATTTGCGTCCCATCCGTCGCTTTGCTGCTGCCGCGAAACGCTGGAACATAAGCGCTGATCAACCTGTCGGTCGTATCGAGCCGCGAAGGATCCGGCTTGGTCCTACACAGGTACTCATGCTGGAGGCAATCGAGCATCGGCAACGTGCTGCCGTAGTAGTCGCATGTGCAGGTGCGCTCTCCCAACGACTTCCCCATCGCGGCCTTGCGATAGCCAGATTGAAGCCACTCCTGATATTCGGACGAGGATTGCATGACGACCATGCCGTGGTGACGTTCCACCCAGCGAACGCCATGCGCCAACGTGTCGTGCGCAAGAATCATCGCGATCGGCGAAAGCCACCAGCGCACATCGGGAAGAGGGAGCTTGAGGCGCGCGTAGATGCGCGCTACGGCGGCTTCGCCAAAGCGCTTGTCGATGAGGCGATTGCAGGAAGCTTGATCCCCCCAGAACGTCACAAGCGACTGGAGTCCTTGATCGCGTGCAAGGAGGCGTTCCACATAGGCGAAGCCGCAGGTCATGACATCACGTTCTAGAAAATTTTACTTGACGCGCAATGCGCGGTTGTCCACATCTGCCGAGACCGGCCAGAAATAGAAGGAAACGACGCATCGGTGGCCCTCAGGATGACGCTGTCGCACGAATTCAGCCTGCAACGCCAACGCATCGTTTCGTCAGCTCAAGAATTCCAGGAATCACTTCCTTGGTGAGACTTGATGAATTAATGCACTCGATTGGAAGATACATGGCAGTGACGCGAGCAAATGCTTTTTCATTGCTTGGCCATATGAATGCGCCAAGGCAGCCTTCGATATGCGTTCCGAGAATCAGAGGTTCGCAACCATCATGCCCACTCCTGCAATCTTCCAAATACTCGAGATCGCCCATGCCGTAGTCCCCCTCAGACTTGTGAACAACAGTGCACGAAAAATAGGGAGTAAACGAACCATCCTCAGCGCCGTCAACCGGAACCAAAAGATAGCGACAGAACAACCGCGCCAACTTGGGAGACCCCTGCGCCTTTTTCTTGATGTCGTACTGCCACATGCGCTCGACTACATTGTCTAATTCGTCCTTTCTCTCGTCCTCATCAGTTCCCTCAATAATCCATTGCATCTTCTTGAATTCGTCTGGGAGCTCTTGATCCAGACGGGACTCCAAAGCATCGAGCTGCTGCCATACATGCTTGAAGACGGCCAACGCATTCGCGAAGGTGAGAGCGAATGAACTGCTCCGGACGGTTGCATTTTCAGTCATTGTGCGATCCTCCATTGATTGACGATTGCGAGAGATTCATTATCAATATCCAACGAACTGTTAAACCCATCGAACCGCCAAGGATTGATTGTCCAAGCAAGAACGGCCTCCGTCTCTGCTTCGCTCATCTCGTGCCCCGGTCGGATGAATTCGGTAAACGGCACAATGCCGAGTTGATTGAGTAGCTGGTCGACATGCTTCGCCCAGATATTGCTTGCGGAGTTAGACTGGGTCCACGTCGCGATCTGGCTCCACGTGACGGCGTGGCATTGGGTATCTTCGATCTGTTTTCGCGCGACTTCGGTATGCACAGCGCGAGCCAGAAAAACCTGAGCGATCTCCGTATCTCGCGTATCTCGCGTATCTCGTGCCTTTTCGTACCTTTTAATCGTTGCCAGCTTCTGCATGCGCAACTGATCGCTGCTGAGCTCGGCACCCCATTTCACTTCCAGCAACACGACGAGTGAACGCTTGTTCGCGTTCTCATCGAATTGGATGACAAGATCCGGTTCAACACGGGTCTCGACACCCATTTTTAGCGGCCAAAACTCCAGCTTGTGCGTATCGGGCTTGAATGCACCCAAATTGAATCCTGCGGGGTGTTCCGATTTGCCGCCCAGCAATACATGACGGACATTGCGCCAGCACTGCTCTGTCGTCATGTATTGCAGCGGACCGAACACGGTCGATGTAATGACATCCTCGTGCAAGTCGCGATGTAAGCTGCCCTGCGCCTTTCCGCCATCGTAGACAAGCTCCCGGAGCCTGCCACAAACCTTGCTGTGAATGATGGCTTCCAGCATGCGCGACTCCGCATTGGCAATGAGTGTAGTGGTGCCTACGAGCATATCAGCGGACTCCATTGGAACCAACAACACAAGCTGCATCCGCGATCGATGCCGAATGCGCGATCAAGGCTTCCTTCAGCAGGCTCTCCAGCAGCACGTTCGTTTTCTCGGAAGTGCGTCGGATCGCATCCAGTCTCGTCTTGATTCCGAAGATCGCGAAAGGCAGAAAGAACCACTCCAACGCGAGAACGACGAATACGATGACAGCGCCCAGCGCCAGGAACGGGCCGATGGCATCGATGATTTGGTTGAAGGCTGCATTGGTATCCATGTTCACTCCGTTTCTAGTTCGTTGTTGTCGGTGAAGGATCGCGTGGCGCCATGTGCTCGCCGTGGTCATGCAGCTTTCCGGAACTCGTCGTGCCGCTGCTATCCATCGATGCAGAATCCAATCCTGCGATGTCTCGCCTCGGGCTTCATCGCCACTTCCGCCGCCAGCAGTTGCGCGAGAAGCACCGCACTTGGCTTCTCGTCCGTGACGCGCAGTTGTCGCAGCACATTGGCGAAGTCGCCCGGCGTGAGCTGTTCAAGCCGGTCGATCTGCACCTGTGCCGACTGCATGTCGCCTGCGCGCTCGTCATGCCCGGCGCAAACGCGCGCGAGCATCGCGCGTCGCTGCTGGCGTGTCAGATAGTCGAAGCGGATCTTGAAATCGAAGCGCCGCAGCGACGCTGCATCCAGTGTATCGACGAGGTTGGTGGACGCGACGAACAGGCCGTCGAACGCCTCCATCTGGGTCAGCAGTTCATTGACCTGGCTGACTTCCCAGCTTTGGCGAGCGCCGCTACGGTCGCGAAGAAAACTGTCGGCTTCGTCGATGACAAGAATTGCATCGTCGTCACGCGCCTGTTCAAAGGCCGCCTTGATGTTTTTCTCGGTCTGCCCGCAATACATACCGATCAGATCCGATGCGCACCGCACCAGCACCGGTCGATCCAGCACACGACCAAGATGATGCGCGAATGCGGTCTTGCCAGTGCCGGGAACGCCATGCAGGCAGATACGCGCGCGCGGCTGTCGCTGCAGGCCGCGCACCAGCGCATCGAGGTCGCGATCGGCGTTGAGGAATGCAGGCTCGTAGTAGTCCGGCAAGACTGGCATAGGCAGTGCGCGTTCATGGCCCATCGCGCGCAGCGACGCCTGCACGATGCCTTCGACCTCGGCATCGCGCTGACCCTGATCGCGCACGCGCAATGAGCGTGCGACTCGCGATGCGCGTTCGACCTGCGCCGGGGCGAGCGCCGCAATTCCTGCGAGTCGATCCGCGCACCGGTCGGAGATCGTGCCGTCGTTGAAGTAACGGTCGATCATGCGACGGCGCACCGCGCGACCCGGCACGCGGAACTCCGCCACCAGATCGAAGCGCCGCAGGAAGGCCGGATCCATGCCGTCGATCGCGTTGCATATCCAGATTGCCGGTGCCGGGTTGGTTTCGAGGGTTTCATTGATCCAGCTCTTGCGCAGTGATTCCGGATCGCGCACCAGACCGCGCCCGAACATCGCGGCATGCATGCCGTCCTGGGCGCCGCCACCGAACACATCCTCCACTTCGTCGAACAGCAAGATCTGCTTGCGCCCGTGCGCGAGCAGCTTCTGGCAGAGCGCATAGGCACCGAAGCGCCCGCGACCCGCGATGGGACTGCCATCGTGGTCTTCGTTCGGCACCTCAAACAGGGTGGCACCGAGCGCAGTGACGCAGGTTCTGGCGAACTCGGTCTTGCCAGTGCCGGGCGCTCCGTAGAGCAGGATGTTTACTCCGCGCCGACGGCGTGCCAGCGCATCGTGCAGCCAGACCCGAATCGCAGCAGCTCGTTCGACGTGTGCAAATGCTTCCAAGGCGAGACTCGGCGGTGGTGCAATCCGCAGCAAGCGGCGCAGGATGCGTTGTTCGTCCAGCCGTGGCGCGACCAGCGCATTGGCCCAGCGCGATTCGACATCAAACAGGGTTCCGCCGAAATTCTGGTCTGTTGCCGGATCATTCTCCAGGAAGCCGCCGCAGCGAAGCATGCGATCTTCGGAGAGCGCCACGATCACATGGCGCGGCTGTAACCCGCCGGCATCGGCAAGCGCAAGCATCAAGTCCTTCTGCCGAGCCGCCACATTCTCGAACAAATCGCTGAACGCCCCCGAACGGGTGATCACGACTGCGACACGAAGGACGGCACGCTCGGTCGCTGTGAGCTTCAGGATCGCGCCGAGCTTGAGGATGTTGCGGCCCAACGCATCCGATGTCGGGCGTCGATGCGTTTCCATTCTGCCAAGCTGATCCGCGAATGCGGATCTCAACTCGCCAACCTTGATCGGCTCACCGGTGCAGAAATCCTCGAGTCCGACCAGACGCAGGACGTTGTCGCTGCGGAGCTCGCCGTCACGGATCAGTCGGTGACACCACCGTCTGTGCTCGATCATGCGCAGCGCCACGATTGCAGCCTCCCGCCGCATCGACGACATGCCGACGATGGCGCGGAACCGGCACGATCTGGGCTTTACGGGAAGCGAATCGGTATCGTTGCTGTCGAATGCGGACATGGGATGGTCTCCGTAGGGGAGACAGTATCCGGCCATGAAGCGACAACTCATGTCGCTTGGAAAGACAATCCGTGACTTTTGTGGTCGTGCGTTGATTACACTGGCCGCAGCGAACCGGGAAGCCACGCCCATGAGCGACACGCTGCTGCGTCACATCGAAATGCTGAGCCTGATTCCGGTGCTTCCTGGAAAGATCGCCGCGCGTGATCTGCACGCGAAACTACAGGCCGAAGGCTACGCTGCGGACGTGCGCAGCATCGAACGCGACCTGCACAAATTGTCCGTGCGTTTCGCCTTGGTCAGCGATGATGCACGACCTGCCGGCTGGTCCTGGAAGGCAGGCCAGAACCCGGTTCGCTTTCCGCGCATGGATGCCGGCACAGCCCTGACGATGGATCTGGTCGGTCGCTATCTGGTGCCTGCGTTGCCGCGAAGCATGCTGAAGTCGTTGGAACCCGAATTCGCGCATGCGCGCGGCATTCTCGATGCGCTGCCGCAAGCGCCGCAGACGCGCTGGTCCAGGCGCATCGCGGTATTGCCATCCGGACACCAGTTGCTTGCGCCGGATGTGCTGCCCGACGTGCGCAATGTCGTGTACGACGCCCTGCTCAAAGGATTGCGGTTCGAGGCCACCTATCGCTCGATCCATGCCGACGAGCCTTGGCGCAATGTGTTCAGCCCGCTGGGTCTGGCCTGCCGCGAGAGCGTCGTGTACCTCGTCGCCACGATAGGCAACTACACTGACCCACGCCAGTTTGCGTTGCAGCGCATGTCAAAGCCATCGCTCCTGGATTCAGCAGCATCGGTTCCGGAGCATTTCGATTTTGAACGCTACGTTCGTGAAGAGAAATCATTCGACTATCCGTCGGGCAAGACCGTACGCTTGGAATTGCGCGTCAATGATTGGCTGGCGAGACAGTTGGAAGAGCGACGGCTTTCCGAAGATCAGACTATCGCGCCGATTCGCAGCAGCGAGAACTTCCGCGTTACGGCGACTGTCGCCCGCACCGACCAGTTGTATTGGTGGCTGCGCAGTTTCGGGCCCGAAGTCGAGATCATCAAGCCAACCACATGGCGTCGGCAGATGGCTTTGGAGTCCGAGTCGTTATCCAGGATGTACGCGACAAAACGCATGACTCGTACGCGTTGAAAACCATTCAACTGACCTACCGCAGCGTGTATCTGTACCAACATCGTGTCGATGAGCACTGGGCGCAGATCGCCGCGCGACCGCCGATCCCGCTGTCGTTCGGCTGGCTGCCGCAAGCCGAGGCGCTCGCATTCGACGGACGCAGCTTCTACGTCAACGGCGAGCATGTGTCAGCACCGATCCAGGTCAATGCTCCTCCAAATCATTGATTTGGAACGCTCATGGATCTGCGGCGGCCCGAGTCACGCGTCTATTGCAATTTGATATGTTTTTGATATCTTATCCTTCAAGGGCCAGCACAGCCCTGTGCAGGCTTTCAATTCAAGCGAGTCCCTAGCTAGAACCGGCACCTACGGAGCACGACCATGAAAGAGAACAGCATCACCACGCAATCCGGCATTCCCATCCTCCTCGTGATCCTCGTGTTGCTCGCGGCGGATGGTTGGCTCTTCGCGATCGGCGCCGGTAGCAGCAGCGTTCCGCTGATCGGCGGGGCCATGGTCATCGGCGCGGCGTTGCTGCTTTGCTTCGGCGGCTTCTTCAATATCGAGCCGAACCAGGCCGCCGTGCTGAGCCTGTTCGGAAAATACGTCGGTACCGCGCGCGAACAGGGCCTGCGCTTCACCAACCCGTTCTACGCGGTGAAAAAGATCAGCCTGCGCATCCGCAACTTCGAGACCAGCAAGCTCAAGGTCAACGAACTCGAAGGCAGCCCGATCGAGATCGGCGCGGTGATCGTCTGGCAGGTCGCTGACGCAACCGAAGCCGTCTACAACGTCGACGACTACGAAAGCTACGTGCACATCCAGGCCGAGTCCGCGCTGCGGCAGATGGCGACCAGCTACCCGTACGACAACCACGACGACGCAGCGACGATTTCGCTGCGCAGCCACCCAATCGAGATTTCGCACCACCTGATGGAACAACTGAAGGAACGCCTCGACCAGGCCGGCGTGGTCATGATCGAGGCGCGCATCAGCCACCTCGCTTACGCGCAGGAAATCGCGCAGGCGATGCTGCAACGCCAACAGGCCAGCGCTGTTGTCGCCGCACGTAGCCGCATCGTGTTCGGCGCGGTCAGCATGGTCGAGATGGCGCTCGCGCAGCTCAAGGAAAAAGGCCTGGCCGATCTTGACGAGGAACGCCGCGCGACGATGGTCAGCAACCTGCTGGTGGTGCTGTGCTCAGAGCGGCCCGCGCAGCCAGTGGTCAATGCCGGCAGTTTGTACTAGTCCGACCTCCGTGCGCGGAACGCAGGCTTCAGCGCAGATCGCCTGACAGGCAACGCCTTGTTCGCTTGCGGAACCGCGGATCCATGCGCGGACATGCAACCAGATGCCCTAGCTCGAAAAGATCGCCTTCCCATCGTATTTCCGCAAGGAAACAGACCGTGTTCATCGCAACCATCCTGATCGTGCTCATCGTCGCTGTCGGCAGCGCAGCGTCCGCGCGGCGGCGGAAGAACTGATCTTACATGGCGGAGAAAAAGGCCTATCCGCTGCGCATCAGCGCCGACGTGCTGCAGGCCATGCAGCGCTGGGCGGACGACGACCTGCGTTCGGTGAATGCGCAGATCGAGTTCGTGTTGCGCGATGCGCTGCGCAAAATCGGGCGCCTGCGGAAGTCCGACGACGACGACGCCAAGCCGGATTGATGCGCGGCAAGGCCCGGCCAAACCGATGCGGCTGCTTTACAGCCATTCGGAACATCCAATCCAAGACAAGGTCCGTGACATGAAAACCCATTGCATGACGATCCTGGCCACCGCCGTTTTGCTCTCTGCGAGCGTAATGTCCGCCCTGCCCGCGATCGCGGCAGGGGAACCGGCTGCAAACGCATCGCAGGCATCCGATCCCGCCGCCGCCGCCAATGCCATGCTCGACGAGCTCGATGCCGGCCGTTTCGATGCGGTGTCCGCGCGCTTTTCCCCCGCTATGGCCAACGCGGTCAGCGCCGACAAACTGAAAGCCGTGTGGACGGCGCTTCCGCAGCAGTTCGGCAAGTTCGGCCATCGCGGCACGGCGCGCATGGAACACCTGGACAGCATGACCGTGGTGAACATTCCACTGACGTTCGAGCATGCCGCACTCGAAGCTAGCATCGCGATCAATCCCGCAGGCAAGGTCGCTGGCTTCCTCGTGCGCCCCGCTCCGCCGCCGCCAGCGGTGACCCGCAGCGACCTGCCAGCGCACGACTTGCGCTTCGGCCCGGCGAATCATTCCGACCTGCCGGGCACGCTGCTGCTGCCGAAGGGCAAGGGGCCGTTCGCCGCGGTGGTGTTCGTGCACGGCTCAGGACCGAACGACCGCAATGAAACCGTCGGCGGCACGCGCGTGTTCCTCGATCTCGCGGAGGGACTCGCCGACCATGGCATTGCATCGTTGCGTTACGACAAGCGTACGAAAGTGCATCCGATGGAGTTCGCTGCCGCGTACACGGTCGACAACGAAACCACCGACGATGCGGTCGCCGCGGTCGCGTTCCTCAAGATCCAGCCCGGGATCGATCCGAGGCGCATCTATATCGTGGGCCACAGCCAGGGCGCGATGATGGCGCCACGCATCGCGCAACGCGCGCAGGGCTTGGCCGGAATGGTGCTGATGGCCGCGCCCGCACGCCACCTGGAGGACGTGGTCTACGACCAGATGACCTTCCTCGCGAAACAGGACGACGGCATCGACGCGAAGGAAGCCGAACAACTCGCGCAGCTCAAGGGCATGATAGGCAAGCTCAAGACCTTTGGCGCCGAAGTCCCGGCGACGACGAAGTTGCTCAACGACCTGCCCGCGAGTTACTGGCGCGACCTGCGCGTCTACGACCCGGTTGCGGTCGCGAAATCGCAGAAACTGCCGCTGGCGATCCTGCAAGGCGACCGCGATTTCCAGGTCACGGCACCGGACTGGGCAGGTTGGCAGGCGGCATTCGGCAAGGACAACCGCGTGGCGATCCACCATTATCCCGCGCTGAACCATCTGTTCGTCGCCGGCAGCGGCCCGGGCACGCCGGCCGAGTACGCCACCGCAGGCCATGTCGATCTGCAACCAATCGCCGATATCGCAGCGTGGATCAAGGCGCACTGAGCCCATCACCGGAGCGGGACCCGATACCATGCGCAAGGAATTCGCAGTCACCGCACCGTCGCGCGATCCGCGCTGGCTGCTCGGATTGATGATGGGGCTGCCCATGCTCGTCGCGGTGCTTGGCATCGGTCTTTCGCACAGCGCACAGCGCCCAGCGTCCTGCGACCCTGCTGGTAGGCGTGCTCGTCGGGATGGTTTTCCTGGTCACCTTCCTCGTACTGGGCTGGGCCGGAAAACGTCGCGCGATCGCGATCGACGATGGTGCGCTCGACGTACTCGCCACCTTCTATCGACGCCGCGTGCCGGTGCAGGACTTCGACCTCGACAAGGCGCGCATCATCGACCTGCGCGAACACGCTGAATGGCGGCCACGGTTGAAGACCAATGGCTATGCCCTCCCCGGACTGTCTGCGGGCTGGTTCCGCACCCGCGACTGGACCAGCTTGTTCTGCATGGTCACCGATCGCCAGCGCGTGCTGGTGCTGCCGCTGCTCGCGGGAGGCGCTGTGCTGCTGAGCGGGGAACGACCGACTGAATTACTCAATGCATTGCGCGCAGCGGGTGACGCCCAGCGCAGGGGTCGCTAAGCTGCACGCATGCGCCTGCGCGAACACCGGCTGATCAATACCGAAGCCGTCGAGGCTATCCCCGCATGGCTCGCACGTGCACGCGGCAATGCGACTGCGCGACGGCTCGCGCAGGCCGACTGGTTGCTGCGGCGCAAGTCCGACGGCCGTTTCCTCGCCGCGATCGACGGCGCATCACTGCAGCCTCTCGACTCGACCGCAATGACTGCGCACAACGGTATCGGCGATGCGCTGCGTGCGGTCGCGCGCGGTTACGGCGTCGAAGTCGGACTCGACGAACACGCCCGGCCCTACGCTGCGCTCGGCATTCCCGAAAACTATGGCGATGCGCACCAATTGCGATCGGTCGCCGAGCCCGCCGAACTCGCCTACGCCGGCCCCGACCGTTACCAACGCCCACTCTGGTTGCTTGCATCCGGCGCGCGCGCGTGGCAGCGGATGCGCGACGCCGCGCTGACCGATGGAGTGCACCTCGACGCGATCTCCGGCTACCGCAGCCACGCGTACCAGCTAGGCATCTTCAAGCGCAAGCTCGCGCGCGGGCAGACGATCAAGCAGATCCTTTCCGTCAATGCCGCACCCGGCTACAGCGAACACCACTCAGGTCGCGCGATCGATATCGGCACACCTGGCGAGCCGCCCGCCGAGGAAAGTTTCGAGGCCACGCCCGCGTTCGCGTGGCTGACCGATCATGCCGGCGACTTCGGCTTCACGATGAGCTATCCACGCGGTAATCCGCATGGCATCACTTACGAACCATGGCATTACTGCCATCTCTGACGCGATCGTGGACTATCTGGATCAACCGAATCCACGATCTCTTTCTTGTGCCTAACCCTGTGACCGTGGAGAAGGCTTTGCGGGTTTCTTAGCGACCGCGCCCTTTTTCGCGACAGTCGTGCGCTTCGTTGCGGCCGACTTCGTTGCGGCCGACTTCGTTGCAGCAGGCTTCACCACTACAGGTTTCGCCAAATCCGCAATACGCCACAAATACATGCCAGCGAGCGTGCGGTACGGCCCCCAGACTTCGCCGCGCGCGACGAGTTCCTTCGGCGTCGGCATCGCATCGAGGCCATCGACGATCTGCGCGCCCTTGCGGATGCCGAGGTCGTCGACCGGCAGCACATCGGGGCGGCCGAGGCGGAACATCAGCATCATCTGCACGGTCCATGCGCCGATGCCGCGCACCGCGCTCAACGCGGCGATGATCTCATCGTCCTGCATGCGCGCCATCTGCGCGGTGCCGGGAATCTCGCCGCGCTGCGCGCGTGCGGACAAGTCGCGCAAGGCGAGCAGCTTGTTGCCCGACACGCCGCAGCCGCGCAGCGCAAGATCGTCGGCGCGCGCGAACGCTTCGGCATGCAGCAGTTTCGATTGGATGGCGATTTCGACGCGCCCGACGATAGTCGAAGCGGCCTTGCCCGAGAGTTGCTGGAACAGGATTGCGCGTGCCAGCGCGTCGGTGGTGTCGAAGCGTTGCTTCCAGCGCGCATGCGCATCGATCGTTTCGACCTTGCGCAACCACGTTGACAGCGCGCGATCGCGCTTGCGCAGATGGGCGTGCGCTGCATCGACATCGAACCCACGGCTCACACGCGACATGCCCGCACTCCCTGGATCAATTCGACGTCAATCTTCAGCGATTCATCCGGACAGAAAGCCCAGCGCGACAAGCAGCCAACCAAGCATCAAAACACTACCGCCCAAAGGGGCGAGCGCAGGGGCGATGCCGATCAAGGCAGCTAAGGCGAGGCTGCCAGCAAACAGGATCGTCCCGATCATGACGACGCACAAGCCGATCTGCCGTACGCGCGTCGTCGCACCTGGCGCGAGCGTGGCAAGCGCGAGTCCATGCGCGAACAGGAACAGCGCCGCAATGGCCAGACGCTCATGATTCGGCGGCACCAGCGCAGCATGCATCGCGTACGCACCCATGCCGACTGCTATGCCGCACGCGAGCGCGCCAAACGCGGCCAGCATCCGCATGGATCGCGTCAGCAAATCGGGCGCGTTCATCTCCGCTTCGACTGGATCAAAGGGCATTACGCTGCGGCCGACGACGACGCCACGCGATGCCGAGCGTTGCGATCGTGAGCAACAGCGGTACGCCAAGGATGTCGATCAATTTCAGTCGCGCACCGAGTCTCTGGATGCTCGCATCGAGTTGCCTGCGCACGTCGCGCAATTCGATACGGACACGCTGGCGCTGCTGCTGGAAGTCGGCGATCCGGGCGGACTGCTGCGCACTCAGGGGCTGCGCGGACTTGTCGGATTGATCTGGCTGCAACTCGGCGAGCCTGCTTTCCATCGCCTTCAAACGTGCCTGCAATTCGTCCTGTTTACCGCGCAGGCGCTGGTCTGCGCGTTGCCGTAGCTTCTCGACGCGCGTGAACGGACGATTGAACCCGGGCCGTGTACGCACGGTAATCAGATCGGGGGTTCCGACCAGGTTGTCCACTGCATTTGTGACGAAATCGCCGTTCTTCGCGAACGCATTGAGCAAGCGGCGACCGAAGAAATCCTGTGCGTGCACCCACAGCCGATCGGTCAGCACATCGGTGTCGGCGACCACGATGATGTTGACAGGCTCGTGTGCGACGGCCAGGTGTTTTGGGTCGGTGCGTTCAGGGAATGCGCTGACGGGCTTGCCGGTCAGGCGCGCAGCGAGTACGTAGGAGGTTCCGGTCGCGCGGAATCCCTCGGAGAGTTGTTTCGGATCCGTCTGCAGGCGTATGCGGTCGGTCGCGACCAGATCCGCATTGGACGAACTGCGTGCGAGCGGTTGCATCGTCATCGGGCTGTGCGGTGCGAGTTCGATCGCTCCGGCACTCGCGAAATTCAATGCATCGAGCTGTGCCGACACGGTGTCGTTCTGGTTCAGCGCGTCCTTGGTCAGGCCGATGAGCACCGGGTTGGACAACGGTTGCACCTGCGGATCGTTCTGGATCTGCAACGCATACTGCGCATCGCGCACGACCTTGCCTGGATCGAACACCACGCCCCAGGCCTTGAACAGGCGATCGAGCGACGACGACACACTCGGGCTGAGCCCTCCGCCCGGAGCCAGCTGCGGCGCATTCTGCGCGCCCGGATCGGACTCCGCGACCGGATCGACAAACACCATCAATCGCCCGCCGCGCAGCACAAACTGATCGATCGCGTATTGCGTATCGTCGCTCAGGTTTTTCGGATGGATCAGCAACAGCAGGTCGATGTCGCCGCCGATCGATGCCGGGTTCGACTGCAGGCGGCGCAGTTCGTACAACTTCGAAAGTTCGGTGTCGATTGCCCAGCCATCGTGGACCTGACCACTGCTCGGATCGAAGCTCGGCCCGTTCTGCAACGACGACAACACCGCGACGACGGGCTTGTGCTGGCTCGATAGCGAGGTGATGAGCTTGGCGATGTCGTATTCAAGGAAGATTTCCTTGGACGGATCGAAGAACGGCGCGGTCGCCTGGCCGTTGCGCGCGTTGGTGCCGACCAAGCCGAAATACAGAGATGTGCCGCCAGCTGCGATCGGCAGCGTCTGCAATCCGTAGCCCGACGCACGATCCTCGGCTTCGGAATACGGCTGCGGATCGACCGTTTCCAGGGTGATTGCGCCGTGCGATTTTGCGGCGATTTCCTCGAGCAATTCGCGCACGCGCTGCGCGTAGGAGCGCAATGCAGGCAGGTCGCGCATCGCCTGGTCGGATGCGAAGAATTGCAGGCGGATCGGCTCGCTATTGTTCGCAAGGATGTGTTCGGTTCCTGGCGACAGCGTGTAGAGCCGGTTCGCGGTCAGATCCAGCCGCGCACCCCGCAACAGAAGGCCACTGAGGAACACCAACGCGACGAAAGCGACTGCGAGCAACGACAGCGCGATTGGAAATGGAAGGCGGCGACGGGTCGTCATGGTTCAGTCCGCCTTCTTCCGATCGACCACGATCGTGCATGCAATCAGCCACGCCACGATCGTGATCACGAAAAACGCGATGTCGCGCAGATCCAGCAAGCCCCTGGAAATCGCATCGAAGTGGCTGAGGAAACTCAGCTCGCCGATCGCATCGGTCAAGCCGTTCGGCAGCCATGCACGCGCGGTTTCCTGTACCAACGGATAGCCTGCCAGAAGGAACACGAAGCACATGCTGGCAGTCAGGATGAAGGCGATCACCTGATTGCGCGTCGCGGCCGATAGGCAGGCGCCGACCGCGAGGAATGCCCCAGCCATCAGCCAGCTGCCGAGATAACCGGCGAGGATCACGCCGTTGTCCGGATCGCCGAGGTAATTGACCGTGAGCCACATCGGAAACGTGAGCGCGAGCGCGAGTCCGATGTAACACCACGCAGCTAGGAACTTGCCGAGCACTGCCTGCCAGGTCGGCAGCGGCAAGGTCAGCAACAACTCGATCGTGCCGTTGCCTCGTTCCTCTGCCCACAGGCGCATGGACACGGCGGGAACGATGAACAGGTACAGCCACGGGTGAAACGCGAAGAAAGGCTGCAGGTCGGCCTGGCCGCGCTCGAAGTACCCGCCGAGATAGAACGTCAGCGCCGCAGCAAGCATCAGGAACATCACCGTGAACACGTACGCGACCGGCGTCGCCAGATAACTGCTCCATTCGCGACGGAACACCGTCCACACCGCGCTCATCGAGCGGCCCCTTCGACAGTGAGGCTGCGGAACACATCGTCGAGACGCCCGCGCTCCACGCGCGCATCGCTGAATGCAACGCCGCGTGCATGCAGGCGCTCGCCGATCGCGGCCAGCAGATCGGCACCGGCAGTCATCGGCAATACCAGCAACCGATCGCTTTCACTATCGGCTTCGACCGCTGCGACACCCTGCATGCCTTCGAGTGCCGAGCGTGCGGTCACACTGTCGCCGACCTGCAGCGATACCGCACCGTGATAGCGCGAACGCCGCTCGAGTTCCGTCGGCGTGGCGTCGGCCAACAACTTGCCGCGAGCGATGACGATGGCACGTGTGCAGAGCGCCTGTACTTCTTCAAGGATATGCGTCGAGATGACGATCGTGCGTTCGCGCGACATCTCGCGGATCAACTGGCGCACGTCGTGCTTCTGGTTCGGATCGAGGCCGTCGGTCGGCTCGTCGAGCAGCAGTGCGGGCGGATCGTGCAGGATCGCCGCAGCAAGTGCGACGCGGCGGCGGAAACCCTTGGACAAGGTATCGATGCGCTGGTGCAGGACGGATTCCAGCGCGAGCCGCGCAATGACCTCGTCGAGCCGGCGTCGGCGCAGCGCTGGCTCCAATCGGTGCGCATCGGCGACGAACGCCAGGAACGCATGGACGCGCATCTCGCCATAGCTGGGCGCACCTTCCGGCAGATAGCCGAGCGCACGACGCGCAGCGAGCGGATCGCGCATCACATCGTGACCGCAGATGCTCGCACTGCCGCCACTGGGCGCGAGGAAACCCGCGAGCATGCGCATCGTCGTGGATTTGCCGGCGCCGTTCGGGCCGAGGAAGCCGAGCACTTCACCCGGACCAACCCGAAAGCTGACCGCGTCGACCGCAGTCATCCGACCGTAACGCTTGCTCAGCTGTTGGGTTTCGATCATCGGTGGATGGCCTCGCCAGGAATCGACAGTCGCGCGTCTGTCACGGACGCTTGCGACCGTGCGGGGCTGCTTAAAGTTTCACCATCCGCCACTGCCACGAGGGCTGCGACCGATACGATATGCGGGCGCCGGACGGGTGCAAAATTCCGACGCAGACAGCTTATTTGCTGCCAGCAGCCTTCAACGGCCAGTACAAGGTGAACTCACCGTCCAATGTGAACGAAGCAGCGACGCCTTTGGTGTAGATGTCGTATGGACGATCGCCGACCGTCACGGCATGCGTGGCAGCCCATGCCTTCATGGCTTCACGGATCGCCGGCAATTGCGCCTGGTGGCCGGTGTAGACGGTAGTGACCGCGCTGACTGCGGGGGCCTGGACGTACTTCACCCACTTGGCTTCGTCGCCGACCATCTTGACATCCAGTGTCGGCAATGCAGGCGTTGAAACCTGGCCGATCTTGCGCACGGGCAGGACGACATCGAACGCGTAGTTGTCGGCACCAAAATTGATGGTGGCGATGCGCACCGGGCCTGTCGCCTCAAGACCGTTCTTCGCGATGACCTGTCGCAGCCATTTTTCCTGGGTCTCCATCGTCGACTGGATGACGTTGTCGGATCGCTTGGCGTTGGATGCCGCGACCAGCAGGTTCTCGGCTGGTACCTGCACGATTTTCGGTGCGACGACCAGTTGGGTGTAATCGAACTTCGGTATCGTCGCCAGCAGGTTGTTGAGGTTGGTCAGGCCAGCCTTCATCGGATCGCCAACGCTGCGGGTCACATACAGACCGGCGTAACGCCCAAGCAGGTTGAAGCCATAGTCGACGTCGTAGCTCTCGGTGATCTCGACCGACAATTTCTGGTTGCCGACCTTCTTGAACCTGAAGGTCATCGTCTTGTCGGTGCCGTAGTCGTCGTTGCTCACGGTGTAGACGATTTTCTCGCCAGGCACGACCTCGTCGACCTGCAAGCTGCCGTTGCCGATGCCCGGAATGGCCGACGCATAATCCACATGTGCGCCCTTGCCGCTGTCCGGACCAGAAAAGCTGAACTGGATTTTTGGGTCCTGCTTGGTCAGCGCGCTCCAATCCCTGTAACGCTTGAAACCAGTCAGCATGTCGAACACCACCGGTTGCGGGCGGCTGGTTTCAGTGGTGTTGGAAACATATCGATGCGATGGCAATGCCACCCCGACCAGAACGAAGATCACCACGACCAGCACGAGGGCGATCAGCAACTCAAGAATTCGAATCATTCGCAGTCTCCAGGGAACGGGCTGACGCGGCCCGTCCGAGCATCGACGGCGACCGGCGCTGCATCACGGCGACACAGGGCGTCGCGCATGCACAAGACGCAATGCTAGCAGGGAACGGGGCGATCGCGCAGCCACCTGGCTCACGTTTCAGACCAGGCCGAGTTCGAAAGCCTTCAACACTGCGCGGGTCCGGTCGCGCACACCCAGCTTGGAAAGAATATTCGAGACATGGTTCTTGACCGTGCCTTCGGCGACCCTCAGCGAATTGGCGATTTCCTTGTTGGAAAAGCCGCCCGACATCAGCCGCAGGATTTCAGTCTCGCGCTCGGTCAGCGGGTCGGGACGCTCCAGACTCACGAACGCGTTGTTCATGTGCTCCAGCCCGGACAACAACCGCTGGGTCACCGCCGGTTGCACCAGCGAGCCGCCGCCAGCAACGGTCTGGATGGCGTTGACCAACTGTTCGAGCGAAACGTCCTTGAGCATGTAACCGCGCGCGCCGGCCTTGATTCCGGCCAGCACCAACTGGTCGTCGTCGAAGGTGGTCAGGATGATCGTCGGCGGCAGTTGGCCGCTTGCGCTGAGTGCCTGCAATGCTTCCAGCCCCGACATGTGGGGCATGCGCATGTCCATCAGCACCACGTCAGGCTTGAGCTGCGGGATGACCTCCACCGCCTGGCGGCCATCGGCGGCTTCGCCGATCACCTCGACATTGTCGGCCAGCGCCAGCAGCGAGCGGATGCCCTGTCGCACCAGCGTTTGATCGTCCACCAGACAGACGCGAATCATGTTGTTTTCCCCTTGGGCGGCGCGTTGTCATGGGCGTGGTCAAGCCTGCGCACGCGCTGTGGATGCAAGCATCTCACGCGAGCTTCTCCATCGGCAGATTCAGGATGATCGCAAAGCCTTGCCCGCTCGCAGTCGTGATCCGCAGCGTGCCGGCGTGCTGCGACAAGCGCTCGCGCATGCCGCGCAAACCGTTGCCCAGCGCGAACTGGTCGGCACCGCGTCCATCGTCGCTGGCATTGACCTCGATGGCGCTGCCCGACTGCTGGAACCGCAGCCATAGATGATCGGCCTGCGCATGCCGCACCGCATTGGTGATGATTTCCTGCGCGCAACGCAGCAACACATTGGCGTGCTCGGGATCCTCGATCAGGAACGGCTGCGGCATCTCCAGATGGATGTCCGGTGCCAGCACGCCCTCGGTCAGGGTGCGCAGCGCGGTGCTCATGTCCACCGCGCCTTCATCGCGGAGCTGGCTGACCGCTTCGCGCACATCGGTCAACAACAGCTTGGCGAGCGTGTGCGCCTGGCGTACGTGTTCCTGCACCTTACCTTCGGACAGATGGCTGGCGACTTCGAGATTCAGGCTCAGCGCGGTGAGGTGATGGCCCAGCAAGTCGTGCAGGTCGCGTGAAATCCGCATGCGCTCGCTGAGCCGACTGCTTTCGGCGAGCAAGGCGCGGGTTGCGCGCAGTTCGTTGTTGAGGCGCCGCTGCTCCTCGCGCGCCTGCGCCTGCTGGCGCGCTACCAGGCTGGTCACGAACACGAAACTCGAGTAACCCACAAACAACATCGATTGCAGGATCGCTTCGCCAAGCTTGAAGCCTTGCCCGGTCGTGAACACGGGAATCAATGCGACGTGTTGCAGCACCAACCACGGGATGCCGATGCGCAAGGGCAGCAACCAGGGCAATACCCCGGCCAGCACCAGCAGCAGGATTCCGCCCAGGCCGCTATGGCTGAACTGGCACACCGCGACGGCCGATGCGGTAAGCATCAGCAACAGCAGGAAGTCGTACCAGCGCGGACGCCGAACGCCCAATGAACGTGTAATCAGCCAGTAGCCAATTCCAAACGCGACGTAGGAGATCAGCCACCAGCGCAGGTCCGATTGCGCGGCAAGACGCTCGATGCCTTCCTCGCTCGGAAAATCCGAGGAATTGAGCAGCAGCAGCGGCATGCTTACCATCGCCCAGGTAAACAGGCCGGTGTAACGCAGGAGCTTGGTATGGCTGACGCGGGCGAACATGCACCTATCATAGGCGGCAGCGCGCTGTGGTGTACGGGCCCAAAGTCATGCCCGTCATTGGCCGCCGTGACACGCGACCACAAGATGTTGTGCATCCGACCGGGATGCAATGGCATAATCCGGTATCGGCGGGGCACGGCATCGGGCGCGTGACCGCCTACATCGGGAGTATGGGCTGCATGACGATGGTCATCCGCGACGTGCGCGCGCACGAGCTGGATTCGGTTCTTGCCCTGAACAATGCCGCTGGTGCGGGCATCCTGCCGATCGACGCCGACCGGCTGCATTTTTTCTGGCGGCATGCCGCCTATTTCCGGGTCGCCGAAATCGACGGCCATCTCGCCGGGTTCCTGATCGCGCTGACGCCGGAAGCGACCTACGACAGCCCCAATTTCTGCTGGTTCCGCAATCGCTATCAGGAATACGTCTACATCGACCGCATCGTGGTCGCGAGCGTGCATCGCGGGGCTGGCTTGGGCCGTGTGTTCTACGCCGACGTGCAGAGTTTCGCCGAAGTACGTTCGCCGCTGCTCGCGTGCGAGGTCTTCGTCGCCAGCGGCCGCAATCCGGCATTGCTGTTCCATGGCAGTTTCGGTTTCCACGAAGTCGGCCAGCAAGTCGTGCCCGGCATCGATCTGCGCGTCTCGCTGCTGATCAAGAACCTTTGCAGTTGGCCGTGGGTGCGTTCGACCTACCTGGATAGCGATGCGCGCGCTTTGCCCGCACTTGCGTGGCTGCGTGCACGCGATAGCATCGGCCAGTCCGAAAACGCTCCGCAACGCGCGACGGGTACCTGATGGCCGCCGCCCTCCCCGACTACGAACAGGCCGGCGAACTCAAGATCGGCCAGGTCGGTATCGCCAACCTGCGCGTGCGCACGCTCGATGTGGCCAAACTCGTTGCCGAGATGCGCGAACGCGTTCAACGCGCGCCGAAACTCTTCGAGCGCGCCGCAGTCGTCATCGATTTCGGATCCCTGAGCCGCTGCCCCGAAGCAGCCAGCGCGCGCGAACTCGTGCACGGATTGCAGCAGGCCGGCGTGTTGCCGGTCGCGCTCGCGTTCGGCACCACCGAAGTCGAACTGCTCGCGCGCGAAATCGGACTGCCACTGCTCGCGAAATTCCGTGCGCAGTACGAACGCGCTGCGGAGGCTGCGGCACCTGCGCCAGCACCCGCAGAACCAGCGCCGGTCGCGCGTGCAGAGCCCGTCGAAGCGGCACCAGCACCCGCTGCTTCACAGGCTAGCCCGGGGTTGATGCATGTCTTACCGGTGCGTTCGGGCCAGCAGGTGTATGCGCAGAATCGCGACCTGACCGTGTGCGCAATGGTCGGCGCTGGCGCGGAAGTTATCGCCGATGGCTCGGTGCACATCTACGGACCACTGCGGGGCCGCGCGCTAGCCGGCGCGCTGGGCGATACCAATGCACGCATTTTCTGCCGCGAATTCCACGCCGAACTGGTCGCGGTAGCCGGGCACTACAAGGTGCTCGACGAAATCCCGGCGACCTTGCACGGCAAGGCCGTGCAGGTCTGGTTGCAAAACGAGACACTGCGCATCGAGGAACTGACCTGATGACCGCCGACATCGAAACCCCGCTCGCTGAAGCCCCCATTGCGGAAACATCCATCGCAGAACATCCCGCTCCGTCGATCCAGCAAGCCACAGCTGTGGCGCAAGCGGACGTCCAATCGCCGGATATCGCCGCACCCGACCGATCGCCCACTGCAAGCGCAGCAGTTGCCACCATCATCGAGATCGTACAACTTGATGCAGTGCAGATTGAGATCGTGCAACTTGAGGTTGTGCAACCCGATGTCATGCAGCCTGATGTCATGCAACCCGATGTCGTGCAGCCTGATGTCGTGCTGCTCATTGTCACCGAACCCGTGGCCGCGCCACCCGATGTCGAAGTGGCCGCTGTCGTACCAACCGCACCCATCACCAACATCGTCGCAGTCACACCGGAGCGCAAGAACTTGGCCGAAGTCATCGTCGTCACATCCGGCAAGGGCGGTGTGGGTAAGACCACCACCAGCGCCAGCCTCGCCTGCGGGCTCGCGCGCTACGGCAAGAAGGTCGCGGTCATCGACTTCGACGTCGGCCTGCGCAACCTCGATCTCATCATGGGTTGCGAGCGTCGCGTGGTCTACGACTTCGTCAACGTCATCAATGGCGAATGCAACCTGCGCCAGGCGCTGATCAAGGACAAGCGCTTCGAGAACCTGTTCGTGCTCGCCGCGTCGCAGACCCGCGACAAGGACGCGCTGACCAAGGAAGGCGTCGAGAAAGTCCTCACCGACCTCGGCGACGACGGCTTCGAATACATCGTCTGCGATTCGCCGGCCGGCATCGAGAAAGGCGCATTCCTCGCGATGTATTTCGCCGACCGCGCGGTCGTCGTGGTGAATCCGGAAGTGAGCTCGGTGCGCGATTCGGACCGCATCCTCGGCCTGCTGGCGAGCAAGACCCGTCGCGCCGAACGCGGCGAGCGCGTCAAGGAACACCTGCTGCTCACGCGCTACAGCCCGAAGCGCGTCGAAAGCGGCGACATGCTGTCGATCAAGGACGTACAGGAAATCCTCGGCCTCGATGTGGTCGGCGTGATCCCGGAAGCGCCCGAAGTGCTGCAATCGTCGAACTCCGGCGAGCCCGTCATCCTCGACATGAATTCGCAGGCCGGCCAGGCCTACGATGATGCCGTCGCGCGACTGCTCGGAGAGAAACGGACGTTGCGGTTCACCACGGTCGAGAAGAAAGGATTCTTCTCCAAACTGTTCGGAGGCTGAGCATGGGACTCTTCGATTTCCTGCGTTCCAAGCCGAAACACACCGCCTCGATCGCCAAGGAGCGCCTGCGAATCATCGTCGCGCAGGAACGCACTGCGCGCGGTACGCCCGATTATTTGCCGATGCTGCGACGCGAATTGCTGGAAGTGATCCGCAAGTACGTCAATGTGGATTTCGAGGCGGTCAAGGTCGATCTGATCAAGGAAGGCGATCACGACGTGCTGGATATCTCGGTATCGCTGCCGGACAAGAGCGACATGAACGCTGTCGCTGCAACTGGGTGAGCCGGAGAAGGCGAAGCACTGCTTGGTCCCGGTGAACACCATCGCATGGAGGTGGTGGCCGGAAGGCAACGCAAGGATGCCTACTTGCTGTACTCAGAGCCGAAGCACTGCATTTCATGCTGACCCTCGCCGACATCGGGTTCACCGCGCCCTCTGCATTGCTCGCACGCTACGGACTGCGCCTGCAGCGTGTCGCCGATGGCGCGCCGATCCCAGGCAGCTACTGGGGCGAGCCGGAGGCCGGATTGATCGGCGACTGCGTGTACGCGCGCGGCGACACGCCGGTGCATTCGATGTTGCACGAAACTGCGCACATGATCGTCATGCCGACAGAACGTCGCGCCGCGATCCATACCGATGCCAGCGATTCGGTCGCCGAAGAAGATGCGGCTTGCGCGTTGCAAATCCTGCTCGCCGATGCATGGCCGAACGTCAGCAGCGCACGCTTGATGGACGACATGGACGCGTGGGGCTATACGTTCCGGCTCGGCTCGGCGCGCGCATGGTTTGAGCACGATGCAGAAGACGCGTTCGCGTTCCTTCTCGAGCGCGGTCTCGTGGACGCGCAACACTTGCTGCGGCAACCGCATTCGTGACGGAGATCGCCTCCGCAGAATGCGTGTCGCACGTCACGCCTGAATTGTGCCACGCATCACACTTCCCTTGACCAACGCGGACGACACTGCGCGTGCTTGCCCGTGTGTCCTTCCGCATCCTTCCCCCGGGGTGATCCATGAATACGAACCATATCCAGCGCATGCGTTGCGTCGCTTTCGCTATCTCGTCCCTGCTGATGGCCTCGGCCCAGGCCGACAACGCAGCGGTCACCGTCAACGTCGATGCCAACGCAGGCAAGCATCCGATCAGTCCCTACATCTATGGCGTCGCGCCCCCAGGCAATGGCAGCAACGCCGCCACCTTGAACGATCTCAACACGCCGCTCAATCGCTACGGCGGCAACACGAGTTCGAGCTACAACTGGCAATTGAATGCGTCCAACCACGCAAACGACTGGTACTTCGAAAGCATCGGCGAGAACAGTGCGACGGCCGGCGAACTCGGCGACAGCTTCATCTCGGTCAGTCGCGCGGGCAATGCGCAGCCGATGATCACGATCCCGATGCTCGACTGGGTCGCGAAGGTCGGCACCGGTCGCAACAAGCTGGCGAGCTTCTCGCAGGCCAAATATGGCGCGCAGCAGGATGCTGATTGGCAATGGTTTTCGGATGCCGGCAATGGGGTTCTCAGCAGCGGCCAGAATGTCAGCGGCAACGATCCCAACGATTCCAGCGTGCCGTCCAGCGCCACAACGCAGAAATCGTGGGTGCAGCACCTCGTGTCGAAGTGGGGCCTCGCGGCAAGCAACGGCCTGAAGTTCTACATCCTCGACAACGAACACAGCATCTGGCAAGGCACGCACCGCGACGTGCATCCGGTCGGCCCGACCGAAGGGGAAATCCGCCAGAAGATGATCGACTTCAGCAACATGATCAAATCGGTCGATGCAGGTGCGGCTGTCGTCGGTCCCGAGGAATGGGGCTGGAGCGGCTATTTCTATTCGGGTGCCGACCAGCAGTACGGCGCTGCGCACGGCTGGAATGGGGTCTATCCCGACCGGCAGGCGAACGGCAACATGGATTACATGCCATGGTTGCTCGACCAGTTGCATAAATACGACGTCGCAAACGGCAAGCACGTTCTCGACGTGTTTTCGTTGCACATCTACCCGCAGAGCGGCGAATTCAGCGACGACGTCTCGAGCGCGATGCAAGCCTTGCGCAACAAGTCCACGCGTTCGTTGTGGGATCCGAACTATGTCGATGTGAGCTGGATCGGCGACAAGGTCTATCTGATCCCGCGCATGAAGAGTTGGGTCGCGACCTACTATCCGGGACTCAAGACCGCGATCACCGAGTACAACTGGGGTGCCGAGGGGAATATCAACGGCGCGACCGCGCAAGCCGATATCTACGGCATCTTCGGCCGCGAAGGTCTCGATTACGCCACGCGCTGGACCACGCCAGACCCATCAACGCCGACCTACAAGGCAATGAAGATGTACCGAAACTACGACGGCAGCAAGTCGGGTTTCGGCGACACATCGGTCTCGGCGACAGCACCCAACCCCGATAAACTTTCAGCGTTCGCGGCGACGCGCAGTTCCGACGGCGCGCTGACCGTGATGGTGATCTCGAAGGTGGCAGGCAATACGCCAGTGACCGTGCATCTTGCGAACTTCGTCGCAGCCGCGAAGGCCCATGCCTGGCAACTGACGTCCGCGAATGCGATCGCCCAGATCGCGGATGCACCGATCGCCTCAGGCAATCTCACGACCACGGTGCCGGCGCAAAGCATCACCTTGTTCGTCGTCCCGGCGACTGGTGGATCCAACCTCCCACCGACCGCCGCCGCAAAAGCGACTCCGACAGGCGGCATCGCACCGCTCGCGGTCAAATTTGTTTCAACGGGATCGACCGACAGCGACGGCAGCATCGCGTCGTACGCATGGACCTTCGGCGATGGCGCGACCAGTGCCATCGCCAACCCCAGTCACACCTATACCGTGGTCGGCAATTACAGCCCGAAGCTGACCGTCACCGACAACCTCGGCGCAACCGCCAGCAAGACCATCGCGGTCGTCATCACCAACGGTTCCGGCCCGCTCACCGCACCATCCGGCGCCGTGGTGCAGATCGCGGCCGGCGGCAAGATCACCGTGTCGTGGCTGGACAACTCGAACAACGAGCAAGGCTTCGCGATCGAACGCGCGACATCACCATCGACGACCTATGCCGAAGTAGGGCGCGTGACTGCGAACACGATCCACTTCATCCAGACCGGCGTCGTCACGGGCACCTATCTCTATCGCGTGCGCGCCTACAACACGACCACCGGGCTGTATTCCGCCTACTCCAACGTGGTGATCGCGAAGGTCAGATAGCCAACGGGCTTGCCCAGCGGCGTCGCACCGCTGGACTTCGCAAGCTTCCTGAGCATGCGCTCGTATTCAACCGAGCGCGGGCGCTGCCCGGTTGCGTTCGCACTCCGGCGTCGGATTTGCCAATACGATTGGAAGCTGAATCGCCCGGGTTTCCGCAGATACGGCCGCTCCCATACAGTGAACCGGATCCCTTTCTTGCGCATCGGCGGGGCCACACTGAAACTCGACGAGGCCTCGTCATGCATTGACGGCATCGTACCCTGATCGAGGTCAGCATGTCGTTCTCATTGTTTTCCATCGATGACCACGTGCTGGCAACACGGCTGAAGTGCCAACTGATGGGCTTCGTGTCCTACCTGATGTTCCTGGTGCCGTTGGTGTATTCGGTCCAGCAGGGTTGGGTGCGGTTCGGCTATGCGGGGCTGGCGCTGTTCCTTGCCCTTGCGATGGCGATCAACGTCGGCTTCTTCATCGCGATCCGCAGCGGTTTCACCCAACGCTACACCGATCCGAGTCTCATGCTGGCGCAGATCTGCATTGCTGGATTGCTGGATTGCTGGCGCTGGTGATCGGCTACTACGTCGTCGATGAAGCGATGGTCATCGTCCTGATGCTGTTCTTCACGGCGTTTTTCTTCGGCATTTTCAGTTTCAGTACGCGCCAGTGTCTGTTGCTGACCTGCGCGGCCGCGCTGGGCTACGGCATCATGCTGCTGCTCAAGTACCCTGCCCCCCCTGCGCAGTGGCGCTGCGTTTCGCCTGGAACTGCTGCACTTCACGATCCTGATGATGGTCCTGCTGTGGATGTCGCTGCTCGGCGGTTACATCGCCGGGCTGCGGTCGACGCTCGCACACAAGAAGGATGCCCTCGCCACCGCGCTCGCGCGGCTGAAGGAACTGGCAAGTCGCGATGAACTCACGGGCCTGCACAACCGCCGACACCTGATGGAAGCGCTGGAACAACAACAGGAGCGTGCGAGACGTCATGGCGAGCCGTTCGCGTTGTGCATCCTGGACATCGACCTGTTCAAGCGCATCAACGACACCCATGGGCATGGCGTTGGCGATGAAGCATTGCGGGGATTTTCCGAACGCGTCCGCTCCCACATGCGGCGCATGGACGTGGTCGGCCGCGCTGAAATCGACAGCACGTTCGGACGTTATGGAGGAGAGGAATTCCTGTTGCTGCGACCGTATGCCGAAGGTCCTGGTGCACGCACCTGTGTCGAGCGCCTGCGCACCGCGATGCATGCAACTGCGTTCCAGACGACTGCCGGTGCACTGACGATCACTTTCTCGGCAGGCGTGGCGCAATACCGGCCCAGCGAATCGATTGCCGAAGTGATCAACCGCGCCGACGAGGCGCTGTATCCCGCCAAGACCTCCGGACGCGATCGTGTGGAATGCGCTGACTGATCCTGCTTCCGCCTGCATTCGTGGTCAGACGTCCGCAATACCCGCAGGCGAACCCGTTCCCTCAGGCCCGCAGATGCGATTGCGACCGCTGTTCTTCGCGCGATACATGCGCTGATCGGCAAGCGCCACCAATGCTTCCCAGCTCTGCGTTTCGTCGGCGCTGGCGAGGCCGAGGCTGATCGTGACCTGCAAGCCGGGAACGATCCGCGCCCAGTCGTCGACCTCGATCGCCAACCGGATCGCCTCGCCGCGTTCGAGCATCTGTTGCATGCCGATATGCGGCAGGACCAGCACGAACTCCTCGCCGCCATGACTCGCGAGTAAGTCTCAGGCGCGCAAGCGTTGTTCGACGAGGCGCGAGAGCCTGCACAGCACGTCGTCGCAAATCGCGTGGCCGTGATGGTCGTTGATCTGCTTGAAGCGACCGACATCGATCATCGCCACGCACAAAGGATGCTGGGCCTGTTTCGCGCGCGCAAACCCTTCGCTCAATGCGGCTTCGAGATAACGACGATTGCAGGTGCCTGTCAGGGCGTCATGCAGGCTCAACTTTTCGAGTTCGCGCGCCTGCTCTTCAACCTGGCGCAATGCGCCCGCGAGTTCGTCGTTGCGCAACCGCGAGATTTCCTCTTGATGCCGCGCACGCTGCAATTCGAACACCGCGTTGAGGTTTTCGAGCTTGGCCTTGACCACCTCGTCGAACACGCCCGCATGCAGCGCGTGGAATTGCCGGTAATGGTGCAGCGCCGACTGCCACTCCTCGAGTTGTTCGTGGACCATCGCGAGCGCCTCGTGCGCACGATACATCTCGCGACGGATGTCGAGCTTTGTCGCCATCGCAAGCGACTTCGTCAATCGCTCGATACCCGCTGCCGTATCGCCATTGCGCGCCAGGAACGCGCCTTCATCGCGTAGCGTCTCGGCCAGAATGCGCTCGGATCGGCTGCGCAGCGCAACCTCGACAGCGGTCGCGTGATCGCACCGTACGATAGCGCTCTCGCCAAGGTTTTCCCGCAACCGCGCGCGCTCAGGCACCACGCCTCGTGCGCCTGGTCGCCGACCGAACGCGCCACGTCGACAGCCTGATCGAGCAACGGCATCGCCTTGTGCGTCGAACCCGCCGTCACCCAGCCATCGGCGAGATCGGACAGCAGGTACACCTCGACTTCGCGGTTGCCGAACCTGCGAGCCTGCACAAGTCCGCTTTCATACCATTCGACCGCAGTTGCAAAATCGCCAAGTTCCTCGTGGCAGACCGCGATGTAATTGCATGCGCGACCCGCATGCAGCGGAAGCGCGTTCGCATCGGTCAGATCGATGGCGTCGTGCAACCAGCGCAGTGCAGTCGCGTACTGGCCTTGCTGGGCGAGTCCAGCGCCCAGCCAGACGCGCGCCTCGATGGCCGATGCGATGTCGTGCCGCGCCTCGGCCGCATCCTGCGTCTCGCGCGCAAGCCGCTCGGTCGCCGGGCAATCGGCGCACTTGAACCGCCGCTTCGCCGCCACCAGCAGCGATTGCAGGCCTGCATCGACCGCGCCGTTGTCTGCGCCCACGCGTCGATTCTGGCAGAGAAGCCACGCTTCAGGAACGACCGCGTACAAACAGGCTGATCCGGGATGCCCATTGCGTCCGCCGCGCATGCGCACTAGCCTGCCCCGAATGCGCCGTTGGCGCGATGGAGTCGATGCCGCCATGACGCCGGTCCGAAAATCGTTCGCGTTGGCCATCGGCATCATGCTAGCGCTGTCGATGGGCTGCACGAAACAGCACGACGCGGGCGCGAATGCCGTCGGCGAGGACACGGCGTCCATCAAGGGCGAAGACGCCGATGCCTTCGTCGCCCGCGTCAACCGCACCTTCCGCGATGAATACGCCGAAATGCAGTCGGCGCAATGGCTTGCCGTGACCGACATCAACGACGATAGCCAGCGGCTGGCGGCGAAGGCCAATGCGCGTTACCTGACCCAGCTCAACGCGTTCATCGAGCAATCGAAGCGCTTTGACGGACAGACGCTCAAACCCGAAACCGCGCGCGCGATCCAGCTGCTGCGACTGTCCACCGCGATGCCCGCGCCGAAAGACCCAGCGAAGCTGGCCGAACTCGCCGCGATCGCCGCGCGCATGGAAGGCATGTATGGCGCGGGCACGTATTGCAGGAATGGCGACAAAACTGCGTGCCGCCAGTTCGGCGACCTCGAAGCCGTGCTCAAGACAAGCCGCGACTACGACGCACAACGCGATGCCTGGACCGGCTGGCATGCGACTGCCGTGCCGATGCGCAAGGATTACGCGCGCTTCGTGGAACTCGTCAACGAGGGCGCGAAACAGATGGGCTTCGCGAACGCGGGCGAGATGTGGCGCGCCGGCTACGACATGAGCCCAGCCGAATTCCAGACCCAGACCGACCGACTCTGGGGCCAGGTCAAGCCGCTCTACGACCAGCTGCAATGCTATGCGCGCGTGCGCCTGGTGAAGAAATACGGCGCGCATGGACAGGTCGACAGCATGATCCCCGCGCACCTGACGGGCAACATGTGGGCGCAGGACTGGGGAAACCTGTGGGATGTGCTCGCGCCGTATCCAGACGTGAGCCCGCTCGATGTCGGCTCCGCGCTGAAGGCCGAGCGAGACGCGCAATACAATACGTCGATCGCGGCGCACACCGGCGAATTGACCGCCGATGCGCAGGTCGAACTCGGGCGCGCAGCGGACCTCGCCGAAGCGCAGTCGATGGCGCGCCGCGCAGAAGGTTTCTACGTCGCGCTCGGCATGCGGAAACTGCCGGACAGCTTCTGGACGCGCGCGCAGTTCATCAAGCCGCGCGACCGCGACGTGGTCTGCCACGCGAGCGCGTGGGACATGAACACCCACGGCGACGTGCGCATCAAGATGTGCATCCGCCCCGACGCGGACGATTTCAAGGCGATCTACCACGAACTCGGCCACGTCTATTACGACCTCGCCTACAACGCGTTGCCGTTCCTGTTCCAGAACGGTGCGAACGATGGCTTCCACGAGGCGATCGGCGACACCATCGTGCTGTCGATGACGCCGCAATACCTGCACGACATGGGCCTCGCGGGAATCCAGACGCAGGGCCGCGAGGCGACGATCAACGCGCAGATGCGGATGGCGCTGGAGAAGGTCGCGTTCCTCCCGTTCGGACTGATGATCGACCGCTGGCGCTGGGGCGTGTTCGACGGCTCGATCAAGCCCGCAAATTACAACAAGGCATGGTGGGCGCTGCGCGCGAAGTACCAGGGCATCGCACCGGCGACGCCGCGTGGCGAGGAGTTCTTCGATCCGGGCGCGAAATACCATGTGGCATCGAACACACCGTACACGCGCTATTTCCTCGCCGACATCCTGCAGTTCCAGTTCTACCGCGCGCTGTGCAAGGCCGCCGGCCACACCGGCCCGCTCAACGAGTGTTCATTCGCCGGCAACGCTGCGGCCGGCAAGCTGTATCTCGCGATGCTCGGCAAGGGCGCAAGCCAGCCGTGGCAAAAGACGCTGCAACAGTTCACTGGCGAGGACACCGTCGATCCCAGCGCGATGCTCGAGTATTTCGCGCCACTGCAAGACTGGCTGGAAGAACAGAACAAGGGCCAGCAGTGCGGCTGGGAAGGCAATTTCGCGAGCGGGCCGACGGCGCCTGCGAACGACGTGCCATCGAAGAAGTGAATCAGAAACCCAATCGTTCAATCAACCGGGAATTCCGACATGCGCATGCTGAGCCTGATCCTGATCGGGATCGTCGCGCTCGAACACCTGTACTTCATGTACCTCGAAATGTTCGTCTGGACGACGAAGAAGACGCGCCGCATATTCGGCACCACCGAGGAATTCGCGCTCGCGAGCAAGTCGCTGGCAGCGAACCAAGGGTTGTACAACGGGTTCCTGGCGGCGGGCCTGATCTGGAGCCTGTTGCAATCCCTTATTGAATACGTCGGTGTAGGCAACTTCATTCCGCCACCCCCTGTCTTTGCGGTGCAGTTAAAGGTCTTCTTCCTCGCCTGTGTGATCGTCGCCGCGATCTACGGCGCGCTCACCGTCAAGCGCAGCATCCTCTTCGTGCAGGGCGGCCCCGCGATCCTTGCATTGGCCGCGACGCTGATCGTTGGGTGATCGCAGAAACCATATTATTCATCGTACGAACGCGCCGCAGCTACATCTCGTCGTTCGGCTCCAGCGCCACCGCTTCCTGTGGCACTTCCGGCACTCGCGCGGTATGGCGCGCGTAGCCGCTCCACAACACCCACGAAATCGCACTGAAGCCGGCCGCAGTCAGCGCCAGATGCAATCCGCTGTGCGCGACCAGCGGCGATACCACGCCAGCGACGATCGCGTTGAGCACCAGTCCGATGAATGCCTGCGCCGAGGACGCGCCGCCGCGCTGGCGCGGATACATGTCGAGCAGCGCGAGGGTCAGGATCGGGAACACCAGGGCGACGCCGAATGCGGTCATCATGATAGGCAGCACTGCGAGCGGCAGCAGCAACGGCACGCCGAACGCGCTGAACGCGAGCGGATGCAGGTTCGGCGCGAACGCATTGAAGACGAGGTTGATCGCCGCCGCCGCGCCACTGATCGCGCAACCGAGGTTCGCCATGCGCAGGCCGCTGATGCGTCCGGCCATGCGTCCCGACGTGAACGCGCCGAGCATCATGCCGCCGATGGTCGGCGCGAAGAACCACGCGAACTGGCGCTCGTTCAAACCCATCAGGTCGAGCACAAACACCGGCGCGGACGCGATGTAGAGGAACAGCGCGTTGAAGTTCATCGATCCGGCGATCGCGAGCTTCACGAAGGTCGCATTGCCGAGCATCATGCGATTGGTGTGCAGCAGTGTGGATGGCCGGAACGGCGTGCGCTGATCCGCCGGATGGGTTTCGGGCAACGCAAGCCACGTCGTCGTCCATAGCACTGCGGCGAACAACAGCATGAACCAGAAAATCGCGTGCCAGCCGGACCAGCCGAGCAGCCAGCCGCCGATCACGGGCGCGATCGCGGGCGCGACGCTGAAGATCATCGACACGTTGCTCATCATCCGTTGCGCATCGTCGCCGTGCAGGCAGTCGCGGATCACCGCGCGGCCGACGATCAGGCCGACGCCCGCCGACAATCCCTGTAGCGCACGAAACACCAGCAATTGCGCAATGGTCGTCGACAGCGCACAACCGACCGATGCCACCGCGAACACCGCGAGCCCGCCGAGGATCACCCGCCGGCGCCCATATGCGTCCGACATCGCACCATGGAACAGCGACGTGCTCGCGTACGCGACCAGGTAGATGCTGATCGTCTGCTGCATCATCCACGGGCTGACCGCAAGATCGGCGGCGATCACCCGGAACGCGGGGAAAATCGTGTCGATCGAGAACGGGCCGAACATCGCCAAGCCGCCCAGCAGGAAGGCCAGCCGGGCGCGGGAAACAGAAAGATCGGGACGCATCGGGGAACCAGCGGCGCTTTGTGCCAGCATAGCAGTCAGCTTGTGCTGGTCGCGTCTTGAAGCGTGACCGCATGCCCCTTATGGCTAGCCAATGACCGACACGAACACATCCAACACCACCGGCGACGAACCAGTCGCGCGACCCTCGACCGCGCGCAGCGAATCGCAGGTCGTTCGCGAACTGTTGCCGTTCCTCAAGCCGTACTGGGGGCGGATCACTCTCGCGCTTGCGATGGTGCTGGTCGGCAAATTCGCGAACCTGTTCGTGCCGCTGGTACTCAAGCGACTCGTCGACGGGCTCGGCGTGCAGCCGTCGCTGCTGGTGTTGCCGGTCGCCTTGCTGATCGCATACGGCGCATCGCGCCTGGCGGTGACCCTGTTCACCGAGTTGCGCCAGGTCGTGTTTGCGCGTGTGATGGCGCGGGTATCGCGGCGGGTCACGCTGCAGGTGTTTCGCCACCTGCACGCATTATCGCTGCGCTTCCATCTCGCGCGGCGAACCGGTGGCGTGGCGCGCGATGTCGAACGCGGCGGCAGCGCGATCTCCGACCTGCTCGACTGGACGCTCTACACGATCCTGCCGACCATCATCGAAATCGCGATGGTCACCAGCGTGCTGGTGTGGAAGTACGACTGGGGCTTCGCGGGCATCACCTTGCTCACGCTCGTCGCATACATCATCTTCACGTTCTCGATCACTGAATGGCGCACGCGCTTCTATCGCGCCTCGGTCGAGGCCGACACGCGTGCCAACGAACGCGCGGTGGATTCATTGTTGAACTACGAAACGGTGAAGTATTTCGGCAACGAGGAACACGAGGCGCGGCGCTACGACGAGAACCTGATCCATCTCGAGAACGCGAGCGTCAAGAGCCGCAAGACACTCGCGGTGCTCAACCTCGGCCAGAGCGCGATCGTCGCGATCGGCGTCACCGCGATGATGTGGCGCGCAGCAGCGGGCGTCGTGGACGGCAGGATGACGGTCGGCGACATGGTGCTCGTCAATGCTTATCTGTTGCAGCTGTCCGCGCCGCTGAACCTGCTCGGCATGATGTATCGCGAGGTCAAGGCCGCCTTCACCAACCTCGAACGCCTATTCGGCCTGCTCGACGAACGCCAGGACGTGCAGGATCGCAACGACGCGAAACCGCTGGATGTGCGTCGGCCGCGCGTTGCATTCGACAACGTGCGCTTCGGCTACGACCCGCGCCGCACGATCCTGCAGGATGTGAGCTTCACGATTCCGCCAGGCGGCACCGTTGCGGTAGTCGGCCATTCCGGCTCGGGCAAGTCGACGCTCGCGCGCCTGCTGTACCGCTTCTACGACGTCGATGCGGGCCATATCACCATCGACGACAACGCCGGCAACGCGCACGACATCCGCGACTACACCCAGGCATCGGTGCGCGGCGCGATTGCGATCGTTCCGCAAGACACGGTGCTGTTCAATGACACGATCTACTACAACATCCTGTATGGCCGCCCGGATGCGACGCGCGAGGAAGTCGAGGGCGTCGCGCGCGCCGCGCATATCCACGACCTCATCGTTTCGTTGCCGGACGGCTATGCAAGCGAGGTCGGCGAACGCGGCCTGAAATTGTCCGGCGGCGAAAAGCAACGCGTCGCGATCGCGCGTGCGCTGCTCAAGAATCCGGCGATCCTGATTTTCGACGAGGCGACATCCGCGCTGGATTCCAAGTCCGAGCAGGCGATCCAAAGTGAACTTGACCGCATCGCTGTCGGTCGCACGACGCTGGTCATCGCGCACCGGCTATCGACCGTGATGGGCGCCGACGAGATCCTGGTCATGGACGCCGGTCGCATCGTCGAACGCGGCAACCACGACGCATTGCTCGCGCGCGATGGTGCGTATGCGCAGATGTGGCGTTTGCAACAGCAGCGCGATGAGGAACGGCTTGGCGGGACGGCACCAGTGAATGCGGTGCCAGCGACAGCGGCTTCCGAAACGGAGCTGGTCGCGGAGTTGACGGCAGCGATCGGCGAGATCAGGGAGATCGATTGACTTGATTCTCTCTCCCGTCTTGATCCCCTGGTAGGGGGTAAGAAACGTCTGGGCCGCTCGCCAGTCGATACGTGCATGGAGTCTTTTTCTCGCATCTCAAAACGCAAAGTTTTGGAATGAAGCCCGCCGCGCCGACCTGCGCACGCACTTGGGCGGACCATGCAACGGACACCGTTGTGGCCATTAGACGGCACGGCCCTTGCCGAAAAGTGCTGTTACCCAATATGCGATGGCAACCCAGACGACGAATGCACCGCACCAAACGACCACTGACATTGCGACGATGCTTGCCGGGCCAATGCCGCCCGAATGGATGCCCTCGGGCCAAAATGGTGACGCAAGCAGAAGACCAGGCATGAGCAAGAACTACGCACTTGGCAGCGGTGCCTTGGACAGGGCCGTGATCGCAGCGGCAACTAGTACAGCGCCACGCAAGTTACGGAACATAATGCAGTCCCAGTTTTTGATCTGCGTCCTGTCGTGAGAAGGTCCATTCGATGGTTGGCTCCATTGCGTTTCGCGCTTGCCGCCAAGCATCAACCTCACTACGCAGAAGATTCCTACTATCGATGCGCCGATTCAGGCATTGACGACTAAGGATGCCGATCTCGATCTCCGCCATGTTCAGCCAGCTTGCATGTTTGGGCGTGTAGTGGCATTGGACGCGCCGCAAGAGTGTCTTCGCGGCGCGTATTCCCAGCACGTCTTCGAAGCACTTCCTGAAGTGGGTATGCAAGTTGTCCAGCACCAGATGCACGCGACGCGCTTTGGCGTAGGCTCCGGTTAGCAACGTACCGACGAAGGCCACGAAGTCGATCTTGCCACGATGCTCGGTGACCGAGACAGCCCGCTGTCCAGCCTTCGGCTCGACCGCCACGAACAGGTTGGTCGTACCGCAGCGCTTGTACTCGTAGTAGTGCCTGGCAGGAATGCCATGGGTCATGGGCAGCGGCTCACGCTTGTGACCGATGAGCTGAAGACTCTTCTCGTCGATGCAGATGACTGGCTCGTCCGCAGAAAAGGGGCGCGCATACAATTCAAGCAAGTCGTACATGCGATGCCGATACTCTTCAGTCAGCGTCCCGATGCACCACATCAGCCTTCGCCACGGCTTGAGGTCGTTTTTTTTAGCATGCGTCGCACTGTCTCCCGACTCACGCCAGCCAAGCCCGGATCCAACCGAGCAACGCGTTCGAGTTCGATCATCGTCCAGCGCTGCCATCCCTCCGGAGGGGACGAACAGGCCAGCGCCGTCACCCGAGCTTCGGCGTCTGTGTCGTACCGGCGCGGTCGGCCCGGCCGTGCAACATCGAACACCGCCAAATCAACGCCCCCTTGCAGATACGCCGCACGAGTACGCCACACCGCTGTGCGACCTAGTCCGAGCACCGCCATGATCTGCGCCTCCGGGATGCCTCGATCCAAACACGACAGAACATGCGCCCGGTTTACCTCTCTGGAACAATGGACTCCCTTGCTACGAATCTCGTCGATGATCGATCGATCCTCGTCCGTCAACTGCAGTTCCGTTTGACGCATGGCGACACCTCGCTGCACCGGCCGGTGGTATCGAGAATGTATATATGTTCCTTTATTTACGTGTCAATGTACTAGTGGCCTGTAACGATTGAAGTGGAAGTAATGCGTCGGGTGGGGTCGAAGTACTTCCACTTTACGGGTTTGGGCTGTTCGTTGTAGTGACGGATGTAGCGCATGAGCTTTCTCTTCAAGTCGGG
>JAYTOP010000072.1:0-2038 GCA_043747745.1 Pseudomonadota bacterium
GGCTCAAGCGCGTCTGCTTTTGCCCGGATGACAGTGGGCGCATAACCGAACTCTACGATAGGGGACACCATGCCGGCAGACGCCCCCGATGCGGAGATAAATTGCCGCATGGCCTGGTTTGCCTGTTCGCGCGCCGTGGCGCGGTAAGATTGAATGCTTTCATCGCTCACTCCGGCGTAGCGCATCTTGCCTTCGAACGGTACCTCGAACGCGTGCAGCACAGTGATGTAAGCGTGTGGGGCGATGCGCAAGGCAAGCTCCAGAGCAAGCCGGGATGCCTCGGAAAAGTCCACCGGAATCAGTACCCGTTGGTAGGGATCCTGTGGCTCGCGTTTGACAATCAACACCGGGCGCGAGAGTTTGCGCAGCACCTTCTCGGCGGTAGAACCGAGAAACAGCTCGCGCAGGAAACTGCCGCCGTGAGCCCCCAGCACCACCATACCGGCGTCGATGGACTCGGCGTGGCGAACGATATCGACGTGAGCGCGGCCTATGGCCAGAGTAGGCGTGACCGGAATGCCGTGTTTTTCGGCAAGTTGGTGCGCCGTTTCGTCGATTTGCTTGCGCGCCGAATCGATCAGCCGCTGTTCGGTTTCCTGCGTCGTTTGGGTGGCCAGGTGGCGCAGCGATTCCAGCGCCAGGTTGCCGATGACATGCAGCAAATCCAGCGATTCACTGCTCATTTCGCGCGCCAGCATGGCGGCCCGGGTTTCTGCCCGGCGCGCATACAAGGACAGGTCGGTGCCTGCCACTATCCGCTTCATTGTGGACATCATCAGGTTCCTTCGATAGATAGCCGTCTCGTTGTTGATGCTGGCCGCGCGCGCAGCACACATGCCGGGCGCCAGTCGAGAAATCAGTTGCAGCCAGAATGGACTTCAGCCCGATCATCACTGTGATCTTCTGGGGTCGAACGGAGCATGGACACGGATCGTCCGCCAGTCTTCTTCGCCGAGTCAGCCGAGCAGGGCGCGCTCGGCGCGCTGCAGATCGTCGGGCGACCCGAATAGCACAAGAACATCAGCCGTTTCCAGTCGAGTCTCGCGCGCTGGTTTGAGTTGCCGTTTCCCCCGCCGTACCAAGGCAGTGATCACGATGCCATCGAGATCGAGATCTCCCAGCGCACGTCCCACGGCAGGGCTGTCCGGCGGCAGAACCACCGGCCGAAGCCGGTCGGCATCTTGTTCCTGCGGCATCTCCGCAAGCGTGCTGTCGCCCCGAAAGAACTCGCGCAGCAAGTGATAGCGTCCTTTGCGCTGGTCCTGCATGTGGCGCATCACACGCGAAATGGGCACGTTCAGCAACAGCAGTGCTTGTGCTGCGATCATCAGACTGGCCTCCAGTGTCTCCGCCACAACCTCTGCCGCACCCGCCGCCCGCAGTTCCTCGATGTGACTCTCATCGCGCGTGCGCACCATGACAGGAAGCCCCGGCCGCAGGCTGCGAATGTGATGCAGAACTTTATGGGCCGAGGTCACATCTTCATGGCTGATGACGAGCAGCCGCGCAGTGCTGACACCCAATGCTTCGAGAATGTCGCGTTCGCCAGCGTCGCCGTAAAAGACCCGCTCGCCGGCGATGTGCGCTTCTTTCACTTTGGCTGGATCCAGATCCAGTGCCAGGTAAGGAATCTGTTCCTTTTCCAGAAAGTGGGCCACGCTCTGGCCAATGCGCCCGTATCCGCAAATGATGACGTGATCGCGAACATGGCCGATGCTCTCTATGCTGAGTTGCGACGCTACTTCATCTTTCTGCCGGATCGGGCGCGGCGCGCAAAGGCGGCCGAGCGCATGGTTGTAGCGGATGACAAACGGCGCAACGATCATGGAAAACAGCACTGAGGTCAGCACAATCTGACCCGCATGCTGCTCGATCACGCCCGCGTGCAGCGCGATGGCGAGCAGAGCGAAGCCGAATTCGCCGCCCACCGCCAGCAGCCAGCCGGTGCGCCAGGCGGTCAACGCGTCAATTCCTGCCCAGCGTACTATCTGCGCCACCAGTAGGGTCTTGATGAGCAACAAGAGCACCGCGCCCGCCA
>JAYTOP010000073.1:0-1959 GCA_043747745.1 Pseudomonadota bacterium
AAATCGATCGGCCGCATCATGCCTGCTTGGGCGGGCCGCCCAGAAGGGAAACCAGGTCGTCCGCGTGCTCTTCCTCGACCGCGAGGATCTGCTCGAACATGCGGCGCGTGGTCGGATCCTTGTCGGCCAGGTAGTCGATGATTTCCTTGTAGCTGTCGATGGCGATGCGTTCGGCGATCAAGTCTTCCTTGATCATTTCGACCAGCGTCTCGCCTTCGACGTATTCGGAATGGCTGCGGCTGCTCAATCCTTCGGGTGAAAAATTCGGCTTGCCGCCGAGCTGGATAATGCGCTGGGCGATGCTGTCGGCGTGTTCCTGCTCCTCCTGCGCGTGTTCCGCGAATTCCGCCGCCACGCTGTCGGCATTGATGCCGTCTGCCATGAAGTAGTGGCGCTTGTAGCGCAGCACACAGACAAGTTCCGTGGCCAGGGCCTCGTTGCAGATCTTGATCACAGTTTCACGATCGGCCAGGTAGCCCTCGGTGATTGCGCCCTGCTCGATGTGCCGCCGCGCACGTTCGCGCAGTGCCTTGATGTCGGATACGAAGGGTTGCTGTCTGTCCATTGCCATTCTCCTTTGTCAGTTTCTGCCAATCAGTTATCAAGAATCGCGCACAGGTTAATCCGCGATCCGGTTAGTGTCGGATGCGCGAACATCCCCTCGCTCAAGGCCTTGTAGGTCATGTCCGCCATCATCGCGGTCTGCAACATGGCCATGATTTCCCCGCTATCGGCACCGATGACCGCCGCGCCGACGATCCGGTCGGTGGCGCAATCGATGACCACTTTCATCAGCCCGCGTGGGCCAGCCTGTTCCGCAACGCGCGCAGCTCTGTGTGTCGGCGGCTTGACTACCCTGACGGCCCTGCCTTGTTCGCGCGCTTCGGTTTCCGTCAGGCCGAAGCGGCCCAGTTGCGGATCGGTAAATGCGATGTAAGGACGCATGCGGCCCAGGGTGTTCGCGTTCGCGTTGTCCAACACACCGGCGCGGATGATGCGCATATCGTCGTAGGCGACATGCGTGAACGCCGGTCCACCATTCACGCCGCCCAGCGCATACACGCCTGGCGCACTGGTCTCCAGCCGTTCATTGACTTTGATGTACCCGCGCGCGTCCACCTCAATTCCGGCGGCAGAAAGATCGAGACCGCCGGTGTTAGGTTCGCGTCCCGCTACAACCAGCAGGTGCGATCCCGCCAGGACATGCTCGCCCGAGGAAGTCCGCACCGTCAGCCTGACTGCGCCTGCGGGAGCGGTGGCGACCGCGATCGCCTCGGTTTCCAGGAAAACCTCAACGCCGTCCTCCCGTAGAATCTCAGCCATGGTCGCGGCGACATCGCGATCTTCGCGCGCGAGCAACTGGCTCTGCTTGTCGATGACGGAAACACCCGAACCGAAGCGGCGGAACATCTGGCCGAGTTCGACGCCGAGGTAGCTGCCGCCCAGTACCAGCAAGTGCTCCGGCAATTCGTCGAGCTCCATTGCGCTGCCGGAAGTCAGGTGCGGCACGTCGGCGAGGCCCGGCAGATCCGGCAGGGCAGGACGAGCGCCCGTATTGATAAATATTCTCGGCGCATGCAGTCCAAGCATCGAGCCGTCCTGTTCGCGCACGAGCAGCGATCCCGCATTTTCGAAGCGCGTTTCGCCCCTCAATACCGTGAGGTCGGGCGCGGCGCGCAACGCCCGCAGCGACTCGCTGCGCAATCCCTCCAGCACCGCGTGCTTGCGCATCTGCACTTTACCGAAATCGACTTCGACAGTGCCGGTTTGCACGCCGAACGCCGGGGCCTGGCGCGCCAGGTGCGCGACATTCGCGCTCGCGATCAGGCTTTTCGAGGGCGCGCAACCTGTGTCGACGCAGCCGTCGCCGAATTCGCCACCTTCGAGAAGCGCCGTATGCAGCCCGGCGCGCGCAAATTCGATCGCCAGCGGTTCTCCGGCCTGGCCCGACCCGATCAC
>JAYTOP010000074.1:0-65747 GCA_043747745.1 Pseudomonadota bacterium
CGACTGCTCCGCGCGATGGCCGTCTGCAAGCCTTGTGCGGAGCCGGTTTTGCGGACGGCCAGCAATTATCATGGCTGAGGGTCGGGGCTAATCAGGATACCTTTTCCGGCACTGGTTATCGATCGATCGGTATCCTTGCCCGAGTCCAACACTTTCGCACCAGTTTCCCCATCCGATAGACGAGGGCTCGTGCGGCCAGACAGAAAGGCGCGGATCGGGCTGGCGGACGGCAGCCACATGAGGATGCTGGCTGCCAGGATGAAGGCGGCCAGAACAATAAGCGTAGGCTTTTTCACACTTGCTGCCCCCTTTCCACGCGACTGAGATCACTTGTGCTGCGGTGCGAGTCCGACGGCGAAGGCGATTCCAGTCTCAATTCGCTCGTGTTCCCTGCGCACGAGCGGGCATGGACTTTGGCATTACCCAGCCACCGGCGCTGTCGAATACAGTTCCTATTTTCACATTGGCCATGCAGATGTTCTGACAAGCCCAAGCGTGTCCGTTGAAGATTGCAACGGATTCTGCGTCCGCCGATGGCACGAAACTCAAGCCAAGCAGCGCGATGGCCGCAGGCGCGATCAAGATTTTCATTATTTTCCCCAAACAAGAATTCATACAGACTTTACGCACCAGCTAAGAACCGGCGGAGCGCATCATGCGTCGAAATGTGACGCAATCGACAAAATGCGCATACCTACCTCAGCCGCATTTCGTAGTCCACAAACTCGAATGCAAACACATGTTTCGCATCCGCCGCATGAGGCTCGCGTGACACCACACGCCACAGCGATGCATCGAATGCCGGAAAAAACGCATCGGCATCGGCAACGTGCGTGTCCACATGGGTCAGATGCATGCGCGTCGCGAGCGGCAGCGCGAGCGCGAACACATCGCCGCCGCCGATCACCATCAGTTCCTGATCGCCCGCGCTGTGATTACGAATCATCTCCAATGCCGCGTCCAGCGACGCGACCGCATCCATCCCCACAAACGGCGCGCAACCCGATCGCGTGAGCACGAGGTTGCGTCGACCCGGCAACGCGCGACCCAGCGATTCGGCGGTCTTGCGTCCCATCACCAACGGCTTGCCGAGCGTCAGCGCCTTGAAGCGCTTGAGGTCGTCGGGCAGGTGCCACGGCAAGGCGTTGCCCTTGCCGATGGCGCGATCACGATCAAGTGCGGCGATCAACGAAATTTCCAAGCAACACTCCGGCAGATCGTGTTTGTTCTTTCCCGTCGCGACACGTAGATTCTGCAATCCCAGTCAGCCGGCCGCCCTATGCTACTTCACGTACTCCTGGCCATGGCGCTCGTCTCGGCAGAAGCCACGCCGCAGGCCGGCCAAAACCTTCCATCACAGTTCACCGCAGACCTGGTCTACCTCAAGCCAGAGTTGGTCGGCGGGAAATCGGTGTTGTTCTATACCGATACCGGCGGCGGCTACTATCTTTCCGGCGATGCAGTCAGGACGCAGACCATCGACGTCGCGTCAGGGGCCATCGACTTGCAGCGGGAAATGGGAACCGACGCGACCGTGGCGCGGCTCATGCAGAAGGAAGGCCGAGGGATTCCGGAAGGACTGCGACTCGGCGGCTGGTTTCCGGTCGTACTAGGCACAGCCCACCATGACCTTCCAGGGCAGCGTGCGTTCGACGGGGTGCTCGGAGCCCCATGGTTTGCGGGCCGTGTGTGGACATGGGATTTCAAGCGATCGCAATTCCGCATCGAATCGTCGGCCTGGAAGCCTTCAGCCGGCGTGCGCAAGGTCGGGCTCGGCTTCAGGCAATCGCCGGATGGCAAGCGGGAGATGGACTATCCGCGCATTGATGTACGCGTGGATGGCCAACAGTTGCCAATGCTGCTCGATACCGGAGCCAATACCGTCCTGTCGCCTGAAGCACTGAACGCGTTGAACGATGGCGGCAGCGCGCAACGCTCCACCAGCATGATCGTCGACAGCGTCTTTCAAACCTGGCGCAAGGCGCATCCGGACTGGAAGGTGATCGAGCAGGCGCAATCGGGTACGGGAGACGCGATGATCGAAGTTCCGGACGTCGAGATTGCAGGCTGGCGCGTCGGACCCGTCTGGTTTACCCACCGCGCGGACCACGACTTCCACGACTATATGTCGACCTACACCGATATCCGGGTGGAAGGCGCGATCGGCAACAACGTCTATCGCGAATTCCGGATGACCCTCGACTATCCGAATGCAGCCGCGTATTTCAGTTGCACGGGCAAGTGCAGGGATGCCGCGAAATGAACGCGCGACTTACACCGCCACCGGCGCCTTGATCGTGGGCAGCGGATCGTAGCCCTCGATCGCGATGTCCCCGTAGAGGAATGCGAACAGGTCGTTCACTGCGGGATTGAGTTTCAAGCTCGGCAACACGCGCGACGTGCGCGACAGCTGCTCGCGCGCCTGCTCGACATGGTTGTCGTACAGGTGCGCGTCGCCGAGGGTGTGCACGAAATCGCCGACATCGAGTCCGCAGACTTGCGCGACCATGTGGGTCAGCAGCGCATAGCTCGCGATGTTGAACGGCACGCCGAGGAAGATGTCGCCGCTGCGCTGGTAAAGCTGGCAGCTGAGCTTGCCGTCAGCGACGTAGAACTGGAACATCGTATGGCACGGCATCAAGGCCATCTTCGGCAGGTCGGCGACATTCCATGCCGACACGATCAGTCGCCGCGAATCCGGGTTGCGCTTGATCTCGTCGACGACCCAACGGATCTGGTCGATCTCGATGCCGTCCGCACCGGCCCAGCGTCGCCACTGCTTGCCGTACACCGGGCCGAGTTCGCCGTCCGCGTTCGCCCATTCGTCCCAGATGCCGACCTTGTTGTCCTTGAGATAGGCGATGTTCGTCTCGCCGCGCAGAAACCACAGCAGCTCGTGCACGATCGAGCGCAGGTGCAGCTTCTTGGTCGTGACCAGCGGGAAACCATCGTTCAAGTCGAAGCGCATCTGCCAGCCGAACACCGAACGCGTGCCGGTGCCGGTGCGGTCGGCCTTGCGCGCGCCGTGTTCGAGGACGTGCCGGAGGAGGTCGAGGTACTGTCTCATCGCAGCCCTGAGCGCATGCGGGAACGTGCACTCTGGCCCGACGATTCATCAGTTGCCGGGAACAGCGTCGGCGCGCGGCGCGAAGCCAGCAACAGCCCAAGCCCCAGCGCGATCAGCGGCAGCGACAGCACCTGTCCCATCGTGAGCCAGCCGAACGCGAGATAGCCGATCTGCTGGTCCGGGACGCGCACGAATTCGACCAGGAAGCGGAAGCAGCCGTACATCAGCGCGAACCATCCGGACACCGCGTAACGCGGGCGCGGCTTGCGCGAATAGACGAACAGCACGGTGAACATCACCAGGCCTTCGAGCGTGGCTTCATAGAGTTGCGACGGATGCCGCGCCCATTGCTCGAGCGCGCCCTGATGCGCAAGTTCGCGCAGGCGCGTCATGCCGAGGTCCTGATACGGCCCTGAGAGAATGCCTTTCGGGAAGATCACCGCCCACGGCGCGTCGCTTTGCTTGCCCCACAACTCGCCGCCGATGAAGTTGCCGATCCGCCCGAAACCCAGTCCCGGAGGCACCAGCGGCGCGATGAAATCCACGGTGTCGAAGAAATGCAGGCGATGCCGACGCGACCAGATTGCGATGGCTGTCAGCACGCCGAGCAGGCCGCCGTGGAAACTCATGCCGCCGTCCCAGACCTTGAACACCATCGTCGGATCGCGCAGCAGGTCGCCGAACGCATAGAACAGCACGTAGCCGATGCGCCCGCCGAGCACCACGCCGAGCATCGCGTAGAACATCAGGTCACCGTAGCTTTGCGCATCGACATCGGGCAAGCGGCCCGCCTGGGTGCGGGCGCGGCCCAGCCACCATGCCACGCCGAAGCCCAGCAGGTACATCACGCCGTACCAGTGGATGTTCGGCTGGAAATGCATGCCGAGCACATCGAATGCCGGCAGGTGCAGCGCGATCGGATCGATGTCGTGGAAATAGTGCGTCATGCGTGACTGTCGCCTGCGGTCGCGTCTGGGAGTGCTGCGGATCGGCCGCTATTGTCGCAGACGCGCCAGCACCGCGACGATCACAGCCGCACTGGATCGTCCGGCAATTCGTCGGGCGTGGATGCCTGTGCGGGCAATGCGGAACGCAGCAACTCTCCGATCCGCGTGATGCCTGCAATCACCGCATCGGCCGGATGCGCGCTGCGCAAACCATCGCGTACCTGCGCGCAGACAGTTACCCATTCCGATGCGGGCACCAACGCGGCGATGCCGCGGTCGGCCACGACCTCGATCGCGCGATCGGCCCACAGCAGGTACAGCAGAACGCCGCTGTTGGCCTCGGTGTCCCAGACGCGCAATTGCGAGAACACCTCGATCGCGCGGCTGCGCGCGTCGCGGTGCAACCTCAACTGGCGCAACGACAGCGAAGCCTCGACCGCAAAGCGGATCTCGCCGGCATGACCGCGTTCGGCGGCGGCGATCGCCTCGCCAATGCGCGTCATGGCGACGCGATCAAAACGCCGATGCACCGACAATGCGCCGGTTCCCAAATGTCGAAGCAGGCGCGGCATGCCCATCACCAACTCCCCGAGGCGCCGCCGCCACCAGACATGCCTCCGCCACCGCTGAAACCACCGCCACCGAAACCACCCGATCCTCCACCGAAACCGCCACCGCCGAAACCACCCCATCCGCTACCGCCGGCAGAGCGCCCGTTACCGCCCGCGGGCAATGCGAACAAAAATCCCAACACCGCGAGGGCGATCGCGAACACGAGCGCCGCGCCGCCGACCATCGCCGCGATCCCGACGATGATCGCTGTCAGCGAACCGCGCGCGACCGCCGACAGCGTTCCGAACAGTGCACGCGCAATCAAGAACGCGAAGAATGCGATCGCGAACGGCGCATTGCCATTGCGCGACGGCCCATCGAAACCGCGCTCGGGTTTCGGTGGTGGCAGCCGCTCGCCGTTCACGAGTCCGATCATGCGGTCGATTGCCGCATTCAAACCTCCCGCGAAATCGCCCGCCCGGAATTTCGGCGCCATGTCCTCGTCGATGATGCGGTTCGCGATCGCGTCGGGAATCACTCCCTCAAGCCCGTATTCGACTTCGATGCGGGCCTTGTGGTCATCCTTGGCCACGAGCAACAAGATGCCATCGTCCACGCCTTTGCGGCCAATCTTCCATGTGTCCACGACGCGTAGTGCGAACTGCTCGGTCGTCTCATCGCCAATCGTCGGCACGATCAGCACCGCGATCTGGCTGCCCTTGGCCTGCTCGAACGCGGCCAGCTTCGCTTCCAGCGCCTGCGTTTGCACGGTGTCAAGCGTGCCGGTCTGGTCGGTGACGCGCGCGGTCAGCGGCGGCACCGGCACGGTCGCTGCGAACGCGCTGCCGGCGAACAACGCCAGCAGGCATCCGAACGCCGCCAACCAGCGCGACATCGCGGCGATCAGCCCGCGCCTGGTGCCGGTGCGGACCTCGCCGGGGCCGGATGGTTCGCCGGTTCGTTCGGATTGAATGGCGGCGGTGGCGGACCCGGAGGATGAGCCGGCGGAACGGGCTGCGCGGGAGAGCTTGCGGGCATGCCGAAATCGACGGTCGGAGGCGCGGCGATCGCGGCCTCGTTCGCGACCGTGAAATTGGGCTTGACCTTGTAGCCGAAAATCTTCGCGGTCATGTTCTGCGGGAACGAGCGCAGCAGCGTGTTGTAGGCCTGAATCGACTGGATGTAGCGGTTGCGCGCGACGGTGATGCGGTTCTCGGTGCCTTCAAGCTGCGCTTGCAAGTCACGGAACGACTGGTCGGACTTGAGGTTCGGGTAGTTCTCGGTCACCACCATCAGGCGCGAGAGCGCCGACCCAAGCGCACCCTGCGCATCCTGGAACTGCTTGAGCTTTTCCGGGTCGCCCGCGAGCTCCGGCGTGACCTGGATCGATCCGACCCGCGAACGCGCCTCGGTGACCTGGATCAGGATGTCCTTTTCCTGCTGCGCATAGCCCTTCACCGTCGCGACCAGGTTCGGCACCAGGTCGGCGCGCCGCTGGTACTGGTTGATGACTTCGGACCAGTCGGCCTTGGTCTGCTCGTCGAGCTTCTGGATATTGTTGTAGCCGCAGGCGCTGAGCAGCAGCGCTAGGGCGAGGATCACGAAACGGGTTGCGATGTTCACGGTGGATTTCCTCATGGGCATGCGGTCTTGCATTGTTTCACTGGTCGCGCTCGGCGCGGTTGGCGCGCATCTGGCTGCGGCGTGCCGCACGCGAGCGCGCGAGCAGGTTCAGCACTTCCACGCCGACCGAAAATGCCATCCCGAAGTACAAATAGCGCCGATCGATGTGGAAATCCAGTCCCTCGGCGATCAACGCGGCACCAACCATCACGATGAACGCGAGCGCGAGCATCTTCACTGTCGGGTGGCGATCGATGAAATCGCCGACCGGGTTGGCCGCGAAGATCATCACCAGTACCGCGAGCACGATCGCCGCGACCATCACCGGGATCTGATTGACCATGCCGACTGCGGTGATCACCGAGTCGAGCGAGAACACGATGTCGATGACCGCGATCTGCGCGATCACCATGCCGAACACCACCGATGGCCGCGCGGAGATGTCTTCTTCCTCGCCGTGACCATTGATCGCGTCGCGGATTTCCATGCTGCCCTTGACCAGCAGAAACACGCCGCCGCCGATCAGGACCAGGTCGCGGATCGAGATCGCGTTGCCCGCCAGCGTGAACAACGTGGCGTTCATCCGCGCCAGCGTCGCCAGCGTCAGCAACAGCAGGATGCGGGTGACGCAGGCGAGCGCGAGGCCGAAGCGACGCGCGCTCGACCGACGCTCCGCCGGCAGCCGGCTGACCGAGATCGAGATGAACACCAGATTGTCCACACCGAGCACGATTTCCAGCGTGGCCAGCGTGATCAGGGCGACCCAGACCTCGCTATCGAACATCCATTCCAAAAGCAGCGTCCTCGCTTAAAGCCAGCGCGGGATCAGCAGCGATCCCCAGCACAGCAGCACGTTCATCATCAGCACGAACACCGCTGCCGAACCCATGTCCTTTGCGCGTCCAGCCATCTCGTGGTGCTCCGCGCCGTAACGCTCGATCACCGCTTCGATCGACGAGTTCAACAATTCGGCCGACAGCACCAGCAGCAGGCTGCCGACGAGCAGCGCGCGTTCGACGCCGTCCCGTCCCAGCCAAAAACCCAATGGGGCCAACGGCACGCTCAAGTAAACCTCAAGCCGGAACGAAGACTCCGTTCGCCATGCGATCGCGAGGCCTTTCAGCGACCAGCGCAACGCGCGCCAGACGCCGACCGGCCCGCGCGGCAACAAGCTGTTCTTGCCGTCAGCCATCGCGATCAGACTCGCAACCGAACCCGCATCATGCGGTCTTCGCTGGCGCGGGGACGTAAGCGAGATCTAGCTCGCGCGCGGCCTTGACGTCGTCGAGCCTGCGCACCGGAGTGGTGTAAGGCGCACCCTTCATCCATTCCGGATTGTTCGCCGATTTGTCGAGCAACACCTTCATCACGACAACGAACTTGTCGAGGGTTTCCTTGCTCTCGGTCTCGGTTGGCTCGATCAGCAGGCACTCGGGAACCAGCAACGGGAAATAATTGGTCGGTGCATGGATGCCGTAATCGAGCAGCGACTTCGAGAAATCCAGCGCAGTGATGCCGTTCGCCTTCTTCTGCGGCGCGATGGTCACGATGAACTCGTGCGAGGCACGGCGTTCCGGATAGGCGAGCGTGAAGCCTTTTTTCTTGAGTTGCGCGGCGAGGTAATTCGCATTGAGCGTCGCGTATTCGGCGACGCGCGGCATGCCTTCGCGTCCGAGCAGTCGCGCGTAGATGTACGCACGCAGCAGCACGCCCGCGTTGCCCGCGAACGCCGACAAGCGGCCGATCGAGAGCGGGCGGTCCTTCTTGCGGACGAAGTGGTACCAGGCTTCGCCGGTCGCAGCCGGAGCGGCCGACTTCTTCTCGCCTTTCGCTTTCTTTCCTTTCTGCACGGCGACGGCAGGCGCCGGCTCGAGCGATGGGCGCATGATTTTTTCGATCATCGGGATCGGCAGGAATGGCCTGAGTCGCTCGCTGACACCCACAGCGCCCGCGCCCGGACCGCCGCCGCCGTGCGGCGTGCTGAAGGTCTTGTGCAGGTTCATGTGGATCGCGTCGAAGCCCATGTCGCCCGGACGCACCTTGCCGAGGATCGCGTTGAGGTTCGCGCCGTCGTAATACAGCAGGCCGCCGGCCTCATGCACAAGTTTCGCGATTTCGACAATCCGCCGCTCGAACACGCCGATCGTGCTGGGATTGGTCAGCATGATGCCGGCGGTGGTCGGGCCGAGCACCTTCTTCAGCGCATCGATGTCGATGTCGCCATTGGCTAGCGTTGGAACCTCGCGCACGCTGCAACCGCAGACCGTCGCGGTTGCCGGATTGGTGCCATGCGCGGCGTCGGGCACGATGATCTCGGTGCGCGCCAGGTCGCCGCGATGCTTGTGGTACGCCATGATCATCGCGACGCCGGCGAACTCGCCCTGCGCGCCAGCCATCGGCGCAAGCGACACGCCGCCCTTCATGCCGGTCACGTCCGCGAGAATTTCCTGCAATTCAAACATGCACGACAGGAAACCCTGGCTCAAGGATTCCGGCGCATACGGATGGCGTCCGAGGAACCCGTCGAGCATCGCCAGCGAATGACAGGCGCGCGGGTTGTACTTCATCGTGCACGAACCGAGTGGATAGAAGTTCGTGTCGATCGAGAAGTTCTTGCGCGACAAATTCGTGTAATGACGCACGGCCTGCAATTCGGACACCTCGGGCAGGCCCACCGGCGTCGTGCGCAGGAAACGTTCGGGCAGATCGGGATTCGCGACGGCGGCTGGAAGCTGGGCGGCGGCGGTGCGCCCCGGCTGGGACTGCTCGAAAATCAGCATGGAATTGGACCGAGGTCGGAGGCGGAAGGTGCCTAGTTTGCCATAGCGCGGGGATTGGTTCCGACACCCGATTCGTTGCGGCAGACCGTCCCGAATGGCCTAATGCAGTTCCGATTCAGCCTGCGAGCCGCAATCCATCATGGCATTACGCGAAGAATTCGCCACGAGCGGATTGTGGCTGTTCCGCTGGCGCAGCCTGCTGCCGCTGCTCGCAATGGCGTTGATCCTGGGTCTGATGCTGTTCGACCCCGGGGCCGAACCGGCCTGGACCGACGGGCTGGCTTGGCAGCTGAGCTGCGTGGCGGTCTCGACGCTGGGCTTGATCCTGCGCATCGTCACCGTCGGCCGCGTGCCGCACGACACCTCACGGCGCAGCACCCGCGAGCAGACCGCCGCCGAACTCAACCGCAGCGGCATGTACTCGGTGGTGCGGCATCCGTTGTACCTCGGCAATTACCTGATGTGGCTGGGCGTCGCGATGGCACCAGGTATCTGCTGGCTGGCCGTGCTGATCACGCTCGCGTATGCGCTGTACTACGAACGCATCATGTATTCCGAGGAAGAATTCCTGCGCGCCAAATTCGGGCAGGACTACCTCGACTGGGCCGAGCACACGCCTGCGATCTTGCCCGACTTCCAGCGCTGGAAAACCGCGACGTTGCCGTTCTCGTGGCGCACCGTGCTGCGGCGCGAATATGCGAGCGCATTCGCGATCGTGGTCGCGTTCACCCTGACCGGCCTCGCCGACGACTATGAGGCGCAACACGTCTTTGTCTTCGAGCATACGCGCTTGATCGTGTTCGGAACCGGCCTGGCGATCTACCTGCTGCTGCGATTCTTCAAGCGTCGCACGCGGCTGCTGCATGTGCAGGGGCGCTGACGCGGCGTTCTGGAGATTGGCCGAATCGCCCTGCAAGACTGGAGGTTGGCGCATGCCGCGATATCCGTGGATCACGTTCTGCTTCGCACTCGCGATGTTGTCCGGCTGCAAGCCCGCAGCGCCGCCTGCACATGCACAGGTGGCGACGATCGCGTTCGCGAAAGACGGCGCATGGAACTGGATCGAGGATCCGCGCGCCGTGCATGTCGAAGGCCAGCGCAATCGCACGTATGCGGGCTGGGTCACGAGCAAGGGCCAACTGCAGGTCGGCGCATACGACCACGCGACCGGACGCATCGAGACGGTCGTACTGAAAGAGCACTGGGAAGTCGACGACCACGACAGCAACTCCTTCCTCGTGCTGCCCGACCGCCGACTGATGGTGTTCTACACCTTCCACAACCGCATCGGTCTCTACAGCCGCACCACAACGCGACCGGAGGACATCAGCGCGTGGGAACCGGAAATCACCGTCGCAAATACGCCCGCGATCACCTATAGCGAGCCGGTGTATCTGAGCGACGAACAATTGATCTACGTGTTCTGGCGCGGGATCAGCTGCAAGCCGACGTTCGCGACATCGCCCGATGGCAAGGCATGGAGCGCGCCGCGCATCCTGATCGAACAGCAGGGCCGCGAGGCGAACACGATCCGGCCGTATTTCAAGGTCGTGTCCGACGGCAAATCGACGATCCATTTCGCGTTCACCGACGGCCATCCACGCGACGAGCCAGAGAACTCGATCTACTACATGAAGTACGAACACGGCGCGTTCTTCAAGGCCGACGGCACTTGGATCGCGCCCATGAAAGAACTGCCGATCCAGCCGCGCGTCAGCGACATCGTCTACGACGCCAAGCCGAGCAAGGTGCGCGCGTCGATCTGGGACATCGCGCTCGATGCCGACGGCCATCCGGTCATCGCGTATGCGCAGTTCCCGAAGGAAACCGACCACCGCTACCACTACGCGCGCTGGATCGGCGGTAGCTGGCTCGACACCGAACTCGTCGCAGCCGGAACGTGGCTTCCGCAAACGCCCGCAGGCGCGACCGAGCGCGAACCGCACTACCCCGGCGGACTCGCGCTCGACCACGCCGATCCTTCGATCGTGTTCCTGTCGCGGCAAATTGTTGGCATGTTCGAGATCGAGCGCTGGACGACCAATGACAAAGGCAAGACCTGGCAATCCATCCCGATCACCAGCCACTCGGCGCACCCGAACGTGCGTCCCGTCGTCGCGCGCAACACGGCTGGATCAGGCGAGTACGTGCTGTGGATGCAGGGCGACGATGTGTACTCGACCGATTACCGCACGGGGATCATGTTGCTGGGGCCGGGGGTGGGCGTTCGTTGAAAAAAATGACGGGCGTGGCAAGTAGCCCGCGACAAAGCGGGGGGCGGGAGTTATTTCAACCCAGCGTCCTTGTAAATCGCCGTCCCCCGCGTCCCATCTGTATTGATCCATCCGCGATACATGCCTTCGGTGTTGAATGGCATCGCGATGTTGCCGTGTGCGTCCATCGCGATCGCGCCGCCGTCGCCGCCGAGCGCTGGCACGCGTTGCATCACGACGTCGTCAGCGGCTTTCGCGAGACTGTCGCCGCGGTAGGCGACGCGCGCGCAGATGTCGGAGGCGACGTTCAGGCGGATGAAGAACTCGCCCCAGCCGGTGCCGGACACCGCGCAATCGGCGATCGCGTAGGTGCCCGCGCCGATGATCGGCGAATCGCCGACGCGGCCCCACTTCTTGTTGGTCATGCCGCCGGTCGAGGTCGCGGCGGCGAGGTGTCCATGCGAATCCAGCGCGACCGCACCGACGGTGCCGAAATGCGCGCTCGGTGCCCTGGTCGCGCCGGCAGATTCCTCGGCCTTCGCGTCCTGCAACTGCTTCCAGCGCTCGGGCGTGTAGAAGTACTTCGGATCGACGAATTCGATGCCCTTGACGGTCTTGCCGAATGACTCCGCGCCGTCGCCGATCAGCATCACGTGCTTGGAATGTTCCATCACCGCACGCGCGAGCAGTACCGGGTTCTTGACCGTGTGCACACCAGCGACCGCGCCCGCTTCCAGGGTCGCGCCGTCCATGATCGAAGCGTCCATTTCGTTGACGCCTTCGTGGTTGAACACCGCGCCCTTGCCGGCGTTGAAGTACGGCGAATCCTCGAGGATCACGATCACTGCGGTCACCGCATCGCGCGCACTGCCGCCGGATTTCAGCACCGCATTGCCGGCGTCAAGCGCCTGGTCCATCGCGGCGCGGATCGCCTGCTCGCGCTCGGGCGTGAGGTCCTTGCGCGACATCGTGCCCGCGCCGCCATGAATCACCAGCGCGGTGCGGGACGGCATATCGCCAGAAGTGTGATCGGATGGAGTGGCGGCATTTGCAGCGATTGCGGACATGGGCAGCATCATGGCAAGTATCAACCTTCGGATCGGCATGGAAAGTATCCTGCGTTCGTTCAATGCGAAAGGATACCCGATGAGGCAGTCCGGCTGCGCGCGCTCTATTGCCGTCATTGTCGTCATCCCAGCGAAAGCTGGGATGACGAGAAGAAGCTACTGCTGCCGCAACGCTTCGATCGGATCAAGCAGCGAGGCCTTGCGCGCCGGGTACACGCCGAAGAACAGACCAGTCGCGATCGAACAACCTGCGGCGAGCGCGATCACCTTCCAGTTCAACAGCACCGGCAACGCTCCGAAGCGGCCGACCAGCAATGCGCCGCCGATGCCAATCACTATCCCCAGCAGTCCGCCGATGATCGAGATCAGCATCGCTTCTGCGAGGAATTGTGCGCGGATGTCCGACGGCCCAGCTCCGACCGCCATGCGCAGGCCGATCTCGCGGATGCGCTCGGTCACCGACACCAGCATGATGTTCATGATGCCGATGCCGCCGACGATCAGCGAGATCGTCGCGACCGCGCCGAGCAGCAGCGACATCAGCCGCGTGGTCTGGGTGCGCGTGGCGATGATCCCGGAGATGTTGCGGACGTTGAAATCGTCTTCGTCGCTGGATTTGATGCGATGACGCTGGCGCAACAAATCCTCGATCTGCGACTGCGCCTGGCCGAGACTCTGGCCACTCGCAACAGCAAGGCTGATTTGCTGCACAGCCCCGGGCGCGAGCGTCGCGGCGCGCGTGAGCCGTCGCCTGGCGGTATCCAGCGGGACCACCAGCACATCGTCCTGATCCTGTCCGAAACCGCTCTGCCCCTTGACGGCGAGCACGCCGACGACCCGGAACGGCACGCGGCCGATGCGCACTGTCTGCCCGGTCGGGTCGTCGTCGCCGAACAGCTGCTGACGTACGGTTTGGCCGAGCAACACTGTCTTTGTCGCCGAACTGTAGTCGTGCGGATCGAAACTGTTGCCGAGTACGAGTGGCCAATCGTTGATCGTGAACCAGTCGAGCTGCACGCCTTGCCAGTTCGAGGACCAGTTGTTTTCCGCGTACACGATCTGGGTACTGCCACGCACGCTGCCGGTGATGTGTTGCACGCTCGGTATCTCGTTGCGGATCGCATCCACATCGCCATCGAACAGCGACGCGCGACTGCCGGTGCCGAGGCGAAGCCCTCCATTGCGCGCCGCGCCTGACGCGATATCCAGCCGGTTCGCGCCGAGCCCGGACACCAGCTTGTCGATCTCCGACTGCGTGCCCTGCCCAACCGACACCATGATGATCACCGCCGCGATGCCGATGATCACGCCGAGCGAGGTCAAGGCGCTGCGCACCCAATTGCCGCGCAGGGCAAACACCGCCGTACGGATGGTATCGGTTAGCGTCATGCGAAAACCCGGGCGCTGCGCACTGAGTTGGCGCGCAATGCAAACACCGCCGTACGGATGGTATCGGTGAGCGTCATGCGGCCGTCTCGGCCGGATGCAGCGCGCCGTCGCTCATCACCCAGCCATGTCCGGCGTGCGCTGCGACCTGCGCATCGTGGGTGATCAGCACGACCGTGTGGCCTTCGGTCTGCAGGCACTTGAACAGCGCGAGGATGTCTTCGCCGGTTTTCGAATCGAGAGCGCCGGTCGGCTCGTCGGCAAGGATCAGCGACGGCGAGTTGATCAGTGCGCGCGCGATCGCAACACGCTGCTGCTGTCCACCGGAAAGTTCGCTCGGTCGGTGCGAGGCGCGATCGGCCAGACCGACCGCCGCAAGCACATCGCGTGCGAGTTGTTCGCGTCTGGAAATCGGCGTGCCTGCATACGCCAGCGGCATCATCACGTTTTCCAGCGCGGTCAGCCGACCGAGCAGGTTGAAGCCCTGGAACACGAAACCGATCTTGTCGCGGCGCAGGATCGCGCGTTGTTCGGCATCGAGCGTGGCCACATCCACGCCATCGCAAAAATACTGACCGGACGTCGGTTGGTCGAGGCAACCGATCAGGTTCATCAACGTGGATTTTCCCGAGCCGGACGCGCCCATGATCGCGACGAACTCACCGCGCTCGATGTGCAGATTGACATCGTGCAATGCAACGACCTGCGCTTCGCCGCCCGGCATGTAAACCTTGCCCAGCCCGATCGTTTCGATCACCGGCGTCGACGTGGCGGTCCGCATCGACACGTCGACTGCCGCGTTCATTGTTTCACTGCGACAGCAGCGCCGATGATGACCTTGTCGCCTTCGACAAGCTTGCCAGTGCTGACTTCGGTGAAGCTTTCATCGCTGGCACCGATGCGGATATCCACGGGCTGCGCATTCCCATCGATCAGCTTGTAAGCGGTTGCGCGTTTTTCTCCGGCAAGACCTTGCAGTGCGGCGTCCCAAGACTGCTGTTGATCGGGATGCAGCGTCGCGCGGAAGCTCGCAAACTGCGGGGCGATGCGCGCAAGCATGCGTTGCGGGTTCGGCGCACCGCCGCGACTGCCGGCTGGTCCGTTGCTGCCATTGCTGCCGGGGCCAGCTGCTCCGCCCGGTGGACGACCACCGAACAGGCTGGCGCCGGTCGATGGCTGCGCGCTGCCATCGCGTTTCGCGCGTTGCTCCCTGGCGTGTTCGCGCACGGCTGCCAGCGCCTGGTCGAACCCAGCCTGCTGGGTTGCGTCCAGATGCAGTTGCGCTGCGACCTGCGGCAATTCCTCAGTCATCCCGCCGCCGCCCGACCGTGCGGCGGACGCGCTTGCAATCGTCCCCGCAGCCGCATCGGCCGGATGGAAACGCAGAGCTGCATTCGGCACCCGCAGCACGTTGTCGTGGCGGCTGATCTGGATTTCGGCGTTGACGGTCATGCCGGGCAGCAAGGTCAGGTCATCGTTGTCGACGGCGACGACCACCGGGTAGCTGATCACGTTCTGGGTATTGGTCGCTGCGAGCCGCACCTGCTTGACGATGCCGGCGAAGTCGCGGTCGGGAAACGCATCGACGTTGAAGCGGACGTTCTGGCCGACCTTCACCTGGCCGATGTCGGCCTCGTCCACCGCGAGCACGATCTGCATCTGTTTGAGGTCTTCAGCGATCTGGAACAACGTGGGCGTCTGCAGGCTCGCCGCAACGGTCTGGCCCCGTTGGACAGCGCGCGTGAGCACGACACCATCGACCGGCGAGCGGATCACGCTGTGTTCGACATCGAGCTTCACGCTGTTCATCGCGGCCTGCTGCGATGCGATCTGGGCCTGCGCCGCAGCCACCGCGCCGAGGCCCTCATCGCGCAATGCACGGGCGGCATCGACATCGCTCTGCGCGATCAACTGGCGCTGGCCGAGATCGGATTTGCGCGCGAAATCAGCCTGCGTGTTGCGCACGCTGGCTTGCGCCTGCGCGAGTTGCGCCTGTGCCGACGCCGCCGCGCCCGCCGCCTGCTGGAGTCGCGCGTTGAAGCTGCTGGGGTCGATGCGGGCGATGATCTGGCCTTTGACGACGTGATCGTTGTAATCGACCAGTACCGCCTGCACGATGCCCGAAACCTGCGAGCCGATATCCACCGTCGTAATCGCGCTGAGATTGCCGGTCGCGGAAATCGCCACCGCGATCGCACCGCGATCGACGACTGCAGTGCGATAGCTGCCGAAATCGGCCGATGATCGCGCATGCCACCACCAACCACCTGCGGCGAGGATCGCGAGTGCGGCCAATGCCCAGACGAACTTGCTAGAACGCTTCGATGAGGGCGGCTTGCGGATGGGCTGCGGCATGGGACATCCATGTTGCGATGCGCAGCCGCATCAGACTGATCGCACGTGCGCCGATCTTACGCGTTGACGTGCAACGCGCGTTGAGATCCGTCAGGCGTCGAGCGGCTTGGCTTTCGGAAACAGGATCGTGGCGCGCGTGCCCTTACCGGCTTCGCTGTCCAGGCTCACTGGCCAGCCGAAACGTTCGGACAAACGGCGCACGATATTCAGTCCGATACCATGGCCGCCCTGGCGTTGGTCGCCGCCGCGAAAAAACGCATCGAATATATGCGCGAGTTCCTCGGGGCTCATGCCGACGCCGGTGTCCGCGATCACGATCTTGCCCGGCAGCACGCGCACGGTCACGCTGCCGACGTCGGTGTAATTGCATGCGTTGCGCAGCAGGTTGCCGAACAGCACCGCGAACACGCGCGGCGGCGCATGCAGGCCAAATGCGGCTTGCTCGTCGATCCTGAGCTCCACAGGTTTTCTGCCGAGCAATGCGCGCGCATTCTCGATCTCGTCGTGGATGACTTCGTTGACCACGAAATCCTCATCGGCCAAACCGATATCTCCGTCGCGCGCCATGATCAGGAAGGCCTCGACCAGCGACTCCATTTCGCCAACCGACGACTGGATGCGCTGCACGGTGCGCGTCGCGTGCGGCGACAGCGAGTCGTCGGTGAGCAGCAGGTCGCCGGCCATCCGGATCACGGTGATCGGCGTGCGCAATTCGTGGCTCGCGTCGCGGGTGAAGTTGCGCTCGCGTTGCACGAATGCATCGATGCGACTGGCGAACTCGTGCAACGACGAGGCCAGCACCAAGGCTTCGCCCTGCACGTCTACCGGCAGGTTTTCGGCATTGAGCGCGGTCGCGTCCGGGCGTTTGGGGTCCCACTGCTGCACCTGATGCGCCAGCCAGATCAGCGGCGAGATCGCACGGTGCGACGAGCGATAGGTCAACCAGGCGATCGCATAAACCACGATCAGCACGAACGTCAGCGGCACCGCGCCGAACCAGAATGCGAGCTTGTTGACCTGAGTCTGCTTGAACACCAGCAACAGCTTGCCCTTGGGCGCATCGTCCACGTACACCAGCGAGCCGCCCATCGCTTCGGGCATGGAGTGGTAGCCGGACGCGAGCCCGCGCAACGGCTCGGGTACGTCCGTCTCGCTCGCACCCTTCGGCACGAGATAACCCATCATGTTGAAGGTGTCGGGGATGTGGCGCTCGGGATCATCGGAATGACGCTGCCAGAACCACTGCGCTTCCTGCTCCAGCGCGTGCTTGATCAGCACGTCTTTCAGTACAGCCGTCGCGCCGTACACGCCGAACATCGTCGCCAACCCGATCGCGATGACCTGCATTGCGAACGCGACCCACATCTTCCGGCGCAGACCGCGCTCGGCGATCATGCCAGCGGCAGCCCGACCGATCATGCCTGCTGCGGCGCGTCGAGATCGGCGATGCGGTAACCCGCGCTTTGCACGGTATGCAGCAATGGTTTGTCGAACGCGCGATCGATCGTTTTCCGCAGGTTGTAGAGATGGCTGCGCAGCGTGTCCGAATCCGGCAAGCTATCGCCCCAGATTTCGCGCTCGATGTCGCGACGGCTGATGACCTTCGGCGATTCGCGCATCAGGATCGCGAGCAGGCGCAACCCGATCGGCGAGAGCTGCAATTCCTGACCGCCGCGCGTCACCCGCATGCTCGCGGTGTCGTAGACCAGGTCGCCGACTTTCAGGATCTCGGCGCTGACCTGGCGACGGTCGCGGCGGATCAATGCACGCACACGCGCTTCAAGCTCCTGGATCGCGAAGGGCTTCACGAGGTAATCGTCGGCACCGGCAGTGAGGCCGCTGACCTTGTCGTCGAGCGTGTCGCGCGCGGTCAGCATCAGCACCGGCGTGGCTTTCTTGGTTTCCTCGCGCAGCTTGCGGCAGACTTCAAGGCCATCCATCCGCGGCAACATCAGGTCGAGCACGATCGCGTCGTAGCTGTTGTCGCTGGCGAGACGGAATCCATCGAGACCATCGCTCGCGTAATCCACCCCGAAGCCGCGGCTTTCCAGGTACTCGCCGACCATCTCGGAAATATTGCGGTTGTCCTCGACCAACAGGATAAGTCCGGCAGGCTCGTCACGGTTGCGCATTGGGGGCTCCTTCAGCTTTGTGAAGATTACACACCCGGCTGTGTGGAAGCGGTGTGAAAGCCAGCTTTCACAGCTGACGATGCTCCGAATCCCCTCAAAGTTTGACCCGACCGATCAGCATGTCCTTGAACATCACCCAGTCGCCCATGAACGAATAAATCGGGTATTTGAAGGTCGCCGGCCGGTTCTTTTCGAAGAAGAAATGCCCGACCCACGCGAACCCGTAACCGCAGAACAATGCACCGAGCGCCCACCAGCCATTGCGCGTCGCGATGGCGGCCGCGACCAATGCGAGCACGCCGCAACTGCCGATGAAATGCAGCCGTCGCGAAACACGATTGGAATGCTCGCCCAGGTAAAACACGTAGAACGCGCGAAAGCTGTCGAATCGGCGCATGGCCTGGCCCTCATGCAGTCGGATCGTTGCGACGCTCTTCGGCTTTCGCACGATCCCAGTATCCATCCTGATCTTCCAGCGACAGCGTTGCGAGCGCGATGCCATCGACTTCGGCGAGCGCTTCCATGCTGCGGAAACGACGTTCGAACTTCGCATTCGCGCGACGCAGTGCGGTGCCGGCGTCTACTTTTGCATGGCGTGCGAGATTGACGCAGACGAACAGCAGATCGCCGATCTCGTCTTCCAGGCGCGCGTGTACGACCGCATCGCCAGGCGCTGCCGCAGCGGCTGCGAACTCGACACGGACTTCCTCGATTTCCTCGTGCAGCTTGGCGATGACCGGCGCGGGACCTGGCCAGTCGAAGCCGACGGTTGCCGCGCGCTTCTGCAATTTCAGCGCGCGTTGCCATTCCGGCAGCCCGCGCGCGATGCCGGCGAGTGCGCTGCTGTCTTCGACACCACCTTTCGCCTCGCGTTCGCCACGCTTGTGCTCTTCCCAGTTGCGGGTCTGCGCCTTCGCGTCCGCGACATAGACATCGGCCGTCGCTCCCGGCATCCTGCCTCCCGCGACATTGGCACGTCCCTGTGCGGCAAACACATGCGGGTGCCTGTGTCGCATTTTCTCGGAGATGGTCGCGGCGACGTCCGCGAATGCAAAGTGCCCGGCCTCCTCCGCCATGCGTGCATGGAACACGACCTGCAGCAGCAGGTCGCCGAGTTCGTCGCGCAGGTCGTGCATGTCGCCGCGATCGATCGCGTCGGCGACCTCATACGCTTCCTCGATCGTGTACGGGGCGATCGTCGCGAACGTCTGCTGCAGATCCCACGGACAGCCATGTTCTGGATCGCGCAACCGCGCCATGATCGCAAGCAGCTCATCCATCCCATGCGCGTCGTTGGGTAATGACTCAACCATCGACTGCTTCCTGATCGAGCCAACCACGCCACGGCAACCGCACATCGCCAAGCGCGATGAAATCCGGATTGAGCAGCGACTCCTTCGTGTTGTAGCGCAATGGCTCGCCGTCGAGCGTCAGCACCGCTCCACCAGCCACTTCCAGCACGCATTGCGCAGCGGCGGTATCCCATTCGGAGGTCGGGCCGAAACGCGGGTAAACATCGATGCGACCCTCGGCGATCCGGCAGAACTTCAGCGACGAACCCATGCCGATTTTCTCGGTCGCCCCCATTTTTTCCAATGCTGCCGCAGTGCGCGCATCCAGGTGCGAGCGGCTCGCCGCGACGCGCAACGGCGACGGTGCCGGCTGTTGCGTCGCCAAGGCGATGTCGGCCGTGCCGTCGCGCAGGAATGCGCCGACGTCGCGTTCGGCATGCACCAGGTAATCCAGCGCGGGCGCATACACCACGCCGAACACGGACGCATCGCCATCGATCAGCGCGATGTTGACGGTGAACTCACCATTCTTCTTGACGAACTCGCGCGTGCCATCGAGCGGATCGACGAGCCAGTAGCGCGACCAGCCCCTGCGCACGGCCCAGTCGATCGTGGCCGACTCCTCCGACAGCACCGGAATGGCGGGCGTCAGTGCAGCGAGCCCTGCGCAAATGATCCGGTGCGCCGCCATGTCCGCAGCGGTCAGCGGCGACGCGTCGGATTTGGATTCGACCTCGAAATCCTGCGCATAAACCTCCATGATCGCCGCGCCTGCATCGCGCGCAATCCCGATGCACGCCTCGCGCAACGCACTCATGCCTGCGCTCCGCGCCGCGCGAGCAGTTCGCGCACGATGAACAATGCGGCCAGCGAGCGGCCTTCCGAACAATCATCGCGCAACATCAACTCATGCAAATCGACAAGCTTCCATGGCACCACGTCAATCTCCTCGGGTTCGTCGCCGGGCAAGCGCTCGGGATACAGATCTTCAGCCAGAATCAGATGCGTCACAAACTCCATGTAACTGGGCGCGAGCGCCAGCGGGCGCAACAACTGCAACCTGCGCGCACCGAATCCGGTCTCTTCCTTCAATTCGCGATTGGCGGCCTGCTCGGGCGTTTCCCCAGCGTCCATGCGCCCTTTCGGCAAGCCGAGTTCATAGCGATGCATGCCGCAGGCGTATTCGCGCACCAGCAGCACTGTATCGGGATCGGGCATCGCCGCGATGATCACCGAACCGGGGCCACGGCTACAGACACGACGGTAACGACGGCGCTCGCCATTGCTGAACTCCAGGTCGAGTTCCTCGACATGGCGCTCTCCTTCCTCGCGCGCATGCACGGCATGGATTTTCGGTAGTTCCTTGCTGGGCAAATCAACCATGTCGTCGTTTCCACCACCATGCATCCTGGAGTACCAGCAGGCGGCTGCCATCCGGCTGCGCCTGCCCCAATCGGATCAATCCGTCCGCCAGTTGCGGATCGCGCGCTGCGATATGCAGCTCGATCCGGTAACCGATCAGATCGGCTTTCACGTGACCTGCGACCTGCATCGGGCCACCGCTGTCGCGGATGTCGCCAAGCACGACGCCCGGGCGGTCGACATGAAAATCGACCAGCAGGTCGCCCAGATAATAAGGCAATCGCGTGCGCGGGCCGACCAGCGTCGCCTGCCGCCAGGATGCGCGGCCTGATACCGCAGCCGGTACGCCGTCGTCGAAACGTGCGTACTCGAGATCAAGATGCACGTTGCCGATCGGCAGCAGTTCTGCGCGCATGAAGATCGGGCGCAACGCATCGCCGACCAGATCGGCCCGCAATGCCGTCACGTCCAGCCTGTGCGGGCGTTGTTCGACGTGCATGTCCATGCGCTGGTTCTTCGGCATGTCGAAATGCAGGTCGGCGCGAAACGTTCCGCCAAGCGCACTGAGTGCATTTGCGTTCCAGCGCAGATGACCGAGTGCCCAATCGCCCCACCATGTGTGGTTCGAATCGCCATCCCACGCATCGCCATGGACGTCTTCGAGCACGACCGGATCGATCCATCCTTCCAGTACGTGGACCGCGAGCCACGCAGGCATGTGCAGATACACTGCCGCCATCAACGTCGCGGACAGGATCAACAACAGCCAGACAGGACTGCGGCGCGAAGAGATCACGCGTGGCGCATGGACACGGGCAGGAATGGTCAGGATGATGGGGCGCATCGACGAATGGGATCGTTCACCGCGATGTTAGCAGAGCCCACCAACCCGGCCAGCATCAACCAGGCCGGCATCAACCAGAAGTGGATCGCGCGCGATCTTGCGGTGCTGTGGCATCCGTGCACGCAGATGCACGACCACGAACGCGCGTTGCCGCTGATCCCGGTGCATTCGGCCGAAGGCGCGTGGATCACCGACATGGACGGCAAGCGTTACCTTGATGCGGTGTCGAGCTGGTGGACGTGCCTGTTCGGCCATCGCGACCCGCGCCTGGTCGCGGCGCTCAAGCAGCAACTCGACACGCTCGACCACGTTTTGCTCGCGGGCTTCGGCCACGCGCCCGCAATCGAACTCGCCGAAGCGCTGGTCGCAGTCGCGCCGCAGGGACTCGCAAAGGTGTTCTATGCCGACAATGGCTCGGCGGCTGTCGAAATCGCATTGAAGATGAGTTTCCATTTCCATCGCAACAGCGGCGACGCACGACGCACGAAGTTCATCGCGCTGACCGGCGGCTATCACGGCGAAACGCTGGGGGCGCTGGCTGTGACCGATGTGCCGCTGTACCGCAAGACCTATGCACCACTGCTGCTGGAACCGATCTTCGCGCCATCGCCGGATGCCTACCTGGCCGAGCCTGGCGAAGATGCCGAAGCCTGCGCGCTGCGCGCTGCCGATGCGTTGCGCGCATTGCTCGAAACGCATGGCGGCGATGCGTGCGCGATGATCCTCGAACCGCTGGTGCAATGCGCTGGCGGCATGCGCATGCACCATCCGCGTTATCTCGCCGAAGCGCGTCGCTTGTGCGACGCATACGGCGTGCTGCTCATCGCGGACGAGATTGCTGTCGGCTTCGGCCGCACCGGCACCTTGTTCGCCTGTGAACAGGCGGATATCACTCCCGACTTCCTGCTGCTTTCCAAGGGCCTGACCGGCGGCATGCTGCCATTGTCTGCGGTGCTCACGACCGAGCGGGTGTACGCAGCGTTCTATGCCGAGCACAGCGCGCAGAAGGCTTTCCTGCATTCGCACAGCTATACCGGCAATCCGTTGGCATGCAGCGCCGCATTGGCCGTGCTGCGGGCTTTCGCACAGGAACCGATCATCGAGCGCAACCGCACGACCGCTGCGCGCATGGCGGCGCTTGCTGCACCGCTCGCCGCGCATCCGCATGTCGCGCAGGTGCGCCAGACCGGGATGATCCTCGCGATCGAACTCGCCGCCAATGCACGTGCACGCAACCCCTTCCCTGCATCCGAACGGCGCGGCCTGCGCGCGTATCGGAAAGCGCTATCGCGCGGCGTGCTGTTGCGACCGCTCGGCGACGTGCTGTACTGGATGCCGCCGTATTGCATCGGCGACGAGGACCTGTCGCTACTCGCTGAAGCGACCAGCGAGGCGATCCAGGCAGCGTCCGACTGATGCGCCGCATGGCAGTACCATCCGCTTGATCAGGCCATCCCAATGAGAATCCCGCGCGTCCACCTGACCCAGTCGTTGCGCATCGGCGATTCGGTCGACTTGCCGAGCGCTGCCTGCGAACACCTGTTGCGCGTGTTGCGCCTGTCCGAAAACGCACCGCTGTTGTTATGCAACGACGACGGCATCGACTACCGCGCGACGCTGATCGATGTCGGCAAACGTGGCGCGCGCGCACGGATTCTCGACGCATCGCCGAACCACGCCGAATCGCCGCTGCGGGTCGTGCTGGCGCAGGCGCTCGCGCGCGGCGAGAAGATGGACTGGGTCATCCAGAAGGCGACCGAGCTCGGCGTCGCGGCGATCCAGCCGATCGTCACCGAGCGCACCGAGGTGCGGCTCGATGCCGAACGCGCGGGCCGTCGACTTGCGCACTGGCAAGCGGTCGCGGTAGCAGCCTGCGAACAGAGCGGACGTGCGCGGGTGCCGACGATTACCGAACTGACTCCCTTGGCGACGTATGCGGCAGGTGCCGACACCGACGCGATCCGGCTGGCACTCGACCCCGACGGCGGTTCACTGACGGATGCGTTGAACGGCAGCATCCTGCAGGACGCGACCGTGCCGATTCATCTGGTGATCGGTCCCGAAGGCGGACTGTCGGAACGCGATCATGCGCAACTGCGCGTAGCGGGATTTCGTGGGGTGCGGCTCGGCCCGCGCATCCTGCGCACGGAAACCGCAGGACTCGCCGCGCTTGCGGCTTTGCAGGCGCTGGCCGGAGATTTTCGCTAGGCGGAATGTGCTTCAGGCCGGAGTTTCATCGCAGCCGGCTGTCGTCAGGCGGCGGCTTCCGCGTACAGCACCGCGACCAGCTGCGCCTCGACCGCCGCCAGATCCGGCACTGCGACCGCATCGTCGTTGAACAGGCCTTCGGTGTAGACGCCATCGGGCAGGTCTTCGTCGGCGTCGGACACCTCGACCAACGTGCTCTCGGAAATCGTGACCAGGCGCGGGAAGCCCTGGGTCAGCACCGCGAAATACGGCATCTTCGCGTGCCCGCCAATTGCCTTGAGCACGGCCACTTTCGCGCCCAGCGCCGCTGCTTCCTGCGACCAGCCAACCAGCCGCGAATACGACATGATCGGCAGCGCCCAACCACGCCAGCGCACGCGACCGAGCACCCAGGACGGCGCATCGGCGACTGGTTCCGGATCGGAATAGGTGATGACCTCGGCAACCGATGCATTCGGCAGCAACAGCTTGCCGCCCGTGACCGAGATCAGCACGCCGCGGATGTCGTTGGCAACAGTGGCATTCATCGGGTCGTACTCGTCGAAGAAGTCTGCATGGGCGATCTTTCCATCAGGATCAGGCAGCCCAGTTTGCTGCTGCAAGTTTGGCCAGGTCGGCAGGGGATCCTGCAGTCACGCCTGGCCCCTCAAGTGCACTGGATGCGGTTCCGTCGAAACAGGTCGAGGGTGTCTGCACCAGAACAAGCCCGCCGTTCGCAGCATGCGCACGCGCTGGCTGGACGACGCCGGCTTCGGCACCGCTGAGAACCACGACCACCGTGCCCGCATCGTTCAACGCTGCGGCGATTCCCTGGGTGGCATCGGCAGCGCCCGCTTCAAACCACCAGCCACTGTCGCTGATGAGACCCAAGCCCTTGCCGATCACGCCGACAGCGCTGGGCTTGGCGAGTTCGCCGGGTTTGGCCAGGTACACCGGGAGATTGGTTGCCTTGGCCAACTGCTGCGCAAGCCGATCGTGCTTGCCAGCGTCAAGATGCTGCCAGAGCAGGACCGGAACCGGCAGGTTCGACGGCAACGCACCAAGGAACTGGCGCACTGCGTCGGGACCGCCCAGTCCGGCAATGATGGCGATCAATCCCCGGGTAGTTGAAGTTGCAGCAGCAACAACAGGAGCGACAGGAGCGACAGCGGCCGCTGCTGTCACCTCGGCTTCGGCATCCTCCAGCGGGGCCAATTCAAGATGGCTGACGTCGATACTGACTTCCGGTTCAACCGATCGTACTGCACGCGGCGCGGACAGGTCGGCCTCCATATCCAGCAGGGAGAGGCTCGAAGCGGGGTCGCTGGCGGCGGCTGGCGAGGCAGTTTCGACAGGTGCTGCACTGGTCTGCTTGTCGGCATCGACGGAGCCCGCATCATCATCGGCATGCGCGCGCAGCAAGTCGTCCAGGGCCAGCGCTGGAGGATGCGCTTCGCTCTCGGATTCTTGATGGCGACGTTCGGACTCGAAACTTGCGCTCAGGGCCGCGAAGTCTGCGTCGTCGACCAGCGATAACGTGAGAGCCTCGGACGAATCGGCAGTTGCAGCGCGCTCATCGGCTTCGGGTTCGGCAACATCGGTTGCGAACGACAAGCCGGAATCGGCATCGTGCAGATCCAGTCCTTCGGCGTCCGAGACGGACGGCTGCGGTAACCGTTCGGCATCCGGACTCACCGGCGGCAGCACGTCGTCGCGACCAAGCACCTTCGCAGCCAGATGACGCGCCCAGCGCGCGAGATCCCATCCGCTCAGGCGTCGGGTCACATCCGCATCGTCGAACACGACAGTCGCGTCAGGATCGTCGAACAAGGGTTGCCACCGCTCGAGTCCGGCAGCATCGGTGCTTTCATCCATGCTCACCAGCCAGACATCGGGCTGCTGTTCGCGGATCTGCGCAGGATCGAGCTGGTCGAAATCGCCGACTGCGAGTGTGTGTGCGCCCAGTTCATCGAGCGCATTTTGCAGTTGTTGCTGGGCATCGCCGGGGCGACCCAGTACAACGACGCGGGGGGCGTTGGGATCAGCCATCGTTATGCACCGGAGCGAGCAGTTCAAACACGTTGCGCATCAATTCGGCTTCCTGATAGGGCTTGCCAAGATAGCGGTTCACGCCGATTTCAAATGCGCGCTGGCGATGCTTGTCGCCGGTACGCGACGTGATCATCACGATCGGCACGTCGCGCAGTCGCGGGTCGTTGCGCATGTGGGTGGCGAGTTCGTAACCGTCCATACGCGGCATTTCGATGTCCAGCAGCATCAGGTCCGGCACGCGATCGACCATTTTTTCGATCGCGTCCACACCGTCCTTCGCAGCCAGAACCTCCATGTTGTTGCGCTCGAGCACGCGACCGGTGACCTTGCGCATCGTGATCGAGTCGTCGACCACCATGACCAGCGGCACTTTGCGGACTTCCTGCTCGGGTACAACCTCCACATCCTCCAGAAGCACTTGAGCGGCCGCACGTCTTACCAGAGGCACAACGTCGAGGATCACCATGACCCCGCCGTCGCCCATGATGGTCGCGCCGAAAATGCCCGGAATCGAGCTGACCTGCGGACCGACCGGCTTCACCACGATCTCGCGGCTGCCCATGACCTCGTCGACGCAGATCGCAGCGCGTATGTCGCCGGAACGCGAGAGCAACAGCGGCATTTGCAAGCTGGTCTGCGCCTTCGCCGGTGCACTGCCGAGCAGACGTCCCAGATCGTGGATGTCGTACTCTTCGCCGGCGTAAACATAGACCGGTCGCTCGGAGGCGAGCTGCTTTTCGAGTTCTGCGCGTGCGATGCGACCCACGCCCTGCACCGAGGAAATCGGCACCGCGAAGCTGGTCTCGCCGATCTTGACCAATGCCGCTTGCGTCACCGCCAGGGTGAATGGCAAGCGGATCGTGAACTGGCTGCCCTTGCCGGCGGTGGAATTGAGTTGCAACGAACCGCCGAGCTGGCGGATCTCGTTGTGCACCACATCCATGCCGACGCCGCGACCAGCGAGACGGCTGACGCTTTCGGCAGTCGAGAATCCACTCTCGAGGATGAATGCATACAACGTGGTGTCGCCGACTTCAGCGTCCGCCTTGAGCAGGCCGCGATCGATCGCCTTGCGACGGATCGCGTCGCGGTCCAGTCCACGACCATCGTCGGAGACCAGCATCACCACTTCCGACCCTTCGCGATGCACGCTGACCGTGACCGTGCCTTCGTCGTTCTTGCCCGCTGCGCGGCGTACGTCCGGCGCTTCCAGGCCATGCACGGCCGCGTTGCGCAGCATGTGTTCCAGCGGCGCGGTCATGCGGTCGAGCACGTTGCGATCCATCTCGCCCTGCGCACCCTCGACCTTGAGCTGGATCTGCTTGCCGGTTTCGGACGCAGTCTGACGGACAACACGGCGCAGGCGCGGCACCAGTGCATCGAACGGCACCATGCGCGTGCGCATCAGGCCGTCCTGGAGTTCCGAACTCACCCGCGACTGCTGCAACAGCAAGGTTTCGTACTGGCGGGTCACATCGTCCAGCGACACATGCAAGCTGGTCATGTCGGCTGCGGACTCGGCCAAAGCACGGGTCAGCTGCTGCTGGGTCGAGAAGCGATCGAGCTCAAGCGGATCGAAAGTTTCCTCACCATCGTCGGCACGCTGGTAACGCGCGCTGATCTGCGCCTCGGTCTCGATCTCGAGCTTGCGCAACTGCGTCCGCAAACGCGTAGTGGTTTGTTCGAGTTCGTCGAGGTGGGTGCGGAAGCTGCCCAGTTGTTGTTCGAGGCGAGCGCGGTAGATTGCGACCTCGCCCGCGTAGTTCACCAGGCGATCGAGCAGATCGGCGCGGATGCGCACCTGTTCCTGCGGCGCGCGCACACCAATGTCGTCGTCGTCATCGAACGCGGCTTCGACCGGCACCGACAACGGCCTGAGCGCGTGCTTGCTGCGCGCTGGTTGGGCACTGGCAGGCTGGACTGTTTCGACAGCCTCTGAAGCCGCAGCGGTCTCGGTCGCCTCGACCGGTGTCGCAGCTTCGAGCGGCGTGGCAGCTACGAGCGGTGTGGCTGCTTCGACTGGTTCCGCCGTGTCGATCGGCGCAGAAACCTCGATGGGTGCCGGGGCTTCATACGGCATCGCAACTGGCACAACCGCTGGCGTCCGAACAACTTCGCCACGAGCAAGCGCGGTGAACTCGGCAATGAGCTGCTCGGGCAACGCGACCGATTGATGCTGCTGAACACGCGACAGCATGCCATGCAGGCGATCGAAACCATGCTCCAGGATGCCCAAACCATGTACGCCGAGTTCCAGGCGCAACTCAGCCGCAGATTCGAGCAGCGACTCCATCGCATGCGCGAGCTCGCCCATCGACATCATGCCGCACATCCGCGCACCGCCCTTCAGCGTGTGCAGGTCGCGTTGCAGCCCGACCACCGGCTCGCGTTCCGACGGTACTTCGCGCAGGCGCGTGAGCAGACCATCGGAATGGTCGAGGATATCGGTGGTTTCCTCGATGAAGATATCCAGAAGCTCCGGATCGATGTCGGACAGGTCCAGAGGTTCGTCCGGATCAGCCTCGACGACACTCGGCACATACACGTAGCTCGGCTTCGACGCCGGAACGTCCACAGTGAGCGGCTGCACACCTGCGGCCTCTGCTACGACGGACTCTTCGCCAGCAATCTCCTCGATATCGGCATCTTGCGCGGCCTGCGCGACTTCCGCTCCCAGAGCCTCTGTTTCGGCACGCTCGGTGGCAGCATGTTCGACGGCCACGCGTTCGGCTTCCGCATGCTCCTCGACATCCATTCGCTCGTATTCGAGCCGTTCGGCCTCGGCAGCGACACGTTCGGCTTCGAGATGCTCTGCTTCAGCATGTTCAGCGGCAACGCGCTCGGCTTCGAGACGCTCCGCATCAGCATGTTCAGAGGCAACGCGTTCGGCTTCGAGACGCTCCGCTTCACCATGTTCAGCGGCAACGCGCTCGGCCTCAAGACGCTCTGCTTCAGCATGTTCAGCTGCAACGCGCTCGGCTTCGAGTTGCTCAGCTGCAGCACGCTCCACATCCGCCTGTTCGGTAGCGGCGCGTTCGATTTCAAGTCGCTCGGCATCGGCCTGTTCAGCGGCGACGCGTTCTGCTTCAACACGTTCCGCTTCGACCTGCTCGGCTGCAACCTGTTCTGCAGCAGCACGTTCGGCTTCCACGCGCTGCTCTGCTGCGATTCGATCGGCCTCGGCGTACTCGGCTTCCAGTTTCTCGTATTCCAGGCGTTCGGATTCGGCTTGCTCGGCAGCGAGACGCTCGGCTTCTATGCGCTCTGCCTCCGCACGTTGCTCAGCAGCGACGCGCTCGGCTTCGGCGTACTCGGTCTCCAGCCGTTCGTATTCCAGGCGCTCGGCTTCGGCTCGCTCCTGATCAGTTTGCTCAGCAGTTGCATGCTCTGCAACGAGACGTTCGGCTTCAGCATGCTCAGCTGCAACGCGTTCGACTTCGGCCTGCTCGGCAGCAACGCGTGCGGCTTCGGCGTGTTCGGCTTCGGCATGTTCGGCTTCGGCCTGCTCGGCAGCAACGCGCGCGGCTTCGGCCTGCTCGGCAGCAGCGCGTGCGGCTTCGGCGTGTTCGGCTTCGGCATGTTCGGCTTCAGCGTGTTCGGCAGCAATGCGCTCAGCTTCGGCCTGCTCGGCAGCAACGCGTGCGGCTTCGGCATGTTCGGCTTCAGCGTGTTCGGCTTCGATGCGTTCGGCTTCGGCCTGTTCGGCGGCAACACGTTCGGCTTCGGCATGTTCTGCTGCGATGCGTTCGGCTTCAGCTTGTTCGGCGGCAACACGTTCGGCTTCGGCCTGCTCGGCGGCTACGCGTTCGGCTTCGGCATGTTCTGCTGCGATGCGTTCGGCTTCGGCATTCTCCGCGGCAACTCGCTCGGCTTCGACATGCTCGGCGGCAACACGCTCATCTTCAGCACGTTGCTCGGCAGCAAGACGTTCTGCTTCCGCGTGCTCGGCTTCCAGTTTTTCGTATTCAAGACGATCAGTTTCAGCTTGCGCTGCGGCAAGACGTTCGGCATCGTCCTGTTCCGTCGCCGGCTCTGCTTCGACATGTGCGACGTTGGTCATCTCGGCAGCGAGCAACTGCTCATCGAACTCGTCCAGATGCACCGGCAAGGTCGGCGCGGTCGGTTCGGGAAGCTCGTCGCGTAACGCAACCGCTCTTTCGGCCAACGCGTATTGCATCGGGATCAATGGCTGTGGCTGCTGCAACGCGGCCAGCACGTGATCGATCGCGTGCGCGACATCCGCGATCAGTGCGACGCCTGCAGCCGACGGCAATTCGCGATGCGCGAGCAGACGGCGGATATAACCTTCGGTTGGCGACAAGACATCGGTGATGTGCGGCACTTCGGTCATCGCGAACGCACCGCTGACCGTATGCACTGCGCGCAGCAATGCATCGGATACTGGTTGCGGGGATGATGTGTTTGCGCTGCTCCAGCTCTGGATGGTCTGCAGGTGCGCCTCGACCTCGGTGCGCAGGATTTCCAGCAACACCGGATCAATGTTTGCGTAATCGCCTTCGGTAACCGCTTCCGGTGCTTCGGGCAGCGCAGCTTCGACACGCGCTGGTTCTTCGACCGGCACGACTTCGACGACCGCCTCGATTGAAGGGATCTCGGCGGCGGCTTCGACCACTGCAATGGGTTCGACGACAGCAATGGGTTCGACCAGCTCCGCCGACTTGGGAACGAAAAACACTTCTTCGCCAGCTGCGAGTCGGTCGGCAATCTCCGTCAAGCCTTCGATGTCGGCAGTTACCTGGCCGTTGCCCATCAACGCAGCGCGGAACCCCGGTAGCGTTTCTGCAGCTTGCCCGACCAGCATGATGACCGCCGGACTGGCTGGACGGCTGCCATCGAGCACGCGGTTGAGCATGCTTTCGATGTGCCAACTGAACTCGCCCAAGCCGAGCGCGCCGACCAGTCGCCCGCTGCCCTTGAGTGTATGAAAGACACGGCGCAACGGCCGCAGCACATCGGTTTCGCCAGGCGCTGCGGACCATTCCGCATACAACTGGTTGAGATTGCCGGTTTCCTCGTCGAGTTCTTCGATGAAGACCTCGCGGATGTCGTCGTCGATCTCGGCGTTTTCGGCGAATCCGTAGTTGATCGCGGGGACCGTTACCAAAGCTGGCGCAGGCGCTGGAGCCGCTTCCGTCGTGGACACAGATGCGGCAGCAAGGATTTCTTCCGTCGCGTCGGCCGTGACCTCGACGCCCTCGGCGACCTGCGATGCGACTGTTTCGATGGCGGGTACGACAACATCAACGGCGGGAGTTCCAGCTTCGACCGCGTCGATTTCGACGGAAGCAATTTCGATCGGCGGCACTGTCGCGACAACCGGAATGACTTCGACGGGCCGTTTGGGTGGCACCGGCTCGGCTTTACGACGCGCAGCCTCGGCGATGGTGTGTTCGGCGGTCGCGGGTACCGGCCAGTAGCCGAGTGCAACCAGACCGTGTTCTGCCAACTCGAGAATGCGATCGCGTTGTGGGCGGCGATCGCGCAAGGCTTCGAGGTAGTACTCCAAGCTCGCCAGAGCATCGGCGAGGCGATCCATCTGCTGCGCGTCCGGGACGCGTTGCAGTTGCACCAGTTCGATCTGGGTGAAAACGCTCAACGCATGCAACTGTCGTGCAGCGCGCTGCTGTTCGAGCAAATGCATCGCGCCCGATACTTCATCGAGCAGTCGCGGCACGTCGTGCAACTGCGCGTGATCCCAGCCCGCTTCGATGAAGGCGACAAAGCACTGCCGTGCCTGCACGAAATTGGCAACGGATTCCTTGATCAGGGCATCGAGCGCCTGCTGCGACTCGCGCAGCGGCATCGCTGCCGTGTCCTGACTGTGTTCTTCAGCTGGTTGGCCAAGGCGCGCGACCTGATCGTCCAGCGAGGCCTCGACGTACAGCAAGGCACCGGCGATATCCAGCAGCGCGCTTTCGTCGGCTACAGTCTGGCCACTGGATAGCGACTGGATCGCACTGCGCTGATCCTGCACGACCCGCCGAGGAACGCCCAAGCCGAGCATGCCCAAGGTATCGGCGATCGCGCCGAGTGCTTCGGCCTGCGGAGCCAGTTCGGCAGCCGACGCACCACTCGTGCGCAGGTGCATGTCCAGCGCTTCCTTGACCCGCAGCAAGTCTTCCTTGATTCCTGCCGATACCGTGTCGAGCAATTCGCGGTTGTGGCCGGTCAGGCTGCCGCGTGCATGCGCGAGTTCGCTTTCGTTGTGCTGCTCACGCGCAAGTCCGAACGCTTCGCGGATCTCGACGATGCGAGCATCGTCGGTCGGCGCATTGGCGACGTAGTACAACAATTGCTTGGTGAGTTCGGTGGGCGGCGCGGTCGCAAAAGCCGCTTCGCCGTCGTTGGAGAGACGCTTGATCTCTTGCTCGAGCCTGGCCAGCGCTTGCTTCAGCGGCTTGTTCGCGGCAAATGCGCCGGAACGCAATGCTTCAAGGATCTGCGACGAAACCCAGAAAAGCTTGCGGGCTGGTTCGACAGTCAAGAATCCCAGCACTCGGGAACACACATCGGCCAGCACTTCCATGTGCTCGGGCCTTTGCTCATCCCGCAGCCAAGGCAGCAACGCGTTTTGGAAGATGGCATGCAGCGGTTCGAGGTTTGCACGCAGCAACTCGTTGTCCAGCGCGGTTCGCGACGTGCCTGCAGAAGCCGGCATTGGACGCGTGAGATCGACCGAAAACAGCACACTCTCTGGGACAACCTTCTCGCCACGCGCGCCGCGCAGATCGTTGAGCAGCGGCAGCAACACCATCGGGATGTCTTTGTGACCACTCTGCAGACGTTCGAGGTAATCGGGCAGCTGCATGATGCTGCGCATCAGTGCGCCGTAGGCTTCCTCGCGATTGGTCACGCTGGTGCCAAGCAGCGCAGTAGCCAGCTGCTCCATTTCCTCGGCCACCATCGCCGCGCCGTAGAGCTCGACCATGCGCAGGACGCCCTGCACCTGATGCAGTTGGGCGACGCAGGTTTGCATCTGGCCGCGTTCGGCACCGCTCTCGACGTACGTCTCCAGCGCCTGCCGCGCAAGACGCAGGGTCTCGTCGAGCTCGGGCTTTACCCAACTCAGGGTGGTGAAATTGGAGTCTTGTTGCAGCCTCATCCCGAAGTCCCGTCAGCGCGCGAGTCCATCACTGGGGCAGACCCGCGCGGTACTGTCACGTGGAGGCCTTTCAGCCCGGCAGCTTGAAGTCGGCGACCGACCGACGCAAATTCGCAGCCAGTTGAGCAAGATTACCGATCGACTCGGCTGTCTGGCTCGCACCGTGCGAGGTCTGCGAGGTGATCTCCTGAATCGAGTTCATGGTGGCGGTGATATCGGTCGCCGCAGTGGACTGCTGCTTGGCGGCGGTCGAAATGTTCGAAATCAGGTTTGCCAGATCGGTCGACACCGTCTCGATCTCGCCCAGCGCCAAGCCTGCGTCCTCGGCCAGTCGTGCACCCGACACCACCTCGGCGGTGGTCTGTTCCATCGAGTTCACCGCTTCGTTGGTATCGGACTGAATCGTCTGCACCAGCGTCTCGATGCGCTTCGTGGCGTTGGACGCGCGTTCTGCAAGTCGCTGCACTTCGTCGGCCACGACCGCGAACCCGCGGCCCGCCTCACCGGCCGATGCGGCCTGGATGGCGGCGTTCAGTGCCAGGATGTTGGTCTGCTCGGAGATGTCGTTGATCAGTTCAACGATCGAGCCGATTTCCTGCGAGGACTCACCCAAGCGCTTGATGCGCTTCGAGGTTTCCTGGATCTGATCGCGGATGCTGTCCATGCCTTGAATCGTCTGGCGCACCACGTCGGCACCCTTCGCGGCGATCTGCACGGAGCGCTGGGCCACGTCGGCCGACTCGGCGGAGTTCTTCGACACTTCGTCGATCGATGCCGCCATTTCCGAGATCTTGTCCGAGGCGGTGTTGATCTGCTGCGCCTGGTGCTCTGCAGCTTCGGCCAGGTGCATCGCGGTTGCCTGGGTTTCCTGCGATGCCGCCGCGACCTGCACGGCGGTCTCGTTGATGGTCGTCACCAGGCTGCGCAGTTCTTCGACGGCGAGGTTGATCGAGTCGGCGATGGCGCCGGTGATGTCCTCGGTGACGGTCGCGCGAACGGTCAGGTCGCCCTCAGCGAGCGAACCTGTTTCGTTCAGCAGGCGCATGATCGCCTCCTGATTGCGCTGGCTGTCTTCCTGCGTCTTGCGGAACCGTGCCTGTTGCTGGCGGTACAAGGTGAACAGCAGGAGGATCAGGCCGACCAGCAGGACGGCACCCGAGAGGAAGCCGACGTAGGCGCTCGGGAACGGGCGGAGCGTCGACAACGAGGTGAACTTCGAGTAGAGGGTCTGTGAGTTGACCAGCAGCAGCGAGGAACCGTCGGAGATCTTCTTCTCGGCGTCCTGCACTGCGGCGAACTGCTTGGACGACTTGAGGATCGTACCCAGCGACTGCTGCGCATCGACCCAGAGCTTGCTGACCTGGTTGAGCGCAGCCACCGCACCCGCACCGTTGAGCTTGACGACGCCCAAGCCGCTATCGCCCTCCTGGAAACCCTTCAGTACCTGGCTGAACAAGCTGGATTCGCGGGCGAGTGCATCGCCTGCAGCGACCGAACCCGCACCACCGGAACGCAACACTGCCACGTCGCGGGCGAGGGTGTCGGCGAGGTTGATCTGGCGCATCGCGAGCAGCAACTGCGCAGCGGGCGCGCCGCCATCGGACATCGCGCGGGCCACCTCGTCCATGCGCGACTTCAGCGGCTGCACCTTGCTGGTGAACTGGTCGGCACTTTGCGCAATCGCGAGCACCTGATCCTGGTTACGCATGATCAGGTCGGCGTTCGATGCGATCGGCGTCCAGGTGCTGGAGAGCGTCTCCAGCTGGTCCCTGACCCCGAACGCAGTCCGGTACGAGGGCACGCCAGCAGAAAAATTGCCGTCCTGCAGGTTCTTGATGTTGGTCTCGATCGCAGCCCGGGTCTCCTTGAACTTCGCGAAGGCGTCCTGGTCGCCGGCGAGGGCGTCCTTGGCCTGCACCGCAAGCTGCTGCGACTTCACCGAGATATCGGCGACCAGCACGCCCGCATTGGTTTCCTGCCTGCCGTACAGAGTGGACAGACCGAAATTCGCGCCGAACACCAGCAACGACACGACCACGACACCGATCCAGACATTGGTGCCCCAACTGCCTACCCGTCCGACAAGTCCACCGCTCACGTTGCTCATGACTCGACCTCGATCACTTGTAAGAACGAACCGCTGCTCACGCTGCGGCCTGCCTGAATTCCGGGGTGCGGGTCAGCATAGACATGCTGAACACACCCCAGTCGTTATCGCCTACACGGTACATCTGCTTGATGAAATATCCGTAGCGGCTCTCGTCTTCGGCCGTACGCGTCTTCTGCGAATCGTTGAAGCTGCGCTGGCCGTACAACTGATCGATCAGCACCGCCACGTTGCCACCACTCTGACGCACAACCAGCACGCGCTGGCCTTCGTGCATCACGGTGCGCTCGCCTTCGAGGAACTGCTTGAGATCGACCACAGGCAGCAGGGTGCCGCGCACGTTGGCGACGCCGAGCATCCATGGCTGGGTGCCGGGGACGTGGGTGATCTGCGGCATGCGCATGATTTCCACGACCTCGTCGAATCCACTGACCAGTCGCCGCCCGCCAAGTCCGAAACCGACGCCGCGCCAATGCCCCGGCACATCGGTTTCTTCGGGCAATCCGGGCACATGCGCCAGACTCAGTTGCTGGTATTCGGTGAGCTTGGCGAACGCTGGCATGCGCGGCGCACGCGGTATGCGCGGCGCACGGGGTTCGACCACAGGCTCGGGTACGACTTCGGGCACCGGTGCACTGCGAGCGTGTTTCTGCAATTTGTTGAGCTTGAGCTTGCGATCCGGCTTCCTGCCTTTCCGGTTGGATTCATCCACCGCAGCGGGTTCAGCAGCCTGATCTTCGACGAGATCGAAGGTCACCGCCGTACCATCCGTCGCGGCACCCATCGAACCCCAGATGCCCGGGACATGCGGCTCCGCGCCATCTGCATCCATGCCTTGTTCGCCCAACTCCATCGCAGCGTCGTGCGACGCAACGATGGCGATCGATTCAAACTGCCTCGCTTTCGCGGTGATCGTACTTGGATCGATCTCGGTGGCTTCCGCGAGAGCGCCCGAGGCATCGTCGAATTCGTGGACATCTCGCGCAGGCACGTCGCGCACGACTTCCGGCTCGCGCGTGGATTGCATATCCATCTCGACGATCTCGACCGCCGGGATTTCCGCCGAGAGGATTTCCTCCGCCACAATTTCGTTGCCAGGATTCTCGTCCACAGGCATCTCGTCAGCGGGCATTTCATCGGCCATCGCTGCATCAGCTGATGCTTGGTCGATCAGCGCTTCGTCGACCGGCATTTCGTCGACTGGCATTTCGTCGACTGCCATTTCGTCGACCGGCGCTTCGTCGAAAGATGGCCACGCAATCGGTGTCTCATCGATCGGCGCTTCGTCGATCGGCATCTCCAGGACTACAGGCACATCGTGCGCGTCGTGGATTTCCGGAATGTCGTACAGATCCTGGATCTCTGTCATCGCAACCGATGCCGGCGCGTCCACCACCCGCGCGGCGCGCTTCGCCAGCCTGGCAGGCTTGGCGTGTTTGCCCGGCTTTTCCGGCTTTTCCGGCTTTGCCTGCTTGGCCGGTTCGGTTGGCGTAACAGGCTCATTCGGCATGATGAGCTTGACCGGACCGGCCTTCATGTTCTTGTTGCGACGTTTGGACATGGCGATCAGCCGATCCCTAGCAGACTGTTGATACGACCGATCAAGTCGGCCTCGCTGGGCGGCTTGACCATGTAGTCTTTCGCCCCCTGACGCATTCCCCATACCCGATCCGTTTCCATCGCCTTGGTGCTGACGATGATCACCGGAATGGAACTGGTTGCAGGGTCGCGACTCAGTGCGCGCGTCGCCTGGAAACCGTTCATGCCGGGCAGGATCACGTCCATCAAGACCAGCTCTGGCAATTCGCGTCGCACCAGCGCGACCCCCTCTTCGGCGCTCCCCGCAGTGATGACCTGATGACCATGCCGACGCAACATGTCGGTGAACACCGCAGTGTCGGTCAGCGAGTCTTCAATGATTGCGATGCGCGCCATGCTATGTCCCTTGTGCAGCTCAATCTGTGATGCCGTGCGCCGATATGCTTCTGCGAGCCAGTGTTTACGTATGTCTTGGGAGGGTCAGCCTTCGCTCGGGGGTGCGAATGGGTCGGTTGTGGGGGTCAGCCTTTGGGTACGTGGGTGCGAATCGCCGAGAGCAGCTCTTCGCGCGTGAACGGCTTGGTGAGGTACTGCTCGGAACCGACGATGCGACCGCGCGCCTTGTCGAACAGGCCGTCCTTGGAGGACAGCATGATCACCGGCGTCGAACGGAACATCTGGTGGTTCTTGATCAGTGCGCAAGTCTGATAACCATCCAGACGCGGCATCATGATGTCCACGAAGATGATCTGCGGCTGGTGGTCGGCGATCTTGGCGAGCGCCTCGTAGCCATCGGTCGCGGTGACCACGTCGTAGCCTTCCCGCTTGAGCAGGCTTTCCGCAGTGCGGCGGATGGTCTTCGAGTCATCGATGACCATCACCTTGAGTCCGGGCGTCGGAGCGGCGTCTTTCACATGATCCATCGTTCATCCCCTATCGCTGCCGGGTTCATAACGGCTCACCATCCCTATGTTGCAGCGCGAACCATCTATATCTCAGTCGGCCGCGATACTGTCAAGCCTCATCAATGGATTGCGTGTCATTCCGCACGCTTTTCCGAACCTGCCTGCTAACATCATCTCTCAGGAGGATACACCGATGCAGCCCCGCCGAACGCTTGATATCGCCGTGGTGATGGACCCGATCGGGGCCATCGGGATCGCCAAGGATTCCACTTTTGCGATGCTGCTGGAAGCACAGCGGCGCGGCCACCGGCTGCATTACGTGCGTCCTGGCGGGCTGGGACTGCGCGAGGGCAGGGCCATTGCGGTCTGCGCGCCGCTAACCGTCACCGAGGATCAGGCCGGCTGGTTCGACCTCGGGGCATTCGCGGAAACCTCGCTCGGCGGGATGGATGCAGTGCTGATGCGCACCGACCCTCCGGTCGATGAGAACTACCTGCACGACACCCAGATCCTCTCGCTTGCGCAGCGCGAGGGCGCGCTGATCGTCAACGACCCGCAGGGTTTGCGCGACCTCAACGAGAAGCTCGGCGCCTTCCTGTTCCCCGAGTGCTGCCCGCCAACGCTGGTATCGCGCGACATGAAAGCGCTGCGCGCGTTCGTTGCCGAGCACCGTGACTGCGTGTTCAAGCCGCTCGACGGGATGGGCGGGCGCTCGATCTTCCGCGTCCGCGCGGACGAGGACAACACCAACGTGATCCTTGAAACATTGACCGCGAACGGCCGCTCGCTCGCGCTGGTGCAACGCTACCTGCCCGAAATCGTCGATGGCGACAAACGCATCCTGCTGGTCGATGGCGAACCAGTGCCCTACTGTCTCGCGCGGATCCCGCAGGGCGGCGAGTTCCGCGGCAACCTCGCCGTCGGCGGGCGCGGCGAAGGCCGTCCGCTCAGCGAACGCGATCGCTGGATCGCCGCGCAGGTCGGCCCGGAACTAAAGCGTCGCGGCATGCTGTTCGTCGGGCTCGACGTCATCGGCGACTGGCTGACCGAGGTCAATGTCACCAGCCCGACCTGCATCCGCGAACTCGACAAACAGTTCGGCCTGAACATCGCCGGGCTGTTGTTCGATGCAATCCAAGCGCGTCGCGCGTGAGTGCGGTGCCTGCACGACCGCGCATCGGACCGGGCGACCGCCTGGTCGCAACCCTCGCATTGTCGCTGCTGGTGCATGGCGTCATCGTGCTCGGGGTCGGCTTCACCCGCGAGGATCCCGCGCCGTTGCTGCCGACCCTCGATGTGATCCTGACCCAGACCCGCACCCTGCATCCGCCGAAACAAGCCGATTTCCTCGCGCAGGCCAACCAGCAGGGCGGCGGCGACAAGGACTTCGCGCAGCGTCCCGGCGAGCCGCAACTCGCGAACGTTCCCAAACCGGATCCGGGCATCGCACCAAAGCCGCTACAAGCGCAGACGCCACCGCCGCAACCGACAGTCGTGCAACGCCTGCTGACTACGACGAGCGCTGCGTACAACATCTCAGCGCCGCAGGAGGCGCAACCGATCAGCGACCTGCCGCTGCCAGTCGGCCACGACCTCACCGAGCAGAGCATGGAAGAGGCGCGCCTCACCGCCGAACTCCAGCGCACCCAGCAGCTCTACGCGAAGCGGCCGCGGAAGAAGTTCTTCAGCGCGAGCACCCAGGAGTACGAATACGCCGCCTACATGCGCGCGTACGTCGCGCGACTCGAGCGTGTCGGCACGTTGAATTACCCGGATGAAGCGCGCCGCCGCAACCTGTCGGGATCGGTCGTACTGACCGTCGAGATCCGCCGCGACGGCAGCGTGGCGAGCATCGTCCGCATCCAGTCCAGCGGGATTCCGGTACTCGATCAGGCAGCAGAGCAGACGGTGCGGCTTGCGGTCCCGTTCCCCGAACTCCCGCACACGAAGGAAGACCTGGACATCTTCAACATCACGCGCACGTTCCGGTTCCTGCCGGGCGGGACTGTGGTCGAGTGATTCGGGCTGAGGTCGTTGATGCTGACGATTGGTCGCATGCCCGAAGCCGAAAGCCGTTTGCGGCGAGCCTGTCCTGAGCCGCGCCGAAAGCTCACCATCAACTGTTTCTACTACCTGCGCCGAATCAACCCCGCTCCAGCATCGGCGGCAACGGGCAGTGCAGTACCGCGCAGACCGTGCGCAACAATTCGGATTCGGACACGGTGACCTTGCCATCCAGGCTCACTGCCGCGACCAATGCCTCGATCAACACCGATTTCCCCATCGGGTCGAGCGCATCCAGCGCCGACCATGCGGTGTCGAGTGCGCCGACGCCGTCGGCCGGTGGCGCATACGCGATGCAGGTCTCGGGCAGGACGTTGTTCATGCCGGCGGCGTACGCGCGTTGCGCCGCGGCCGGCGTGTCCTGCCCGTAGTGCGCAACCACGCTGAGCAATAGCGCGATCTCGTTTTTCGCATCGGGCAATTTGCGGCGACCAGCGCTCCAGTGCGCAGAAGGATCCAGCGCGTCGGTCAGTTGCCGGCGCAACAGGCAGGCCAGGCAATATTCGAAGAGATCGATCTGTCCGTCGGCATTTGCAAGCGCGTCCACGCTGCCGATGAACGTCTTGAGTTCGGGGCGAGGACGACGGCGCAGCAGCGGGAACACGAGCGCGGCCAGCGGCAGGCGCAGCATCGGATGCAGGTTCGCGGTTTTCCCGGACAGCGCATTCGCAGCGTCGAACGTCGCATCGTCGTGGCGATGGCGGATCGTGGCTTCCTGTTGGGCGCGCACGGCGGTGTTGGAGTCCAGCAGCAGGGCGAACACCAGCGGAATCGCCTGGTCCAGCGAACGCGACGCAGCCAGCAAATCGTCTGGCATTGCTGCGTTGATCGCGCCTGCGTTCTGGTAATGATCGTCCTGCGGCTTGCCGACTTGCGCGACCACTGCGGATGCGCGGATCGGCAACTCACTGTTCGCTGCGGGCAACTTGCCGCGCGCGCCATCGAATCCCAGCTGCCGATCTTCTTCCATGCCGTCGGGCGGCGTCTGCGCCCAGCCTGCCCCGAGTCGATCGAGTTCGGCGGCGTTGAAGGACGGATCGAGCGCCTGGATGCGTTTCACCAGCGGCGGATGCGTTGCGAACAACGCGGAATAACCGACGCCATCGCCGAAGAACATGTGCGCGGCTTCCTCGGCATCCGAAGCGATCAGTTTGGAACCATCGACGAGGCCACCGACCTTCTTCAACGCGCCCGCAATGCCGGTGGTCTGACGGGTGAACTGCACCGCCGATGCGTCGGCGAGGTATTCGCGCTGGCGGCTCAGGCCGGCCTTGATCAGACGCCCGAAGAACAGGCCCACATAGCCTGCCAGCAGCAGCACGAGCGCGATCAGCAGGATCGGCGCAGCACCCTTGGAATCGCGCCCGCCGCGCACGTTCAACAGCACCTTGCGGCCGATGATCGCGAGCACGAGGATGCCGAACAGGATGCCGATCAGGCGGATGTTCAGGCGCATGTCGCCGTTCAGGACATGGCTGAACTCGTGCGCGATCACGCCCTGCAATTCGTCGCGATTGAGATGGTCCAGCGCGCCACGGGTGACTGTGATCGCCGCGTCGGTGGGCGCCCAGCCGGCAGCGAATGCATTGATACCGGCTTCCTGTTCGAGGACGTAGATGTCCGGCACCGGCACGCCGGAAGCGATCGCGATTTCCTCGATCACATTGCGCAGGCGGCGGTATTGCGGGTCGGTGGTGTCTTCCGAAACCTGGGTCGCGCCCAGCTCGACGGCGACCTTGCCGCCGCCGGAACGCAATCCGGCGGTACGCACCATCGACGAGATGCCGATGATCGCCAGGGTGACGATGGTGGTCAGGAACAAGATGCCGACCACATTGCCGGACTTTCCGGACACGCCCAGACCGACCAGCACACCGAAGTCGACCGCGATCACGATGCCGAACACGGCCATCGCGAACAGCACGATGAGCCGCTTGGACGTACGCCGCGCGGCGTCCTGGCGTTCGAAGAAATTCATCATCGCGTCGACGTCTGCGTTAAATCGCGTCCTGTGCGATGCATGATCAGCTGAACGAAACCTTCACCGCCTCGCGCTTCACCGGCTCGGTGATCTCGAGCAGCGCCGCAGCCTGGAAGCTGCCGGCAATCAGGCTGGCCGGAAACACTTCGCGACGGTTGTTGTAGCTCATCACCGAGTCGTTATAAGCCTGGCGCGCGAACGCGACCTTGTTCTCGGTCGAGGTCAGCTCCTCGGAGAGCTGCATCATGGTCTGGTTGGCTTTCAGGTCCGGGTATGACTCGGACACCATCATCAGCCTGCCGAGCGCGCCGCCGAGTTGCCCCTCGGCCGCACCGAGCTGCTGCATCGCGCCGACATCGCCGGGGTTGGCCTTGGCTGCGGACAGCCCGGACATCGCGGCCCCGCGCGCGGCGGTCACGGCTTCGAGTGTCTCGCTCTCGTGTTTCATGTAGCCCTTGGCGACCTCGACCAGGTTCGGGATCAAGTCATAGCGGCGGGTCAGTTGCACGTCGATCTGCGCGAACGCGTTCTTGTAGCCATTGCGTGCGGTGACCAGGCCGTTGTAGATGCCGATGCCCCACAAACCAAGGACGACTGCCAGGCCGATCAGGCCGAGAATCAACACCACCAGTGCCGTAACCATCGATCGTCTCTCCTTCGAACAGCCAACCATCCGGATGCCGCGTTGCCAATCTGTTGCGACTCTCTGCTCGCGTCCGCAATCTCGTGGCTGAACGCGCGACCGGATCGCACGGACTCGCGAGCCGGTCGCGCTAGAATGTGGGTTGATCCCAGCATACGCATCCGATGCAACCAACGAAAGTGACGCTCAACCTCCTGCGCACCGCCATCTGCGCGTTGCTGTGCCTGTCCGCGAGCGCAGGCGCGCAGCCCGCTGCGTCCGTACCTCCCGCCGCAACCTCTGCTCGCGAGCCCAGTTTCGCCGGCGATGCGCGTGAGATCGATGCACTCGCGCAACAGGTGGTCGATCGCAGCCACATTCCCGGCATGGCGATGGCGATCGTGCAGGACGGCAAGATCCTCGTGCTGAAAGGCTATGGCACCACCGAGGAGCACGGCAGCGAGCCGGTCACCACCGACACCGTGTTCCGGCTGGCGTCGCTGTCGAAGGGTTTTGCCGGGACGCTCGCCGGATTGCTGGTGGAAGATGGATCGCTGCGCTGGGACATCCGCATCGCCGACCAATTACCTGCATTCAAGCTGGCCAACCTCCAGGACACGCAAAGCCTCACGGTGCGCGACATCCTCAGCCAGCGCGCCGGACTGACTCGCAACACCTACGATCGCGACCTTGAATCGGACGTTCCGTTCGAGTTGCTGGTGCAGAAGCTCGCGAATGCGCCGCTGGCATGCGCGCCGGGCGATTGCTACGCGTATCAGAACGTCGCCTTCAGCCTGATCGGCGACATCGTGTTCGCGGTAACCGGCGATTTCTATTCGCACCAGGTCGAGAAGCGCATCTTCCATCCGCTCGGCATGTACAACTCCAGCTACGGCCGCGATGCACTCGAAGCGAGCCCGAGCTGGGCGCGCCCACATGTGCGCGGCGCTGGCAGCTGGGTACCGATTCGTCCGCAGGAAGCGTACTACCGCATTCCGCCCGCTGCCGGCGTCAATACCAGCATCCACGATATGGGGCAATGGCTGCTCGCGCAGATGGGCCATCGTCCCGATGTGCTGTCGCCGATGATGCTCGCCGACATCCATACACCATTGGTACCGACGATCGACCAGATGCATGGCTCGCCGTGGCGGCGCGAACGACTCTCGAGCGCGTCGTATGCGACCGGCTGGCGGATCTTCACTTACGCCGGCCACACGCTGGTGTTCCATGGCGGCGCGGTACGGGGCTATCGCAGCGAAATCGCATTCCTGCCAGACCGCGACATCGGTGCGGTACTCCTGTGGAACTCGGAGAGCGCGGTGCCCAGCGGACTGATGCCGATGATCCTTGATCGCGCGCTGGGCCTTCCCGACCGCGACTGGGTTGAAGTAGACCAGATCGGCAACGAGGTCGCCGCTCCACGTCGTCACCCCGGCAAGTCGAACAAGCCAGGGACGTCAAGCAAACCGGGCAAGGCGAAAACGACGAAGAAAAGCGGCAAGCGCCGCAGGCACTGACGGTCGACAGCGGAGCATGCATGGTTCATTGGCGTTGACGACCGACTCGAATCGGCCAACCCGGAGGATCCCTGTGCTCAACTTGATGTCAAAAAGTGTCCATTCAATTGGTCCATCAACTGCGGACGCAGGCGATCAGCGTTCGACCTCAATCATCACTTCGTTCCGTCGCATGAACCACAATGTCCACGGCGGATTGTACTGGGCAAGGGCTACCGAGCCTGTCGCGCGCAGGCTGTGGGATTTCACCAAAGCCAGCAGTTCCTTCGATTTCTCCTCGACGTCACCGGGCTGCGCCAGACCGGAAAATCGCAGAACAGCGAAGCGTGCGGGCTCAATGTTTCGCAACCTGACCCTGGAATCGTCGGGCACAGGGAGCGTTTGCAGCGAATAGGCGCTGGGCATCGTGAACCGGATGACCCATATACCGGCAGCGTTTTGGATCTGCGCTACGGGAGCGGTCATTGCAATCTTTTCGCTGGCCGCTTGTTGCGCCACGGGCGCGGTCATGGCGATGCTCTGCCGCCGCTTGTTGGCACCGAAGATGTAACCGGCAAGCAGGCGGAAACCCTTGTTTGCGGCTTCCTTCTGGTCGCCGGTAACGGTGACCTCGGCAGCCACGAGTGAGGGATAGTCGCGCAGCTCGAAGGCGCCGTCGCGGAGGACCTGTTTGAACGCCGGTTCTTCAACGGCCATGGCGGAGCCCGCCAGCGTCGTGACGACCAACAGTGCTATCAACACCCATCGCTTCAAGGCCATCTGGTTCTCGCTGTTGTGTCATCGTTCGATCCAGGTATAACCGGAGCATGCCCGGCATGCCCGGTTGAGCATACTGGTTACACGTTCGGCGATGAGGAGGGCGTGATAACGCTACGGTTCTGGCGAAAGCCGCGCGCTCGCCATTGGCGGAAGCACGCCTCGACCTGCCGACCCATTCATCGCTGTGCCGGCGCAGGACGGTCGATAAGTTCCTTCAACAGCGGATTGGGAAAACGCCGCGCCTGCACGATCGCGTAGAAACTCTCGGTGAGATCCGGGATACGGCATCGCTCGACCAAGATGCCGGCAGTGAGTTCATCGCGCACCACGATGGGTGGCACCAAAGTCAGGCCATCACCCTCGCGCGCCAGCAATCGCAACATCGCCATGTCGTCCACTTCCGCGCGGATGATCGGTCGGATGCCCGCGAGCGCGAGCAGGCGATCAAAATCCACGCGGATGTCGCTGTCGAGGCTCGGCAACAGCAACGGCTGATCGCGCAAATCATCGGGGAAACGGAAGGTCGGCGCATCGACTTGCGGGCGCCCGACAAGACTGACGGGCTGCCGATCCAGCAGGTGGCTGTGCAGCACGGTGCCGGCATCCCGTCGCACGGCACTGTTGGTGAGAACCACGTCGACGGACTGGGCTTCCAGTTGCGCCAGCAGTTCGCGCAGCGTGCCCGAGCGCACGACGACCGCAATGTCCTCGCGCCCCATCAACGGCCGCAGGAATTCCATCTGGAAGTTGCGTGAGAGCGTGGTTAGCGCCCCGACTTTCAGGATCGGCCGGTTCACCGCCGGCTGACCCTTCAAGGTGCCGAGCAACTCGTCGCCCGCCTGGAAAATCGTGTCCGCATAGTCCAGCGCGATCCGGCCGGCCTCGTTCAGAACCAGCCTTCGGCCCTGCCGCTCGAACAGCGGATGGCCCAGTTGCTCTTCGAGGTTGGCCAGTTGCACCGACAACGCGGACTGCGACAAATGCAGCCGCTCGGCCGCCTTCGTCAAACTTCCATCGTGAGCAATGGCCCTGAAATAACGCAGATGGCGATAGTTCAGTTGCGGCACGTGTAGCTTCCAAAAAAACGAACGATAGAGTGTAATCTTTGTATTATCTAAAACAATAGCCCATCGCTAAAGTGCCGGTCGTCAAACTCTGGAGACGACCATGTCCGAACCGCTGCTCTGGCTTGCAGCCCTGGGCCCACTCGCGCTCGCTGGCGTAGGGATAATCCCGGCGGCCTGGGCGAACCGGCATCCATTCCTCGTGGCACGCGCCGCATGGGCTGGGGGAATAGCGTCTTTGGCCCTCCTCATAGCCGCGACCAGCATCCAGTTGGCGCTCGGCAGCGCGGCACAGCGAACGGGAACGATCGGATTCTCCGGCGTCGGCTTCGCCCTCCAGCTCGATGCGTTGAGCGCAACGGTGGCACTGCTGGTCGCGTTCGTCGGAACCGTGGTGATCCATTTCAGCCGCAATTACCTGGCCGGCGACCCCAACCACGGCCGTTTCATTCAGGGGTTGAGCGTGACCCTGGCGAGCGTGCTGCTGCTGATCCTCTCCGGCAACCTGTTCCAGCTAGCGCTCGCCTGGTTCGCTACGTCGTTGGGTCTGCACCGGCTGTTGTTGTTCTATCGCGAACGCCCGGCAGCGGTGCTGGCTGCACGAAAGAAATTCATCGCCAGCCGGATCGGAGATCTCTGCCTGATCGGAGCGATGGTGCTCGCGCACAGGTTCTTCGGCAGCCTCGATTACGCCGCCATCCTGCAAGGCGCCAGACAGTTGCATGCCGCCACGATCCCCGACGGAATCCACGCCCTGGCAGCATTGCTTGTGGTCGCGGGCCTGCTCAAGTCCGCACAGTTGCCGCTGCACGGCTGGCTGCTGGAAGTGATGGAGACGCCCACGCCCGTGTCGGCGCTGCTGCATGCCGGCATCATCAACGCTGGCGGCTTCCTGCTGCTCCGGTTTGCGGACGTCCTCGCTCTGTCGGGGTCTGCGCTCGACCTGCTGCTCGTGGTCGGCAGTGCGACCGCGCTGTTCGGCTCGCTGGTGATGATGACGCAGACGTCGGTCAAGGTCTCGCTTGCGTATTCGACCATCGCGCAGATGGGTTTCATGATGCTGCAGATCGGACTTGGAGCGTTTTCCGCGGCGTTGTTGCATCTGGTCGCGCATTCGCTCTACAAGGCGCATGCGTTCCTTTCCTCGGGCAGCGTCATCGACCTGCAGCGCGCCCCGGGCTCCGCATCGCCGGGTTGGCGGCCGCATCCTTTGCGACTGTTGATCGCGACGGCACTCGTGCTGGCGACGACGCTGGCCGTCGGAGCCGTGTCCGGTGCCACGCCAGGCAGCCAGCCCGGCGTGTTCGCGCTCGGTGCCATCGTCATGCTGGGGCTGACGCATCTGATCGGTCAGGCGATCGACGAGCGTCCGAGCGCCGCCGTGATCGGGCGGGCCCTGCTGCTCGCGGCCGCCGTCGCGACGAGCTATTTCGGATTGCAATGGCTGGTCGCGGAGTTGACCGCTGGCGTACTGCCGTCGGCATTGCCGCTGCGCGGGCCGTTCGACCTGGCGATCGTCGCGGTCGTGGTGGGCGGATTCGCCGCGATCACCATCGTCCAGGGCCTGCTGCCGGGCCGGATCGAGACGCCGTCCTGGCAGCGCTGGTATGCGCACGTTGGCAACGGGTTCTACCTCAACACGATCGCCAACCGACTGATCCTGCGCGTCTGGCCGACAGCGCCGGCACGGCCGCTCGCACCCGCCCCCATCCTTCCGGAGACTTGAACATGTCCGCAGCATCCGTCGTCGTCGAGCCATCGATTACTGACAAAAGCGCATCCGGAAGCGAACAGCTCAACCAGGCGATCGCTATCGCCTGCCAACGGATTGCACCGTTGTGGCCGCTCAAACACTTCGTTGCGGTCAATCCATTCCTCGGATTTTCCGGAGAGGCCTTCGCCGCCACGGTTTCGAGGCTGGCTCGGGTCACCGGCTCCCGCATGCTGATGCCACGGCGTTTCTATCGCGAAGCCCTGGCGAGCGGCCGGATTGACGACACCGATCTAGTAGTCGGTCTGCGGCATTGGCCCGCATCCGCCAAGCAACCTGTGGATGTCCCGACGTTCAAGCGGATGGTTGCCCGCGAGACCATGCATGCGCCGAGCCCCCGCCCGACCGTCGCCACGGTCGCCGATGTGCTCGACGCACTCGCCGGAGGCGACCGTCATGCATCGCGCACGGCGTTCATGGTCGACGAAATCTCGCGTTGGTGCGCCGCGTATTTCGACCAGGGTCCGGCCGCGTGGAAGATGCCGTCGCGCCAGCTCGCGCCCTATGCCGCGTGGAGCGCGGCGATGCGATTCGACCGCAACGCGGCGGCGTTCGGGATCAAAGGGTTTCGCGAGGCAGTGAGTTCGATGCCGGACGATCCGCGCAAGGCCATCGCGGTCGTCGTCGATGCACTTGGCATTCCCTTGCACGCGCTCGAGGACTACCTGTACCGCGCCCTGTTCGACATTGCCGGATGGGCCGGTCATGTGCGCTACCTGGCGTGGGACAACGCACTGCATGGCCGCAACGACGACCGCATCATCGATCTGCTCGCGATCCGGGTGGTCTGGGGCTATGCCTTGTTCCGTGAGCGCAAAGATCCTGCCTTCAAGACGGCATGGACAAATGCAGTCGTCCAGGCTGCCGCGCGGCCATCCGAGGAAGAATCCGGGAATGATCCCGACTTCGCGCTCGACCTTGCATTGCACCATGCCTATGAGTCTGCGTACCAGCGTCAGCTGATCGCAAGCCTGGGCTCGCACGCCAGAAAGACAGTCTCTGCATCGATCGCGCGCAAGGGCGCGCAGGCGGTTTTCTGCATCGACGTGCGCTCGGAAATCTTCCGGCGCGCGCTGGAAACCGTATCACCCGACGTGGAAACCCTGGGCTTTGCCGGCTTCTTCGGCTTCCCGATCGAATACGTCCCGTTGGGCCAGACCCACGGAGAGGCGCAGTGTCCGGTGCTGCTGAAGCCAGCGTTCACGGTCTGCGAAGCGATTGCGGGCGCTTCGGCCGGGGAGGAAGCCGGAATCCTTCGACGACGCAAATTGCGTCAGCGCATCGCCAAAGCCTGGAAGTCCTTCAAGCTGTCGGCGGTGTCGTCGTTCACCTTCGTCGAAACGAGCGGACTGCTGTATTCCGCCCGGATTCTCGGCGACGCCTCCGGCTTCACCCGCACGGTGCCACATCCATCCTCCGATGGTCTGGATGCCGCCACACACGCGCGCATCGTCCCGCAGCTGGAGCCCGGAGCGATTGCAGGCCGCGCCAGTGGGTTTGATCGTGGACAACGCGTGGCGATGGCCGAGGCGGTGCTGCGTGCGATGTCGATGACCCGTGATTTCGCGCGGCTGGTCCTGCTGGCTGGACACGGCAGCAGCACCGTCAACAATCCCTATGCCACGGGCCTTGATTGCGGCGCATGCGGAGGCCATACCGGCGAGGCCAACGCGCGGGTCGCCGCCGGCCTGCTCAACGATCCGGATGTGCACGATGCGTTGCGCCAGCGCGGGATCAGGATTCCGGACGACACCTGGTTCGTCGCTGGCCTGCACGACACGACCACCGATGCCGTCCGGCTGTTCGACTCCGAAACGATCCCGGCAACGCTTGGACGTGATCTGGCCCGACTGCGCGAGTGGCTCGATCAGGCCGGAGCGCTCGCGCGAAAGGAGCGTTCTGCGTTGCTCCGAATCCGCGCGGGTGCCGACCTCAACGCGTCCGTCATCGCGCGCAGTCGCGACTGGTCGCAGGTTCGCCCCGAATGGGGGCTGGCGGGCAACGCCGCTTTCATCGCCGCGCCACGGGAGTACACACGTGGACTCGACCTCGGCGGACGCGCGTTCCTGCACAGCTACGACTGGCGCAAGGACGAGGGATTCGGTGTGCTCGAACTCATCATGACCGCGCCGATGGTCGTCGCGAGCTGGATCAATCTCCAGTACTACGGCTCGACCGTGGATAACCGCGCCTTCGGTGCCGGCAACAAGGTACTGCACAACGTCGTTGGCGGAATCGGTGTGCTGGAGGGCAACGCGGGCGATCTGAAGGTGGGCCTGCCCTGGCAATCCGTGCACGACGGCCAGCGCTTCGCGCACGAACCAGTGCGCCTGAACGTGTTCATCGCCGCGCCGATCGATGCGATGAACGCGGTGATCGCCAAACACCAGTCGGTGCGCGATCTGGTCGACAACCAGTGGCTGCACCTGTTCGCCATCGATGATGACGGCCAGGTTTCGCACCGCTACCGCGGCGGACTGGAATGGAGCGAGCTGTCGTGAGCAACCGACTCACGCACCTGGACCGGTTGGAGTCGGAAGCGATCCACATCCTGAGAGAATCCGTCGCCGAAGCGCGCAACTCCGTGATGCTGTTTTCAGCAGGCAAGGACTCCACCGTGATGGCGCACCTTGCCCTGCGCGCGTTCTACCCGGCCAAGCCGCCATTTCCGTTGCTGCACGTCGATTCGACCTGGGAGTTTCGTTCGCTGATCGCATTCCGCGACGCATTCGCGCGCGAGCACGGCTTCCAACTGATCGCCCATTCCAACGAAGAAGGGCGTGCTTGCGGCATCAACCCCTTCGATCACGGCGACCGCTACACGACGATCATGCGCACCGACGCGTTGAAGGCGGCGCTGAACGAAGGCGGCTACGACATCATCTTCGGCGGTGCGCGGCGCGACGAGGAAAAGTCGCGTGCCAAGGAACGGGTCGTTTCGGTGCGCAACGAAGCCCATGCCTGGGATCCACGACAACAGCGACCAGAGTTGTGGCAGATCTACAACACGCGCCTCGGCAAGGGCCAGTCGGCACGGGTATTCCCGCTTTCCAACTGGACCGAAACCGACATCTGGATGTACGCATTGCGGCGAGGCATCGAACTGGCACCGCTGTATTTCGCCGAGCAACTGCCCGTCGTCGAGCGTGGCGCTGCCTTTGTCGTCGTCGATGACGAGAGCCGGATGCGCTTCGAGCCAGGCGAAAAAGTGCAGATGCGCAGCGTACGCTTTCGCACCCTGGGATGCTGGCCGGTCACCGGCGCCATCGCTTCGGAAGCTTCTGACCTGGCTGCGGTCGTCCTCGAAACGATGGGTGCGAGCGTATCGGAACGTCAGGGCCGGATCAGCGATGCGGAGGACGGGGGCTCACTGGAACAAAAGAAACGCGAGGGCTACTTCTGATGGGCGGTGACGACAAGCGCAACTATTCCGGGCTGGTCGCCGTAGTTGCGACGATGCACGGCAAGGAGCGCGTCGTCGCGCCCATGTTGAAGGATGCCTTCGGACTCGACGTGTGCGTAGCTCGTGATCTGGATACTGATCAATTTGGCACCTTCAGTCGCGAAGTCCAACGAGCCGGCTCCCCGCTGGATACGGCCCGAGCCAAGATCGCCGCAGCGTTCCGATCCATGCCAGACGCGCGCATCTGCGTTGCGAGTGAAGGCAGCTTCGGAGCGCATCCATTGATTCCCTTTCTGCCGCTAGGCCAGGAACTCGTCCTGCTGATCGATCGCGAGACCGGCTTTGAGTTGGATGGTCACCATGCCGGACTGGACACCAACTTCAGTCACACCGTGGTGACCGACCTGGATGCTGCTGTGGCTTTCGCCGAACGAGCCGGGTTTCCAGAACATGGTCTCATCGTGATCGGCTGCATCGATGGCAAGCCCGTGCCGGAAAGAGCGTTGATCAAGGACATAACCGACCGGCGTACCTACGAAGCTGCGATCCGCATGCTCACTGCCGATGGAAGCAGCGCGTTCGTCGAAACGGACATGCGCGCACATCGCAATCCCACACGCATGAAAGCCATCGGACGCGCAACGGCAGACCTTGTTCGACGGATGCAGAGCGTCTGCCCGGCCTGTGGCGCTCCCGGCTTCGATGTCACCGAACATATTCCAGGATTGCCGTGCGACTGGTGCGGCGCACCGACCCATGTCATCCGGAAAACGATATGGTCATGCCGCGTCTGTGCCATTCGCGAAGACCGGCCCGTGACAGACATCCCCACAGCGGACCCCAGCTCTTGCGACGACTGTAACCCTTGATGTGAGAAGAACCGATTGCTGCAAACCAAGACCCTGGAAAAGGCACTGAAGGTCATTTGCCGGCGATCAGGAATGGCGATCCTGCTCGATGATCTTGCAGGTGCTGCGTTCTCAATTGCAGTCCCTGAAGCGGACCCTCGCCGATGGCAGCTTCGGGACGGAGGACATCCGAATGAGCTCCGAAAGACATGGGAATCGTCGCGGATCTCCGTGCATCGAGTCGACGGAGCCTTGGCATCGTGGCAGAGTAAAGTAGATCGAATGCCGATCCTGTCTATGGGGGACAACGCATCGACGCAGCGACCACACGCAGTGCGTCACCCCTCGCGCGCGATCTCCTGCTCGTACGCAACGGCATCCTTGGGCCTCGATTCGTGGATCCTGCGACCGAGCGAGGTTATCGATCCGAAATGGTGGTCGTGAGGCAACGCGCATTGCGCTATAGCGTGATCGTCGTATCCTCGATGACGGTGGTGGCGATGGCGTTCCAGCTCTTTGGATCGCACTTGAATTGGTCGCATCCGATGACTGGATGGCTCGGAGCAAATCTCCTGCTGGCGACGACTTTTCTGGTGCTGACTCGGTCGCCGTCGATCACTCCCCCTGTCCTCGTCCCGATTTTCGCCCTGGTGTGCGGACTGGACGTCGCTGTCGTCGCGCCGCTGATACTTGCCAGCCACGGCTGGGGCCAGGTGCTGTTGAAATACGGCTACTTCGGGCCGGTGCTGCTGGCATTCCTGCCATTCCTGCTGCTGCGGATGCCGTTCGCGGAAGGCATGGCAGTCAATGGCGTGGTTCTTTCGTCCTACGTCGTCGTGCTGTGGCTGGTTCCGGGGCTTCCGGTAGGGCACCGCCTGATGCACATGAACAACGTATTGCTCAGCGGTATCGCTGCAGGAGCTGGCGGATGGCTGCTGGACAGCCTGCAGAGGGACAATCATGCGCGGCGCCGCGAGGTCGAATCGCTGCTGCTCAATATCCTTCCCGCCACCATTGCCGCGCGGCTGAAACGCGGCGAGTCGCCAATCGCCGATGCGGCGAGCCAAGTCAGCGTGGTTTTCGCCGACCTGGTTGGATTCACGCCGTTCGCACAGGCGCGAACGCCCGGCGAGGTCGTGCAGCTACTGGACCGCATTTTCTGCCGTTTCGATCGACTCGCCAAGCAACAGGGCCTGGAAAAGATCAAGACCATCGGCGATTCGTACCTGGCCGTCGCGGGACTTCCTGACGCGCGCGAAGATCACGCCGATGCCGCAGCACGATTCGCTCTGGCGATCGTCGATGAAGTCGTGCGGATCGGGGCGTCGCACGGAGTTGCGCTCTCGCTGCGGGTCGGGATCGATTGCGGACCCGTAGTAGCCGGTGTCATCGGCCGGCACAAGTTCAGTTACGACGTCTGGGGCGATACCGTGAACACCGCTTCTCGGATGGAATCGCATAGCGAGCCGGGACGCATCCAACTGACCGAGCGTCTCGTCGGCCAGTTATCGCCCGGTTTCCGCGTCGAGCGACGCGGCGATATCGACGCCAAGGGCAAGGGACGCATGCAGACCTGGTGGCTGACCGGCGGAGACATTTTCTAGTGCATTGCATCGCAATCCATGAAGGCCGCTGACGACAGACGCATCGCACGTGACGGTTCATCCTACGAGTAGCCTTCCCGAAAACAGACGTTCCCCGCTGCCCGAAACGGGTCGATGAACTGCCAGTCAACATCAGCGCCGCAGTCTTCTTGTTGCCGGCATGTCGGCCATCGCCTGCGAGCGCCCGCGCTGTACTCAGGACAAGCTGAGCAGCGGCCGCAATCCGCCGAAGTAGTAACCCTGGCAGTAGTCGACGCCGATCGCGCGGATGCGCTCGTACACCGCTTCGGTCTCGACCAGTTCGGCGATCGTCTGCATGCCCATGACCTTGCCGATGTGGTGGATCGCCTCGACCATCGCGAGGTTGACCGGATCGGTCGCCACGTCGCGCACGAACTGGCCATCGATCTTCACGTAATCCAGCGGCAACCCCTTGAGGTACGCGAACGACGACAGACCGCTGCCGAAGTCGTCGAGCGCAAACTTGCAGCCATGGGTTTTCATGCGGGTGATGAAGTTGCTCGCGTCATCCATATCGGCGATCGCTTCGCTCTCGGTGAGCTCGAAACAGAACGTGCCGCCCGGCGGCAGCTCACGCGCCTGCTCCTCGGCGAAATCGCGGAACTCCGGATCGCTGAGCGAAGATCCCGACAGATTGATCGTCACCAGTTCGGGCAACGAACGCCCGCTGCCGGCGCGCCAGTGCAACCACTCGCCGACCTGCGCGGTGACCCAGCGATCGATGCGACCCATCAAGCCATAGCGGCGTGCGGCCGGCAGGAATTCGCCCGGCGAAACCAGCCGTCCGCTCGCATCCGGCAGGCAGATCAGGACTTCGAGATGACGCCCACTGATGCGTCCCTGTGCGGTCGGCACGATGTCCTGGAACATCAGCTGGAAATCGCCGACTTCCAGCGCGGTCTGCAGTCGCGGCACCCAGCGCATCTCGCCTTGCCGACGCGCAACGTCGATATCCTGCGGCTCGAACAAATGGATGCGGTTGCGGCCACGCTCCTTCGCGACCGCGCACGCTGCTTCGACCGAGATCAGCACGTCGTCGATCGTGCGCGCGTCCGAGCGGATCGCCGCGACGCCGACCGAACCGCTGATGCCGAATTGACGGTCGCCCCAGCCGAAGCGCAGACGATCCAGTGCGGCGACCGCTTCCTGCGCAACCTGCATCGCGCGGCTGGTGCCCATCTGCGGCAGCAGCAGGCCAAAGGCATCGTCGCCGACGCGCGCCAGCAGATCGTTCTCGCCGACCAGCGACTGCAACGTCGCGGATGCATCCTTGAGCAAGGCATCGCCAGCCGCGTGGCCGCAGGTATCGTTGACCAGCTTGAACTGATCCAGGTCGATGAAGCACAGCGCATGCGGACCACCGCCGGTCTGCGCATCACCGAGCAGACGCCTGAGCCGACGCTCGAATTCCTCGCGATTGTGCAGCCCGGTGAGCGGATCGTGGCTGCTCCGGTGCGCAAGTTCGCGCATCAAACTGGTGGTATGCGAGGTGTCGCGGAACGTCAGCACCAGGCCCTGCGGACCGCCCTGCCCGTCCATCAATACCGAGACCGACAACTGGATCTGGCGCTCGCCGCCATCGCGCACGCGCAAGGTCGCGATCGATTCGGCCGCACTGTGGAACCAAGCGGACAATGCCGCCGCATCCGGATGCGATGGCGGTTCGCGCATGCCGACCAGCGGCAGCACTTCCACGACCTGCATGCCGACGGCGGAGGCGAGCGGCCAGCCGGTGATGCGCTCGGCGGCAGGGTTGAGGTAATCGATCACACCGTCGGCATCCAGGCTGATCACGCCATCGCTGATCGCGCCGAGGATCACCTGCGCCCAGCCTCTTTCGACGGCATGGATGTGCGGCATGTGCGGCCTCCCGTAAGGACTCAGTGCCGGTTCCATGCGCGGCTCCACGACTGTCGGTTGATGGTCGTCGCCACACAGATTGCGGCGAGCATGAGTGCGATCAACGTGCGTACAAGTGCCGACGCGTGCGGTGCGGTACGGATGCGCATGACGATGTCCCCTGATTCGACGCCTATCCTACAACCCGGCAAGGGCGATGCGACAGCGTCGTTTGCACGCGTCCCGGATATGGCGGCTGGCATGCGCGAACGCGCAAGCCAACGCATCGACGCGCATGCGTTCGGAATACGATCAAGCGGATTGGTACAGAGGGTCGCGGCGCGGCGCATGAAAACGGACCGGTCCGGAAAGTCTCTCTCCCTGCCTGGGCAGTACAGGGAGAGAGTGACGCGTGTTACCTGACTTGCTGACTACGACAGTCGGGGCTGTCTTACATCGGGGCCACTGGAGACGCCGGCATTGCCGGAGCCATCGGAGCCTTCTTCTTTGCTGCAGGCTTCTTGGCGGCCTTCTTGGCTTTCTTTGCGGCTGGCTTCTTTGAAGCTGGTTTCTTGGCCGCTGCCTTCTTGGCTGCCGGCTTCTTGGCCGCAGCTTTCTTCGCAGTCTTCTTGACCGCTTTCTTGGCAGCTGGTTTCTTGGCTGCTTTCTTGGCGGCCGGCTTCTTGGCAACTTTCTTGGCAACTTTCTTGGCAGCTTTCTTCACTGCCTTCTTGGCGGCCGGTTTCTTGGCGACTTTCTTCGCCGCTTTCTTGGCGGCGGGCTTTTTCTTCGCAGCAGCTTTCTTCATAGCCATGATTGACTCCTCGTCTGTTGGCTGTGGGTGTTGCCCAGTTTCAACGCAACGGTGCGGGGTGCAGCTCCGCGACCGACCGCCGCCACGCCAGGGGCGATGACGGACGGATGGGTTGTGCGCGTCGTGCAGACGCGCGTTGTCTCGCTTGCGAAAACGCCCGCATCAATGACGACGCGGGCGTTCGATGACGGCATTCGGGGCGAAGAGGCGAGCTTTTTTTTGAGGGATAGATGCCCTGTGTCCACCAGAAAGAAAGTCTGGGCGGAGACTGTGTTCGTTCGAAGCACTGGCAATTCTATCGTTCTCACTCTCTTCCGCAGTTCGTGTCTGCTGCGCGAAACCTAATCACGTGTCAGCAGAGTGTCAACATGTTTGCGAAAAAAATTTCGCGGCGGTTCACTCGCAAGCGACGCATGCGCTGTCGCGAACAACCTCGCATGCATTCGCACGCAAACATGCAGAACTTGCGATGCATCGCGAAAGCAAGCAATGGTGCGGCTTGCATGCGCGATGAAATTTTTGACGATGCGATCGTCGCGCGATCGCATGCGCGTTGCTCGCGTCGCGAACGTTGCGATCGAACACGAAAATAATTTTTGGATGCGTGCGATCGAATACGCGTTTTGCGCGTCGCACAAGCAGAAATGCGCGAGCCCGCGACGTCTCCATCGCGGGCTCGCGTGTTGTTCGACGGAAATTTTTCAGCCGACGGCAGCGGAAATCGCAGCGGCGAATCGATCGAGATCGTCGGCGTTCTTGGTTTCGGTCACGCACACCAGTAGTGCGTCGCCGAACACCGGAAAGTCTTCGCCGAGCGCAAAGCCGGCGAGCATGCGCTGCCCGGCGAGCGCTTCGATGACTTCGGCCGCAGGCTTCGGCAACACGAACGCCTGCTCGTGGAAATGCGTGCGATCGGGAAACGCGGCACGCACTCCGGGAATGCGCAGCAGCCGTTCGGCGAGAGATCTGGTGTTGGCGACACTGGCGGCGGCAACGCGACGCAGCCCTTCCGGGCCGAGCATCGCCATGTGGATGGTCGCCGCAGTGACGAGCAAACCCTGGTTGGTGCAGATGTTCGAGGTCGCCTTCGCGCGGCGGATGTGCTGTTCGCGCGCCTGCAACGTCAACGCATAGCCCATGCGTCCGTCGAGGTCGGTGGTGCGGCCGACGATGCGGCCCGGCATGTTGCGCACAAGGTCCTTCTTGCAGCACAGGAAGCCGAAGTACGGACCGCCCGACGACAGCGGCACGCCGAGCGGCTGACCGTCGCCGCAGACGATGTCGGCGCCGCTGCTGCCCCACGCGCCGGGCGCTTTCAGCAACGCGAGCGACACCGGATTGACCACCGCGATGACCAGCATGCCGCGCGCATGCGCCCAGTCGGTCAGCGCATCGACCTCTTCGAGCGCGCCGAAGAAGTTCGGCTGCGGAATCACCAGCGCACTGAACTCGCCTTCGACGCCATCGAGGCTGGCCGGATCGAGGAACCCGTTCGGACAATCCAGCTCGACGATCTCGATGTCCTGCGAGGCGACGATGGTGTGCACGGTCTTGCGGTAGGCCGGGTGCACCGATGTCGGGACCAGCACGCGCTGCGCGCTCTTCTTGCGGCAGCGTTCGGCCATCAGCACCGCTTCGGCAAGCGCGGTCGCGCCGTCGTACATCGACGCGTTGCTGATATCCATCCCGGTCAACCGGGTCATCATCGTCTGGTATTCGTAGATCAGCTGCAGCGTGCCCTGGCTCGCCTCGGCCTGGTACGGCGTGTAAGCCGAATAAAATTCGCCGCGGCCGACGATCTGCCAGACCGCCGCCGGAATGTGGTGCTCGTACGCGCCCGCCCCCGCGAAGTTGAGTTCGATGACGTCCATCGCTGCGCGCGCGCGCAATACCCGATTGGTATCCATCTCCGACAACCCCGCCGGCACGCCGGCCAGCGCATGCACTTTCAGGCTTTCGGGGATTTCGTCGAACAAATCTTCGATGCTGTCCACGCCGATCGCGGCAAGCATGGCGGCGACGTCGGCTTCGGTGTGCGGGATAAAGGGCATGGGCGCTCTGGATGGGTCTGGAGGTTAGGGGCTGGAGGCTGGGGAAAAGCAAGCGATGCGAAACGCGACAGCATCGGGCATGAAACGTTTCATGCATAGCGCGTCGCGCAGGAAATTCGGCGCTGGAATCACGAAAGCTGCGAGGCAACCGACGATGGCCGTATCGGGGAAGCGCGTCTTCCCCAATCTCCAGCCTCCAGTCCCAAACCCCTGCTCTCAGTGATCCTCGTCCTCGATCATCGCGGCGTAGTCGTCCGGTTCGATCATCTCGTCGAGTTCGGCTGCGTCGTCGGGCTTGACCGCGAAGATCCAGCCCTCGCCGTAGGCGTCCTCGTTGATCGTCTCCGGCTTGTCGCCGAGGGCGTCGTTGACCGCGACCACGGTGCCAGACACCGGGCTGTACACATCGGAAGCGGCCTTCACCGATTCGACGACTGCGCATGCAGTGCCCTGCTTGACGGTGTCGCCAACGCTGGGCAGCTCGACATAGACCAGATCGCCGAGCAGGCTCTGCGCGTGTTCGGAAATGCCGATGGTGACGCGACCGTTGTCTTCCATGCGCGCCCACTCGTGGGACTTGAGGAATTTGAGGTCGCCTGGAATCTCGTTCATGTCAGCTCCGGGGGAATTGGTCGGAAGGAATTGCGCCATGCAGGCCGCCTCATTGTAGCGGAGGCATCGGATCGTATTCAGCAGATCGTATTCAGTAGAATCAGACTCCGGGCTGGGCCTGCCCATCCCTGACGAACGGAAACTTCACGACTCGCACCGGGACTTCCTTGCCGCGGATGTCCACGCGCACATCGCCAGGATCTCCAGCCGGCACGCGCGCGAAAGCGATTGCCTTGCCCAGTGTCGGCGAAAACGTGCCTGACAGGATCTCGCCGTCACCGTTTGCGGTCAGCACTTTCTGGCCGTGGCGCAGCACGCCCTTCTCGTCCATCACCAGACCGACCATCTGGCGCGGCGCACCATTCGCCTTCTGCTGTTCGAGCACGCCGCGGCCGATGAAGTCGCGCGGCTTCGAATCGGCACCAGCGTCGAGCGCAACCGTCCAAGCGAGTGCAGCCTCGTAAGGCGACACATCCTCGTCCATGTCCTGGCCGTAGAGATTCATGCCGGCTTCCAGACGCAAGGTATCGCGCGCGCCGAGTCCCGCCGGCTTCACGCCCGCATCGAGCAGGCGATTCCAGAACGCGACCGCCTGCGCGTCCGGCAACATGATTTCAAAGCCGTCCTCGCCGGTGTAGCCGGTGCGCGCGACGAACATGCCATCGACTTCAGCGGCGGCGAACTTGCCGAGCTTCGCGGCGACAGCGCGGCCCGCGTCGGACAGCAGGCTGAGCGTCTTGTCGCGTGCGTTCGGACCCTGCACCGCGATCATCGCGAAATCAGGACGCTCCTTCACTTCCACATCGAAGGCTTTCGCCTGCGTGATGATCCAGGCCAGGTCCTTGTCGCGCGTCGATGCATTCACCACCAGCCGGAAGAAACGTTCGTCCCGGTAATAGATGATCAGGTCGTCGATCACCCCGCCGCGCGGATTGAGCATCGCGGTGTACAGCGCCTTGCCCGACACCTTGAGCTTGTCCACCGAGTTCGCGACCAGATGCCGCAGGAAGTCGCGGACGCGCGCGCCATGCAGGTCGACCACGGTCATGTGCGAGACATCGAACATGCCCGCGTCGCGGCGGACGAGGTGATGCTCGTCGAGTTGCGAGCCGTAGTGGATCGGCATGTCCCAGCCGCCGAAATCCACCATCTTCGCGCCGAGCACGCGATGGGTGTCGTTGAGGATGGTCTTTTGCGTCATCGATTCGATCTCGCGGGAAAGACCGGCATTATCCCAGAGAAGCCCGGGCGATGCGGCACACCAACAAGATCCGCTGCATCAATCCACCACCACGACCCGCAGCGACATGCCATGCACAGCGGCGATACGCACCGATGCCCCGACCGGGGCGTCGGCACCTTCGACGGCCCAGAATGCGTCGCCGATCTTGACCCGCCCGCGGCCGTCCACGATCGCTGCGTCCAGCTGATACGTCTGCCCGACGAGTTGTTCGGCGCGGCGATTGAGCAGCGGCTGGTCGCTCTCGGTCACGCTCCGGCGGAACAGTCGCCAGTACACCGTGACAGACGCGATCGCCATGACGGCGAAAGCGACCGCCTGCCAGACCGGCGCGAGTCCGGGCACGAACAACAGCACCACGAAGACGCCGGCCGCCGCGAAACCAAGCCACAACAGGAACGCACCCGGCGCGAGCATCTCGGCCGCCATCAACAGCAGCGACACGCAGGCCCAGACGATCAGTTCGGTACGCATGGATCAATTTCCTTGAGGGGACGACAACGGCGCTGACGGAGAAGGCGGGCGCGCTGGCGGCGATGGCGGCCGCACGACCACGGCCTGCTGTTTCGACAGGCTCTCCTTTGCCAGTTCCGCGATTCCGGACAGCGAGCCAAGAATCCCCGCCGACTCCATCGGCAGCAGCACGAACTTCTGATTCGACGATTCCGCCAGCGCCTTGAACGCCTCGATGTATTTCTGCGCGACGAAGTAGTTGATCGCCTGCACGTTGCCGTTCGCGATCGCGTTACTTACGAGTTCGGTCGCCTTCGCCTCGGCCTCGGCGGAACGCTCGCGCGCCTCGGCGGCGCGGAACGCGGCCTCGCGATTGCCCTCGGCTTCGAGGATCACCGATTGCTTCTCGCCCTCGGCCTTGAGGATCGCGGCCTGCCGGAATCCTTCGGCTTCGAGGATGTTCGCGCGCTTCTCGCGCTCGGCCTTCATCTGCCGCGCCATCGAATCGACCAGGTCGCGCGGCGGCGCGATGTCCTTGAGCTCGATGCGGTTGACCTTCAGCCCCCACGGATGGGTCGCCTGGTCGACCGCAACCAGCACCTTGGCATTGATCTCGTCGCGCTTGGACAGCGACTCGTCGAGGTCGAGCGAACCGATCGAGGTACGGATGTTGGTCATCACCAGGTTGAGGATCGCGATCTCCAGCGTCGCGACCTCGTACGCAGCCTTGGCGGCGTCGAGCACCTGGAAGAACACCACGCCGTCCACCTTGACGACTGCGTTGTCCTTGGTGATGACATCCTGCGACGGCACGTCGAGCACCTGCTCCATCATGTTGATCTTGCGGCCGATGCTGTACGCGATCGGCAACAGGAAATGCAGCCCCGGATCGAGCGTCTTGGTGTATTTGCCGAAACGCTCGACCGTCCATTCGTAACCCTGCGGCACCATGCGGACGGCGAGCTTGATGGCGACCACCACCATGAAGACCAGGAAGATGACGACGTATTCCATGCGAATTCCCCTGCGATGACTGGATCGAGCTGAACTGAGTATATAAGGAAGGCGAATACGGCGACGGTCAGGCGGTCGCTGCTTCGATCCGCGCGAGCATGTCGGCGTCGAGCTTGTCGACGACCGCGAGCGCGCCGAGGTTCTCGCGCAGTTGCTCGGGCCGGCTCGCGCCGAGGATCACGCTGGACACGTTCGGATTCTGCAGGCACCACGCGATCGCGAGCTGCGCGGGTTTCAAGCCGAATTCGGCAGCGAGCGCAGTGAAGCGCCGCGCACGTTCGAGTCGCGCCGCGCCCTCGGCGGTGGACATGCGTCGCGCGAGCCACTCGTAGCCCGGCGTGGCCATGCGCGATGCCTCGGGTATGCCGTCGTTGTACTTGCCGGTCAATAGTCCCGAAGCAAGCGGCGACCAGATTGTGGTGCCGATTCCGAATTCCGAATACAGCGTCGCGTACTCGAATTCCACGCGTTCGCGATGCAGCAGGTTGTACTCGGGCTGCTCCATCGTCGGCGGATGCAGGCCATTGCGGCGCGCGATCCTCGCGGCTTCGATGATCGCTTCGGCCGGCCATTCCGACGTACCCCAATACAGCACCTTGCCCTGCCGGATCAGCGCGTCCATCGCGCGCACGGTTTCCTCGATCGGCGTGTCGGGATCGGGGCGATGGCAGTAATACAGGTCGAGGTAATCGACGCGCAGCCGTCGCAGCGCCTGCTCGCAGGCTTCGATGACATGCTTGCGCGAGAGGCCTTTCTGGGTTGGCGCAGGATGGTCCACAGCGCCGAAGTAGACCTTGCTGGACACGCACCACGCATCGCGCGGCAGGCGCAGATCGGCGAGCACGTCGCCCATAATCCGCTCGGCCTCGCCGTTCGCGTAGGTCTCGGCGTTATCGAAGAAGTTCACGCCCGCATCGAACGCCTGCGCGATGAGTTCGCGCGCCTGGCTGCGGCCGATGCTGGTGCCGAACGTGACCCACGCACCGAAACCCAGTGCGGAGAGCTTCAGGCCGGATGAACCGAGGCGACGGTATTGCATATGAGACTCCTGCGCGACCCAGTCGCCATCGTAATGCCCTGCGCATGAAAACCATATCGCGCCGACACTATATAATGTGCGCATCCCTCCTCCGGGGAGTAGCCCACCGGCAGCATTGCCGGTACATGCGTCAACACACTTGGCCGGCAGGCCATGGCGCATGCAGGCACAGCCAATCGCTGCGCCGGGCGAGACCGAAGGCAGGCGTCGCGTTCCCCTGGTCGGGCTGCGCGACGTTTGCTTTCCCGTCCACGCCCGACCCCGGAGAATCCCATGCAAGCCCTGCTCGTTTCGCTGTTCACCGTCACCATCGCCGAGATTGGCGACAAGACCCAGTTGCTCGCGCTGTTGCTCGCCGCGCGTTATCGCAAGCCGTGGCCGATCATCGCGGGCATCCTTGTCGCGACGGTGTTCAACCACACGCTCGCGGGCTGGCTCGGCGCATGGCTCACCCACCTGGTGTCGCCCGAGATCCTGCGCTGGGGCGTGGCGATCAGTTTCATCGCGGTCGCGGCGTGGGCGCTGGTGCCGGACAAGCTCGAGACCGAAACCGACAAGCTGCCGCGCTACGGTGCGTTCGCGGCGACGGTGGTGACGTTTTTCCTGGCCGAAATCGGCGACAAGACCCAGATCGCGACCGTCGTGCTCGCCGCGAACTACCACCCGCTGTGGCAAGTGATCACCGGCACCACGCTCGGCATGCTGGTCGCGGATGTGCCGGCGGTCATTCTCGGCGCGAAGTTCACCGAAAAACTGCCGCTGCGCTACGCGCGCTGGATCGCGGCCGCTGTGTTCGCCGTGCTGGGGCTATGGGTCGCAATCCGCGGGTTGTGACTTTGTGAGCTGCACAATGTTCGCAGTGCGAACCCGCATGCGATCATGGCGCAAAAGTCGTGGCCCGGAGGCGAGGCGTGAGCACACTGCGGCAAACCCTGGTCGAGCTGGTGCGCACGGTTCGCGATCGACCGGACGAAATCGTTCTGGACATCGGTGCGGGCGGCGAATTGCTGGTCGCGCGCATCCGTCTGGCCGCAACCGCAATATTGATGTTACTGCCGCTGATCAACTTCCTCACCGGTGGCAGCATATCCGAGAGCCTGGCCGGGTTGGCTGGTACCGGCCTCGGCTTGTTGCTTGCGTTGCTGTGGCTGACCCTGGCGAAACAACATCGCCGCTACCGCTGGTTGCCGTTCGTGAGCAGCGCCTCCGATGTGAGTATGGAGACGCTGGTACTGCTTCTGCTGGCGACGCAGTCGCCTGCGGCCAGCCTCAACACGTTGATCGTATGGTCGTGCTACCCGCTGTCGATCTTCGCGACGGCGCTGCGCAACGATGGTCGCGTGACCTTGTTTACCGGCTTGCTCGCGATCGTCCAGTACAGCGCGCTGGTGATCTGGGTCTTCGTGCAGGCAGGCCCGCACGCGATACTGGCGACGGCCGCCTATGGAGAGGTGTCCGTCAGCAACCAGGTCCAACGCGTGGTCCTGCTGCTGGTCGCGACCCTGCTCACTGCCGTCGTGGTCTATCGCCTGCAGCGGCTGGTGATGCTGTCGGGCACCGATACGTTGACTGGTTTGCCGAATCGTTCGTTCCTCGTCCATCGCGTGCCGCAAATCGTCGAGCAGGCGCGCAAGAACGACACGTCGATCACGCTGGCGATCATCGACCTCGACCATTTCAAGCGCATCAACGACGAGTTCGGCCACCCAACCGGCGACCGTGCACTGCGGCATGTCGTGGAAGTCCTGCGCAATGAACTCGGTCGCGACGAGCCGCTAATGCGCGTCGGCGGCGAAGTGTTCGTGCTGTTGATGCAGCGCTCGATGGGACCTGCGTGGGAACGCATGGAGACGCTGCGCAAACGGGTCGCCGCCACTCCCTTCGCTCCCGATGAGGGCACTACCGGCGACCAGTCCAGACCCTGCACGCTCACCTTCTCCGCAGGGCTCGCGAGTTGCCCTGTCGATGCGCTTGACATGTCGAACCTGATGCGACGCGCCGATCAACGCCTGATGAAAGCCAAGCAGGGCGGCCGCAATCGCGTGGTCGCGCGCGAATAGCGCTCCGTATGCAGTTGAGTTGCCTTGCCCGCACTGACGCCCTGCAACACGCTGCGGCGTACCCGCATCCGGCAATCCCCGCATGAACCCGCCATCTCCACATGTGTTAGCGCCCATGACACCAGACCAGTTCCTGAAGCAGTACAACGTCAAGTGCTTCTATCACTTCACGGACACTCGGAATTTGCCGTCAATTAAGGCGCGCGGCGGGCTCTTTCCTTGGTCAAAACTCAACAGTGAAGTAGTGGCTCCCGGTGGCAACGAATGGAGCCACGACGCCGATGCCGTGAAAGGTCAGGATAACTTTGTGCATCTCTGCTTTCTTCCGGAACATCCGATGGAGTGGGTCGCCCGGAGAGACGGCCGGATCTTGGAGTCGAGGTTCCTGCGCATTGCCCCGGAGATCATCTACCGCGACGGCATACTTTTCTGCCCAGATGTTGCAAACAAGTCCGGAGTTGATCCGTTGCCTCTCGCACAAGCTGTTGTAGAGATGGACTTTGAGATTATTGCTCCGGCACACTCACAATGGCTTGATCCTCCGCTGTTCGAACGAAAGAAACGAGCAGCTAAGTATGAGCTCCTTGTCCCTAGGCACATCTCACTTTCGATTATTTCCGGGGTCTAGAAGTGGCTGAGCGTCCAGTATTCCTTCCTTCGCAAAAGCCAGGCCGCCTCGTCGAGGAGGTAAGCGTGCCTTTCCTTTGGCACAAGGGCATGGCTCCATCCCAAAAGAAGAAGAATGTAGTCGAGCTACATGCAGCCGCTGCAAAGCGTGGCTATGAGCCACTGCTTGAGGTTTCTACAAAATCGGAGGAAAAGCTCGGACAAAGACTTAGCGCCTTTAACCTAAAAGTGGAGCTGGACGAGGGGGGTGTCATCTCGCTTGAGTGCGCTTTTCAAGGCAGTAAAGTTTTTGAGAACGGCGGCCCATTCACAGATATTTTTGGCGCTGACAGCAGAGAGGCAAAGCGCGATGAGCGATTGACGCAATCTGGGAAGTTAGTTGGCTTTCGGTTTGAGGGGCAGGATTTCCCTCTAATCCCAAAGACGGCGTTCTACGACTGGCTTTACATTCGTGCGCTCCATCCTCACAGAGAATTCCTCCAACGCCTGCATCGCTACGTGGGATTTACCGATATAGAGTTCAACCCGGAAAAATCGATCAACTGCCAAGCTCGCTCTTGTGCAACGTACGTCGCACTTGATCGGTTGGATATGCTGACCGAGTGTGTGCGATCTTCTGAGCGCTTCATGCAGGTTTTGCTTCCCGACTCGTTGGTACAACCTCACTCAGACAAAGAACGCCAGAAGTCCATCTTTGGGTAGTGGGCGCTAACAATTCCGTAAGGAGACTTCCGTCAACACCGGATGCATGACGCTCTTGCCTTGAGCTTATCGGCGGTTGCTGGTCATCGTGTTGTCCCTCCTGTTG
>JAYTOP010000075.1:0-1878 GCA_043747745.1 Pseudomonadota bacterium
GGATCGGCAGATTGCGAAACCGCGAATCCGGTTCCAGGGGAAAAAAACCGCACAACTTCGATGCGCCGGCCGTTCCCGGCGAAGCGGGCTCGTAAATGAAGACCAGACGCAACGGCGTTCCCGGGTGCAGATTTTTTAACGCCGGCATCAATAGCCAGGGTTCATAAAACACGTTGGCCTCCAGGGCGTGGTCGGCAAGGTCTTGCCAGGCCGACACGTGATCGCAAAGTCCCTCATCGGACTCGACGACTACGACCTTGTGGGCAGACCCGGACAACCCTCGCGCCGGGCCTTGCCGGATCATCCGCCCTGAAAGCGTAGCCACCACTCGCCTTCCAGGCGACTCAGAAATGCGTCGCCTTGCTGGATGATGGCCACGATTTCGGCATGGCGGGAATGGATCAGCGTCCATGGGCCCTCCCGTCGGAACCAGCAGTGGCGGTCGGAGAGTTCCTGCAGGAAGCGCGGTTCGACGCGACCGTGCAGCGCCGTTGCACCGTTTCTCCAGGCATCGGCCATCAGTTGCTGCAATACCTGGTCGAAGCAGCCGTCGCGTGCCGCGATCTGCACGACTTCGCTAACGCCGCCGGCATTCAGGTAATAGAGATACCAGCCGATCAGTTGCCGCTTGCTGCCGAGAGCGGCGCGCGAGCGCAGCTCACCATGGCGCTTCTTGCGTGCCGCCTGATCCAGCAACCAGGCGAGCGCGCCGGCGTTGTATTCCGGGCGCAGCGCGCTGCCGCCCGTGAAGTCGGAAAAATGCGACAGCATCGCCGCCGGGTCCGGCGCGCTCCCGGAGAAATCTCGTGGGTCGCGCAGAAAACGGTTTGGCGGCAGACGGGCGACCAGCGCGTCGGCGGCCGCGCACAGCGGACGGGCGGCTAGCGCGACAGCAGGCGCTATTGCGCCCCGTCCCTGCAGCAGGGAAAACGCATGGCGTGCGGGCCGCAGCAGCCGGGTCCAGTGCAGGCCATACAGCAGGGGTGCGACCCCGCCGATTGCGACCCACATGCGCCGGGCCTGCGCGTTCGCGCCATCGGCAAGCGTGAGATCCTGGGGGCCGGAAATGCAGGCTTTCGTCAGTTGCAGCGCCGCCAGGCTGTTGCGGTTGTCGGGCGCCATCATGAACTGGCAGCCCACCGCTACGCGAATCGGGCGGTCGTGCAGCAGCATCCGCCGCGGCAGCACGGCATAGAAGCCGGATAGCCGGCCATTCTCCTCCGCCACCCAGGAAGGAATATCCGGGTCACGCCACGGATTCTCGAACAGTATCTCGCGGAAATAGGATTCGCACGCATCCTGCGAGCGCCAGCGGTATTCCGGGTAGACGCGGGCGAACAGGGCGGCGGCGGCGGGAACATCGTCCTCGGTGAAAACGCGAATCGTCGCGATGGCAGCGTCCGTCTTGGTGCGGCGAGCTAGCTGTTCGGGAGGGTCGGATCGCATCGGGTCACGTTCCTGCGCATGCGACTTGCTGTTGCATTCCTGCGATCCGCCGCGCCGTTTCGCTTCAATCGGCGGCGCTTGACGGGTGCTGCAGTGTCGAAGGACGCGCGGCCTCGCGGTTCGCGTCCACCAACCGGGCGATGCGCGCAAGCGTGCGCAGATCTTCCAGGTCGATGTCGTCGATCTTGATGCGCAGGTTGAAGTTCTGCTCGAGCTGCACGAGCAACTCCACGAACTGGAGCGAATCCAGGATTCCCGATTCGAGAAGATCGGTATCCGGAGACGGGACTTCGATGTGGAAGCATGCGGTGAACAGGGTGCCAAGGCGCCCGATAATTGCGTGGTCGTCAGTCACTTGCCATTCTCCCTGGATGCGGATTCATCATGTTGTGCGTCTCGTGCAGCGCCCCGGCCAGGGGCGCTTCCTCTGTG
>JAYTOP010000076.1:0-16352 GCA_043747745.1 Pseudomonadota bacterium
CGGCGCTGATACGTCGCCATCGCTGATGAGGTCAGGAGAAAATCCATGCGAATGAAGCTACTTTTCGCGACTGCATTCAGTCTTGCGATTCTATCAAGTGTGGCATTTGCGAACGCGAACATTGCGAGACAACCAAAAGTCCTCCGCCAAACCTACTCCGACGGCAGCTTCACCGAGATCGAATGCAACTGGGCTCCCGACCCAAAACGTCCAACCTGTGAATTTCGAGTGGGCGATAAGGGACGAATCAAGGCCTACTCTTTACGCCTGTCCGATTACGGCTACCGTTCTTTCTTCGTCATGGCTGGCTATAGTTACTGGCCGAGTGGCGGCCAATTCCCGCCGCAGGTACGCATTGAGGTGTCGTGCTTAGACCTTGATCTTGCCCTCATTGCCGGTGCCAATGAGGACAACGCTGAATGCCACCTCGAATTATCCGCTATCGGCAAGCGTCTGGTCGCTATCAGGGTTCACATTTCTGCCTTCATCAATGGGGAATATGTTCCGGCACATCGCGCCATCGACGATGGCGGTAAGTAGGACGGATTAGCGAAGCGTAATGCGCCTTCTGCGCTGTTGCCGTGCTCTTGCTCTTGCGCCGTAAAGCGAGCCGAGCACCGGAGGCGAACGCGGGAGCAAGGCCCGCATGTCTGAGCACATGGCCGAAAACCGCTCCTGCGTTTTCGGCATTTCCGCCATCCATGGCGGTCAGATGTGCGAGTTCGGGCCGGCCCGCGTTCGCTGAGGAGCGCAGGGTACCGATGCGGCTTCATCGCATCGGCGAGTGTCCGGCGCAAATGGTTTTGGTTCCTTTTGCCGAAACAAAAGGGACTCGCGCGCGCAGCGCGTGAAAGCTTTGCAGCGAATGAAAGAGTCGGGCTCGAATGCCCCTCACCTGCCCTGCGGGCATCCTCTCCCGACGGGAGAGGAATTCACGCGACGATCAATTCGGCAACCGCCGGATCTTCGCCCCCAGCCCACCGAGCTTCTCCTCGATGTTCTCGTAGCCTCGATCGATGTGGTAGATGCGGTCGACGGTGGTTTCACCGCTGGCGATCAATCCGGCCAGCACCAGCGACGCCGAGGCGCGCAGGTCGGTGGCCATCAGCGGGGCGCCGCTCATTGTGCTGACGCCGCGGCAGATCGCGGTGTTGCCTTCGACGCGGATGTCGGCGCCGAGGCGCTGTAATTCCTGGATGTGCATGAAGCGGTTCTCGAACACCGTCTCAGTGACGATGCCGACGCCTTCAGCGGCCGCGTTGAGGGCGATGAATTGCGCCTGCATGTCGGTCGGGAACGCTGGATACGGTGCGGTCGTGAGGTTCACCGCTTTCGGGCGGTTGCCGCGCATGTCCACTTCGATCCAGTCCAGACCGGTGTTGATGTGCGCGCCGGCTTCCTCGAGCTTCACCAGCACCGCGTCCAGCGTATCGGGGCGTGCGCGCTTGGCCATCACGCGGCCCTGGGTGATTGCTCCGGCGACGAGGAAGGTGCCGGTTTCGATGCGGTCTGGCAGGACTTCGTAGCTGCATCCGTGCAGGCGTTCGACGCCCTCGATGACGAGTTTCGCTGTGCCCGCGCCGGAAATCTTCGCGCCCATCGCGTTGAGGCAATTCGCGAGGTCGAGGACTTCCGGTTCCTGCGCGGCGTTCTCGATGATCGACGTGCCCTTGGCGAGCACCGCGGCCATCATGATGTTCTCGGTGCCGGTCACGGTGACCATGCCCATCACGATCCGCGCGCCGCGCAGGCGCTTGGCCTTGGCGACGATGTAGCCGTTCTCGACGGTGATGTCCGCTCCGAGCGCGCGCAGGCCGCGAATGTGTTCGTCCACCGGCCGCGAGCCGATCGCGCAGCCGCCGGGCAGCGAGACTTCGGCCGCGCCGAAACGCGCGACCAGCGGGCCGAGCACGAGGATCGACGCGCGCATCGTCTTGACCAGATCGTACGGCGCGATGTGGCTGGTGATCGTGGTCGGGTCGATGGTGATCCGCATCTTCTCGTCGACCGTGAGTTGCACGCCCATGCGGCCGAGCAGTTCCATCGTGGTGGTGACGTCGTGCAGGTGCGGGACGTTGCTGATCTCCATCGGCCCGTCGGCCAGCAGGGTCGCGGCGAGGATCGGCAGCACCGCGTTCTTGGCGCCGGAGATCTGCACTTCGCCATTCAGCGGCTCGCCGCCGGAAATCAGGATTTTTGCCATATATTTCTCTGCGGAGTCCTTCCGCAGTGCCGTGTCTGGCACCGCGCGAGTGAGTTGATGGTGAACTTCCATGCATCACGACCGGCCATCCATGGCCGGACTTTCAATGAGAGCCGCTTTCCTCAGGTGTCAGGGTGCGCAGCGACAGCGCATGGATCGCGCCGCCCATGCGCTCGCCGAGGGTGGCGTAAACCATGCGATGACGGGCCAGCGGCAGCTTGCCGCGAAAGGCTTCGCTAACGACGTCGGCTTCAAAATGCACGCCATCGTCGCCACGCACGGCAACGCGCGCGCCCGGAAGCCCTGTTTCGATCAACTGGCGTACGAAATCTGCGTCCACGGATTGCGCTTCCTGGCGTTGTGACGGGACGATGTCCGCTGGCCGGAGCGATGCGCTCGGGGCGTGCGATACAATGACTATGTAGCTTAATCCAAAGCGCCGGACACAGGAACGCCGCATCCCAATGACTGCAAAAGTCGCCCCATTGGCGCCGGTAGGCGGTGAACAATCGCTGCTCGCGACCGGGATATCGGTCGTGGAGATCGAAACCCGCGCATTGCAGGCCTTGCGCGAGCGGCTCGACGGCAGTTTCAGCGAAGCCTGCCAACTGATCCTGTCCTGCCGGGGCCGCGTCGTCGCAACCGGCATGGGCAAATCCGGCCACATCGCGCGCAAGATCGCGGCGACCCTCGCCTCGACCGGCACGCCCGCGTTCTACGTACACCCAGGCGAAGCCAGCCACGGCGACCTTGGCATGATCACCGATGCCGATGTCGTGCTCGCGTTGTCCAATTCCGGCGAGACCGACGAACTGCTGACCATCATTCCGGCGCTGAAGCGGCAGGGCAACGCACTAATCGTGATGAGCGGGCGCCCGCGTTCGACCGCCGCCCAGCTTGCCGACGTGCACCTCGACGTCAGCGTGCCCGAGGAAGCCTGCCCGCTCGGCCTCGCGCCGACGTCGAGTACGACGACTGCGCTGGTGATGGGCGATGCGCTCGCGGTCGCACTGCTCGAGGCGCGCGGCTTCACGGCTGAGGACTTCGCGCGTTCGCATCCGGCCGGCGATCTCGGCCGCCGCTTGCTGCTGCGCATTCGCGACGTGATGCACGCCGACGACGACGTCCCGCGCGTCGCCGCCGACGCCAGTCTGACCGAAGCGCTGGTCGAGATGAGCCGCAAGCGGCTCGGCATGACCGCGATTGTCGATCCTGCCGACCAGCGCCTGCTCGGCGTGTTCACCGACGGCGACCTGCGCCGCGCGCTCGACGATGCGCGCATCGACCTGCACAGCGTCGGGGTAGCTCAACTGATGTCACGCGCACCCAGGACCATCGGCCCCGACCAGCTCGCGGTCGAGGCCGCGCACCTGATGGAAACCCACCAGATCAGCGCACTCGTCGTCGTCGACGATGCGCAGCGCGTGGTCGGCGCACTGAACATCCACGACCTGCTGAGGGCACGGGTGGTTTGAGGACGGGGCTGGAGGCTTGGGGCTGGGGGCTGGAGAAACGCAGTCCCGACACCCCGAGGCCAACCAACATCCGAACGGCTTGACGCCACTCCCTGCTCTCGCCTAGCCCCTAGCCCCCTAGACCCCAGACCCCGCCGAGACCCCATGACCTATTCCCACCTCAACGACTTCCCCGCCGACGTGCGCGAGCGCGCCGCGAAGATCCGGCTCGCCGCGTTCGATGTCGATGGCACGCTGACCGACGGCAAGCTGCTGCTCGGCGCTGGCGGCCGAGACGTCAAGAGCTTCCATGTATTCGATGGACTCGGGCTTAAGTTGCTGCAGAAGTACGGGATCGCAGTCGCGTTGATCACCGCGCGACAAAGCCAGGCCGTCGTCGCGCGTGCGCGCGAACTCGGCATCCAGAATGTGTTCGTCGGCGTCCAGGACAAGCTCAAGTGCCTCGACGCAATCGGCGCGCGGCTCGGCATTCCGCGCGAGGAAGTCGCTTTCATGGGCGACGACCTGCCCGACCTGCGTGCGCTCGCGACGGCCGGGCTCAGCGTCGCCCCGGCCAATGCGCATCCGTGGGTGCGCGAGCGCGTGCACTGGCGTACCCGACTCGACGGCGGCAACGGCGCGGCGCGCGAATTGTGCGACCTGATCCTCGCCGCACGCGGGCATGCCGATGCGATCCTCACGGACTACACCGGCGAATGAATCGGCGCGCCATCCTGACCGCAGTGCTGGTGCTGGCCGCGATGCTTGCCAGTTATGGCGCGTGGCTGTTGCGGCCGCTGCCGCCGGAGAACGACGACACCGGCCCGCCGCGCTCGGATTACACGCTCGACGACTACCGCCTGGTCTCGTTGAACAAAATGGGCGGGGTGTCGTTCACCAGCACCGGACCCTATCTGGCGCGCAACCCGAACGACGAAACGATGAACCTCAACCACCCGAGCTTCGGCTTCCCTGACAAGGGCGGGAAAGGCGACTGGACAGCCCATTCGGACAGCGGATGGGTCAGCGCCAAGGGCGATGAAGTGCGGCTGGCGCGAGCCGTCGCACTGGATGGCCCGTTGATCACCGGCAGCGACCGGACCCACATGCGCACTGAACAGATGACCGTGTTTCCGCAGCGGCAAACCGCGCACAGCGACTTGCTTGTGACCATCACCCGTGGCGCATCTATACTGCTCGGTACCGGCATGAACGCGGACATGAAGAACAACCGCCTCGAACTGCTTTCCAAAGTGAGCCTGCACGATGTCCCCACCAAGAAGCATTGATTCGATTCCGGGCCGCGCGCTCCTCGCGCTGCTGCTGTGCGCGCTGTGCACCTGTGCCTGGGCGCGCAAGAGCGATCGCCAGCAGCCGATGGACGTCAAGGCCGACTACCAGGATTCCTCACTTGCCGATAACGGCGTGACCACGCTCAAGGGCAACGTCGTGATGACCCAGGGCACCTTGGTGATCAACGCCGACAAGGCCGTGATCACGCGCAAGGATGGCGACATGAGCCTCGCGGTGCTGACCGGCAACCCGGTCACTCTCAAGCAACTCGACGAAAACGGCGAACCGATGACCGCGACCGCGCGCCAGGTGGACGACGACCTGCTCAAGAACATCGCCGTGTTCACCGGCAACGCGATCATCGACCAGCCCACGCGCGGCCAGATGCACGGCGAGCGCATCGTTTACAACGTCGATAGCGGACAGGTCACCAGCGGTGGCGACGGCACCCGCGTGTCGATGCACATCCTGCCCAAGTCGGCGACTGCAAAGCCGGACGCTCCCAAGGACAAGTCCAAACCCAAGACCGGCGCCAAGACGCCGGCCGCCAAGCCCGCTGACCAGACGCCGACCAAGACACCCTGATGCTGGTCGCTTCGGGTCTGTGCAAACGCTACAAGGCGCGCGCGGTCGTAGCCGATTTCGGGTTGACGCTCGACGCGGGCGAAGTCGTCGGCCTGCTTGGCCCGAACGGAGCTGGCAAGACAACCTGCTTCTACATGATCGTTGGCCTTGTTGCAGCCGACGCGGGTCGCATCGTTCTCGACGGCAACGACATCACCGGCCTGCCGATGCATGCGCGCGCCAGGCTCGGAATGGGCTATCTGCCGCAGGAACCATCGGTGTTCCGCCGACTCAGCGTGGCTGACAATGTGCGCGCGGTGCTCGAACTGCGTGCCGACCTGGATGCCAAGAGCCGCGAGCGCGAGCTGAGCGCGCTGCTCGACGAATTGCAGGTCGCGCACGTCGCCGACCAGCTCGGTGCCAGCCTGTCTGGCGGTGAGCGGCGACGCACCGAGATCGCGCGCGCGCTGGCCAGCAAGCCGCGCCTGATGCTGCTCGACGAACCCTTCGCCGGCGTCGATCCGATTTCGGTCGGCGAAATCCAGAAGATCGTGCGCCAACTCAAGGCACGCGGGATCGGCGTGCTGATCACCGACCACAATGTCCGCGAGACCTTGGGAATCTGCGACCGCGCGTATATCCTCAATGCAGGGAGCGTGCTGACGCAAGGCACGCCGGAAGAGATCCTGGTTAATCCGGACGTGCGCCGGGTGTACCTGGGCGACGAATTCCGGCTCTGACTGCGGCGCTCAATCGATGGCCTCGTAACACAGCAAGCCAATGGCTCCGTGGAAGCCGTGCGTGATGAAAGTCAGCTTGTCCACCAATCTCGGCCAGCAGCTCACGCTGACGCCGCAGCTGCGCCAGGCGATCCACCTGCTGACGCTGTCGGCGGCCGAGCTGGAAAGCGAGATCAACCTGGCGCTGGAGAGCAACCCGTTGCTCGAACGCGCCGATGAAGCCGACGACGACAGCGACGAAGCCCCGGTTGCAGGCGAAGCACCCCTCGACACGACCGCAAGCAAGGCCGATAGCGAAAGCGCAGCCGCGCAGACCGACGACGAAAACTCCGCCGACGAGCCACCGGATTGGGACATCGAACCCGCACGCAGCAACGACAGCAACACGTCGGGCGCGATGCTCGACGATGCCGACAACGAACCCGCTGCTGCGCCCGATGGCCTGCACGACCATCTGCTATGGCAATTGCACCTGTCGCCGCTCAGCACGCGCGATCGCGGGATCGGCGCGGCGCTGATCGATGCGATCGGCGACGACGGCTATCTCACAGAGACACTGGAATCGATCCGCGACGGACTGCTCCCCGAGATCCGCGCCGGGCTCGACGAGATCGGCACCGTGCTGCACCGCATCCAGCGCTTCGATCCGGTCGGCGTGGCCTGCTCGAACCTCGCCGAATGCCTGACCGTGCAACTGTCGGTGTTGTCGCCGGACACGCCCGGGTTGCGGCTCGCACGGCAACTCGCGGCCACGCATCTGGAAGCGCTTGCAAAGCACGGAGCGGACCAACTCGCACGCCAACTGGCCGAGCCGCCCGAGGCGATCAACGAAGCCGTCGCACTGCTGCGCTCGCTCGACCCACGCCCGGGCGGGCAGATTGCATCGGCTTCGCCCGACTATGTGATGCCCGATTGCGTGGCCTACCGGCATGGCGGTGTCTGGAAGGTTGCGCTGGTCGGCGGGCAGACGCCTGCGCTCGCGATCAGCCGGCATTACGAATCGCTGATCGGCAAGGCCAGCCGCGACGATTCCTCATACCTGCGCAGTCGGTTGCAGGAGGCGCGCTGGCTGATCAAGAGCCTGCAAACCCGCGCCGACACCGTGCTGCGGGTCGCACAGGCGATCGTGCGCCAGCAGTCGGGCTTCCTCGAATACGGCGCCGAAGCGATGCGCCCGTTGACCTTGCGCGAAGTCGCCGAGGAACTGGGCCTGCACGAATCCACGATTTCTCGCACCACCACCCGCAAATACCTGCACACGCCGCGCGGCACCTTCGAGTTCAAACGTTTCTTCGCGTCGGGGATCGCCAACGAGACCGGCGGCGCGGCATCGAGCACCGCCATCCAAGCGATGATCCGTCGCCTGGTGGAAGCCGAAGACCCGCGCAAACCCTTGTCCGACGCGCGCCTGGCCGCCGAACTCAAAACCGGCGGCGTGCCGGTGGCGCGGCGCACGGTGGCCAAATACCGCGACGTGCTGCGGATCCCGCCGTCCAACGAACGCCAGCGCCTGAACTGATCCCCGGCTACCGGTCTAAACGCGTCGTGAGGATTTCGATCGCGCCTCTTCCCCCTTGCGCCGAAACTTGCGACTCTGGGCATGGCGCCGCCGGCGCCGCACCGTCACCAGCAGGAGAATTCCATGCGCATCGAAACCAGCGGCCACCAGATCGACGTCACTGCGGCATTGCGTGACTACGTCAACGCGAAGTTCGAACGCCTCGCGCGGTATTCCGACGGCGACCTCGACATCCACGTGATCCTGAGTGTTGCCAAATTGCTGCACAAGGCCGAAGCCAAGATCGGCGCACCCGGCGCCACCTTGTTCGCGGAATGCGAAGCCGACACGATGTACGCGGCGATCGATCTGCTCGTCGACAAACTTGATCGCCTGCTGGACAAGCACAAGGGCAAGCAGACCAAACACCATCGCGGCGAAGGCGCGTCGCGCAGCGAAAGCTTTGGTTGAGCCGATGACAGGACACCCGACGACAGCCGACCCGATCGCCGCACATTCAGCCATCGCCGGCGACCAACACCCATGAACAAGATCGCCGCGCGCGAGTTGTTCGAGCAGTTGCGCGAGCGGCTCGGGCTGCGCTGGGTCGGTGGCCGCGCGGGCGAAAACCGGGTGGTCGATGCCAAGGCGACGGTGTCGCGACGACCGTCGCTGGCCGGCTATCTCAACATCATCTATCCCAACCGCGTGCAGATCCTCGGCACCGAGGAACTGAGCTGGCTCGACGGCCTCGACGCGCGGCTGCGCTGGGAAACGCTGCAGAAAATCGTCAACAACAATCCGCTCGCGATGGTCATCAGCAAGGACCAGACCTGTCCGGGCGATCTGCGCGAAGCGGCCGAGGATTCGGGCACGCCGCTTTGGGTGTCGCCGCGCCGCGGGCACGAATTGCTGAACCTGCTGCAATACCACCTCGCGCGTGTGCTCGCGCCGCAGACGACGCTGCATGGCGTGTTCATGGAGATTTATTCGATCGGCATGCTGATCACCGGCGAGTCGGGTTCGGGCAAGAGCGAGCTCGCGCTGGAGCTGATCTCGCGCGGCCACCGGCTGGTCGCCGACGATGCGCCGCAGTTCACCCAGATCGCGCCCGACGTGCTCGACGGCACCTGCCCCGAACTGTTGCAGGACTTGCTGGAGTTGCGTGGCCTCGGCGTGCTCAACATCCGCGAAATGTTCGGCGACACCGCAGTGAAGAGGAACAAGTACCTGCGGCTGATCGTGCACCTGCAGCGCCTCGGCAGCGATCGGTCGGTCGACGGCATGGATCGCCTGACCGGCGATGTCGGCAGCCGTCGCGTGCTCGATCTCGACGTGCCGATGATCACCCTGCCGGTGGCTCCTGGCCGCAATCTGGCGGTGCTCACGGAGGCTGCCGCGCGCCTGCACATCCTGCGCATCAAGGGCATCGATCCTGGTGCGGCCTTCCTTGCGCGGCACACGCAGTTCCTGTTGCGCGGGGATGGCCCATGAGCGACACGCATCCGAAAAGCAACGACCCGCATGTTGCCGATGCGCCGGCGCTGATCGTGCTCAGCGGACTCTCGGGTTCGGGCAAGTCGGTCGCGCTGCGCACGCTCGAGGATCTCGATTTCAACTGCGTGGACAACCTGCCTGCCGCGCTTTTGCCGGATTTCGTACGCAAGGTCGCGTCGGGACTGGATCCGCATCCACGGCTTGCGGTCGGCATCGACGTGCGCAATCGCGATGCCGACCTCACCGAGATGTCGCAGTGGCTGTCGGCGGTGGGCGCGCTGGGTTTCGATCACCGACTGGTGTTTTTCGACACGACCGACAACGTGCTGCTCAAGCGCTATTCGGAAACCCGTCGCCGGCATCCACTCAGCCATACAGGTTTGGCGCTGGCCGATGCAATCGCGCTTGAGCGCCGGGTGCTCGGGCCGGTGCGCGCGCTCGCCGATCTGGTGATCGATACCAGCGACTTCAACGTGCATCAATTGCGCCGCCAGGTCATCACCGAACTCGGCATGCAGGCTCGGCCGGGCTTGTCCGTGTTGTTTGAATCTTTCGCTTACCGGCGCGGGCTGCCTGCCGATGCCGACTTCGTGTTCGATGCGCGCGCATTGCCGAATCCGCACTGGGATGCGCGTCTGCGACCTCTGTCCGGGCGCGACGACGCGGTGCGCGAGTACCTGGACGCGCAACCCGACGTGCAATTGTTCCTGTCGCAGGTCATCGCATTCGTGGATACCTGGCTGCCGCATTTCGATGGTGGAACACGCAGCTACGTCACCGTCGCGTTCGGCTGCACTGGCGGCCGCCATCGTTCGGTGTATCTGGCCGAGCAATTGACCCGGCATGTGCGCGCGAGCGGTCGCGACGACGTGCTGACCTATCACCGCGAGCTCGAGTAGGCCATGTCGGTTGGAGTCCTGTTGATTACCCACGATGGCATCGGCAGCGTGTACCGCGCTGTCGCCGAACGCCTGCTCGGACAACTGACCTTGACGGTCGGCGTGTTCGAGTTGCACTACGACGTCCTTCCGGACGACGCGCTCGCCAGCGCCAGCGCAGCGCTGCGCAAGGTCGATTCCGGCGATGGCGCGTTGCTGCTCACCGACCTGTACGGCGCATCGCCGAGCCGCCTCGCGCAGCGCCTGGCGCAGCTCGGAACGCCAGTGCGACGCGTGTCGGGGCTGGCATTGCCGATGCTGCTGCGCGTACTCAACCACGCCGAGTGCACGCTTGACGAACTCGCACGCGTCGCGATCAGCGGCGCGCGCAACGGGGTGGTCGCCGATGACGCCTGACGCACGCAAACACAACCATCATCACCAACCCAACCCTGACGCCATCAGCCGGAACCGCTGCCATGCTTGAGCGCGAAATCATGATCACGAACAAGCTCGGCCTGCATGCACGTGCATCGGCGAAGCTGGTGCAATTACTGTCGGGTTTCCGCGCCGAAGCCTTCCTGCTGCGCAACGGCCGCGAGGTCAATGCGAAAAGCATCATGGGCGTGTTGTTGTTGGCGGCGGGCGTGGGCAGCACGGTGACCTTGCGCACCCAGGGCGATGACGAAGCCGCCGCGCTCGATGCGGCCACCGCGTTGTTCACCCGCAATTTTGACGAGAGCAGCTGATGCGGCTGGCGATCGCCGGCCAAGGCGCGTCGCGCGGACTCGCGCTAGGACGCGCACGCCTGCGACTCGCGCACGTCATCGATGCGCGCGAGGAGATCATCCCGCACGCAGCGGTCGATGCCGAACTCGCGAAACTGCACGTCGCACTGGATGCCGCGCGCGATGAACTCAAGGGCCTGCGCGAACGCCTGCATGGCGCGCTCGCGCACGAACTCGGCGAGTTTCTTGATATTCATGCACTCATCCTCGACGACCCCGAATTGCTGCATGGCCTTGACGCGCTCGTACGCACCGGCCACTACGGCGCTGAGTACGCGCTGAAATTGCAGCGCGACCGGCTGGTGTCGGTGTTCGACGGCATGGAGGATCCGTACTTCAGGAGCCGCCGCGAAGACATCGAACACGTGATCGGACGCGTGCGCGCGGCGCTGCACCGCGGGCCAAGCGAACCGCACGCCGGATTCGCTGGCGAGATCCTGGTCACCGATGCGGTCGGCCCCGCCGAGCTCGCGCAGTTGCAGGCGCAGGGCGTGGTCGCGGTGGTCACGTCCACCGGCAGCATGCTCTCGCACAGCGCGATCCTCGCGCGCAGCCTGCACATCCCGCTCGTGGTCGGCGCGCACGATGCGCTGGCCGGCATCAACGACGGCGATGCCTTGATGGTCGATGGCGGCACCGGCGAGGTCATCCGCGAACCCGCCGCCGCCGACCTGCGCCGCTACCACCAGCGCGAACGCGCCCTGCTGCGCGAGAGCAAGACGCTGCAACGCCTGCGCCTGGCGGAAACGCGCACGAAGGACGGCATCGACATCCGTCTGTACGCGAATGCCGAGTCGCGCGAGGACGTCGCCGAAGCGCACGCGCTCGGCGCGGCCGGCGTCGGCCTGTACCGCACCGAATTCCTGTTCCTGCAACGCCACCAGTTGCCGGACGAGAACGAGCAGTTCCGCGTCTATCGCGACCTCGTGCTCGGCATGAACGGGCGGCCAGTCACGATCCGCACGCTCGACCTCGGCGCCGACAAGGCCGACGGCACCGGCGTGGTGCTGGAAGGCGAACCCAATCCCGCGCTCGGCCTGCGCGGCGTGCGCCTGTCACTCGCGCGGCGCCCGCTGTTCGAGACGCAGTTGCGCGCGATCCTGCGCGCATCGGGCTACGGCGCGGTGCGCATCCTGGTGCCGATGGTCAGCCGCCGCGAGGAAATGGTCGAAGTACGCGCACTGATCAAAACGCTCGCGCGCGACCTGCGCAGCGAAGGCCACGAGATCGGCGAGAGCTTCGAGGTCGGGGCGATGATCGAGGTGCCCGCAGCGGCGATGTCGCTGGGCGGCTTCGTCGACCAGGTGGATTTCGTGTCGATCGGTACCAACGACCTCGTGCAATACCTGCTCGCTGCGGATCGCGGCAACGATGCGCTCGCCGACCTGTATTCGCCTTTGCATCCCGCGATGCTGCGATTGCTGCACGAGATCATCGCGCTCGGCATCCGCCGCAAGCTCCCCGTCGCGGTATGCGGCGAGATGGCCGGCGACGCGCATTACACCCGGCTGCTGCTGGCGCTGGGCCTGACCGATTTCAGCCTGCACCCTGCGACGCTGCTGGAAGTGCGGCATGCAATCCGCGACAGCAACCTCGGCCAACTCCGCGCACGCACCCGCAGCTTGCTGCGCGCGCCGGACCGAACCGGCATCGAGCGCTGGCTCGCCGGCTAGGGCCTCAGGGGCAAGGTTTCGGACCTGCCTGCAACGCGCCGAGCATGTCGCCGCTCTTGCGGTTGAACAGCAGGAACCACATCCCGGGCCTGACCCAGTCGCCGGTCTCGGCGTGCGCGTTGCGATCGTTGCTGCGCGCGAAGATCGTTCCATCCGGCTTTTCCATGCGCACTTCGGTCTTGGGCGCATCGATGCCGTCCACCGACCAACTCAGCGTCGCGCGGTAGAGCGTGTCCGGTTTGCAGCCCGGTGCTGCAGGCGGATCGAGTTTCATGCTCACGCCCTTGGCGACGAATGACTGGGTCGGCGTCTCCTGCGGCTTGCCGCCGCATCCTGCGAGCGCGAGGACGAGTGCGGCGGTTGCAAGAGCGAAGATCGAATGACGCATTGTGACTCCTGATGTGCGCGATGCCGGATGTTTACGGTGCCGGATGTTTACGGTGCCAGTTGATTGCGATGCTATGCGTTAGCGGCGCGATGTGTGCGTGTTTCGAGCTGCCGCGAGCCGGACACTGGCGCGCGGATCGGCGATGATGCGGCACGGTTCGCACGCAGGGTCTCAGCGCTGCTGTGCGCCACCAGCAAAGCGCACGATACTACACTGCCCCACGGAGCGACCGATGGCCGACGCTGCCCGCCACGACAAGACCGCACGCCAGCTCCGGCTCCTGTCGGAAGCGCTGGACACCGGTCGTCTCGGCCCGGTACGGCGGCTCGTCAACTCGCTGTCGCCGGCCGAGATCGGCAACCTGCTCGAGTCGCTGCCGCCGGCCAAGCGCAATGTCGTGTGGGGCCTGGTCGATCCCGAGGACGACGGCGAGGTGCTGGTGCACGTCGGCGACGAAGTCCGCGAAGGGCTGATCGCGGACATGGACCCGGACGAACTGGTCGCCGCCGTCGAGGACCTCGACATCGACGACCTCGCGGATCTGGTCGACGACCTGCCCGATACCGTCATCGACGAAGTGCTCAAGTCGATGGATCGCGAGAACCGCGAGCGCCTCGAACAGGTGCTGTCGTATCAGGAGGACAGCGCGGGCCGCCTGTTGAACCCGGACATCATCACCGTGCGCGCCGACGTCACCGTGGATGTCGTACTGCGCTACCTGCGCCTGCGCGGCGAGATGCCCGAACACACCGATCATCTGTTTGTGGTCAGCCGCCGTCATCAATACCTTGGGCGGATTCCGCTGAGTGCATTGCTCACGCATGAGCCGATGACGCCGATCAACGAGCTCATCGACGACGAACAACCCGCGATCGACGTGACCGAGTCGTCCGCCGAAGTCGCGCGCCAGTTTTCCGACCACGACTGGCTCAGCGCGCCGGTAGTGGACAACAACAACATCCTGCTCGGTCGCATCACCATCGACGACGTCGTCGACATCATCCGCGAACAGGCCGAACACCAGGCGATGGGCGCGGCCGGCCTCGACGAGGAAGTCGACCTGTTCGCGCCGATCGCGCGCACCGCGCGCAGCCGCGCAATCTGGCTCGGCATCAACCTGCTGACCGCGTTCCTCGCGTCGTGGGTGATCGGGAATTTCCAGCCGGTGCTGCAGAAGGTCGTGGCCACTGCGGTGCTGATGCCGGTCGTCGCCAGCATGGGCGGCATCGCCGGCACGCAGACGCTGACGATCATGGTGCGCGCGCTTGCGCTCGGCCAGGTCGGCATGTCGAACCTGATGCCGCTGCTGCGCAAGGAGGTCACCGTCGGGCTGCTCAACGGATTATTGTGGGCGATGGCCGTGGGACTGGTCTCGTTCGGCGTCTATCGCGATCTGCTGCTCTCGATCGCCTTCGGCTGCGCGATGGTGATCAATCTGTGCGTCGCCGCCCTCGCCGGCGTGTTCATCCCGCTGATCCAGAAGCGCATGGGCATCGACCCGGCGCTGGCTGGCGGTACGATCCTCACAACCCTCACCGACTGCTGCGGCTTCGCGAGTTTTCTCGGGCTGGCGACGTTGATGATGTTGCACTGAGCACTAGTCCAGACCTGCCGCATCGCCCCGAAAGCCGATGGGGTGACGATCGTGGGATGGTGTCGTCAAGTCATCGGGGTGAGCATTAGCCATCTGTGCGTACTGCACCGAATGCGTGAGGGACAAAAGTGCGTTCAAGCGGCCTTGAGCCGAGTAACCTGCAATAAACCAGTTTCAAGAGCGCCAATATGTCCGCCAAACCCCATCCGCAGCAGAATCATCTTCTGGCAGCCTTGGCGCCTGACGTTCAATGTCGTTTGTTCCCATACCTGGAACTGGTGCACCTGCCGCTGCGCTCGCTCCTGTATGAATCCCGGCAACCCATGCGTCACGTTTACTTTCCCACCGACTCCATCGTCTCGCTGCAGTACGTGATGGAAAACGGGGCATCGACCGCGATCCTCGTGGCGGGGAACGAGGGATTGCTGGGCATCACTCTGTTCATGGGCGGGGAGAGCACGCCGAGCCGGTCGCTCGTACAGAGCGCAGGATACGCATATCGACTCCCCAGAAAGCGGGTGAAAGAGGAGTTCAATCGCCACGGCCAGTTGCTGATGCTGATGCTGCGCTATACGCAGGCGCTGATTACGCAAATCTCCCAGACCGCAGTTTGCAACCGCCATCATTCGATCGACCAGCAACTCTGCCGCTGGCTCCTGCTTTCCATGGATCGCTTGTCACACAACCATTTGACGATGACACAGGAATTCATCGCCAACATGCTCGGCGTTCGCCGCGAGGGCGTCACCCAGGCTGCGGCAAAATTGCAGAAGCTGGGCGTGATTGCATATTCGCGCGGATTGATCAAAGTGCTTGACCGGCCGAAACTTGAAACCCTGAGTTGCGAGTGCTACAGCGTGGTCAAGAAGGAAACGGATCTGCTGCTCCATTACTTGCCGCAGCGCCAGGTGATTACGAATACCGACTCCATCCCCACGGCGACGCTTTGAACGTCATGGGCAGTGAGACGCCAATGAAAACGGCGCTTAGGAAACGCTTTCTCAGCCCTATGGGTACACCGGCATCGCCGTCAAGAGTTCGCCGATGCAACTGAAGGAGTCAGGCACATCGCTGGCGGGAGCCGCTGTGATCTTCATGGTTCGTTTCAGTTTGCTCGGCTTCGGGCAATACACGGCATCAGGAGCAGCGCGGCCCAACAATGCGCGCCCGCCGGACTTTCTGATGACCGACGTTTGGAGAATGTGCGCCTTCAGGTGAAAAGTGACTGCCAGACAAGAGTTTGGTCCGCTTCCCTCCTGATCTGCCGGCTGACAAACCAAGCCGACGGCGCTTCGCGGCTCGGCATGGCTGACGTTGCCGCAGGCGCAGAGTTCTGTGCTCCCATGCACTTGCACCATGTCGAGTTTCGTCGGCCAACCGACGGCTAACCCTTCCACGGAGTGGACTGGCCTGCGGGCGTTTCGTCCGCTACATTCAAGCGCATGCCCATCAGAACCGAGCGCTCTCGAATCCCTGCCCTGTTCATTGCGGCGGCACTGGCCACGCCCGGGGTTCTCTCGGCCACACAAGACCAGGGCATCTGCAGGCTTTGCACTCTTCGGATCGAGGCTGGAATGAACAGGTCGGTGGTCGAAGAGAAGGTCGCTGCCCTTGGTGGGACCAGGAGCACCTATTCTCCATACGCCAACAATCTGCAAGGCGGGACCGTCTCGTACCGCGACAACGGGCAATGCTCTCAACTTAAGCCCTCAGCACGCAGATTTGTAGGCGAGGTGAAGATGCGGTTTGATTCTTGGTGGTCGCGGGTAATTGCGACCACGC
>JAYTOP010000077.1:0-45955 GCA_043747745.1 Pseudomonadota bacterium
TCCGCGAGTTCAAAGCGAACGCCGTGCTTCGCATAGTTGCGGGCCGCTTTGGCCTCATCCCAATCCCATGCCATTTGTAGTTACAAATATGCTGTGAGGGGCGCCGTGTCAAGCCTACCCTATCCTACCCTACCCCTCAATCATGCTCGCGATCACCGGCCCCCATATACAGCTCCCGCCCGGTCTCATCGAAGACCTTGCTCATCTCTGCCATGCCCGCCTCGGCGTCCTCTGTTGCGATGAAGCTTTCGCTGCCTTGGTTTTGCAAACGCGCGAATTCGCGGACTTCTTGGCTGATCTTCATTGAGCAGAATTTCGGCCCGCACATTGAACAGAAATGCGCGGTCTTGGCGCCCTCGGCTGGGAGCGTCTGGTCGTGATATTGTTCCGCCGTATCCGGATCGAGCGAGAGGTTGAACTGGTCACGCCAGCGGAATTCGAAGCGTGCCTTGCTCAGCGCGTCGTCGCGGACTTGGGCTGCTGGATGGCCCTTCGCCAGATCCGCTGCGTGCGCGGCGAGCTTATAGGTCACCACGCCGACCTTCACATCGTCGCGGTCGGGCAGGCCGAGGTGCTCCTTGGGCGTGACGTAGCAGAGCATCGCCGTGCCGTACCAGCCGATCATCGCGGCACCAATGCCGCTGGTGATATGGTCGTAACCCGGCGCGATATCGGTCGTCAGCGGGCCGAGCGTGTAGAACGGCGCTTCATGACAAATTTCCAGCTGTTTGTCCATGTTCTCTTTGATGAGATGCATCGGCACGTGACCAGGGCCTTCGATCATCACCTGCACGTCGTGCTTCCACGCGATCTTGGTGAGCTCGCCGAGCGTATCGAGTTCGCCGAATTGCGCGGCGTCGTTCGCGTCGGCGATCGAACCTGGGCGCAGGCCGTCGCCGAGCGAGAACGCGACGTCGTACGCCTTCATGATGTCGCAGATGTCCTCGAAATGCGTGTAGAGGAAGTTTTCCCTGTGGTGCGCGAGGCACCACTTCGCGAGGATCGAACCGCCGCGCGAGACGATCCCGGTCACGCGCTTGGCGGTCAGCGGCACGTAGCGCAGCAGCACGCCCGCATGGATCGTGAAGTAATCCACGCCCTGCTCGGCCTGCTCGATCAGCGTGTCGCGATAGATCTCCCAAGTCAGTTCCTCGGCGATGCCGTCCACTTTTTCAAGCGCCTGGTAGATCGGCACCGTACCAATGGGAACCGGCGAGTTGCGGATGATCCATTCGCGCGTCTCGTGGATGTGCTTGCCGGTGGACAGGTCCATCACAGTGTCCGCGCCCCAGCGGATCGCCCACACCATCTTCTCGACTTCCTCGGCGATGCCGGAACTGACGGCGCTGTTGCCGATGTTCGCGTTGATCTTGGTGAGGAAGTTGCGGCCAATAATCATTGGCTCGCTTTCAGGATGATTGATGTTGTTCGGGATGATCGCGCGGCCGCGGGCGACTTCATCGCGCACGAATTCGGGCGTGATGATGCGCTGAATCGACGCGCCAAACGATTCGCCCGCGTGCTGCTTCAGCAGTTGCGCGTCGCGAATGGATTCGATGCGCTGGTTCTCGCGGATCGCGATGTATTCCATTTCCGGCGTGATCTCGCCGCGCTTCGCGTAATGCATCTGCGAAACGTTCGCGCCGGGCTTCGCGCGCTGCGGCGGGCGCAACTGCGGGAAGCGCACTGCATCGAGCCTGGCATCGGACGCACGCTGGCGACCAAACATCGAACTCAATCCCGGCAACGGTTCGCAGTCGCCGCGCTCGGCGATCCACTGCGCGCGCAGCGGCGCGAGCCCGGCGTTGAGATCGATACGCGCATCAGGATCGGTGTATGCGCCCGACGTGTCGTACATCGCGAGCGGCGCATTCGTCTCGCCACCGAACGCAGTCGGCGTGGACTGCAACACGACCTCGCGCATCGCTACGCGCAAGTCGGCGCGCGAACCGTCGACATGGATCTTGCGCGAGCCCGGGATCGGGCGGATCACCGAGGCCGAGAGTTCGTCGGTCTGGCGGAGAAGGTCGTTGGGTCGTGCATTCATGGGTGCGTCCTCTTGTGCGCGTCACGCTCTGCGCGATCTGCGAAACGGGAGGACGACGCGCAGCGCAAGGCGCTGTTGCGAAGCCTCCCTACGCCGGTATCAGCCGGATCAGGTTCGAAGGGTCTGTCTCAACCGCGCCCTGGATCGGCTCGGTACCCCCGCTTCCAGCGAACATTCAAGCACGTTCGCGCGCGCGCGGCCACACCGTGCTTTCGCACACGCAAGCCAGCCGCTACAGTGCAGCCGCCTCGGGGACTCTGAATGAAGATCGCAATCGTCGGCTACGGAACCGCAGGCCAGGCCGCTGCGATCTTCCTCGCACGCGCCGGCCACGCGATCGACGTCTACGAACGCAGCGCGGAACTGCATCCGGTCGGTGCCGGATTCCTGCTGCAGCCGACCGGGCTCGGCGTGCTTGAAGCGCTCGGTCTGCGCGATGGAGCGCTCGCCTGTGGCCAACGGATCGAACGGTTGTACGGAACGAACCCGGCCGATCGCAAGGTCATGGATATGCGCTATGCCGACCTTGCGCCGGAGCTGTTCGGCCTCGGCATGACACGCGGCGCACTGTTCGCATTGTTGCATGCGCAGTGCGCGGGTCTCGTATCGATCCGCATCGGCTGCCGCATCGTCGCGACACGCGAAGATGGCCGCTGGCTCATCGATGACGGAGACTGCGAACATGGGCCGTACGACCTGACCATCGTCGCCGATGGCAACAATTCGACGTTGCGCCCCGGCAGCGGACTCGTCGTACGCGACCCGCTGTATCCATGGGGCGCGATGTGGTGCCTGCTGCCGGCCGACGGATGGCCGCACACTGCTGAACTGCGCCAGCGCTATGCGGGTACGCGCACGATGCTAGGCGTGCTGCCCGTCGGCGCGCGGCCCGACCACGATCCAGGCAAGCGCTGGCTCACGTTCTATTACAGCCTGCCGGGCAATGCCGTCGATGCCTTCGATGCTGCTGCGCTTGCAAAACTTCAGCGCGATGTTGCCGCACTCTGGCCCGAGCTGGCCGAGCGCACCCGCTCCCTGGTCGATCCCGTGCAATTGAACCGCGCACGCTATCGCGATGTCGTGCTGCGACGCCCCTGGCGCGGTCGCTGCGTGTTCATCGGCGATGCCGCGCACGGCATGAGCCCGCAACTCGGCCAGGGCGTGAACATGGCGCTGCTGGATGCACAGGCGCTGACCGCGTCGCTGAACGCGCACACGGACATCGACACCGCGCTCGCCGACTACGCGCGCCAGCGCAAATCGCATGTCGCAATCTATCGGTATCTCAGCCGCTGGCTGACGCCGCTGTTCCAGTCCGACCACAACCTGCTCGCGCCATTGCGCGACACGTTCTTCGGCCCGCTCGGAAGATTGCCGGTGGCGCGGACACAGATGCTCCGCATCCTCGCCGGCACCAAGCGCGGCTGGCTGCGTTGAACAACCGATCCCGGACGATCTACGCCGCTCAGCGCAACGCGGCGTTGATCTTCGTGAGCGCTGCCGAGCCAGGACACAGCTCTGCGGCGCCGAGCTTGTTGAAAGGAGTCGCGACGGTGTTCAGGTGCGCATGCAGGTCGCGCGGCTCGGGATCGAGATAGAGCAGGCCCGTCGCGACTTCGCCCTGCGCATCGCGCGCGTGCACGTAGTTCATCGCGGCCACGCGATCGCGCGGATCGTAGTCGGCACCCAGCTTGCGCAGGCGCAACACGCTGCCGTTGTGCTGCTCGACTTCGAGCAACTCGCCTTCGGCGTAGTCCACCCTGATCTCGTCGCGACACGGCACGAAATCGATGCGATTCGCCGCCTCGTTGTGCTCACGCACATACTCGTAGCTCTTGGTGCTGCCTGCGTGGTTGTTGAACGCCACGCAGGGGCTGATCACATCGAGGAAGGCCGCGCCCTGATGCGCGATCGCGCCCTTGATCAGCGGCACGAGCTGGTGCTTGTCGCCGGAAAATCCGCGCGCGACATAGGTCGCTCCGAGTTGCAGCGCGAGCCCGACCAGATCCAGCGGCGAATCGGAATTCACCACGCCCTTCTTCGATACAGAACCCTGATCGGCAGTCGCCGAAAACTGGCCCTTGGTCAGTCCGTACACGCCATTATTTTCGACGATGTACACCATGTTCACGCCGCGCCGTAGCGCATGCACGAACTGGCCGATGCCGATCGACGCGCTGTCGCCGTCGCCCGACACGCCGAGGTACAACAGCTCGCGATTCGCCAGGTTCGCACCGGTCAGCACCGACGGCATGCGCCCGTGCACGGTGTTGAAGCCATGCGAGTTGCCAAGAAAGTAATCGGGCGTCTTGCTGCTGCAACCGATGCCCGACAGTTTCGCGACGCGATGCGGTTCGACGTCGAGCTCCCAGCAGGCCTGGATGATCGCCGCCGAAATCGAATCGTGCCCACAGCCTGCGCAGAGCGTGCTGATCTTGCCCTCGTAGTCGCGGCGCGTGTAGCCGACCTTGTTGCGGGTCAGGGTTGGGTGGTGCAGCTGCGGTTTGGCGAGATAGGTCATGTTTGATCCGGATACAACGTTTCATATGTTGGATCGGCATGCTCCCAAATGGCACTCCACTCGACTAGAAAATCGCGAATAGTCATCAAATCGATCTCCAGCGGAATATTTATCGCGACGTTCATGCTCTTGGCTCCTTCGTAAGAGCAGCCGCTGGATATCAAACCCTGAAGCACCTGATCTGATTCATTGCCGGGTTCTATAGGAGACTCGAACTTCATTCTTATTGTTCGATTGCCAGACTTGGAAACTACGCTTGCAAATGTCGGGCATTCCTCGTCCTTATCGAATGGCGCGTACACGATGTCCTGCCAAGACACGGAATACGCGTAGAACGGTGAGTTATCCAGCTTGTATTTACCTTCACCCAAGTCAAATGCCCACAGCGTTTCGACATCCACAGATCCGTCGTCGCTCGCGACTCGGAAAAGCACCTTGGCAGTCGGCTCCTCGTCCCTATCCATAGTGCCGAGCCACTTTGTCGCCCTTCACATTCGATTGCAGCCGATCTGCGATCGCATCAACGATGAACCGCGCGGTGATCGGCGTGCCGTCGAAGTGCAGCACCGATACCAGCTTCGCAGGATCGATCCCGAACTCGTTGACCAGCAGGCTCTTCATCTGCGCATCGCGATTCTGTTCGACGACGAAAACGACGTCGTGCGCGGCGATGAAATCGGCGACAGAATCCGGAAACGGAAACGCACGCAGCCGGAGTGTGTCCAGGTGCGAACCGCTTTTTTCCAACATCTCGATCGCCTCGGCCATTGCTGGTGAAGTCGATCCGAAAAAGATCGCGCCGTGGCGCGTCGACTGTTTTGCGTTCTGCGCGATCGGCTGCGGCACCAACCCCTTGGCGGTGTCGAATTTCTTCAGCAGGCGCTCCACGTTGTAGATGTAGTCCTCGCCCTTTTCCGAATAGCGCGCATACGCATCGCGCGTGGTGCCGCGGGTGAAGAAGCCGCCCTTTGTGGGATGCGTGCCGGGATAGGTGCGGTACGGGATGCCATCGCCATCGACATCGAGGTAGCGCCCGAAATCGCGGCCCGCTTCGAGTTCCTCCGCGGTCATCACCTTGCCACGGTCGTAACTGCGGGTGTCGTCCCATTCGAACGGCGCGCAGAGGCGCTGGTTCATACCGATGTCGAGGTCGGTCAGTACGAAGATCGGCGTCTGCAGGCGGTCGGCGAGATCGAGCGCGGCAGCGGCAAAATCGAAGCACTCGCGCGGGTCTTCCGGCAGCAGCAGAACATGCTTGGTGTCGCCGTGCGAGGCATACGCGCAACTGAGGATGTCGGCCTGCTGGGTGCGCGTGGGCATGCCGGTCGAAGGGCCACCGCGTTGCACATTGATCAGCGTGACCGGAATCTCGGCGAAGTACGCCAGGCCGATGAATTCGGTCATTAGCGAAATGCCAGGGCCCGATGTTGTGGTGAACGCACGTGCGCCGTTCCAGCCCGCGCCGACGACCATACCGATCGAGGCGATCTCGTCCTCGGCCTGCACGATCGCGTAACGGCTGCGGCCCTCTTCATCCTTACGCAGCTTCATGCAGTACTTCTCGAACGCCTCGGCGCACGAGGACGACGGCGTGATCGGATACCACGCGCAGACGGTCGCTCCGCCGTACACGCAGCCGAGCGCCGCCGCGACATTGCCGTCGACGAAGATCCTGTCGCCGACACTGTTCGCGCGCTGGATGCGCAGACTCGGCTTCGATAAATTCTCGCGCGCGTGATCCATTCCAAGTTGCAATGCCTCGCGATTCGCGGCCAGCAATTTTTCCTTGCCGCGGTACTGCTCAGCGATCAGCCCCTCGATGACCTCGGCTTCGATGCCCAGCAGTTGCGACAACGCGCCGACATACATGATGTTCTTGAACAGCTGGCGCTGGCGCGGATCGCTGTAGGTCGCGTTGCAGATCGCGGTCAGCGGCATGCCAAGTACGGTGATGTCGTCGCGGAAACGCGACTTCGGCAACGGCTTGGAGTTGTCGTAGAACAGATAACCGCCGGGTTCGATCTCGGCGAGGTCGGCGTTCCAGGTCTGCGGATTCATCGCGACCATCAAGTCCACGCCGCCGCGCCGCCCGAGCCAGCCGCGCTCGTTGACGCGCACCTCGTACCAGGTCGGCAGCCCCTGGATGTTCGACGGGAAGATATTGCGTGGCGACACCGGCACGCCCATGCGCAGGATCGCCTTCGCGAACAGCTCGTTGGCCGAAGCCGAACCCGAACCGTTGACGTTGGCGAACTTGATGACGAAGTCGTTGGTGGATTGGATCGGGTTCATGGCTGACGGCTCACCGTAAACAGCCCCTGAAAATCCTCGGTCCAGTACTCGGAGCCGCTGGTCATGTCCTTAACCTTGATCCAGTACAAGTAGATATCCCATTCGAAGACCTTCTTCCGTTGTTCAACCTCGAAGAGTCTCCCAACCGGAAGAGACCCGGCGCCATCGAGTGTCGTTTCGGCTTTCCGTCCAAGGCATGTTCGGGAAAGGTTCGGCTGAAGCTTGCATTCGTGCGGATATGCCTGCGCAGCGAGGGACACATGTTGCCCGACAGCGATCCCATTCCACGGATCTTGCTCCGGGATGGTGGCACATGCACTCACTCCCAACGCAAGCACAAATGTGGCGGCGATTGCGAACACCGGCCAGAGAGAGCGGGTACGCGAGCCGAAATTCACGCCACCACCTTCTGCTTTGCGCCGCATCCCGAATCCGCATGCGGTTGCTCGAACAGAAACTTCTGCATGTCCCACGCGCCGGTCGGGCAGCGTTCGGCGCACAAACCGCAGTGCAGGCAGACGTCCTCGTCTTTCACCATGACCCGCGAAGTCTTCAGCTCGCCCGAAACGTACAGGTCTTGTGTGAGATTTCCGGCGGGCGCAGTGAGACGCGTACGCAGATCGGCTTCCTCGCCGTTCGCGGTGAAGCTGATGCAGTCCATCGGGCAGATGTCCACGCAGGCGTCGCACTCGATGCAAAGCTTCTCGGCGAACACCGTCTGCACGTCGCAATTCAGGCAGCGATGCGCTTCCTTCAACGCCGTCGCGAGATCAAACCCGAGTTCGACTTCGACCTTGATGCTGTCGAGCTTCTTCGCCTTCTCCGACCACGGCACCACGAAGCGCTCGTCGTTGGAGATGTCGTTGTCGTAGCTCCACTCGTGGATGCCCATCTTCTGCGACATCAGGTGGGTCATCGGCGGCGGGCGTTCGTGCGTGTTCTCGCCGGACAACAGCTTGTGCACCGAGATCGCGGCCTCGTGGCCGTGCGCGACCGCCCAGATGATGTTCTTCGGCCCGAACGCGGCGTCGCCGCCGAACAACACGTGCGGCAGCGACGACTGGAACGTCACCTTGTCGACGACCGGCATGTCCCACTCGCCGAACGCGATGCCGATGTCGCGCTCAATCCACGGGAACGCGTTCTCCTGCCCGACCGCGATCAGCACCTCGTCGCAGTCGTGGATCTCGTCGGGCTCGCCGGTCGGCACCAGCTTGCGCCGGCCCTTCGCATCGAATTCGGCCCGCACTTTTTCGAAGCTCATGCCGGTGAGCTTGCCGTTCTCATGCAGAAACGCCTTCGGCACGCGGCAGTCAAGGATCGGGATGCCTTCATGCATCGCGTCTTCTTTCTCCCACGGGCTCGCCTTCATCTCGTCGAAGCCCGAGCGCACGATCACCTTCACCGTTTCGCCGCCGAGCCGGCGCGCGCTGCGGCAGCAGTCCATCGCGGTGTTGCCGCCGCCGAGCACGATCACGCGCTTGCCGACGCTCTTCACGTGTTCGAAGTAGACGTTCGCCAGCCAGTCGAGTCCGATGTGGATGTTCGCAGCGGCCTCGTCGCGCCCCGGAATCGGCAGGTCGCGCCCGCGCGGCGCGCCGCAGCCGACGAAGACCGCGTCGTAGTTCTCGGCAAGCAATCCCTTCAGCGAATCGATGCGCCGACCGCCGATGAACTCGACGCCGAGATCAAGGATGTAGTTCGTCTCTTCATCGATCACCGCTTCGGGTAAACGGAACCGCGGCACTTGCGTGCGCATGAACCCGCCGGCCTTCGGATCGGCCTCGAAGATCGTGACGTGGTAACCCATCGGCACGAGGTCGCGTGCGAGCGTCAGCGATGCCGGCCCGGCGCCGATGCAGGCGATGCGCTTGCCGTTGCGCGGCGCTTTCGGCGGCAGTTTCTCGTGCAGCCGCGCCTGGACGTTGTCGTCCTTGAAGTCGGCGGCGACGCGCTTGAGCCGGCAGATCGCCACGGGTTCCGGCTTCTCACCGTTGTTCTCCTCGACCCGTCCGCGCCGGCACGCCGGTTCGCAGGGCCGGTCGCAGGTGCGCCCGAGGATCCCGGGGAACACGTTCGATTCCCAGTTGATCAGGTACGCGTCGGTGTAGCGCCCCGCCGCGATCAGCCGGATGTATTCGGGCACCGGCGTATGCGCCGGACAGGCCCACTGGCAATCCACGACCTTGTGGAAGTAATCGGGATTCCGTATATCCGTCGGCCGCACCGCAGTCTCCCGCTCGCATGACTTGGGTCGAGTCTAGCCCGCAAGTTCGTTTCCGTCATGCGGCGATGCGGCTCGGGCATGCAGCACTACGAATTGCAGCAGTGTGGCCGCCGTTGACGCCAGCGACCGTGATGAAACTTAGAGGAATTGAGACCGCTACCACCGTTCGCTTGACAGCATCACGCTCTGAGATGTAGCGTCGTCCTCGCCTGCACCCCCGTGTGCAAGGCAATGAGCTGCCTAGCAGCATCAACTTAAGGACCTATCAATGAGCACGACTACTCACGTCTTTCGCGTCTCCGAGGCGCGCCGTTTTAAACACCCCGTCTTCGACAAGCTCGAAAAGCACTACTTCCTAGTGCGAGCCGTCGATTTGCCTTCTGGCATCCGAATGGATGCGAACGCACGCGATCCCGTCGGGTTGAACAAGCAGGTCTATCGCGACGTTTTTGAGAGCCTCATGGGTCGCGATTCGACAGTCGGTGCGTTCGACTTGATGAACAAGGGAATCACGATCATCGCGGATTCGCTCAAGCGAATTGATGACACCACTTACGAAATCACGCTTATCGATGGGCAGGGCATCGTTGATGGCGGGCACACCTATCAGCTGATTTGCAATGCACAGACAGACCCGGACGTCCCTCCCGAATCGCATGTTGAAGTACAGGTGCGCACTGGAGTCCCACGAGAATTGATCACCGACATTTCTCGAGGATTGAACACCGGGATGCAAGTCAAGTCGCACAGCATCGCCAATCTCGATGGCAAGTTCGATTGGATCAAGCTTGAGCTCGAAAAAGAAAAGTATTTCAACAAAATTGCATGGCGGGAAAGCGACCAGGGCGAATATGACGTACGTGATTTGATATGCGTGTTGGAAGCGATGAATATCATCGATTATCCGAACGATTCCGGCCTGCACCCTATTCAGGCATACGAAAAATGGTCAGGCCCAACCAAGAAATTTGCTGCGGATTACGATGCGCACGAAAATGAGTTGACTAAGTCTAAGTATTTCAGATTAGGGTCGATTCTCAAGGATGCTTTGTACCTGTTTGACACGATTCGTAGTGACTTTCGCTCTCAATGGAATAGCATTGGCGGCATTGCAGGAAAGCTAAAGATCGTCGAGGAAGCCGGGGGAAACAAGCTCTTTGCCTTTCCATTTTCTGGTGCCCCTGCTTCGAAGTATAGATTGACCAAGGGCGCCTTATATCCAATCTTTGCGGCCTTCCGGAACAAAGTTGAGATTGATCCGAAGACAAATCGCGCACGCTGGAAGGGCTCGTTCTCTGATGTCTTGGAGCTTTGGCGCTACGCAGCACCAGAATTTTGCCGAACCACAAAGGCAGCCCTTGATGATTTCGGGAATCAACCAGACGTGATCGGTAAAAACAGAGGTCACTGGTCTAATAATCACAAGACCCTTGAGCTGATGATGTTGCGTCAAGAATTAGCTGCAGGACCAAAAACCAAGAAGCGCTGAGTCTTCTACCGTGCATGGGAGGCACGCCATATGGCGTGCCTCCCATTGTTGAGCGTACCGACAATAGCAGTCGATTTAGCAAGACATAGGCGCTGCTAGACGAGTATGTGAGGCCGGTTGACAGTTCGTCATGCGCCGTGTTCTTCTCAACTCATCATGACGCACCGCAACGACCAGCAGACTTCCCCGATCCCGCTGCAACGCACGGGCTTGGCTGTTGCGATGAACACCACCACGACGACGACTACGACTCCACCCGGAGTGCGGAAGCGCGCGTCGAGTTGACCCGAACAACGCCGCTCCGCACCCGACCCGGGTGCAGGCATGCGGCCTACACCTGAATCGGACGCGGGGCTCACAGGGAGCTTTCCGATGTCGTCCGTACCATCCGCCACCAAAATCGCAACGCCGTACCGAGCGCACAAATTCGGTGGCAGCAGCGTTGCCGATGCAGCGTGCTATCGCAATGTCGCCGCATTGCTTGATGCGCAAGACGAAGCCCGGCAAGTCGTCGTCGTGTCGGCGATGCGCGGCGTCACCGATGCGCTGGTCGCGCTTGCGGCCGATGCCTCCGCACAAGCGCATACGCAGGCATCGTGGTGCGCGCTGCGTGAGCGGCATCTCGAAGCGGCGAACGCGCTCGATTCCGACTCCATGCACGGACTGGATGCCTGGCTGCGGGCCGAGTTCGATACGTTGCGCGCGCATCTGGATCAACTCGCGAAGACGCCGGGCGCGGACGCCGCGCACATCCATGGCCTCGGCGAAATCTGGTCGTCACGCCTGTTGCACGCTGCGCTCGGTACCGAGGCTGCGGGATGGGCGCAACTCGATGCGCGCGAGGTGCTGGTCGTGCATCCGGGCGAACTCGGGGTCGGCGTCGATTGGGTCAGCAGCCGCGAGCGGCTCGATGCATGGCGCGCAGCGCATCGACAGCCCAATGTCGTCGTCACCGGCTTCGTCGCGCGCGACCTGCGCGGCCGCCCGACCACGCTCGGCCGCAACGGCAGCGACTATTCGGGGGCGATCTTCGCCGCATTGTTCGGCGCGCGCGAACTCACGATCTGGACCGACGTCGACGGCGTGCTGAGCGCCGATCCGCGGCTGGTTCCCGATGCGGTGTGCCTGGATTCGATCTCGTATGCAGAAGCCTGCGAACTGGCCTACTTCGGCGCGAAGGTGCTGCATCCGCAGACGATGGCTCCGGCGATGCAGCACGGTATGCCGATCCGCATCCGCAACACGCTCAATCCTTCGGCACCAGGCACCTTGATCGCGGAAAAATCCGAGCCGGCGCACTCTTCTGTGAAGGGCCTCAGCCTAGTCGATGAGCTTGCAGTACTCGAACTCACCGGCGCCGGCCTGATCGGCGTTCCCGGCACCGCCGAGCGGATGTTCGCCGCGCTGCATGCGGCCGGCGTGTCGGTGACGATGATCTCGCAGGGATCGAGCGAGCATTCGATCTGCTGCGTGGTGCGCGCCGCGCAAGCCGACACGGCGCGCATCGCGGTCACGCGCGCATTCGCGGACGCGATCGCCGACGGCCAGGTCGAAGGCGTGCGGATCACGCCCGACATCGCCGTGCTCGCAGCGGTCGGCGATGGCATGGTCGGCGCGCCGGGCGTGGCCGCACGACTGTTCGCCGGACTCGCGGACGCGCGCGTCAACATCCGCGCGATTGCGCAAGGTGCGAGCGAGCGCAATATCTCGGTCGCGATCGCCGCCAGGGATGCAACCCGCGCACTGCGCGCCGCGCACACTGCATTCTGGCTGTCGCCGCAGACGCTGTCGGTCGGCCTGATCGGACCCGGCAAGGTCGGCCGCGCGCTGCTCGCGCAGTTGGCCGAAGCGCTGCCACGCTTCGCGCACGCATCGCGACCGGCGCCCAAGGGGCTGGACTTGCGCCTGCGCGCGATCGCCAATAGCCGACGGATGCATCTGGAAGGGAAACGCCTCGCGCCAGCGCAGGCATGCGACGCGCTGCAAGCATCCGGGCAAGCACTGGACCTCGATCTGTTCGGCACGCACGTTCGCGCCGAACACCTGCCGCACGCGCTGATCGTCGATTGCAGCGGCAGTGGCGAGGTCGCCTCGCACTATGCGCAATGGCTCGCCGCCGGTATCCACATTGTCACCGCGAACAAGCATGCCGGAAGCGGCGACTGGGCGCGCTACCAGGCGATCGCTTCGGCGCGGCGCAACGGCGGGCATTTCCGCTACGAGGCGACGGTCGGCGCGGGCCTGCCGGTGATCCAGACCTTGCGCTCGATGCTCGATACCGGCGACGAACTGACCGGCATCGAAGGCGTGCTCTCGGGCACGCTCGCGTGGCTGTTCAACAGTTTCGATGGCAGCCGACCATTCTCCGAACTCGTGCGCGAGGCACGCGCGCTCGGCTACACCGAACCCGACCCACGCGACGATCTTTCCGGCACCGATGTCGCACGCAAGCTGGTGATCCTCGCGCGCGAAGCGGGCCGCGCGTTGTCGCTGGGCGAAGTCGAGGTCGAGAGCCTCGTTCCGGAATCCTTGCGCGATGCGACCGTCGAGGAATTCCTCGCGCGCCTGCACGAACTCGATGGGCCGATGCAGGCGCGGCTGGATGCGGCTCGGCGCGACGGGCGCAGCTTGCGCTATCTCGCAAGCCTCGATCAAGACGGCGCACGCGTTGGCGTGGTCGCACCCGAACCCGGCCATGCTTCCCTGCACAGCCGCATGACCGACAACTTGATCCAGTTCCGCACGCGCCGCTACGCGGACAACCCGCTGGTCGTGCAGGGGCCTGGAGCCGGTCCAGACGTCACCGCCGCCGGCGTATTCGGCGACATCCTCGCCATCGCGCAAACGCTTGGAGCGCGGGCATGATCGCCATCGAAAGTTCGGAGCACCGATTGGACGCCCACAGGATCATGGAAGCCCGCGCATTCGCACCCGGCAGCGTCGGCAATATCGGGGTCGGCTTCGACCTGCTCGGCCACTCCATCGTCGGTGTGCGCGATGTCGCGCAGGTGCGGCGCATCGAGGAACCGGTCGTGCGCATCCGTGCGATCCGCGGAACTGCGATGGGTGCCGACACCTTGCCGCTCGAAGCCGCGCACAACACCGCTGGACAGGCATTGATCGCATTGCGCGAACAACTCGGTTTCGCGCATGGTTTCGAACTTGAAATCGAGAAAGGCATACCGCTCGGATCGGGCCTCGGCGGCTCGGCGGCATCGTGCGTTGCGGCACTGGTCGCGGCGAACGCGGTGCTGGACGCGCCGCTGCCGCGCGAAGCGCTGTACCCGTTCGCACTCGATGGCGAGTCGGTGTCGAGCGGCAGCCGGCATGGCGACAACGTCGCACCGATGCTGCTCGGCGGCGTGGTGATAGCGACCGCGACGCGGATGATTCCGCTCGCCGTGCCCGACTGGCTGCACGCCGTCGTCGTGCATCCCGATCAGGTACTGGAAACCCGCCATGCGCGCGCCGTACTCGGCGATCCGTATCCGCTGGCGGCGATCGTGAAGCAGAGCGCGCACCTCGCGTTGTTCCTGACCGGCTTGCAGCGCGGCGATGCGGGAATGATCCGCGAAGGACTCGTGGACCTGCTCGTCGAGCCGCGTCGCGCGCCGCTGATCCCCGGCTTCGCGCAGGTGAAGGCCGCGGCGCTTGACCACCGCGCGCTCGGCGCGAGCATCTCCGGCGGAGGACCGAGCGTGTTCGCGTGGTTCGCATCGAGGGTCGATGCCGAGGAGGCCGCCCCCGCGATGCGCGTCGCGTTCGCGGGTGCCGGGTTCGATTCACGCGCGTATGTCACTCCAGTGGCCGGTCCGCGCGCGGAATTGATTTCGGGTGGCGCATGAAATTCGTCAGCACACGCGGCTCGACGCCGCCGACGTCCATCGACGGTGCACTTGTCGCCGGGCTCGCTCCGGATGGCGGCCTGTATGTGCCGGAATCGATCCCGCTGCTCGCATCCAGCGCTCCGCAAGCGACACTCGGGGAAACCGCGCAGGCGCTACTTGCGCCGTATTTCGCTGAATCGTCGTTGCGCGATCGCCTCGCCGCGATCTGCGCGCATGCGTTCTCCTTCGACGCACCACTGCGCCCATTGCACGGCGCAAACGACTGGCTGCTCGAACTGTTCCACGGCCCGACCGCCGCGTTCAAGGACTACGCCGCGCGCTTCCTCGCCGAGTCGCTCGCAGGACTGTGCTCACCCGACATGCCACCAACCACGATCATCGTGGCGACGTCCGGCGACACCGGTGCCGCGGTCGCTGCCGCATTCCATCGTCGGCCCGGATTCAAGGTCGTGATCCTGTACCCGGAGAGCCGCGTGTCGCCGCGGCAGGCGCACGGACTCGAATGCTGGGGCGACAACGTGCGCACGTTCCGTGTCAGCGGCAGCTTCGACGACTGCCAGCGCCTTGCGAAGCAGGCATTGGGCGACATCGAGTTGCGCGAACGCATCGCGCTGAGTTCGGCCAACAGCATCAGTCTCGGCCGTCTGCTGCCACAGGTCGCCTACTACGCGTACACGGCAATGCATTTCTTCGCGACGCACGGCGCGCCGCTGAATTTCATCGTGCCGACCGGCAACCTCGGCAATGCCGCGGCGGCGTTCGTCAGCAGGCGGATAGGCCTGCCGATCGGCGAGATCGTGCTCGCAACCAACGCGAACGATACGCTACCGGGTTATTTCGCGGGCGGCGACTATGCGCCGCGGCCCACGCGCGCAACGCTTGCGAATGCGATGGATGTCGGTGCGCCAAGCAACTTCGAGCGCCTGCGCCACTGGCATCGCGACGATCGCGAATTGCGTGCGGCGTTCACCGCGCATGCAGTCGACGATGCGACGATTTCCGACACCATTCGCAACGCACCCGCGCGTCATGGCGTCGTGCCCTGTCCGCACACCGCGAGCGGACTGCATGTGCTCGAACGCCTGCGTACTCGCGGCGACGAACGACCCTGGGCGGTGGTCGCGACCGCGCATCCGGCGAAGTTCGAATCCATCGTCGAACCGTTGGTCGGACACGCATTGGAACTGCCGCCGTCGATGATGCGGATGCTCGCGCGGCCGGCGTCTGCGCTGCCGATCACGGCGGACTACGACGCCATACGCAATGAATTGCTGAAGTAGACTTTCGCAATCGGCTACATCGCTTGCGTTGCCTTCACCCTGAACCAAGCCGCATACAACGCCGGCAGGAACAGCAACGTCAGCGCTGTGCCGACCACCAGGCCGCCCATGATCGCGACCGCCATCGGGCCGAAGAACACGCTGCGCGACAGCGGAATCATTGCGAGCACCGCCGCAAGCGCGGTCAGCACGATCGGGCGGAAGCGGCGCACGGTCGCATCGATGATCGCGTTCCATGGCTCGTGCCCGGTGCCGATGTCCTGTTCGATCTGGTCGACGAGGATCACCGAATTGCGCATGATCATCCCGAACAAGGCGATCGTGCCGAGCATCGCGACGAACCCGAACGGCACGCGCAGCACGACCAGGAACAGGCTCACGCCGATCAGTCCGAGCGGCGCGGTCAGCCACACCATCGCCACCCGCGCGAAGCTGCGTAATTGCAGCATCAGCAATGTCGTCACCACGAACACGAACAAGGGGATGCCTGCGTTGACCGAGTTCTGTCCGCGCTCAGAATCCTCGACGGTGCCGCCGGTCTGCATCAGGTAGCCGGCGGGCAGTTGCGCGCGGATCGCGGCGAGTGTCGGTTCGATCTGCGCGGTCACCGATGGCGGCGTAGCGTCGCTGTAGATGTCGGCGCGCACGGTGACTGTCGGCAAGCGGTCGCGGTGCCAGATGATGCCTTCCTCGAAACCGTATTCCAGCGTCGCGATCTGCGACAGCGGGACATTGGTTCCGTTGCTGCTGGGAACGGTCAGGCTGCCGAGCAATGTCAGCCGCTCGCGCTCGTCCTTCGGGCCGCGCAGCAACACTTCGATCAGCTCCTTGTCCTCGCGGTAGTACGACACGTGTCCGCCGGACAATGCGTTGCGCAGGAAGCCCGCGAGTTGCGCGGAGCTCACGCCGAGCGCGCGCGCGCGGTCCTGGTCGACGACGAGCCGCACGACCTTGCTCGGTTCCTGCCAGTCGAGATTGACATTGGTAACGTCCTTGTTCATGCGCACCTTGTCGGCGATTTGCAGCGCGAGCTTGCGCACCTGGTCGATGTGTTCGCCCGATACGCGGAACTGGACCGGATAGCCGACCGGCGGACCGTTCTCCAGGCGCGTCACGCGCGCCGTCACGTCGGTGAACTGCGTTGTGAGGACATCGATCAGCCAGCGACGGATTTCCTCGCGCGACGTGATGTCGTCGGTGAGCAGCACGAACTGCGCGAAGCTCGTCGCGGGCAGTTGCTGGTCCAGCGGCAGGTAGAAGCGCGGCGAACCGGTGCCAACGTAGGCGACGTAATTTTTCAGGCCAGGATGGCCTTTGATCAAGGCTTCAAGCTTCGCGACCTGTGCCGTTGTCGCCTTCAGCGACGCGCCTTCTGCGAGCTTGAGATCGACCATCAGTTCGAGCCGGGTCGAAGCCGGGAAGAACTGTTGCGGCACGTAAAGGAACAGGAACAGCGAGGCGACGAAGATGGCCATGGTGATCGCGATCACGGTCTTGCGGAAGCGCACGCACCAGCCGACCAGCGCACGAAAACGTGTGTAGAAGCGACCCTGGTAAGGCTCGTGTACGGTGTCGTGCCCCGGTTTGCGCTTGGCAAGATCGGGCAGGAACAGGCTGCCGAAATACGGAATGAACACCACGGCTGCGATCCACGACAGCAGCAGTGCGATCGTGACGACCTCGAAGATCGAGCGCGTGTATTCGCCGGTGGCCGATGCTGCGGTCGCGATCGGCAGGAAACCTGCTGCGGTCACCAGCGTGCCGGTCAGCATCGGAAACGCGGTGCTGTCCCATGCGAACGCAGCGGCGCGCAGGCGGTCGAAGCCCTGCTCCATCTTGATCGCCATCATCTCGACCGCGATGATCGCGTCGTCGACGAGCAGGCCGAGCGCAAGCACGAGGGCTCCGAGCGAAATCTTGTGCAGGCCGATGCCGAAATAGTTCATCGCCGCGAAGGTCATCGCGAGCACCAGCGGGATCGTCAGCGCGACCACGGTGCCGGCTCGCAGGCCCAGCGAGAAGAAACTCACGAGCAGCACGATCACGACCGCCGCGGTCAGCACATCCACGAATTCTGCGACCGACGAACGCACGGCCTGCGGCTGGTCGGATACTTTGCTGAGGGTCATACCGACCGGCAATTCGCTCTGCACGCGCGCAAAGGTTTCTTCGAGTTTTGTCCCAAGCTTCAAGATGTCGCCGCCGGGCTTCATCGCGACTTCGATGCCGAGCGCGTCCTTGCCCATGAAGCGCATGCGCGGCGCGGACGGATCGCTGAAGCCGCGATAGACCTTGGCGACATCGCCGATCCGGAAATCGCGGTCGCCGACACGGATCGGGAAATTGCGGATGGCATCCACCGAATCGAAACGCCCCGACACGCGCAGCCGCACGCGATCGCTTGTGGTCTCGAAGAAGCCCGCGTCGGCGACCGCGTTCTGTTCTTCCAGCGCCTGCTGCACGGCAGGCAACGGAAGGCCGAGGCTTGCGAGCTTGGTGTTCGACAGGTCGATCCAGATCTTTTCATCCTGCGCGCCGACCAGGTCGATCTTGCCGACGTCCGGCACGCGCTGCAGTTCAAGCTCGATGCGATCGGCATATTGCTTGAGCGTGGCGTAGTCGAAACCATCGCCGGTCAGTGCGTAGATGTTGCCGTAGGTATCGCCGAACTCGTCGTTGAAAAACGGACCTTGCGCGCCTTCCGGAAGATCGCCCTTCATGTCGCCGATCTTCTTGCGGATGCGGTACCACAACGCTGGAACGTCCTTCGCGGACATCGCATCGCGCGCCTCGAAAATCACCTGCGATTCGCCCGGGCGCGAATAGCTGGTGATCTTCTGGTAATCGCCGGCCTGCATCAGGGTCTTCTCGATGCGGTCGGTGACCTGGCGCGCGACTTCCTCAGCGGTCGCGCCCGGCCATTGCGTGCGCACGACCATCGCCTTGAAGGTGAACGGCGGATCCTCGGACTGGCCGAGTTGGCGATAAGAGATCGCGCCGACGATCGCGAACACGATCATCGAATAGAGCACCAGCGCACGATTGCGCAACGCCCAGGCGGAGAGGTTGAAGCGGCTGCCCATGGCTCAGTGCTCCGCGGAAGCGGATGCATCGCCTGCGCCCGCGCGCAACACGATGGGCCGGTTGTCGCGATCGACGGGCTTCACGCGCTGGCCTTCGCGCACAAGATGCACACCCGCTGCAAGAACCCAGTCGCCAGGCTTGATGCCGGACAGCACCGGCACGCGCTCCTCGCCGTACGGGCCAAGCTTCACCGGCACCAGGTGCAACGTACCGATGGATTCGCCGTCGGCTGCGGTCGCGTGCGCTTCGGGCGTCACCACCCAGAGCGCGGGAGCACCGTCTTTCGCGAACACCGCCGCGAGCGGCACGCTGACGCCGGAGCCGCCGGCGTCGATGGCGTAGACGCGCGCGCTCTGGCCGAGTTCGACCGCGGCGCCAGCCGGCAGCGCGATGCGTGCGGCGAACGTGCGCGCCAGCGGATCGGCGGCGGGTGCGAGTTCACGGATGCGGCCCGGAATCAGCCGACCCTGCTGAGTCCACAGTTCGACCTGCATGGTCTGGCCGACCTTGAACGCGGCGATGCGCTGTTCGGGAATGCTGATCTGCACCTCGCGGTCGCCATCGGTGGCGAGCGTGAAGACCGCCTGCCCGGCCGCGACGATCTGCCCGGCTTCGGCCTGGCGCTGCGCGATCACGCCATCGGCCGGGGCGCGCAGGCTTGCGTAGCCGGCCTGGTTGCGGGCGACGTCGAGCTGCGCGTTCGCCTGCTGCACGCGTGCTGCGGCGGCCTTGTAGGTGTTCTCGGTGGTATCGAGTTGCGAACGGCTGACGACCTGCTTGTCGGCGAGCGCGCGGTAACGGTCGCGTTCTGCCAGCGCGAGTTGCAGGTCGGCCTGCGCGGTGGTCAGTTGCGCGCGGGCCGCTTCGACCTGTAACCCGACATCGCCCGAATCGAGCTCGGCCAGCACCTGTCCGCGCTTCACGCGCGCGCCCATGTCGACGAGCCGGCGCACGAGATGGCCGCCGATCTGGAACGCGAGCGGCGATTCCTGGCGTGCGCGCACGTCGCCTGCAAACGCTTGCGCGGAGAGGTCCAGCGGTCCCGGGTGCACCACCAGCGCGGGACGGGGCGGATCGGCTTCGGTCCCGCCATGGCCGCAGCCTGTCAACAGCAAAGCGGTCGCAAGCGTTGCGGTCAGGACGATCGACGGGAATGTTCGGATGGTTGGACGCATGTGCGATTCCATGGCGGAGCGGTTGCGGCGGAAGGCTGCGACCATAAACAGGCGCCGAAAGGCGCGACATGTGCCGGCGCAGAATTGCTATACTGTCGGGTATATTAATAATTCAGAACCCATCAGTCCAGTATTTCATTCGATGCCGCAGACACGCCAACCAGCAGCCAGTCCCAAACCCGGCCCCGGCCGGCCGAAGGACCCCGAAAAGCGCCAAGCCGTCCTCGATGCGGCGAAGCAACTGTTTCCGAAGTTCGGCTACGACGGCGTCAGCATGGAAGCGATCGCGGCCGAGGCCGGCGTGTCCAAGCTCACCGTCTACAGCCACTACGGCGACAAGGACGCGCTGTTCACCGCGACGATCCGCGCGAAATGCGAGGAAATGCTGCCGCCGACGCTGTTTCAGGCCGCGGCGAAAGGCCCGATCCGCCGCCAGCTGACGAGCATCGCGCGCGCGTTCTTCGCGCTGGTCACCAGCCCCGAAGCGATCGGCATGCAGCGCGTGATGAGCACGTTGATGGACACCGAAAGCCGCCTGCCGCAGATGTTCTGGGAGGCTGGCCCGCAGCGCGTGCACGACGGTTTCGCGGACTTCCTGCGCGGCCGGATCGCAGCGGGGCAACTCGAAATCCCGGACATCGACCGCGCCTCGTCGCAGTTTTTCTGCCTGCTCAAAGGCGAATTGCACGCGCGCCTGGTCTGCGGATGCCCCGGCGATTTCGACGACAAGCAGGTCGCAGCGCACATCCAGGCCACGGTCGGCCTGTTCCTGCGCGCTTACGCGCCAACGGCGGATCAGCAGGCATGAACCGCATGCAGGGAGCCTGCATCACCTCAACCACAGGTCACGCCATCGGGACCAAAGGTCTCGATGACTTCCGGCACTGCGCCATGGCTGGCTCGGCGGGCGATGCTGCGCTTGCATTGCCCCGTGTCGGCACCCGTATTTCCGAATCTTGAACTTCCTGCGATTGAATTCGACACTTCCCACGCCCCCGACACGACGATGAGCACAACCATGGATTTCGATACCGCCCGCGCCACCATGATCGAACAGCAGATCCGACCGTGGGAGGTGCTCGACCCGCGCGTGCTGGATGCGCTGGGACAGGTGCGCCGCGAGGATTTCGTCCCGGTCGCGTATCGCATGCTCGCGTTCGCCGACATCGCATTGCCGCTGGAACATGGCGAATCGATGCTCAAACCCGTGATCGAAGGTCGGCTGCTGCAGGCGCTGGATCTGAGTCCTACCGATGACGTGCTGGAAATCGGCACTGGCAGCGGGTTCGTGACCGCATGTCTGGCGCAACTCGCGCATGCGGTGACCAGCATCGACATCCACGCCGATTGCATCGAGGCCGCGCGCGCGCGCCTGGCCGCTGCAGGCATCCATAATGTGTGCCTGGAAACAGCCGATGCCATGGGCTGGAATGCCGGGCACCAGTACGACGCAGTCTGCATCAATGGCGCGGTCGCCGAAATTCCGCCGCGCATGTTCGACTGGGTCAAACCCGGTGGCCGCCTGTTCGTGATCCGGGGCCGCGCGCCCGCGCAGGAAGCGCTGCGCATGACCCGCCGCGGCGATAGCTGGCATACCGAGAGCCTGTTCGAAACCGATATCCCCTATCTGCGCGGTGCGGCACCGGTGCCGCGCTTCGCGCTGTAACGATCTTGCCGACATGAAAGCCCGGATCGACTGCTTTCCCTCACTCCGCCACTGGCTCAGCCGGTGGCCCTCCCCTCTCCCGCGCTGCGGGCGAGGGATGGCGGCGTCGCTTCGCGACGTCCAATCCAAGGACTTCGCATGACCCTTCGCCTTCGCCCCATCCACCTCGCCCTGTTACTCGCACTGGGCAGCGTTTCGGCGCAAGCCGGCGACCTCATGCAGGCCTACGACCTGGCTCGGCAAAGCGACCCGGTACTGGCCGGCTCCGAGGCCAACAAGCGCGCCGAGGAAGAAGGCATCGGCATCTCGCGCTCGGCCCTGCTGCCGCAGATCAGCGCGAACGGGACTCTGACCAAGAGCAGCGGAAGCAGTTCGTCAATCAGTACGTTTCCTTGCGGGCCGAACAATGCCAACTCCTGTTTCGGCACCAATACCGGCAGCAGCGATACCAAGAGCCGCAGCGAAACCATCAATGTTCAACAGACCATCTACGATCATTCCAACTACACGCGCTTGAGGGCCAGCCGCAGCCGCGCCGGACAGTTCGATGCGCTGTACGACAACGCCGCCGATGCGCTGATCACGCGCGTTGCCCAGGCCTATTTCAACGTGCTCAGCGCGATCCAGGACCTGGCTTCGTCGCGTGCGCAGGAACGCGCGCTCAAACGCCAGCTCGGCCAAGCCAACGTGCGGCTGGATGTGGGATTGGCGCCAATCACCGATGCGCAGGAAGCCAAGGCGCAGTACGACATCGCCCGCGCTGCGACGATCGGGTTCGAGACCGCACTGTCCGATGCACGCGAAGCACTGACAGAAATCACTGGCCAGCCGATCGAACACTTCAGGGGACTCGCTCCTGATTTCGCACCGTCCGCACCGTCGCCCACGGACGTGGATGCGTGGGTCAAGATGGCCGTCGACCAAAACCCGCAGATCCGCGCGCAGCAGCTCGCGCTGGACGCGGCAAACCATGATGTCGAGACCGCACGCGCGGGCCATCTGCCGACCCTGGCGTTCAACGCCAGCTACGGCGATCACGCGCAATGGGGCACGTTTGGCTCCAACGGCAACGCGTTCCCGGCCACCAGCAGCAACTACGGCCCCAGCTATTCGCTGACGTTGTCGGTGCCGATCTTCTCCGGCTTCGCGGTGTCCTCGCGCGTACGCCAGGCACTCGCGACCCGCGATGGAGCCGCAGATACGCTCGAACAGACGCGCCGTTCGATCACCCGTCAGGCTCGCAACGCCTATCACGCGACCCTGGGCGGACTGAGCGCGATCGAAGCGCGCAAGCAGGCGCTGCTGTCTGCGCAGACCGCGCTGGAAGCGACCCAGACCGGCCTGGAAGTCGGTACACGCACGATCGTGGACGTGCTGATCAGCGAGAAGACACTCTTCCAGGCGCAGAGCGACTATGCGCACGCGCGCAACAACTTCGTCGTGAACGGCCTGCTGCTCAAGCAGGCGGCCGGCAACATCCAGGCATCGGATCTGGCTGCGGTGAACGCGCTGCTGGTCAGCGATGCCGAAGCCGCACTGGATGCCAAGGACGACGCCAGCGACATCGCGATGCCCGGATTGCCCAGCCGCCCGGCGAAGGCCAGCGAAGCGGACAAGGCCAGCACCACCGACAAGGCCGCCGCGCCGATGAAGAAGCACAAGAAGGCAAAGAAGAAGCAGGCGGACCAGGACCTACCGCCAGCAACCACCGACGCGCCCGACATCAGGTAACGCCAGCCGTCAGGTCGCAACCGGCAAACGCTGCGCGATCAGGTCCATCGTTCGCGCAAGAGCGCCGCGTTCGCGTTCCACCGTCAACCGCCCGGCCGCGCCCATCGCGCGACGGCGCGGCGCATCGGCGAGCAGTTTGGCCAGCGCATCCGCGAGTCCGTCGGCATCCGCGACCTGCAACAACGCACCCTCGTCGCGCAACAGCGCGGTCGCATCGGCGAAATTGAAAGTGTATGGGCCGACCACCGAGGGCACTGCGAGCGCCGCGGGTTCCAGCACGTTGTGCCCGCCGACCGACTGCAGGCTGCCGCCGACGAAGGCGACATCGGCCGCTGCATAGAAGCCCATCAATTCGCCCATGCTGTCGAGCACGAAGCAATCGGTATCGGTGTTCGCCATCGCGTCGGCGCTGCGCGTGCGCGTGCGGAATCCGCGCTGCCCACAGGCTTCGGCAACATGCGCGAAACGCTCGGGATGGCGCGGTGCCCACAACAACAACAGGTCGGGAAACTGTTCGCGCAACCGTGCATGCACATCCAGCACGCGCGCTTCCTCGTCTTCGTGCGTGCTCGCTGCGATCCACACCGGGCGCGCGCTGCCCCAGGCGACACGACGCAAACGCGCCTGCGCGTCGAGTCCATCCGGAACGCGCAGGTCGTATTTGAGATTGCCGACCACGCGCACGCAGTCATCCAGTGCGCCGATGCTGCGAAAGCGGCGGGCATCGGCTTGCGACTGCGCAGCAATCACCGCGACCTGGCCCAGCGTGAGCCGGATCAACGGCAACACCGGTTGATAACCGCGCAAGGATCGTTGCGACAGCCGTGCGTTCACCAGCAAAAATGGAATCGCACTACGACCGATCGCGACATACAGGTTCGGCCAGATCTCGGTTTCCATCACCACTGCGAGTCGCGGCCGCAGGTGCGCGAGGAATCGTCGCACCGCACCCGGCAGATCGTAGGGGAAATACAGATGACGCACATCGCCTTTCCACAGCGACTGCACGCGCGCAGCGCCGGTCGGCGTCGTGGTAGTGACGACCAATGGCATCTGCGGATAGCGCACGCGCAACGCATCGATCAGCGACGCGGCCGCGTTCACTTCGCCAACCGACACCGCGTGCACCCACAACGATCCATCCAGTGGCGCATCGGCGTACCAGCCGAAGCGTTCGCTCCAGCGACGGAAATAGTTGCGATCGCGCAGCCCGCGCCACACCAGGTGATACAGCATCACCGGCACCATTGCGTACATCACGCAGGCATACGCTCCGCGCAGCAGGCGTTGCCAGAGCGATAGAGGCATCGGTGAAGGATACCGGAGGCCGCGCGCCGAGGGTTGCGGAGCGTGCCATCTGTAGAATTGCCGCATGCGGCCACCCACACCACCATCGCTGTCGCCACGCCACTGGCCGGGCTGGATCGGCTTCGGCATCGGTTGGCTCGCGGGACGGCTGCCGTGGCCGCTGCAACGTGCGCTGGGCCATACGCTGGGTGCGCTGCTGTATGTCGCGGTGCCATCGCGGCAGCGTGCAGCCAGGGTCAATTTCGCATTGTGTTATCCGGAACTGGACGACGCTGCACGCGAGCGGCTGCTGCACAAGCACTTCGCCGCGCTCGGCATCGGCCTGTTCGAATTCGCGCGTGCGTGGTGGGGCTCGATCGCGCCGCTGCGACGCAGCGTGCGCATCGATGGACTCGAGCACTTGCGCGCCGCCAACGCGAACGGGCGTGGCGTGCTGCTGATCTCCGGACATTTCATGAACCTGGAAATCTGCGGCCGCCTGCTCTGCGATTACGTGCCGCTGGCCGGCATGTACCGCAAGCATCGAGGCGCGGTCATGGAATGGGCGGTGCTGTGCGGACGATTGCGCTATGCAACTGCGATGTTCCGGCAACAGGAACTGCGTCCAGCGCTGCGGCACCTCAAACAGGGCGGTGTGCTGTGGTATGCCCCAGATCAGGACATGCTCGGAAAGGACACCGTGTTTGCGCCGTTCTTCGGCATCCCGGCGGCAACGATCACCGCGACGCATCAGTTGGCGCGGCTGTCGGGCTGCGCGGTAATGCCGTTCTTCCATCATCGCGAAGGCGACCGTTACGTGCTGCGCATCGATCCGCCGCTGGTGGATTTTCCATCGCAGGATGTCGTCGCCGACACCGCGCGCGTGAATGCAGCGATCGAGGCGATGGTCCGCGAAGCGCCCGCGCAATACCTGTGGATCCATCGCCGCTTCAAGCGCAGGCCAGAGGGCGCGCCTCCGGTGGACTATTGATTCGAGCAGTCAGTCGCGCGACCTGTCGCGCACCGCTTCGTGCAGCTTCGCGTATTTCAGGAACGCATAGAACGCGTGCACGCGCGCGGCGATGAAACCGGCCCAGCCGTTGAGGAAATAACGCTTGATGAAATAGAAGCGCGCAAACGCGATCCACGGGTACAGCAGCAGGCGCAGTCCAAGCAGCCTGACGCCACGCGCGCGCTTGTGTTCCACCAGCCCGCTGGAATAGCGGTTGATCTTGTCCACGCGCACCGCGATGTTCGCCTCGCCGCGATGGCGAAACGGCGCGCGCAGATCGATGACCTTGCCCTGCACTTCCGGTTCGGCATGGATCGGCACCGCATTCATGCGCCCGCGCGAACGTCGCAACAAGCGCAACTGCCAGTTCGGCAAGGTGCGCGGATGCGTCCAGCGCCAGAACAACCACTCCTGGCGCGGCAGCCGGTAACCATCGGCGCGCGGCGCAATCAGTTCGCGTTCAATCTCGGCGCGAGCTGCATCGCTCAGGAATTCGTCGGCATCCAGCAGCAGCGTCCAGTCGTGTTGCGCGAGGTCCAGCGCGGCCTGTTTTTGCGCGGAATAGCCTGCGAAGGGTTGCGAGTGCACGCGCGCGCCATGGCGTTCGGCGATCGCGAGGGTCGCATCCGTCGAACCCGAATCGAGCACCACGATCTCGTCGCAGAATGCGAGCGAAGCGAGGCACTCGTCCAGGGTCGCGGCGTTGTCGAGCGTGGTGACCACGGCGCTGAGCGGTGCGCGCTTCACTGTGACTCCGCAGAGCGCGCCGCGTCAAATGACGCAGCGACTAATTGCGCTCCGACGGGTTGCGTTCCAGCAGGTTGCGCTCCAGCAGGCGCCGCGTCCTCACCGAACAATGCACCGGCATACAGCGCGGTTAGCAGCAAGGTCAGCCCACCCCAGAAACTTGAATAGAACGCGAGATGGGTGTTGAACGGGAACACCGTCACCGCAAGCGCAATCGCAGGAATCGAAGCGCGCGCACGCGCCATCGGCGTGGCCCAGCGCCACGCGCGGATAGCGAGCGCCGCGCCGATCGACCACAACAACAGGCCAAGCGCACCGGTTTCGCTGAGGATCTCCAGCACGATCTGGTGCGCATGCAACGCACCACCAACGCCCCACGCGGGCGGCCCGAGTTGCTGCGGCGCGCACTCGGCATAGGCATCGCGATACCCGCGCACGCCCACGCCATTGACCGGATGTTCGCGGATCATGCAGATGGCGGCCTCCCAGATTCGCAGGCGTCCCGACAGTGCGCGATCCACTCCGGCGGCATCGCCTGAAAACACCGCTTCGGTGCGTTCGATGCGCTCATGCAGGTCGCGCGGGACGATCGCCGCGAGTACGACCAGGCTGATCGCGCCGGCAACGAAGACGCCGAGCAGACGCTTCCATCCAAGCAATCGCCATCCGCCGAACAACAGCACGAGGGCGAATGTCAGCCATGCCGCGCGCGACCCTGCGAGCAAGATCGCCGCGCCGACCAGCAGCGCAGCAGCGAGCCAGCCGATCGCGCCCGCGCGTTGTGCCGCGATGCCAAGCGGAAATGCGGCGAGGCTTGCGAGTACCTGGCCGAGCCGCGGATGTTTCGCGCCGAAGATGCCGCTGATCCGATCCGCGCTCGCCACCCCGCCGATGCTCCAGCCGGTCGTCGCTTGCAGCAAACCATCGAGGGCCCACACCAGCGAGATGACCGCGATGCCGACGTACACGATGCGCCGATCCCCGGCGCGATGGACCGCGATCGCACCCAACCAAAGGGATGGCAGGAAGCGCAGGTCGACAAGGACTTCCTTGAAGCTGTGCAACGGATTGATCGCATCCGGACACGACAGCAGTTCCGGCAACCAGTAGCTGAAAAACAACGCTGTCGTCAGCGCCCACCCCTCGCGACTGAGCAGTGCGTCGCCGCCACTGAATTGACGCATGCCCAGCCAGACAACGGTGACGATCGCTCCCAGTGCAAGCGCGCCTGCTGCAATGCCGGGCCACGGCCACAGTGCGACGCACGCGAGCACCCACCACGGCGCCCAGCGCGCCAGCGGCGCGGACTCGGCCGCGACTGCGTCAGTTGGATTCGGCAGCGAGGTTTGCATACAGCGCGAGGGTGTCCGATTGCATGCGCGCAAGGGTATAACGATCCGGCAGCGGAATCGTCGGTCGCGGCGCAGCCAGCAGCGCCTTCGCGCACGTGACAAGCCCATCCGCATCGGCAAACGCGACGGTTCCATCCGGGAACAGTTCGCGCAACAATTCGCCGACGCCGCCGCGATCCCAGCCGAGCACCGCGCGGCCGCTGCACAACGCCTCGATCACGGTGCGCCCGAACGCTTCGGGTTTATCGGACAATTGCAGCACCAGGTCGGACAGCGCATACAACTCGCGTATGTCTGCGAGCGGTGCGGTGAACGCAACGGCATCGTGCAAGCCCAGCGCGTCGGCCTGCGCATGCAGTTCGGCAAGATAACGTTCGCGCCCGGGCTGCTCGACGCCAGCGAGCAACAGTCGCGCATCGATCCCATCGGCACGTAACTGCGCAAGCAATCGCAGCGCATGGGCATGACCTTTCAGACGCGTGCCGCGCGCAGGCATCAACAGCACGCGACCGCCATCGACCTGCGGATGCCGTGCCAGGAATGTCGCCCGCCAATCGGCATCCGGCCCGGCGTCACGCGGCCGTAGGCGCTCCATGCGCCTGTCGGCACTCCCCACATCCATGTGGGTCGGAAACATCGCCGGATCGACGCCGCGCGGAATCACCGTCAGCCGCGCCGGATTGGCATCCGGATAATGCTGCAATGCATACGCGCGCACTGTTTCCGATACGCAGATCGTGCGTTCGCAGCGCAGCATCACACCGCTATAGCGGCCCGGCGAATTCAGTCCGTGCATGGTGGTGACGAAACGCGGCGGCGCATCCATGCCGCGCAGTGCGGCGACCGCGAGCCACGCAGGCAAGCGCGAACGCGCATGCACGATATCGGCGCGAGTCTCGTGGAACAGCTTGCGCAAGCCCGGAATGTAACGCAGCGTCAGTGGCGACTTGCGGCCGATCGGCAGCGCGATGTGTTCAGCACCGATCGCCTGCAAGGCGGGCACCAGCATTCCACCGGCGGACACAACGATGGCGCGATGGCCTGCATCGCAGAGCGCTGCGGCGATTTCCAGGGTGGAACGCTCGACGCCGCCCGCATTCAACTCAGGCAGCAATTGCACGACGGTGAGCGGGCGCGTCACGGCCCGGAAGGGCTCAATCGATCAACACGTAAAGTGCACCGCAGTACGGGCACTTGCACGGCCCTTCTTCCTCGATCGGCAGATACACGCGCGGATGCGAATTCCACAGCGCCATCGACGGCATCGGGCACGCCAAAGGGAGATCCGCGCGCCTGACTTCGTAGCGGTTTTCGGCGTTGGCCTGGGCGGTCGGCTGCGAATGGGCTGTGGCTGTCATGACGTGGTCGCGGCTCGAGGTACGGGACGCACCATTGTAACCGTGCCGCAGCCGGGCGCTCATGGTCGTTCCCACAGCAATGGAATCGCTAAGGCAAATCGAACACCAGCGCTTCGCTATCGGCCTCGGCCCTCAGGCGCAATTCCGTTTGCTCCGTGATGCCCGCCGCATCGCCGCCTCCAAGCAGGGTGGCATCGTCGAGTCGCAGCGCGCCGCGCACGACCTGCACCCATGCCGTGCGCCCCGCGCCTAGGGTGAGCGAGACTGTCTGGCCAGCAGCCAGTACCGTCGCATAAACCCGCGCGTCCTGGCGGATCGGCAGCGATCCGTTGGCACTATCGGGCGAGGCCACCAGTCGCAGCAAGCCGCTTCGCGACCCGACCGGGTAATGTTCCTGCGCATACGACGGCGTGGCGTTGATCCGGTTCGGCTGGATCCACACCTGCAGGAAATGCACGGGTTCGGATTGCGATGCGTTGTACTCGCTGTGTTCGATACCGCTGCCTGCGCTCATGCATTGGACATCGCCGGGACGGATCACCGAGCCGGTGCCGAGGCTGTCGCGATGCTGCAACGCGCCTTCGATCACGTACGAGATGATTTCCATGTTGGCGTGGCGATGCGGCGCGAAACCGCCGCCCGCCGCGACACGATCTTCATTGATCACACGCAGCGGCCCGTATCCCATCCACTGCGGATCGTGGTAGCTGGCGAACGAGAACGTGTGATGGCTGTCCAGCCAACCGTGGTTGGCGTGGCCGCGATCAGCAGAACGCCGAAGCAGGATCATTGCGGTCGCTCACTTCTGCTGTTTGGGCGAAAACGCTTCCATGGTGATGTGCAACGTCACTTCATCGCTGACGTTCGGCACGTACTGGGCGACGCCGAAATCGCTGCGCTTGATCGTCGCGGTGGCGTCGAAGCCAGCCGCAGGCACGCCGCGCATGGGCTGCATGCCGGTCTTGTTGACGGTCACATCCAGCATCACCTGCTTGGTCACGCCGTGGATCGTCAGGTCACCGGCGACAGCCAGTTTGCCCGCGGCAGAGCTCGTCACCGTCGTGCTCTGGAAGGTCGCAGTCGGAAACTTGTCGGCATCGAAGAACTTGTCGGTGACCAGTTCCTTGTCGAGGTCGGGCACGCCGACGGTAATGCTCGCGATCGGGATGTTCACCTGGATGCTGGACTTGGTCGGGTCCTTGGCATCGAAAAGGAAATCGCCCTCGATCTTGTCGAAGCGCCCGGTGATGTGCGAGAAGCCGAAGTGGCTGTAGGTGAACTGCACTTGCGTATGGTTGCCATCGATCACATACGGATCGGCGGCGAACGACGTGGTCGAAGCGAGTGCGAGCGCGGAGACGAATGCACTGTTGCGGATGATATTTGCGTTCGGAAAGTGCATGGGTTTGCTCCGTGGGTTAGGTCGATCAGTTGCTGACGGCTGTTCCGGTTTCAGGCGTTCATTCGATCCGGCAGGCTTCGTCAAATGCCAGGCGCGGCGAGCGCGGGAACAGCACGGCCGGATCGGGATCGCCGTAACCCAGCGCGACGAGAAAATTGGACTTCACCGACGTGCCTGCAAAGAACGCGGCATCCACCTTCGCGTTGTCGAAGCCCGACATCGGCCCGCAATCCAGCCCGATCGAACGCGCTGCAAGGATGAAATACCCACCCTGCAAGGTCGCGTTGCGGAAGCCGGTGGTTTCGATCAACGGCTGGTTGCCCTCGAACCACGCCTTCGCATCGGTATGCGGGAACAGGTACGGAAGTTTTTCGTAAAAGGCGAAATCGGTCGCGATGATCGCGGTCACGGGCGCGCGCATGGTCTTGGCGCGGTTGCCTTCGCTCAACGCCGGTTCGAGCTTGTGCTTGCCCTCCTCCGATGTCACGAACACGATCCTTGCGGGCGAACAGTTCGCGCTGGTCGGTCCCCATTTCATGAGGTCGTACAGCGCGTGCAGTTGCGCCTCGCTGACCGGCCTGTCCTGCCACGCATTCTGGGTGCGGGCGCTACGAAACAACTGGTCGAGCGCGGCGTCGGAGAGGATCGGCTGTGTCATGGGATTCCAGTTCAGGAACTGCGGAGAATGATTACAGATGTAGTGTTGCATTTTCCGGCTAACATCAACCCCGATAACATCTCCCTTGCTACAACAATCCTTCTCGCGACTGGAACGACCTGCATGACGCCTGCGCCAACCACATGGGTGCTCACCGACGGCAGCGCTGGCAACGAGCGCCAGTCGCTCGCGCTGGCTCGTGCATTGTCGGCCGCAACACCGCGCATCTGGCGACTGGAAGCGCGCGCGCCGTGGAGCCTGGCGGCCCCGCAAAAGCTGCCCGGCAGCAAGCGTGCGTTCGGCCAGCTGTTCGAGGTGACCTTGCGCGAACCGCCAATGCTGGCGATCGGCTGCGGCAGGCAAGCCGCGCTCGCGACCCGCCTGTTGCGCGAGGCCGGTGCACGCTGCGTGCAGATCCTCGACCCGCGCATCGACCCGCGCCACTGGGATGCGGTGATCGTCCCGGAGCACGACCGTGTACGCGGTCCGAATGTCGTCACCGCCGTCGGCAGCCTGCACGACGTGGACGCGGACTGGCTTGCGCAGGCGCGTGCGCGTTTCCCGCAATTCGGCGAACAGCCATCGCCGCGCGTCTTGCTGTTGCTGGGCGGACCGATTGGTGGCGTGCCGCTGGATGCCGCGTGGTGGAAGCGCACTGCTGAAGTCTTGCGCGTTCGACATGCGCGCGATGGCGGAAGTCTGTCGATCTGCGCTTCGCCGCGCACTCCGTCGTGGCTGGTTGCAGCCGCGCGCAACGATCTGTCCAATTTTCCAGGAGCGCGCTGGTTCGCGGCTGGCGATGGGCCGAACCCCTACGCCGGCTTGCTGAGCTGGGCCGAACGCATCGTCGTTTCGCCCGACTCGGTCAACATGATCTCCGAAGCCATCGCGACGTCCGCATCCGTCAGCATCGCATCGCCCGAACTCGCGCGCGGTCGGCATGGACGCTTCGTCCAGTCGCTGGTTGCAGGCGGACGCGCGCAGGCGCTGAACGCCGATGCCGCGCAGACAGGACAGGTGAGGCCGCTGGTCGAGTTGCCGGGTATCGTGGCGGCGGTGCGCAAGCTGATTCGCATGTAACGCAAAGCGCGCGATCCGGCAGGGCGCGATCTCATCGACAGCACGACAGCCATCCTACTTTTCTGCACCAAAACCCATCCCATGCGTATTGCATGCATCGCGGATCGCGGCACTGGCTGATGCGATCGATGCATCCATCGTCGCCACGCGCGGGCGGCGATCGAGAGTGCAGTCCAGCGAACGCTGCAACAGGACCGCTCGCGCACTGACGAGTGCGTCGCGTTGCGCATCGGAAAAAACTCCGCATTGCGCGAGCGTCGCGATCAATTCGGTGCTCGCGCGTGGCAGCAGCAACTCGGGCATCGCATGCGCGTGCGCGAGCACGAGGTATTGCAGCAGGAATTCCAGATCGACCAATCCGCCTTCGCCCTGTTTGAGGTCGAAGCGGTCGCCCTGTGTGCGGTCGAGTTCGCATCGCATGCGAGCACGCATGGCGAGTACGTCGGTGCGCAGCTTTGCGGCATCGCGTGGTCGCGCCAGCACTTCGGCACGGATCGCATCGAAACGTGCGAGCGTCGCTGGCGACCCAGCGATGCCGCGCGCGCGCACGAGCGCCTGCCGTTCCCAGGTCCATGCACGGTCGCGCTGGTAGTCGGCGAAGCCATCGACGCTCGCGACCAGCAGGCCTTTCGCACCGTCTGGCCGCAGGCGCACATCGACTTCGTACAGGCGCCCGGCCGGTGTCGCAGTGCCAAGCAGGCTGACGAGTTTCTGCGCGAGCCGCGCATGCTGGCGCAGGCTGTCGTGGTCGCAGCCGGCATGCAGGAAGACGAGATCGAGATCGGACACAAAACCCAGTTCCTCGCCACCGATGCTGCCGTAGCCGATCACCGCGAAACCGTCATCGTCCTCGCCGCCACGGCCTACCGCGCATCGGGCCAGCGCGAGCGCGGCGGTCAACACGGTTTCGGCGAGCCATGCGAGTTGGCTCGCTGCATCGCGTGCATTCGTTCGCTGCTTGAGCAGGGCCAGACCGATGCGGAAGCTCGCGCCCTGGCGGAATTCGGCGAGTGCATGCAATGCCGCTTCGATATCATCGGGCGGCGCGGCATCGCGCATGCGCGCGCACTCGACCGCGAGGCTATCGCGCGTCGGCACCGCGCCTGCCGCGCGCGCATCGAGCAATTCATCCAGCAGCAACGGATGTGCGGCGACGCGCTCGGCAAGCAACGCACTGCGAGCCCCAACCTGGACGAGTCTTTGCAGAGCCACGGGCTGCTCGTCGAGCAGCGCCAGGTAACTTCCGCGCCGCGCGATCGCCTGCAACAGCGCGAGCAGTCGCGGCAATGCGAGATCGGCAGCGCCACTGTCGGCGGCCGCGCGGAGCATGCGCGGCACCACGCGATCGAGCCGACCACGCGCTCGACCGGACAACGCACGCACTGCGGGCGACCGCGCGAAATCGCGTAGCGCCGCATCCTGCGCATCGGCCTTCGCGAAACCAGCGGCGACCAGCGCGTGCGCGTCGCCGCCATCGGGCAGCGCAAGCCAGTAATCGTCGAGTGAGGTCAGCGCTTCGCCGCCACGCCGACGCGCCGCAAGCAGGCGTTCGAATTCCGCCGAGACCAGCGCGCGTTGCGCATCCAGATCAGTGCGCAGCGTGGCGACATCCGAATAACCCAGACCGAACGCGATGCGCTGCCGCACGAACGCATCATCGGGCAATGCATGCACCTGCTGATCGGCAACCATCTGCACGCGGTTCTCGAGTTGGCGTAAGAATCGATATGCCTGCGCGAGAGACATTGCAGTCGCTTCGGTCAGATGACCCGCTGCGGCCAGCGCATCCAATGCGGGCAGCAACGATGGCGTGCGCAGCGACGGTTCGCGTCCGCCACGAATCAACTGCAACGCCTGCACGAGGAATTCGATTTCGCGAATCCCGCCCGGCCCGAGTTTGAGATGCACGGCCATGCTGTCATCGGAACGACCGCGACGCTCCTCGGCTGCGATCAGCCCCTTCATTTCGCGCAGGCCATCGAGTGCCGTGTAGTCGAGGTAGCGCCGATAGACGAACGGTCGCAATGTGGCCAGCAGACGTTCGCCGCCTGCGATATCGCCAGCGACTGGGCGCGCCTTGATCCAGGCGTAGCGTTCCCAGTCGCGGCCTTCGCTCTGGTAGTACTGCTCCATCGCGGCGAACGACAACGCGAGCCGGCCGACGCCACCGAACGGTCGCAGCCGCATGTCCACGCGATAACAGAAACCGTCGGGGGTGACCTCGTCGAGCAACTGGATCAGGCGCTGGCCGATGCGCGCGTAGTACGCCTCCGCATCGAGCGCTCGCGCACCATCGCTGGTGCCGCCTGCCGCATACGTGAAGATCAAATCCACATCGGACGAAAAATTCAGCTCGCCGCCACCGAGCTTGCCGAGCCCGAACACGACCAGCCGCTGCACCTTGCCGTCGGCATCGCGGATCACACCATGGCTTTGCGCAACCTGTGCCTCGACAGCCGCTAGCGCGACTTCGATCGCCGCATCGGCAAGTGCGCTGGCACCTGCAAGCGTGCCGTCCACGGTATCGAGCCCGGCGATATCGCGCCAGACCAGGCGCAGCGATGCGAGCGCGCGCCAGCGTCGCAGTTGCCCTGGCCATGCGGCGGGGGTTGCAGGATCGAGGATAGGTGCGGACGGCATCGGGCCATCAAGTGCCACGAACGCATCAGGCTGATCGCGCAACACGCCGAATGCGAAATCGCTCGCGAGCAGCAGGCGTTCGAGCGCATCGTGCGGAAGCGCTGGCGCATGCGCGAATCGTGGCGCGAGCGTGTCAAGGCGCTGTGCGAGTAGACGGGACAACGGTGCAGGCAGCGCGTCATTCATGCGCATATTCTTTCATGGAGAACGTCTGCGCTATGGATTCCGTCATGGTTCGACAGGCTCACCACGAACGGAATCAATTCACTTGTCGCTCCCGGCATCCTGCCTCCCGCGACATTCGTGCATCCATGCACATCGCGTCGCTCTTGCGCATCTGACCGCCATGGATGGCGGAAATGCCGAAAATGCAGGAGCAATTATCGGCCATGCGCCCGCGACATTCGCACATCCTTGTGCATCAAAAAACAAACCCGCAGCGGCGTGCACCGCTGCGGGTTTGGATCCTCTCCCCGTCCGTACCCACCCGGCGGACTTCCCCAAGCCCAGCCGAACTCGCGGATATCATAGACAAAACGATCATTGCAAAGCGCGCTGCACTGCAACAGAAAGCCGAGGAGTTTCTGGATTCAGATCAGTAGAGTCGCCAATCCGAGAAACAGACCCATGCTCAACACGTCGGTGACGGTACTCAGGAAAATGCCGGCGGCTGTTGCGGGGTCCGCACCGACGCGACGCAGCATCAAGGGGATCGAGGCGCCGGCCATGCCCGCAAGCGTGCAGCTCACGGTCATCGCAACCATGATTGCACCAGCCAGACGCATCGCCGCAGGTTCGTGCCTGGCGTGCGCGATCAAGTACATCGCCACCCCCGCGAGCGCGCCCGAGGCGAGTCCATTGAGGAATCCGAGCCAGCCTTCCTTCAGCACCATCGACCGCACGCCATCGTTGTGAAGTTCGCCCAGCGTCACCCCGCGCAGCACGACCGCGAGCGATTGCGAACCGAGGTTGCCGCATTGCCCGGACATCACCGGCAGGAAGATCGCGAGCACAACGATGCGGTTGATCGATTCCTGGAACGCCCCGACCACCGACGCCGATATCGCGACGGTCAGCAGATTCACCAGCAGCCATGGATGGCGGAAGCGAAAGCTGCGCAGCCACGGCGTCGCGAGGCGCTCCTCTTTCTCGACGCCGACCATCGCGCCGGCCTGTGCGGAAATCGCGAATGCCTGCTGCTCGAACAAGGCCGCACCCTTCACCAGCCCGAGCAGTCGGCCATCGCTCTCGCACACCGGATAGATCGGATAGTGACGGGTGACGACTTCGTGCATCGCATTGACGAGCGACATCGTCGGGGTCAGGAAGAATGGCGCGCGCACCATCACATCGGCCATGCTCTGCCCGCGCGTGCCGAACACCAGCTCACGGAACGCGACCACACCGCGCAACACGCCTTCGTCATCGGCCACGAACACATAGATCACCATGCGTTGCTTGACGACCTCGCGCAGCGCTTCGACCACGTCGCCGACGGTTGCGTCGAGCGGGAAAATCGCAGGCGCGGACTCCATCAGCCGGCCGACCGTTCCCTCGGCGTAGTCGTAACCGATCAGCAAGTCTTGGCCGACATCGGCGCGTTCGATCGCCTTGCGTCGGGCAGGACCGAGCCGCTCCAGCACCTTGTGCGCCTGTTCCGCAGGCAACTGGTGCAACGCAGTGGCAATCTCCGCGTCGCTGCCATCGCGCAGGTGTGCGGCGACACTACGACTATCGAGTTCGCGCAAATCGTGTTCGGCGTGGCGCATCGAAAACTCCGTTACCGCGAATCGTGGCCAGCTAAAGGCGCTCCAGGCGCCTGTGTGCACTCCCCACATCCTTGTGGGTCGGCTACAGCCGCTCCTGACGTCTGTGTGCACTCCCCACATCCTTGTGGGTCGACGGCCACTCCCACAAAACCGTCACTTCCCGGCGCAGCTCCGTCCCGGCCCGAACCACTAGAACGGGGCGTGAGGCCAAGAGGATTCCCGGATGGAACGATACCGCAATCATGCACGCGCAGGTCACGCAAAGAGGAGATCGGCATAGGTACTGCCATTCGCTTTCTGCGCGCCAGACGCGCCGGTCGAAACCGATCATCAGTTTTGCTTTGGTACCGTAGCGCAGTTCGCGGATCGCACGTTGCTTGACCGCAGGCAGAGACACGTCGAGGCGTGCCTCGCGCAAGGTGGTGAACGGGATCGCGAGCAGCAACATGGACGCGCGCAATTTGCGCGAAGCAGAACCTTGCCGCACCGACAGCACGTAACGGCCGCCGGCTTCGCGACGCAATGCTTCGAGCGCTGACCTTGTTTCGATCGCATCGCCGAGTTTCGTGGGTCGCATAGGTGATATCGCCATCGCCGAGCGTTGCAAGGTCGCGCTCGATCGCCGACGCGACCGGCACGAATGCACGGATGATGTCGGTCTCGGAATAACGTCGACGAGCAACTCACCAGACGTCCGCTTAGGCAAGCGGATCGCCGCCCTTCAGATCGTCGAGCACGAGCCCCATTTCACTCGCCAGTGCGCGGATACGCGTGTGATCGCTGTCGATGAGTTCGCTACCGAGTTCGACCACCTGCGCATCCGGAAAGAATCCGCGCAGGCTGAACATGCGACCGCCGACGCGATTGTTCGCCTCGATCACGCGCGCGCGCACGCCGGCCTGGCGCAATCGCCATGCTGCGGTCAGTCCGGCGATGCCGGCACCGACGATGATGACGTCGTCCTGCCCCGGACGATCCGCATCCGGATGATTCAACGATCTCGGCAAGCTGCCCGAGCGTCCGGCCAATACAAGCGTCGCCGCCGTGCCGCAAGCGTTGCGCAGGAAGCGTCGGCGCGCGGCGTCCATGCGCAGTTCCTGCACACTCTCGATCACCTCATCCATCGGTGCCGATGCATGCAACGACCATCGCGCGATCTGCGCCGCGCGCTGCAAGATATCGAACAAGGGCGTGCGTGCCATGGTCTGTTCCCGGTATCTGCGATGTCCGCATGCGGTTCAACGCGAACCATACGCCGCAGCGGCCGTCAGCGGCCACGACAGACGATGATCGAATGTGTCGCACACCCGCCTGGGACATGGTTCGCATATGCCGGCATGGGACGCGCCGCATCCGCAGTTATCATGTGCATCCATTCCACCCATGCGATATCCATGCGCACCTTCGTACTGCTCCTGCTGTGTTGCTGCTCTGCCTTGACCGCATGAAGCAAAGGCCTAGACGTCGGCAAGCTCGCGCCTGCGATCGCGGCGACCTTGCTCGACGGCAGCATGTTCGACCTGGCCGCGATGTCCGGCAAGGTGGTCGTGGTGAATTTCTGCGCGACTTGGTGCGCGCCCTGCCGTGCGGAAATGCCCGCTCTGGAAGCATTCCAGCGCGCGCACAAAACCGAGGGGCTCGTGGTGCTCGCGATCAGCTGGATACGCGCGACGACCTGCCGAAGGTCAAGGTGGTGATGCACGATTTCAGTTATCCGGCGGCATTGATCGAGGACGCGAAGATCAGGGGTTACGGCCGCACCTGGCGGGTCCCGCTGACGTTCGTGATCGATCGCCACGGCATGCTGCGTCGCGATGGGTTTGCAGCGACGCCGACCATCGACACAGCTGTACTCGATCGCGAGGTGCTGCCGCTGTTGCGCGAACCATGATCGCGCCAACTGGCTGCTAGAACGCGTAATGAAGCCCGGCCGAAGCCATCCGGCGCGGCGCAAGCTGGAATCCGTTGACGCGCTGGTAGATCGGTATCTGCACGAAGCCGTAAGCATGCAGTCGGTGGCTGATTTAGGCGGTGATGCCCGGACTCAGATCGATCAGGGCGCCGCCGCTGTTGTCCACATCGGCCTCGATACCCGTATCGCGCCGCGATACGCGCGCGTTGATTTGCAATTGCGGGGTGAACGCCGGATTCGCCATGTAGCGTAGTCCTGCATTGAGGTTCAACGATGCGCCGGTGCGGTAGTCGTCGCGCGAATCCAGCGCGATCTGCGCGATGCCTTGCGCGAACCAGTCGAAGTCCTGGTTGATCGCGCCGAACTTGTAGACGCCTAACAACAGGTCGGTCGTGCCGCTGCCAAGTTGCAGTCCACGATCCAATGGCTGCCCTGCCTGTGGGCCACTCGCGAACGATTCATCGTGCCTGCCGGTCGGCAACTTCAAGCCGAATTCGATACCGACGTCGTGCTGCGGACTGAAGCCCTGGTAGTGCGCGAGCACGCGCACATCGCCGATGCCGCTCGATCGCGACGAGGACACTGCCGTGTCGCCTTCGGCGATGGTCTGGTGCGTGCGATCGATGTAGGGCAACTGCAGGTTGATACCCCAGTCCGCGTTCGGGCTGTAGTCCAGGCCGAGCGTGGTGTAGCGGTTGATCGTGCCCTGCTCGATTTCGCGCTCTTGCGGAAACACGAACTTGCTGCGATCGACTGCGCCTGTGCCGGTGCGCAACTGCGACTGATCGATGCAGTCGTCACGCAGGTCGATACGGAACCCCGACGACGCACTCAGCCCCTGACTGTCCCAATCGGGGCTGAGGGTAAAGCCACAGGACGAACATGCGAACGCGGATGCAGGCAGCAGTGCGAGTGCGCCGATGAAACCATGCGGGCGCGCGCTGCGCAGGCAGGATCAGCAAGACCAACGCCAGCGCCGCCAAGCTCGCGAGCAAAGGGCAATACGCGCAATCGTTGGAATCTTCGCTGCGATGCGAAGGCATTGCATGGCCTGCGTCGGCCATCGTTCCAGCGTGCGCATGCATCGACTGCATACCCGACATTCCGCGCAGCACCATCATTCCAGCATGACCGGAATGCGCGTGGCCGCCGAGGCGCATCAAGCCGGGCATCAACGCCATCAGCAGCGCGGCGATCATTGCCAGCCGCAGCATGGTCTGTTTGAAGGTGCGTGAACGCATCGCGGCATCTTATCGCAAGCGCTGCGCCCTGGCCGGGCACAAGCCGCGCACCAAAGAAAAACGCGCGCCCCGATGGAGCGCGCGTTTCTGTATTACAACTTGTACAACCAATTCAGGGATGCGGACCCGGCGCATGGCTGTGATTGCGATCGTGCCCATGATCGCCGTCGTGATTGTAATAATGCTGGCGATCCCAGCCGCCCGGCTGATGGCTGCCGTGACCATCGTGGCCGTGCCCGCGATCACCGCCTCCGTGGTCGTGGTCGTAGTCGTGGTCGCGCCAGCCATCGCGGTCGCCACCATGCCAATGCCCGCCATCGCGGTCCCAGCCATGGCGATCGCCGCCGTAGTAGCTGATGCCGTAGGACACATTCGAGCCGTAGTATCCGTCGCCGTAGTAACCGTTATCGTAGTAGCCATTGTCGTAATAGCCCGGATAGGCGTCGTACGACGGGTAGTACGCAGAACCATTGTCGTAGTAGTACGGATCGCTCGTGTAGCCCGAGTAATACGTCGTCGGAGCGTAGTAGGTGCGCGCGACGTAATGCGGCTGCGGTGCGTAATAGCCGCCGCGATAGCCCGAACCCAGGCCGAGCGACACGCTGTAATGCGAATGGCCATGCCATCCATTGTGGTAACCGATGCTGATGCCATCGGCGTGGGCAGGTTGCGTCATGCCGAAGCCGATAGCGCAACAGACGGCGAGTCCGGCCAATTTGAACAGACCCAGGGTGTTCGACATGACGGCTTCCTCGGTGGTGTGGTTGGAGTGACTAAGCCATGCTGAGCGTGCAGGACTGAACCGACGATTAGCAAACCCGCTGCCGGGAAAATTGTTTGGGCGAGCGTCAGGTTTCCGCCAAATTGGCGGCTGCCGATACCGACTGGAAGCCATCGCAGTCGTGCTTGCGTTTCCGCATCCTCGCTCCAGCTTCACATGTCGTGCACGGGCCGCGCCCGCAAGATCAGCTACATCTACAAGGAAAAGAACATGTCCGATTGCATCCTGATAACCGGTGCCAGCGGCGGCGTCGCGCAGGCACTCGCCGCGCGCCTGCGCATTCGCGGCTATCGCCTTGCCCTGGTCGGGCGCGACGCCGCGCGCATCGCCGCCGAAGCCGACGACATCGTCATCGTCGCGGATGTCAGCACCGCGCAGGGCGCGGAAGACGCCGTTGCGGAAGCCACCCGGGCGCTCGACCAACCACCAACGGCGCTCGCGCATTGCGTCGGGAGCACCCTGATTGCGCCGATTGCGCGAACCAGCGAGACCGCATGGCGAAACCTGATGGCAGCGAACCTCGACAGCGCGTTCTTCACCCTCAAGGCATGGCTTGGCGCACTCGCGGAATCCAAGCAGCCCGGCGCAGCGGTGCTGTTCAGTTCGGTCGTCGCCGGTACCGGTACGCCGAATCATGCGGCCATCGCAGCGGCCAAGGCCGGGGTCGAGGCGCTGGTGCGATCGCTCGCGGCAGACGTGTCCGGCCAGCGCATTCGTCTGAACGCGATCGCGCCAGGCCTGCTGCGCACGCCGATGACGACCCGCCTTGTCGGCAACGAACGCAGCGCGCAGCAGGCGGGCGCGCAGTATCCGCTCGGGCGCTTCGGCGAAGCCGACGAAGCGGCCGCACTCGCCGAGTTCCTGTTGTCCGATCAAGCCGGGTGGATCACCGGACAGACACTCAAGCTCGACGGCGGATTCTCGGCGGTGCGGCCAATGGTGCGGCTGCCGTCATAATCGGCCAGTGCGGACTTTCCATCATTTGCCGATGGCAGCGGTCTTGACCGCGCCGCCGCGAACCTTCGCGAGCTCGGGCAGATCAGCATCGGCGTCGCGCCAGATCGCCGCGAACTGCGCATAGGCCTGCGCAGCCGCGTGCGCGTCGCCGCTCGCCACCAGCGCGCGTGCACGACCCAGCAACGACAGCGCGCGATTCGGCGCGACCTTCAGCGACAGGTCGAACTCAGCCAACGCCTCTTTCGGGCGCCCAGCCTTCAACAACAACTCGCCGACCAGTTCATGCGGTGGCTTCACCGTCGCCGGCGGGCCGAAATCGAATGGCAGCATGTCGCAGCGTTTGGCGGCTTCGCTGGCGGCGAACAAGGCTGCATCGACCTGCCCCGATTGCTCCGCGATGGCGCTCTTCGAGACCGGGCCCAGAATGTCGAGGTCGTCCTGCTCCTTCGGAAACTCCTTTGCATCCGGCGCTTGCCCCGCGATTGCCTGCAACGCCAGCAGATCGTTGGCGGCCGACGTCGCATCAGCGGCCTGCAACGCAGCCCAGCCGCGACTGAACACATCCCAGCCGGCAAGACGACCATTCTGCCCAACGTCCAGCGCAAGTTTCGCGTTCGCTGATCGATCGAACGTCGATTCGACGGTGGCCGTCGCGCGCAGGTTGATGGTGGATCTGGCGAGATAGCTCTTCTGGAAGTCGGGCGACTTGACGCCGGGGATGTGCTGATCGGGATGCGCCTGATACCAGGCGATCGCTGCGGCGCCATCGCGCATGCAACCGGCCAGCACCTGCTGCGCGTCATGCCGACGACCGAGCTGATAGTCAGCGCACTGCAACCATTCGGAATAATGGCGGCAGGCGATGTTCGGCAACTGCCCGGCGCGACGTTCATCCGCCACAACAGCGATCGCGCTTTCGTTCGACGCCACGACCGCATCCCACATGCCCAACGCCATGAAGATGTGCGAGGTCATGTGCTGCGCATGGCCCGCGTTCGGAGCAATTTTCGACAGCGTGCGCGCCGCCTCCAGTGCACCTGCGGCGTGTTCAGGATCGTCCATGCCGTGGATCCATTAGTGCGCTGCGCCGGGATGCCGAGGATTGCGCGCATACACGCGCTTCGCGATGTCCGCGGCGTGCAGGAAGTTCGGCACATTGCGTTCGCCCCGAGTGACGCCGAGCAATGCAAGCGCGTGGAACAGCTGCGCATCGTCATCATCGGGATACGCCTGCGCGAGCGCTTCCATCGCCTTCAGGAAGGCGACATCGCGTTCCTTCAGGGTTCCCGAACCGAACAGTTGTTCGGCGGCATCCAGATAGGCGCGTTCGCGCGCAGTCCCGACCTTGTCTGTGCGCTGCTGCGGCGTGGCGGCGAGCTTCGCCAAGGCTGCACGCGCGGCTGCGGGATCGTCCTGGCTCCAGATCGCGTGGGTCGAGGTCATCGCTTCGCCCCAATACGCCATCACGTAATCCGGATCGAGCCGTTCGGCCTCCTGGAATTCCGCGAGCGCATTCGGATACTCGAACAGATGCAGCCAGAGCATTCCGCGAATGAAAGCAGCCTGCGCCGGTTTCGACTTCGTGGACGTCGGGAAACGCAATCGACCAAGCACCGCAGTGGCTCGGAGCGCACTGCGCACGGTATGGATGTCATGCGCCAGCGCCGATGGCGACGCCGCGCAGACAGCAAGCGCCAGCAAGCCGAAACAGGCAGGCATTGCCCATCGCCCGAGAGAGCGTTCTGCGAAATGGCGCATGCGGTTCTCCATCGACGGGCGCGGCCATCGTCGTTCCAGCCGCGCGTGGACAATGCATCGCGCATCCGCAAATGGAAAGCCTTGCCCCCGAGCTTCCCTCACGCAGATGCGATCGACCTGGCTTCGGTGGCGATCAGCCGACCTGCGCCGACGAACGGTCTATGCTCTGCCGATGACCTCGCTACAACTAAGTCTGGTGATCCCCGCGTGGAACGAAGCCGCGTTGCTGCCGCGCCTGCTCGACAGCGTGGATGCCGCGCGTCGGCGTTGGATCGAGGCCGGGCACGCGAGCGAATCCGTCGAAATAATCCTCGCCGACAACGGCTCGACCGATGCCACCGCGCAGATCGCGACTGCGCGCGGATGCAAAGTCGTATCAGTCGAAAAACGGGTCATCGCAGCGGTGCGCAATGGCGGCGCAGCGGCGGCCTCGGGCGAGATACTCGCCTTCATCGACGCCGACAGCATGTTGCATCCCGACAGTTTCCTCGCGATCGCGGCTGCGATGGCACAGCCGCGCACGCTCGGCGGCGCAACCGGCGTGACCATGGAGCGCTGGTCGATCGGCATCGCGCTGAGCTACGCGATGATGTTGCCGCTGGTCTGGCTGAGCGGATTCGACACCGGCCTGGTGTTCTGGCGGCGCGCCGATTTCGACACATTGGGCGGCTACGACGAGAGCCGCATGGTCGCCGAGGACGTGGATTTCCTGTGGCGTCTGCGCCGACTCGGGCGGCCAAGCGGACAACGCCTGGTGCGGCTGCGCCACGTCAAGGCGATCACCTCGACCCGCAAGTTCGACCTCCACGGCGACTGGCACTACTTCACCCGGATGCCCGCACAAGGCTGGCGCCTGCTGCGCGACCGCAGCGCGCTCAACGACTTCGCGCGGCGGTATTGGTACGACGGGCGTTGAGCGATGCGCATCCAGTGATAGCGTTTCAGTCGTTCCGGCATAGATGACGATCAGATCGCAGGCTGCGACCCACGCGCCCGCGTATAGATCTTGCGCAACAGGTAATCCGCCGCGACAGCGCGCAGCGCCTCGTCGCCCATCACTTTGCGAAAGACTTCATCGTTGCCGTCCATGCGGTCGATAAACCAGCCTTCCAGATCCTTCTCCATCGCGGTGCGGAAGTCGTCGTAGGTATTGGCCAGCGCCACTGTCCGCACGTCCGGATTGTCCATCGCTTCGGCTTCGACCGAATCGAAGAAAAACTGATCGCCCGGCGTGAACTGGGTGCCGAAGCGGTCGTTGAGCTTGTCGATCAGGGTGGACAACGACACCGTCTCGTCCTTGCTGCCGGTGCCGACATCGGTCGGGCCGTACAGCGGCGGCGCATCGCCGGAACCCAGATGGATCTGCCCCTCGCTGATCTTCTGCAGCTTGTAGAACTTCAGCTCGACATCGTCGTCGAGATCGACGCGACCACCGCGACGGCGCGGCAGCTTGCTGGCCAGGAAACGCAGGTACGTATACAGCCGCTCCAGCGCGCTGTCCTGGAACGGGATGATCTGCGAGAGAAATCCGTACAGGTTGCGGAACGACACCAGCCAACCACGAAACGCGTCCTGCGATTCTTCATCCAGCGCCTTGAAGCGCTCCACAGCAGGGTCGATATATTTGTTCAGCATCGCATGCGCTTTGGCGTCGTCGTAGCTCGCGCGAAAATATTCCTTGCAGAACGCATCCAGCTCGCTTTGCCAATACACCTGCGCGCCGTCGAGTTGCGCCTTCAACTCATACAGTTTCGCGGCATCGACGGCCTCCGCCGCATCGGTGCGTTCGTAGTACGGCTTGAACGCCTCGAAGATGTCCTGGCGCTCGTTGCGGAAATCCAGCACGAAGGTGTCCTCCTTGCCGGTCGCCATGCGATTGAGCCGCGACAGCGTCTGCACCGCCTGCACGCCATCGAGGCGCTTGTCCACGTACATCGTGTGCAACAGCGGCTGGTCGAAGCCGGTCTGGTATTTCTCGGCGACCAGCAGCACCTGATAGGACTCGCCGCCAAATTGCTCCGGCAATTCCCTTTCCTGAAAACCGTTCATGCCGGTTTCGGTGTAGCTCTTGCCCGGGAAATCCGGGTCGTCCACCGAACCCGAGAATGCGACCAATGTGCGGATGTCGGTGTAGCCCTTGTCGGCAATGTAAGCGTCGAAACCCTGCTTGTAGCGGATCGCCGATATCCGCGAATCGGTGACGACCATCGCCTTGGCGCGCCCGCCGATCTTGTGCTTCGTGTGCTGGCGAAAGTGTTCGACCATCACCTCGATCTTGCTCGCGAGGTTGTGCGGATGGTGCTGCATGAAGCGCGCCAGCGACTTCGCCGCGGCGCGGCGCTCGACCTGCTTGTCTTCGCCGGCGGCCTGCGCCAGCCGGAAATAGGTCTTGTATGTGATGTAGTTTTTCAGCACATCGAGGATGAATTTTTCCTCGATCGCCTGGCGCATCGAATACAGGTGGAACGGTGCCGCGCCAGTCGCGCCGGGCTCGTCGAATACCTTCAGCGTCTTGTATTTCGGCGTCGCGGTGAACGCGAAGAAACTCAGGTTGGATTGCTTGCCGCGACGCAGCGCGGCGATCTTCTCGGCCAGCCTCGCGGCGATGTCCTGCGCCTCGATCGGGCCTTCGTCGTCCAGC
>JAYTOP010000078.1:0-17983 GCA_043747745.1 Pseudomonadota bacterium
GCTCAGGATTCGCTCGGCGTAGAAGTCAGCCGACACGGCGAACGCCCCACGGTTGCAGCTGGCCGCAGCGCGTGCACTGGCAGACCCGGAAGCGGTGGCCCAGGAGGAAGCAGGCGAGGCGAGGTGTCATCGGCGATCCTTCCGAGTGAGGCCCCGGCCCGGCCGGAGGATCGGCCGGACTGGGCCGGGGGTGTTCACTGAGAGCGAACAAACGCGATGTAAACTGAAGGTGAACACAATGTCAACCCGGAGCGAACATGAGCGCAATTGAACAGCTACTTGACAAAGCAAAGGAAAGTAGCTCCATAGCGTCAGATATGGCGCTAGCGGCTCGCATCGGGCGTAGCCGTGCACTGCTATCGGAGTGGCGCAAAGGCGCAAAGCAGGTGCAGAACGGAGACATTGCGCGCCTTGCAAAGCTGGCGCATGTCGATGGTGGGGAGTGGCAAGTAAGGATCAACGCCGAACAGGACGACGGCGACGCGGCGAAGAACTGGCAAGCCATCATGAAGAAGCTTGCGAGCGTGGCGGCGATGATGCTGATCGCGGTGCTATTCGTGCCAGAAGCGCACGCGGGAACTCACGAAGCAGCAGCAGTCGGCTCGGGGCTGCTGCTGTGGCTACTTCGCATAATGTGTATTATGTCATTTGCTGGCATTACTTCGAGTGATCTTGCGACGCTTGAAAGATTCTCAAGCAGTCCACCACATGTTTAACCGCTGATGAAACCAGGCCGCTATGCGGTCGTGCTTGCTCCGATCGACATGGCGCGGCAATGGCGACTCATCGCCGAAATGCGCATTCAATGCATCGACCAACGCAGGGTTCCATTCGGGGTGGAATTGCATGCCGATGTACCGCATTCCGACTACGAACATCTGGTGCGCGCATGCGGCACTCGATGCGAGGGATTCGGCATCGGGCGGTGTCGAAAATCCGTCCTCGTGCCATTGCAATGCATCCAGTGCGTTGCCGTCGGCGAAATCGATCCGCGTCCATCCGGTTTCAGGTCGATCGAGTCTGCGCACTTGGCCGCCCAATGCGTCGGCCAGCAATTGCGATCCGAGACAGATTCCCATCGTCGGTACGCTGCCCGTGATGCGTTCGCGCAGCCATGCGCGTTCGCGTTGCAGCCAGTCAGGTCCGTCGCTGACTGAATACGGACCGCCGAGCAGTACGCAGCGTCGATCGGTTTGCCGCGGCAGTTCGCCGAGGTCGGCCCGATAAACATCCAGCGCGATGCCGTGTTGGTCGGCCCACACACCCAGTTCGCCTACACTTTCGACAGGATGGTGTTGCAGGACGATCAATCGTTCGGTCATTGCAGATCTTCGGTGTTGTGATAGACCGTGCCGATGATGCTCTCATCAGTAGACATCAGCGTCTTGAGGCTGCTGTTCGTCGGTCGCGCGACGCCATGAATCGTCTTGCCGCCGCGCTCGAAGTGGCCTTCAACGATATCTGCCTTGAACTCGGAGAGTGGGCTCGCAGCATGCGGTGCAAGCCGTGCGAGTTCGAATTCCTCCGGCACCAGCGTCCACAATGCGGGCGTCTTCGTGAGCCGTGTACGCATTGCTGCATCGATTGCAGGCGACGCGATTTGCAGCACGATCACGACATGGCCATCGTGCGGCGCATGGAAGATCGGCAGGTGCGAGGCGAACAATCCATCCTTGCCTCCGAACAGCACCATGCCGTGCAAACCCCATGATGGTGGTCGCGTGGACTGCGGTACGGGTGTCGCCTGCATGTGCGACGCCACGCCGGTAGTTGCCTCTTGCGCGCTTGCCACGGAAGTACAAATCCACAGCAACAAAGCGAGCATATGCCCTGCCCTCACGCGCCTGATGCTGTTGTCAAAGCGCACGACGCGACCTTATTGGTGATCCTGATAGATTTTGGAAACGATCTTCCAGCCATCGGCAAACCGCAGCAGGAACAGGTAGTCGGTGTAAATTTTCGTGCCGTCCTTGCGCACTTCCATCTTCACGTTGGCGACATCGCCGGTGACATCCACCGAAATCAACTCGCAGTCGCGTTTCGCGGTTGCGATGTCGAATCCTGTCGCGCCCTTGCGCTTCTCGATGGCAGCGAACCATTCGGCGATGATGTAACGATCGAGTGTGTCGACGCCAGCGCTGACGATCGCGAATTCAGGATGAAATCCCATGGCCATGGTCGCCGTGTCGAGCGCATTGTAGGCGCCGTTGCAATAGGCGCGGGTGACGAGATCGCATACAGCGGCGACATCGCTAGTGGCATGCTCGACTGGAGGCATGGTTGCGGCAGTGTGCATTGGAGATTCCTGATTTCTTGATGAGCTACCGGATGGATGGAATCAAACCTTAACCAGCAACTTGCCGGTGTGGGTGCCGGTGAAAAGTCGATTGAGCGTCGACGGAAGCTGGTCGAAACCATCAACGATGGTTTCCTCGAACACGATCTCGCCCGCGTTCACCCACGGCGCGACGATCGCGTTCATCTCCTCCATGCGATGCAGGTAGTCGCGCGCCAACATGCCCTGGATCGTGGCGCGCTGGTACAGTATGTGGTGCAGGAAACGCGGGCCGAGTTCTGGCGTATCCAGCGCGCCGGAGTACTGGCTGATCTGCCCGCAGATCACGATCCTCGCGCGACGGTTGATCAACGGAATCACCGCGGCGGTCACGATGCCGCCGACGTTGTCGAAATACACATCGACGCCGCCGGTCGCGGCCTTGATTGCGGCGCCCAAGGCGTCGGCATTGGGATGCGCCTTGTAGTCGATTGCCCAGTCCAGCCCCAGCGTTCCAGTCAGCCATGCGCACTTGGCCGGACCGCCCGCGATCCCGAGTACGCGACAGCCATGCCGTTTCGCGAATTGCGCGACCAGCGAACCGACACCTCCAGCCGCGCCGGATGCGACGACGACTTCACCCGCATGCGGCTTGCCCGATTCGGTCAGGCCGAACCATGCCGTGCGTCCCGGCATGCCGAGGACACCGAGTGCCGTGCTGACCGGTGCGATGGTTGGATCGAGCTTGCGCAGTGCACTCGCATGGATGCAAGAGTGGGTCTGCCAGCCCAGCATGCCCTCGACCCAGTCGCCCTCGGCGAACAGTGGCGAGGCCGAGGCTACCACCTGCCCCACCACGCCAGCCGATTGCACGGCGTCGAGCGGATGCGGTTCGGCGTTGTACGTGGGCTTGAGCGACTGGTTGATCCGCATGTAGGGATCGACGCTGATGTACCGCGCCGCGACCAGCACCTCGTTTGCGGCCAATCGCGTGGACAGTTGCGATGTCCTCAGTTCGTAGTGTTCGACTCCGACCTCGCTCTCAGGATGGCTGCGATAAATCCATTGCTGGTTATCGATTGGCGGCAGCGTGTTGTCGGACATGGGAAACCCCGGCACGGCATGGAAGTGGTGTCATTTTCCGTAGCATTTCGTAGAATTAAAAGCAATAAATGGTGCATTGTTGTGTCGTTTCTGGAAACAAAATGGATATCGCAGACCTCAAATCCTTCCTCGTCGTGGCTCGTCAGCCCAATCTGCGCGCAGCGGCTGAAGAACTGCACCAGAGTCCTTCAGCGATCTCAAAGGCCTTGCGGCGTCTGGAAAAATCGCTCAACACCCACTTGTTCGACCGCAACAACAAGGCGCTGCGGCTCAATGCCGATGGCGAACGCCTGCGTGATCGCGCCGGCGTCATGGTGCGGCTGGCCGAGCAGACAGCAGCCGAGTTCCGTGGCAGTCGCACCCAATTGCTGTGCCGCGTGGCAGCGCCAGCTGTCTTGCAATGGCGCTTCGCAACCGGGCTCACCGATCTGCTCACCCGGCACTATCCGGAGAGCCGACTCGCATTCGCCACGATGTTCGAGGATGCCGCCATCGCCGCTGTCGGTCGCGGTGAAGCCGACATCGCTTTCGTTACCGGCGCAGTGGTCGCTTCCAACATGCCTGCAGGACTGGAAGCCGTGCCATTGGCGCCGATCACCATGCACCTCGCCGCCGCCGCATCGCATGCGATGCTCGTGAACACACCGCTTGTGGGCACGCATGACATCGGCATCCCACCGAGCATGACCATCGACCAGGTGTTGCCGCACGATTTTGCGTGCCCGAATCGTTCGTTATTCTGCGGCATCGAACGTGGCTCGCGCGCCGACGGCTGGCGCGACGATCGATTGCCACGCCGTATCCGCTATTGGGTCGAAGACCTGCAAGTGCTGATGTCGCTGGTGCGCTCCGGCCACGCGCTCGCCTATCTGCCCGATTTCGCGTTGAGCGAGCCGGGCCTTGTGCGCGTGATGCTCAGCGATTGTCCTTACGTCTGCGTGGAAACCACCTACCTGATCTGGCGACCGAGTGCGGCCAGCGGCTGGCATCGCTATGTTGCCGAAGGCTTGGCGGAGATCGTACAAACATCGACTACGGCATAGTGCGCAACATCGGTCGCAAACATCGCCCTACTTCGGAGCCTGTCATGAATCTGCGTGAGAGCTGGGTATTGTTTGCGTTCGGATCGGCATTCTTCGCAGGGCTGACTGCACTGTTTGGCAAGATCGGCGTTGCGGGCATCAATTCGAATCTCGCGACGTTGATCCGCACAGTCGTGATCCTGCTGGTGACGGCGGGCATCCTGTGGCTGCGCAACGAATGGCGGCCGACCGCGCCGATCTCGACGACGACGTGGCTCTTCCTCGTGCTGTCGGGCATCGCGACCGGGCTATCGTGGCTGTGCTACTACCGCGCGCTGCAACTCGGCCCGGTCACGCGCGTCGCGCCGATCGACAAGCTCAGCGTGGTGTTCGCGATCCTGCTTGGGGTGCTGTTCGTCGGTGAAACGCTGACATGGCCAGTGATCGTCGGCGGCGGGCTGATCGTCGCTGGCTCGATCGTGATGATTGCATTCTGAGACGCGGGTTGCTGTTGTAAAGATCCGTCGTGATGATCGCGTATCCGAGATACGGGTTGTTGTTGGCGGACAGGATGGTGATAATCCAATTCATGTCGCGCTATTGGGTCGCTCTTCTCCTGTTGCTGTGTCTGGCCATTCCTGTGGTCGGCTCGGCGTCGGCGTTGGACGGACGATCCCCCCTACATCAAGATGCGCAGCGCGAAGCTGGTGTGGCCACAGTCCACCTTGATGTCTTCGGCAACCAGCCGATGATGGTCACGTCTGCACATCAACAGGACGTCGATTGCGACGACGATGGCTGCGACGATGGGCATTGCAAGCACAGGTGTGCTTGCGGCTGTGGCATGAATACCTGCGCCCCATCGTGCCTTGCGTTTTTCGCACAACCATCGGCTTTCACGTGGGCTCGCGCGAGCGTAGCGATTGCGCCCCTCGTCGCGCAACAACCAGCCGCCACGCGCAGCACCTCACCGTTACGACCTCCGATCGTCTGATCTGAACGACACAATTCGCCGCTCTTCGGAGCGGTGCCATGCCGTTTGTGCGGCATCGTGTTCAGTTCGATCGGAGATCGTGCATGTTCCATTACAACGAGACCTCGCCCAGTCAGGGTCAGCAGCAGGGCTTGTGCCCGCCATTGGGTGCGGGCATGACGTTGCCGACGTTGTCTTGCGGGTGCCAGCCTGTCCAACGTACCGGCGGTTCGCGTGCAGTGCAGTGCCTTGTAGGCACACTGTTCGCGTTGTCGTTCGCTTCTGCCAGTCTCGCCGCGACGCGTGCGCCTGCTCCGAACGCACTCGGCGCGCGTCAACTCATCGATATCGCCCGCAAGGACAACAAGGACCTGCAGGCAGCCTGTTATGCGATCGACACTGCGCGCGCCAAACTTCTACAGGCAGGGCTGCGCCCGAACCCGCGACTGGATGTGTCGGCGCGCAGCGATTTCCTGTTTCGCAATGAGGGCGAGTACGCAACGACGGTCGGGATCAGTCAACAGTTCCCGATCAGCGGACGTCTGCTGCGCGAAAAGGAGGTGGCGCGCGTCGATATCGCGCTCGCCGAGGCCGAGGTGCAAGAGGCTGAGCGGCATCTTGCGAACCAGATCGCGACCGCTGTCGGCCGCCTGATCGTGATCGATCGGCAGATCCAGTCGCGCGACGCATTGATCGCTATCGAGGAAAAACTCGCGAAGACGACGCGTAATCGCTTCAAGGCCGCCGAAGTGTCCGAGCTTGACGTCAACACCGTACAACTCGACCTGCAACGCATCGTGCAGGAGCGCAACTTGCTGCAAAGCCAGCAGCAAGCCTTGCTCGTGTCGTTGAACACGTTGCTGGGCAGACCGCCATCGTCTGTGCTGGACATCGATGCGTCGGTTGCGCAAGCGGATGCCCTGCCCGGCCTCGAACAGATGCAGCGCAAGGCCATCGAATCCCGACCCGACCTGCACGGCGCACTGCTCGCCAGCGACCGTGCCGAGGCGGACATGCGGCTTGCCAAGGCGTCGCGCTGGGAGGATTGGACCGTCGGCCTGGAGCTGTCGCAGGACAAACAGGTCATCACTGGTGCTCCCTCTCAGGGCGTCAGCCGCGCGATCGGCGTGACCGTCTCGATTCCATTGCCCTTGCACAACAAGGGTCAAGGACTGATTGCCGAAGCGCAGGCATCCGGCGAACAGGCGCGCGCGCGCATCGCGGCTTTGCGTCAAAACATTCTCGGCGAAGTCGCCAGCGCCTATGGCGAAGCGATCCGGTTGCAAGCGTCGTTGTCGCAATACGGTCAGCGGCAATTGCCGCTCAGCGAGCGCAGCGTGCGGCTGGCGCAGCAGGGCTACAACCAAGGATTGATTCCGGTGTTCGATGTCGTGCAGGCCCAGCGCCAGCAAGCCGAATTGAATGCGACTTACCTGAGCACACTCGACCAGTATTTGCAGACGCTCGCGCGACTTCACCTGGCCGTGGGCGACGACATTCCGACAGCAACATCCAATCAAGGATTTTCGACATGCGTTCGATGAACAGTGTGTTCCTGCGCCATCGCACGACAACCCAGTCGCTTCGTATCGGGATCGTGATGCTGGGGTTGTGCGGTTTCTCGCACGCCTTCGCGCACGGCGGACAAATCGACGTCGGCGGCGGTACGAAGGGACCGGTGCATTTGAGCGATGCGCAGCAAAAAGCGGTCGGCATGAAAGTGGAAGCAGCGACGCAGCGACCGTTGTCCGAATTGTTGTATCTCAACGGCGAGGTACGCGCCGTGTCAGGACATCAGGCCGAAGTCAGCACGCGCATCAGCGGCCAGGTCAAGCAGATCCATATCGCGCTCGGCGATCGCGTCAAGACCGGACAAGCACTGGCGCGCGTGCAATCGCGGCTGGTCGGCGATCCGCCGCCAAGCGTGGATGTCAGTGCGCCGATGAGCGGAGTCGTCGATGTGGTTGGCGTCGCGATCGGGCAGTCGGTCGAGCCCACCACCGTGATGTTTCATGTACAGGACAATTCCGAGGTCAACATCGTCGCGCGCGTGTACGAGGAAGACCTTGGCAAGATTCAGCTCGGGCAGAGCGCGAACGTCCGCTTGTTGAGTTATCCAAAGCAGACCTTCCCAGGAAACGTCACGCTGATCGGGCCGAGCCTTGATCCGTTGAGCCGTACGGTCGAGGTGTGGGTGAAGTTGCCAAATCCCGATGGCTTGCTCAAGCCGAACCTGTTCGCCCGTGTCGGCGTGGTGCTCAGGAAAGACGCGGCGACACTGACCGTTCCAACCGCGGCTATCATCGAAGCCAACGGCGAGAAGTTCGTGTTCGTAAAACAGAAAGATGCATTCGATCGCGTCGAAATCACTACGGGCAGCAGCGACGACCGGTACACCGAAGTCACCGATGGCCTGGTGCCTGGCGATGTCGTCGTGACCCAGGGCGGTCGGCAGATTTATACCGTCTGGCTCACCGGCGGCGCAGCGCTCAAAGGCGAGGACGACTGACCATGTTCAATCACCTCATCGCATGGGCACTACACAACCGGCTGATCGTGCTTGCATTGACGGTCGTGCTGTTCATCGCTGGCGGTTACATCTTGCAGCGGATGCCGGTGGACGTGTTCCCGGAGTTCGCGCCACCCCAGGTCGTGATCCAGACCGAGGCACCGGGAATGACACCGCAGGATGTCGAAGCGTTGATCACCTATCCGCTGGAGAGTGCGATCAACGGATCGCCTGGCGTGACTGCAGTGCGTTCCAAAACAATTGTGGGTTTGTCCACGATCGTCGTGGTGTTCGCGTCGAATACGGATATCTACCTCGACAGGCAACTCATCAACGAGCGCCTGCAGAACGTGCTCGCACAGCTGCCGAAGACTGCGAAGCCGCCGGTGATGCTGCCGGTGACATCGGCCGTTGGCTGGCTGGTGAAGTACGCATTGGTCAGCGACACATTGACGCCGGAACAATTGCGCACGTTCTCCGACTGGGACATGCGGCCGCGGCTGCTGTCGCTCGGCGGCATCGCTTCGGTCGTATCGATTGGCGGCGAGGTCAAGCAGTATCAGGTACGCATGGATCCGCTGCGTATGCAGGCCTACAGGATCAGCATCGAGGACATCCGCAATGCTTTGCACGCAGCCAACACCAATGTGCCAGGCGCATTCGTGCAAGGTCCGGGACAGGAACTCATCGTCAGCGGCGTTGGCCGGATCGCCTCGCTCGACGACATCAAGGCCACCGTCATCACTCTGCGCAACGGTGTGCCGATCAAGGTCGGCAATGTCGCCGATGTCGCTCATGGTGCCGAGATCAAGCGCGGCGACGCCGCATTCGCACGCACGGACGCGGTGATCGGAACGATCTCCAAGGCCTATGGAGCAGACACCCTGACCACGACCCGCAAAGTCGAGTCGGCGTTGGCCGAGATCAGAAAAACATTGCCAGATGGCGTCCGCATGAATACGCAAGTATTTCGGCAGGCGAACTTCATCGAGGCTGCGGTGCATAACCTGAGTGTCTCGCTGCTGCAAGGCGCGCTGATCGTGATCGCGGTGCTGTTCCTGTTCCTGATGAACTGGCGCGCGTCCTTCATCACCTTCCTGTCCATGCCGGTGTCGTTCGTCGGCGGCATTCTGGCGATGCATGCGCTCGGTGTTGGCATCAACTCGATGACGCTTGGAGGATTGGCCATTGCAATTGGCGAGGTCGTCGACAACGGCATCATCACCGTCGAAAACGTCGTCCACCGGCTTCGCCTTAATCGCGCATCGACGAACCCGAAAGGCAGCTTGCAAGTTGTGTTCGATGCGGTGCGCGAGATTACCAACTCGGTCGTCTACGCGACCGCGATCATCGTGCTGATCTTCGTGCCGATCTTCTTCCTCGGTGATCTGGCAGGCCGGATTTTCAGTCCGCTCGGCGTGGCCTACATCGCATCGGTGAGCGCATCGCTGGTGGTCGCGGTCACCATGGTGCCTGCGCTGTGCTATCTGCTGTTGATCCGACGCAGCGAAAAACGGCTGGATGCTGGCGTGGTACTGCAAGCGGGCGAATTGAATCCAGCGCCGTCATCGGATCCGCTGAAGGAGTCACAAGACGACAAGGACCAGGAAACCCGCTTCGTGCGCTTCATCAAGCACCGCTTCCGTAACGTCCTGGTTTTTTCGCTAAGCCGCTTCTGGCTGGTGATGGGCGTCTCTTTCGCAGCCTTGTTCGCCTCGCTGGCGCTGTTGCCCTTGTTCGGCCTGTCATTCCTGCCGGAGTTCAAGGAAGGCAATTTCATCGTCGCAATGACCACACTGCCGGGCACGTCGCTGGACGAGTCGATGCGCCTGGGCGCATTGGTGCGCGCGGACCTGCTCAAATATCCGCAAGTCGTGTCGATCGACCAGCGCGCTGGCCGCAGTGATCTGGACGAGGATGCGCAGCCGCCGAATTTCAGCGAGTTCGATGTGCGCCTGGACTTCGCCAAGGACAAGTCGATGTCTGCCGACGTGTTGCTGGCTAAGATACGCGCGGATCTGATCGGCATTCCCGGTGTCGTGTTCAACGTCGGCCAGTTCATTGCGCATCGCATGGATGAGGTGCAATCGGGCGTGCGCTCGCAAATCGCCATCAAACTGTACGGTGAAAAACTGCCGGTCCTGTATCAACTCGGTCTTCAGGCGCAGGCGATCGTGCGCAACGTGCCGGGCGCGGTGGATGTCAATCTGGATCAGCAGATCAGCGTGCCGCAGGTCACGATCAAGATCGATCGCGACAAGGCGGCCCGTTATGGCATCAACGTTGGCGATGTGGCCGACGACATCCAGACTGCATTGAATGGCGAGACGGTTTCCAGCGTACTTGAAGGCAGTCGCAGTTTCGATTTGACGCTGCGCCTGCAAAGCGAAGCGCGCGGTACTGTCGATGCAATCCGCGACATTCCGGTCGATGCGCCAGCTCTGAATCCAGGACAAGCCACGAAGATCCCGCTGCGGCAAGTCGCCACAATCCAGGTCGACGATCAACCGTATGCGATCAGCCGCGAAAACGTGCATCGCGTGATCGTGCTCGGCTTCAACGTGCAGGGTCGCGATCTGAGCGCGGTGATCGGCGATACCCAGGCGCGGATCGCATCGAAGCTCAAGCTGCTGCCAGGTTATTACATCGAATACGGCGGCCAGTTCGAGAGCCAACGCGACGCGAACCGCACTCTGCTCGGATTCGGCGCATTGTCCCTGCTCGGAGCGTTGCTGCTGCTCTACAAGGCATTCGGTACGTTCCGCGAGGCGTTGATCGTGCTGTTCAACCTGCCGCTGGCCCTGATCGGCGGCATCGTTGCGTTGTACCTCGCTGGCGCCAACATGAGCATTGCGGCGGTGATCGGCTTCATCACCCTGTTCGGTATCGCAACCCGCAACGGCATCATCCTGGTCAGTCACTACAACCAGTTGCGGCAGATGGGAAAACCGCTCGACGAAGTGGTCATGCAGGGCACCCTGGATCGGCTGGTGCCGGTGTTGATGACCGCTGCCACAGCCGCGCTGGGATTGGTCCCGCTGCTGTTCGGCTCACCGGTCGGCAAGGAACTCGAACTGCCGCTCGCGCAGGTCGTGCTCGGCGGTCTGTTCACCGCAACGCTGCTCAATATGGTGGTCGTGCCAACCGTCTACAACCGCGTCGAACAATGGCGCGAGAAGCGTCAGCCCACACCGCAACCTTCCCTCAACCCACAGGAGTCACCCGCATGAACAGCAGGATCGTTCTATTCCTTGCATCGCTCGCCGTCGTCGGCATGCTGAGCGCCTGCACCGCAAGCAAGGCACCGGATACGGCAACGGAGGCCGCTCCGCTGCTCGCCGGCAAGTCTGCCGCAATCGCCACATCGACGGTGCCGGCTGCTATCGAAGAGGAAGCCGCACCGACGCAGATCCCGGCAACTACCGACGGCATCTGGAAGGCGATCAACCAGCAGAGCGCCGATCTCAAGGCCATCATCGCGACCGGCGACCTCAAGGAGGTCCATCACAAGGCATTCGCGATTCGCGATCTCGTCGCCGCGTTGCCAAGTCATTCGCCCAAGTTGCCTCCAGACGATCAAACCAAGCTGGAGGGTGAAGTGAAGTTCGTCGCTACATTGGCCGATCGACTGGATGCCGCGGGCGACGGGAATGACAAGGCCGGCGCGCAGGACAACTACGACAAGCTGGCAGCGGTCCTGAACGGCATCACACGCACAAAGTGACATGCCGGCCCCATGATTTTTTAATCGCGATGAGGAGACTCGACATGAAAGAACGAACGTGTGGCACCCAATGGCTACTGCTGAGTGTGCTGGCCCTTGGATCGAGTGCATGGGCGCATGAGTCTGCCAAGACTACGCCAGCAGTCCAGAACGCGACATCGATTACGGGACAGGGTATGCCGGCGTATGTGCAAGACATAGCCCCAGGCGCCGCCGCCGCGGTCAAGGTGGTCGATGCATTCTCGGCTGCAATCAAGGCAGTCAAGTTGGCGGACGCCGGGCAACTGCTCGATCCGAAGGTGCTGATTCTGGAGAGCGGCGGATCCGAACGCAGTCGCGACGAGTACCTTGCCGAGCACGCGATCGCCGATGCGGCCTTCATGCAGAGCGCGCACCAGCAGTTGCGCTATCGCCAAGCGCAGGTCGAAGGCGACGTTGCCTGGGTCGGCACTGAAAGTGTGTTGCAGACGGTCAAGAACAAGAAGCCGTTCGTGCTGCTGAGTACCGAAACCATGGTGCTGAGAAAGACCGCGCAGGGCTGGAAGATCGTCCATATCCACTGGTCGTCCCGTCCGGCAACGAAGAACTGAGTCACTTGGACAAGGCACCTCCCTGCCGGTTGCCCGGCAGGGTCGCACTTCACGCGTTACTTGAACCGGGCCATGTCCTTGATCTCCTCCGTCTGCGCCGTCTTCATCTTCGCTCCCATTGCCTTGAGCTCGGAATTGCTGCCGTATTTCTGCAGGACGTCCACCATGTCGATGGCCATTTGGTGATGGACACTCATCATCGCCGCGAAGTCCTTGTCGACGTTGCCTGTCATGGGCATCGCCATCTTCATGGTCATGATGCGGTCCAATTCGATCGAGCCTACGCTATGTCCCGACATAGGCTGTGGCATCGCTTTGGGATCATGGGCAAAGCTGCCCGCACTTACCGCCAGCGCCGCGCCAAGCACCATTGCGGCCACGATTTCGATCCGATGATTCCTTTCCATTTGGAGCTCCTTGCAGGGACCCGCCCAATTGCGAATCGTTCGGCAGTTCTAACACAGCGTTCCCGGGCGGCGAGTGAACGTCTGGTGCGACGCTTGACTCTGGACCATGGACCAGAGTTCAGAGTAAGCAGGATGATATGCCGAGGTAATGGGGTTACCTCATGAAGATCGGCGAGTTCGCCCGATGTGCGGAGGTCCGTATTGATACCGTGCGCTACTACGAACGGCAGGGTTTGCTGCCTGTGCCTGCGAGGCAGGCATCCGGCTATCGTCGCTACGATCAGTCGGATGTCGCGCGCCTGCTGTTCGTGCGCCGGGCCAAGACGTTGGGGTTCACTCTCGGCGAGATCCGCAATCTGATTGCGCTGTCGAAGCATCCCGAAGACGACATGGGTGGCTTGAAGTCCGCTGCGATAGTCAAGCTGGCCGATGTCGAGACCAAGCTCACTCGCCTCAGACGGATCCGCGATGCCTTGCGCGCGTTGGTGGATTCCTGCCCAGGTCACGGACCGCTGCATCAGTGCCCGATTCTGAACGCACTAGCCAAAGGCATGCCATGAGAAATGTGCTCAACACGATTTCAGCCGTGACGGTCGTTTCGGCGTTTCATGAGTTCCACGCGATCCTGGGGTCCGGGGAGCAATGGAACAGTGAACCGACTTAAGGAATAGTCTGTCACGGTTCGTTCTTGGGGCGCAGTGGGCGCAGTTCGCCACGGGCGACGGCCTCGGGCACGGCAAACGAGTAGCGCCCCATCATGTTGATGTACTCATGGCCGAACGGCGATAGCAGCGCTTCATCCTCGGGGTGTACCGGGTAGCCCTCGCGGCGGAGTTGGTCAAGCACCGCGTCCATGTACACGGTGTTCCACAGCACAATCATGTTGACCACAAGACCCAGTGCGCTCAACTGATCTTCTTGCCCTTCACGGTACCGCTGATGCAACTCGCCGCGTTTGCCGTGAAAGACTTCGCGCGCCAGACTGTGCCGACCTTCGCCGAGATTGAGCTGGGTCAACGTGTCGCGCCGGCGCGTCTCGTCATCGATGAAGTTCAGCGTGTGGATGGTCTTGTCGATGCGGCCGATTTCTGCGATCGCTTGCGTCAGCGGGGTCGGCCGCTCATCGACTTGCAGCGTGCGCATGATGCCCATCGCCGGCACGAGCCCGAGCTTGAGCGAGCCGATTAGTCGCAGTACGTCATCCCAGTGCGGAGTGACACGATCGAGGTGCACGCGCTGCCGTGCCAGTGCGTTGAGTTCGCCGTAGTCGGCGTGAGTGTCGATACGCCAGAAACGCGTGCCACCGATGTCCGCCAAACGGGGACTGAAGCGACGGCCCAGGAGCCGAAACAGGCCGAACACGACATCGCTGTAGGCACCGGTGTCGGTCATGATGCGGGTCGGCTGCAACTCCGTTTGCTGCTCCAGCACGACGGCCAGCAGAACCAAACTATCGCGCAGTGTGCCGGGCACCGTGATCGCGTTGAGCCCGGTGCCTTGGTCGGACACGAGGTTGTACCAGGTGACGCCGCGCCCGCGATTGAAGTACTTCGGATTGGGTCCCGCGTGGACGCTGCGAACAGGTACGACGAAGCGTAGACCGTCGGCCGACGCAACGTCGCCGCCACCCCAGGCCCGGGCCAACGCGATGCGACTTTGCGCCGCCACCAACACGGCGTTCGCCGCCGTGAGGGTGTCGTCGCGTATGTAGTTTTGGTCGACCCACAGCAATCGGTCGCGCCGAAGCGCAGGGATGTCCTGTCGCACGAACGGCTCCGGGCCGGTGTTGCAGGCCTCGGCGAGCAGCGCCGCGCACAGGCTGGTGGTCAGATCGGCGGCGCGAGCCGTGCGCTCGGTCAGATGCGTGAAGGCGTCCATGCAGCCGGTGCGTGCCGCGATCTCCAGCAGGATTTCCGGGAGATCGACGCGCGGCATGCGCGACTTGACCTCCTTGCGTAATGCGACCAACGAGGGCGGCTCCTTCAACTCGTCCAATGGACTGAGCACCAGTTCTGGCTTGCCGCCGATCGTCTCGAAGCGCACCGCGTCGTTTTCCGGCAATCGAGCCGCCACCGCACGATAGGTGTCGTCTAATTCCTTGGCCAACAGCGTCAGCGTTGGCTCGGGCTGCGCGCTCAGACCCAGCGATCGACAAACGATGGGGCGCGCGGCATCCCACTCCGCGCCGGTCAGTAGACCGGCGCGTGGATCGGCATAGCGCCAGCTCGGTGTGACGTAAACATCGCGGCGCCGGAGGGCCACACGCAGCTTATCGAGCGTGCAGAAGGTGAAGGCCATCGCATCAACCCCGCCATCCTCGCGAGCGACATGGCGCTGCCACGCCTTGTCGACCAGGGTGGTGGGCGGATCGTGATCGGGCCGATCATGCAACCACTGCAAGGCCTGCAGCAGAGGCTGTGCCGTTGGGTTGGCGTCGAACTGGATCACGCGCAGCAGCGTCGGCAGAAACTTTTTCACCGTCGCCTGTCGGCCAACCAGTTCTTGATAGAACACGTCATCGGGCGGACGCACCAGGCGCGTGACATCGATCAAGGCTTGAGCCAGATGGTCCTGTCCGATCGCCGTGTAAACGCGCTCACGCAACTCGCCATCCGATAGACCGGGATCGAGAAGCAGGCGGCACGCCTCGGCCAAGATCGAAGCGGCTTGGTCGAGATCCTTCAGCGTGCGCAGCCGCGCCTTGCGGTCGGCCTGCTGCGCTTTGGCGAACAGATCGCGCAACAGCATGTCGAGAATATCCAGGGCGTCATCCTGCGCACTGGCTTCCAGACTGTGAACGAAGGCGACCAAGGTCGCGATGCGCCGTGTGGCAGGCAGTCTCGCCACGGCGCTGACTTTGACCGTGTTCGCAAAACGCGCCAAGGCCGCGATGCGACTGGGTGGTACGTGCACGATTGGAAGTGTGATCCCCAAGTCGCGCACGGTCGCGATGCGCAGCAGCGCTCGCACGAGCGCCGGGCCGCTGATTTTTACCGGCCCCTTGCGCAATCGGTCGAGCCAGGACTGGCGGCTGCTTTCGGCTGGCGTCAACAATTCGTCGAGACGGCGCCGCTGCGTTGCGCTGACATGGTGCACGAGCAGGCGCCACAGACGCGACTCCATCCGCGAACGCACATCGGCGACAAACCGCTCCAGAATACTGACGCCGGGCAGCAGAACCTTATGGTCGATGAGCCAACCGTAGGCGTGATCGAACAGCACGCCGGGCCGGTCGGTGCCGGTCCAGCACAGTGCGCACAGCCTGCGCCCGAGACGGAATTGAACGCCGGCAACGACGAATTCCCGATAGCCGTAGCGGGCGCGGATCTCGGTGGTGTGCCGCCAGCGTTGCTCACCCTGGCGATACGCATCGACGCAGGTGGGGTCGGCCACATCGAGTTGAGTGGCCAGCGCGTGCAAGACAGCGACTGGCACGGCCGTCGGGTCTTCGAGGAAGGCTCCCAAGAACCGCGCCGTCGTCAGTTGCAGCGCGTAGCCGAGACGGTTGCTATCGCGCCGCTTGGCGGCGATCCACTCGCGATCGTCATCGTCGAGATGGAAGTAGCGCGCCAGTTCGTCAGCCGACAGCGCGTCGGGGTAGCGACCATAGCGCTCGCGCTGCGCGGGTGTCAGGAATCCGACGGGCATGATTGTTGCGCTTCCTCGTTTTACCTTTTCGAGGGATTGGGCAGAAATCCAATTCTTGAAAACGAAGGTTTATGAGAGGGGCGCGTACCCAGGGCCGCGAGCACGCAAAATCAAGGCGTGGCGATTCTCACAAATAGTTCTTGAAACCATATTCTCGCGCGACTACCATTGCAACGAGTTTCGATAAGAAAGGAGCCGGTCATGGCACAGCTCGATCGCATTACCCAGCAACCCGAAATGATGGGCGGCAAAGCCTGCATCCGGGGCATGCGCGTCACCGTGGGCATGCTCGTCGGCCAGATCGGCATCGGCCAGAGTGTCGAAGACCTGCTGGTCGACTATCCGTATCTTGAGCGCGAGGACATCATGCAGGCCCTGCGTTACGCAGCATGGCGTGCCGAGGAACGCGAGGTAGTGCTGGCCACCGCATGAAGTTCCTCGTGGACATGAATCTTTCGCCGCGTTGGATTGAACTGCTGATTAGCGCGGGTGTGCCTGCCGTCCACTGGTCCACGGTGGGGGCAAACAATGCGCCGGATGCGCAGATCATGGCCTACGCCACCGCGAATGATTATGTGGTGCTCACCAACGACCTGGATTTCAGCGCCATCCTCGCCGCGACCCACGGCGAAAAACCCAGCGTCGTGCAAATCCGCGCGGATGATCTTCGCCCCGAGGTCATTGGCACGCAGGTGGTCGCGGCCCTGAAACAGATGGAAGCCGAATTGGAAGAAGGCGCGCTGCTGACGGTGGATCCGAATCGCACGCGTCTGCGTCTGCTGCCTCTGCATACGGCCGGATGACAGCACCATGTTAGTCGGCTACGTGCGCGTCTCGACGCAGGATCAAAATCTGGACCTCCAGCGCGAAGCGTTGGTCAAGGCGGACTGTCAACAAATCTTCGAGGACAAGGCCAGCGGCAGCCGTGCCGAGCGTCCCGGACTGAACAAGGCATTGGAGCTGCTCCGCGAAGGCGACACGTTGGTGGTGTGGAAGCTCGATCGCTTGGGTCGCAGCGTCAAACACCTGGTCGATCTGGTCGGCGCGCTGGCCAAGCAAGGCGTCCAGTTCAAGAGCCTGACCGACGCTATCGACACCGGCACGGCGTCGGGTCGATTTTTCTTTCACGTCATGGCGAGTCTCGCCCAGATGGAACGCGAACTGACGGTCGAGCGAACTCGCGCCGGACTGGAAGTGGCTCGCCGGCTCGGACGCACGGGCGGCCGCCGGCGTCGAATGACCGACAGCAAGATTGTGTCCGCCAAGAAGCTGCTCGCCAACGGCATTCCACCCAGGGACGTGGCCAAGGATCTCGGTGTGTCGGTGCCGACGCTCTATCGCTGGATACCGGCGTCGTCGCAAGCGTAGCTGGCTATTTTTGCCCAATTTCTCGCAAAGGCAAAGCGGGAGACGCCGCGAATCTTGTGGGTCTTGCAGCCAGGGGTAGACCCACAGTCGTGTCACCAGGTGCCATTTGGTAGCGTGGCGTGACCCTCGTTTTGTTACATCAGCACGGATGCTTACAGGCGCTGACCCCCGTGCTGGTAGGTGCTCCCGCCTTACTGCTTTTGAAGTTGCCCTTTCTTGAAGGGCAACAATCGGCCAGGAGCTGACCCTCACTGCGCTTCATTTAATGGCAGATAGCTGCCGTTCGAAGGCGACCCTTGGCCGCCGGGATGTGCACTCAGACCGCACTGAAGATTGGAGCCTGTGCTGATTTGGATCGCCTGT
>JAYTOP010000079.1:0-36826 GCA_043747745.1 Pseudomonadota bacterium
GATGCAACCACACTGGCGGCGGCGAATGCGCACACCGACACCAGCAGCGCGGCGACGTTGACCTCGGCGAAGGGCTATACCGATACCAGGGTCAATGCGCTGGCGCTGGATTTCACCGGCCTGAGCGGACGCGTCGACTCCATCGAGAACAAGCTCGGCACGCTGGATGACCGCGTCAGTCGCGTCGGCGCACTGAGTGCGGCGATGTCGCAGATGTCCTCGGCGGGTTCGGCCAATAGCCACAACACGCGCGTCGCAGCAGGCTTCGGCAACTACCGCGGCAAGTCGGCGTTCGCGCTCGGCTTCCAGGCGACGGTTTCCGAACACACCACGTTGAGCTTCGGCACTGCCTACGACGGCAATGACGCGGAGACCGGTGCGGGCGTTTCGTACGGCTGGTAAAGCACGCTTCACCAGCAGGTACGAAACAACAACCCCGGGTCTGCAAAAGGCCCGGGGTTTTTCGTGGTTGAGCCAGACACGGCGCTATCCTGATCGCTGTGGTGGCGACCTCGACGACTTGAGCGGTGCAAGATTGACCTCGGTGATAGAGCTATGCCGACACCAAGGCCAACACACTGTCGGACAATTCCAACTCATTCCGTGGCGAGGTGGATTCTCATTTTGCGCGTCGGCTGGTAGCGAGCGTCCCTACGGGGATAGCCTCAGTGGGAACGACCTTGGGCCGCGAAGCATTTGTCATAATGCTCGGGCCACGGATGGCGGCGCTCAGGCGACGACGCGGCCGACGTGCAGGGCCAATGGCCAGGTCACGGCGTGCACCTGTGCGGAATCTCCCCATGCATCGGAGATTTCCGCTGCGATCAGCGCGACCGCATCCTTGCCGGTCGCGCGCAGGTAGCGCTGGCACGCGGCAGGTAGGCAAGATAGCCCGGCAGCGTCCAGTCGCAGCGCATCGCGAAGACGGGCACGTCGGCGATGCGCTCGAACGCGAACGGCAGATTGCGATAGCCATCCACGACATGCTGGCGACCATCGGGCCACCAGCCTTCGAGCAGGGTGTCGTGCAGGCGATCGAACGGGACATCTACGGCTGGGCTCACCCGCGATTGCGCATTACTCTACGCAGCGAACACGCCGCCGGACCTGAGGACGCGTCGGGCTTCGACCTGGAAGCGCGGCACATCGAACCAGTGCATCGCCTGCGCGACCGTGACCAGATCCACGCTGGCGTCGCGCAGTCCGCACGCTTCGGCGGGCTCGACGGCGTAGCGGATATTGGAAGCGGGTGCTGCGGCGGCGATCTGTGCGGCGCTCGGATCGCTTGCATACACCTGTTCGAAGTGCATCGCAAGCGCGCACGCGGCCTGCCCATTGCCGCAGCCGGCATCCCACGCGAGCAGGCGCGCGTCGCATTGTTGTGCGAGCCAGTCGAATAGTTCCGTCGAATAATGCGGGCGTGCGCTTGCATAGTCGGCGGCATGACCGGAAAAATGATCCTTGAAATTGCTGTCGTTGGCTGGCATCGCGGTCTCGGTCGCGCGTTGTAGGTCGCCCGAAATAGTGCGTTCATCTTCGGTCTGTTAGCGTAGGGTTTCACATCGCGCCGCGCCCTGAAAGGAACGCAGCGTTCGTCACGAACGACAAGGAGAATGTCATGAGCAATCCCATCACCCGTACCGCATCCAGCGCCATGAGTCTGGCCGGCGATGCCGCATCCCATCTGAAGAGCGGCGTCGCGCGCTGGGTTCCCGGCGCAGTGAAAGCGATTGGCGCCGGCGCGCAGCTCGCGGTCTTGCGCGATGGCAGCCGCAAGGTCGCCAAGGCGGTCAAGCGCAATCCAGTGACCACAGTCGCGGTGGTAGCCGCCGCAACCGGTGCTGGTATCGCGTTATGGATGATGCGGCGGAACAAGCAGCGTCGGGGCCTCGACGAAGAGTTGCGCGCGATCGAGGTGAAGCCTGTGCGTGTTCCGCGCACGCCCGCAAGCAAGCGCGTGCCGGGCAAGACTGCGACGAAAACTGCGTCGAAGGTCAACGGCGGCGGGTAATGACGCGAGGTGGTCGTGGCTGGGTCGGTGGCGGAAACTCCTCGCGCCATGCGCCCGGTTGCAGATCGTCGAGTGTGTATCCGCCGATGGCGATGCGGACCAGGCGCAGCGTCGGCAATCCGACCGATGCGGTCATCCGCCGCACCTGGCGGTTGCGACCTTCACGGATCACCAGCTCGATCCACGCATCGGGCACGGTCTTGCGATAGCGCACCGGCGGATCGCGCGGCCATAGCCATGTGGGCGGCGGATCGAGCACGCGCGACTGCGCAGGCAGCGTTGGTCCGTCGTTAAGTATGACGCCTGCGCGGAGTGCATCGAGTTGGGTGTCGTCGGGCACGCCTTCGACTTGGGCCAGATACATCTTCGCCGTCGCGTGGCGCGGATCGGTCAGCCGCCCCGCGAGCGCGCCATCGTCGGTGAGCAGCAGCAAGCCTTCCGAATCGAAATCGAGGCGGCCAGCGGCGTACACGCCTTTGGGCAACCCGAAGTCCGCAAGTGTCCGACGCGTGCCGTCGCCGGTAAATTGGCACATCACCTGGAACGGTTTGTTGAACGCGATCAGCATCGGCGCAGTGTAACGGCGAGCGCGTGGGACAATAGGTTGGTTGAATTTTTGCGAACGGGCCGAGACCGGCCACGGTTCGATGGGCTCACCACGAACGGTCTTGATCATGCCGCACACACATCCCCTGCGCCGCCTGTTCGCATTCGCCCGGCCGTATCGGCGCGATGCGCTGTTCGCGAGCCTGTTCTCGGTGCTCAACAAGTTCTTCGACGTGTTGCCGGAGTTGCTGATCGGCGTCGCGGTGGACGTGGTGGTGAACAAACGAGCGTCGTTCTTGGCGCGCATGGGTATCCCCGATCCGTTGCACCAATTGCTATGGCTGGTCGCGTTGACGATTGCGGTGTGGGTGTTCGAGTCGCTGTTTGAATATCTGTATTCGGTAAGGTGGCGCGGGCTCGCGCAGGACCTGCAGCACACGCTCCGCCAGGCCGCCTACGCACACCTGCAGAAGCTGCCTCCGGACACGATCGCGCGTGAGCGCCAGGGTCGCCTGATGGCGCTGATGAACGAGGACGTCAACCAGATCGAACGTTTCCTCAACACCGGCGCGAACGACCTGATCCAGGTCTTCATCTCGTCGCTGCTGGTCGGCGCGGTGTTCTTCTTCCTGACCGCGAGCCTCGCGGTGCTCGCGCTGCTGCCGATTCCGTTGATCCTCGGCGGCGCGTTCTGGTTCCAGAAGCGCCTTGCGCCGCGTTACGCGGCTGCGCGCGAAGCAGCGGCCACGGTGTCGACGCGATTGAACAACAACCTTGCAGGCATGGCGACGATCCAGGCCTACACCGCCGAGGCGTTCGAGAGCGAACACGTGCGGGCGGCTTCCGATGGTTACCGTGCGCGCAACGCCGAGGCGATCCGCCTGTCTGCCGCGATCACTCCGGTGATCCGCATGGCGATCCTCGCGGGTTTCGTTGCGACGATGTTATACGGCGGCTGGCTGACCTTGCAGGGCAAGCTCGGCGTCGGCAGCTATTCGGCATTGGTGTATCTCACGCAACGCCTGCTCTGGCCGCTGACGCGCTTGGCCGACATGACCGATCTGTATCAGCGTGCGATGGCTTCGGTGAATCGGGTGATGGATCTGCTCGATACCAAACTGCCGACGCGCGGCACGGGCATGCTGGACGCGCGTCCGCAAGGCGCGCTGCGGTTCGAGAACGTACGCCATGCCTACGACGGTCGCGTCGCTGTGGATGGCGTGAGTTTCGACATGCCCGCCGGTGCGACCGTCGCGCTGGTCGGTGGAACCGGCGGTGGCAAGAGCACGTTGCTGAAACTGCTGCTGCGTTTCATCGATCCAGAATCGGGCCGCATCGCACTCGACGGGCAGGACATCGCCGCGCTCGATCCCGCCGCACTGCGCCGCGTGATCGGCTATGTCGCGCAGGAGCCGTTCCTCACCGACGGAAGCGTCGCCGACAACATCGCGTATGGCGACCGCGCGCCCGACATGGCAAAGGTCGAAGCCGCTGCGCGTTCGGCCGAGGCGCATCGCTTCATCGTCGCGCTGCCCGAAGGCTATGCGAGCGCGGTCGGCGAGCGCGGCGCGCAACTCTCGGGCGGACAGCGTCAACGCATCGCGCTGGCCCGCGCGCTGTATCGGGACCCTGCGATCCTCGTTCTCGACGAAGCGACCTCGGCGGTCGACAACGAGACCGAAGCCGCGATCCAGCATTCGCTCGCGCACGCCGCGCGTGGTCGCAGTTCGTTGATCGTCGCGCATCGGCTCTCCACGGTGCGCCATGCGGATGCGATCCACGTCCTCGAAGCCGGCAAGATCGTCGAGTCCGGCACGCATGACGCACTGGTCGCGCGCAACGGCGTGTATGCGGCGTTGTGGCGGTTGCAGACGGGTGAAGCTTGAAGCCGCGCAGAGGCGGTTTTACTCCCTCTCCCATAGGGTGAGGGAACATTTTCGAACGCTTACTTCTTCGGTTTGACGAACCGCAGCGTCATCCGGTCCGATTCGCCGATCGCGAGATATTTCGCCTTGTCGAGTTCGCCCATCGTGAGCGTCGGCGGCAGCGTCCACACGCCCTTGGAATAGTCCTTGGTGTCCTTGGGGTTCGCATTGATCTCGCTCCTGGCGTCGAGCTTGAAGCCCGCAGCGGTTGCATAGTCGATGACCTGCTGCTCCGTGAGATAGCCCTTCATGCCGTCGGTGGCCGCGCCGGGATTTGAGCGATGGTCGGTGACGCCGAGCACGCCGCCGGGCTTGAGCACGGTGAAAAAGGCCTGGAACATCGCTGCCTGCGTACCGTCCATGACCCAGTTGTGCACGTTGCGGAAAGTCAGCACCACATCGACCGAATTCGGCGCGCCCAGCACCGGTGCGGCTGGATCGATATGGCGCAACTGGGTCAGCACGTACTGATCCGGGTGCATCGCAATCTTGGTTTCCAGTTTCGTGTTCAACTCCTCCGTCTGTTTGCTTGCATCGGCTTTCACGCTTGCGGGATCGTTGAGGATGCCGATGTAGTGTCCGTGGTCGTGCAACAACGGCGCGAGGATTTCGGTATACCAGCCGCCGCCGGGGGTGATCTCGATAACGGTCTGGTTGGGCATTACGCCGAAGAACGCGAGCGTTTCCTTCGGATGCCGGTATTTGTCGCGCGCCACGTTGTTCGGGTTGCGCCATGCACCGGCGACCGCTTGGTCGAGCGCGGCAGAGTCGGCGGTTGGCGACGCTTCTGGCATCGTCTGCGGGTCGGCATGTGCGGTACATGTGGCCGCCAGCGCGGCAACCAGTGCGAATGCAGCGAGCGCGGGGCGAATACGGCTGGTCTTGCGGATCATGGACGAGTCCTCCGTGGGTGCGCGCACGCTAGCATCACGCGCGCCGCGATGCATCCGCCATTGGGTGTCGTTCCTGAACGCGCCGCATTCGCAGACAGTGCCCGGTAACGCTGGCGCATGTACCCTCGTGCCGGATCTGGATGCACCGACGGCGTCCCGGAAATGCGAATGTGGCGCAGGCCGCGAGAGGAGAACTCAATGGCAAACGATTGGCAGGCGGATGGAAGCGGGAAGGAGGAGTGGATCAGCAAGGTCCCGCAGGTCACCCTCGCGTTCTGGATTATCAAGATCCTTGCCACGACACTGGGCGAAACCGGCGGCGATGCGGTGACGATGTCGATGAATCTTGGCTACCTCATTGGAACCGCAATCTTTGCGGCCATTTTCATCGCCGCCGTCATCGTCCAGGTCAAGGCGAAAAAATTCCATCCTGTCCTTTACTGGACGACCATCGTCGCAACGACCACCGTCGGCACGACCATGGCGGACTATGCGGATCGTTCGCTCGGCGTCGGCTACATGGGCGGGAGCGCGATCCTGTTCACCTTGCTGATGGCTTCGCTGTTCGCCTGGTACCGGACGCTCGGCTCCGTCGCTGTGGATACGGTGAGTTCTCCGAAATCCGAAGCGTTCTACTGGGTCACGATCATGTTTTCCCAGACCCTCGGCACAGCATTGGGCGACTTCCTTGCGGCCGGCCGGTACGAGATTCCAGCGGGACTCGGGCTGGGATACGCCGGCGGAGGGCTTGTCTTCGGCGCGATGCTGGCGGTCGTGGCTGGCTTGTACTTTTTCACCAAGATGTCCCGCACGGTGCTGTTCTGGGCAGCTTTTATCCTGACGCGGCCACTCGGCGCCGTGGTCGGAGACTTCCTCGACAAACCGGTCAGCAAGGGCGGCCTGGAACTGAGCCGCTATTCCGCATCGGCAGCACTCCTCGTGCTGATCGTGGGATGCATCTTTGTCTTCCCGCGAAGGGCGGCAGAAAAGCAGCATTGAACCTCGATTGGGATAGCTTGTCCGGGATAAAAAGACGGGGCCGAAGCCCGTCGTGTGCGGCATGATTGCGTCGGGCGATGCGTTCGTTGGCTGCATTGATCAGGCTGTACGTGTGCGAGCCATAGCCGTTGAGGTGGCGCACGTCGGTCGGCAGGCCGCGATCGCTCATCAGGATCGTGACCTGATGCAGCGACTCGGGAGACAGCGACCGGAAATCCCACATCGCCGTCGGCGAACGCAGGTTGCTGCGCGGATGGCACTTCTGGGTGTGGATGAAGTCCGGGAATTTCAACGGATCGCGCACGAAGGACACTGGCGTGTTGTTGCCGACGAGATCCCAGTTGCCTTCGGGCGTATAGAACTTGATCGAGAAGCCGCGCACTTCGCGCTCGGCATCTGCCGCGCCCATTTCGCCAGCGACAGTGGAGAAGCGCAGGATCAGGTCAGTCGTCGCGCCGGGCTGCAGCGCCTTGGCCTTGGTGAATTGCGAGATCTCGCCGGTGACGGTGAGGGTGCCATGCGCGCCCCACCCCTTCGCATGCACGACGCGTTCGGGGATGCGTTCGCGGTTCTGGTGCGTGAGCTTCTCGACCAGGTGCACGCCCTGTAGCAGCAGACCGCGCGACCCGGCGCTTAGCGAGTTCTGGTTGTCGGCGACCGGCTGGTGGCGCTGGTTGTGAGGTTCGGATTCTTCGTCATCATGGCGCGCTGCCTCGTCGGTGGTTGCAGCCATGCTCGCGCGATCGGGCTGCATTAGGAAGTGAATTGTTCCGATACAATCGATAGGCGTGCACTATCGTTCGCGGGCGGTGTCGCGACTCCTGCGAGTCAACGCGATGGCTAGCGCGGCTTGCGACTGGCGGTTCGTGAGGATTCCGCATCCAGCGCGGCGGCGTAACTGCGCGCCTGCGGAATGACCCAGTCGCGGAACGCGACGAGTCCGGCGTGATCGTCCGAGCGCGCCGGATACACCAGGTAATGCGCGTACTCGGACTTCATGCGGTGCGGGCTCAGCGCTTTCAGCAGGCCCGCCTCGATCAACGGCCGCGCGAGCGTCATCCGCCCGAGCGCGACGCCCATGCCGGCGGTGGCGGCGCGGTGCAGCGTTTCGGTGTCGTTGAACATCGCGACGTAGCGCGTCGGTGCGGTTCCGCCGAAGCGCGTGCACCAGTCCACCCAGCGCCCGCCGGTATCGCCGAGCAGGGGATAGCGCGCGATGTCGAACGCTTCCGCATCGCCGCCATGCGCTGCGATCAGCGACGGGCTTGCGACCGGCGTGATCCAGTCGTCGAACAACGGCACGACGGTCGTCCCTGGGCAATGCACCGCGACCGCATCGTGCAGGCGCTCGCCATCCGCGGTCAGGGTGATGCCGCGCGGTCCGCGCACGAACAGGCGCTGGCCGAGGCGTTCCTCCAGCGCGCGGATCTGGTGGCTCAGCGCGCTCACGGTGAGGTTCTGCGACTCGGCTGCGCGCGAAAGATTGCGCAGCCGTGCCGCGCTCAGGAAGCCCTGCAATTGTTGCAAAGGAACGCGACTCATCTTGAATTTCGCTCAAGGCTGATGTGCAAAAGCATCGCTACTTCAGTAGCAATGATCGGCCTATGTTGCATTCCATTCGAGCAAGCATTTATTCAAGCATAGCCAGCCACCCGGCGGCGGCAACCCGAAGGAGCACGTCATGAACATCTTCGCAGGCCTGCTGTTCCTGCATGGCCACATCAGCAATGCCGACCTGGCCCGTTCGCTGGCCGAGCCGACATCGGCCGAGGATTACCGCCAGACCCACGGAAACCAGGTCGCGAACGAAAAGCAGGTCCGCGAGCCGTGGGACAAACGCCGCCGCGACCCGTCGCTGCAGCCCGTCGCCCACCCGGATGCTTGCGTGGGTTGCGGTTGAGTTGTTGAAGAAATCGGGTAAAGCCTTCTCCCGGCGGGAGCGGGTTGGGTGAGGGCAGGCGAGGCTTGGAACCTGGCCTTCGTTCGCCCCTCTCCCGGCCGTTGGCCACCCTCTCCCGGTGGGAGAGGGGACGGATTGCTCTTACATCGCCCGCAACTACATGGCCTGAATCAGCGCATCCGCGAACTCCGAACACTTCACCTCGGTCGCGCCCGGCATCAGCCTTGCGAAATCGTAGGTCACGCGCTTGGCGCCGATCGCCTTGTCCATCGCGCTGATGATCGCGTCGGCCGCTTCGGTCCAGCCCATGTAGCGCAGCATCATCTCGCCGGACAGGATCACCGAACCAGGGTTGACCTTGTCCAGGCCCGCGTACTTCGGCGCGGTGCCGTGGGTCGCCTCGAACACCGCGTGGCCGGTGACGTAATTGATGTTCGCGCCCGGCGCGATGCCGATGCCGCCGACCTGCGCGGCGAGCGCATCGGACAGGTAATCGCCATTGAGGTTCAGCGTCGCAACCACGTCGTATTCCAGTGGACGCAGCAGGATCTGCTGCAGGAACGCATCGGCGATCGAATCCTTGATGATCAGCCCAGCGCCGGGGCGGCCTTCCGGAATCACCATCCACGGCCCGCCGTCGAGCTCGATCGCGCCGTAGAATTCGCGCGCGACCTGGTAGCCGAAGTCGCGGAACGCGCCCTCGGTGTATTTCATGATGTTGCCCTTGTGCACCAGCGTCACCGACTTGCTCTTGTTGGCGATCGCATAGCCGATAGCGCTGTGCACCAGGCGTTCGGTGCCGAGGTACGACACTGGCTTGATGCCGACGCCGACCTGCACATGCACGTCGCGATGCGGCGCGCCGATGCCTTCGAGGTTCTTCTGCCACGCATCGGATTTCGCCTGCGTGCCGAAGCGAATCTTTTCGAACGACTTCGGGAATTCCTTCGCGATGAAATCGAGAATCTTCTGCGCGTCCGCCGAGCCCGGCTCGAACTCGATGCCCGCGTAAATGTCCTCGGTGTTCTCGCGGAAGATCGTCATGTTGACCCTGCCCGGATCCTTCACCGGCGACGGCACGCCCTCGAACCAGCGCACCGGGCGCAGGCAGACGTAGAGGTCGAGCATATGCCGCAGCGCGACGTTGAGCGAGCGGATGCCGCCGCCAACAGGCGTGGTCAGCGGACCCTTGATCGACACCAGATACTCACGGCAGGCGGTGACGGTTTCATCGGGCAGCCAGTTGCCGGTCGCGTCGAACGCCTTCTCGCCGGCCAGCACTTCCATCCACATCAGCTTGCGCGCACCGCCATAGGCTTTCGCGACCGCCGCGTCGAGCACGCGCACCGATGCGCGCCAGATGTCGGGGCCGGTGCCATCGCCTTCGATGAACGGAATGATGGGGTGCGTCGGAACGTTCAAGCCATGCGGCGACTTGGTGATGCGCTCGCCGCCGGTGGGCGGAGTGGGGTTTGCTGCGGTCATGGCTGCTCCGTGCTGCCGCGCTGCGCGCGACGTGGTCAAGACCACCATTGTCGCGGTTTGCGGGGACGGAATGAAGGTCTGGCGAATATCTGGCGATTTCCGGTCCATCGATCAAGGGTAGTGCTTCAGAGTGGACCCTTGATGGCGACTCGCAAAACGGTATGGCGAACACGATCACGATCCTCGCTTGAACCTCTGAGTCATTCGTTATGCGGCCCACTTTTCCCCGTGACTTGCGTACTTGAGCATCACGTCGAACACCTCGTCGCACTTCTTCTTGAACACGATCCGGTCGTAGCTGTCGGGAAGGTTGGTGTGCAGGACGTCCTCGACGGCCTTGCGCACCCTCAGCTGTGTCTGCCTGTCCTTGTACCAATCCTGCACCAGCACTTTCGGATGCTCCTCCAGCAAGCGGTGCAGCAAGGACTTCGCTGCCAGCTTCACCCTCTGCGTCTCGCTCTGGGTCATGCCGTCCTTCTTCAACAGGTCGAACAGTTCGAGTTCGTCCTCGCTCAGACCTTCGCGCACGTGGCGCTCATCCTCGGCCTGCATGTCGCTGGTGAATTTCACGAGTTCGTCGAAATAGTTCTCCGTCGTCGAGCCGCCGGAGTTGTAGGCGTCGATGATTTTCTGCAATCGCTGCGCGAAGTCGGTTCGGGTAACGTTGGCCTGCAACATCTGTTCGAGCTTGTGGGTGATGAAAGCGCGCAGGTCGGCGATCTCGATGTTCCGGTAGACGGTTGCCGTGAAATCCTCGCGCAGCTTGTCGAAGTCGATCCGGCTCAGATCCCACTGCTTGCCCCTCTGCACGATCCGGTATTCGGGATTGGGCTGATGGCCCAGATGCTGTCCGTCATGCCTGTCCACGACCACGCTCTGGTCGAGCAGTTCGCCGATGCGCTGGGTCACCTTGTCGATGTCGACATCGCCGGTGATGTTCTCAACCACGCCGCGCAGATACTGGAAGACAGCCACCTGCCGGGCGACCGACTGACCTACGATCTCCGGTTTGCAGGCTTCATAAAGCGCAGTGATGCTGTTCTCGTAGACGTTGAATGACTTGCGCCACTCGTCGTTGCCCAGCAGCGTGTTGGCGAAGCCGTTGAACTGCCCGAGCTTGTCGAACACGTCGGCCTGCGCAAGGACATCGGCCAATGCGACCCCGCGCTCGACGCAGAACGCAGTGCCCTGCGCGATCGCGTCATCCAGCAGATCGAACAATTCGGCTTTGTCACGAACGGGCGCCGGTTCGTCGTCGCCCTGTCCCTGTGCGTAGTCCCGCAACGCCTTCTTCATGTTGCGGAACACATTGTAGTAGTCGACGATTTCGCCGATGTTCTTGGGCACGCCGTTGATCTGCCAGCTGGTCACCCGGTTCGCCCGGGCGATCGTCTGCATCAGGGTGTGGTCCTTCATCGGCTTGTCCAGATACAGCGTGGACACCGTCGGTGCGTCGAACCCGGTCAGCCACATGGCGCAGACGAACACCAGTTGCAGCGGATGCTCGGGTTCCTTGAAATTGAATTCGACGTCGTGGCCGTGCTCGTCCAGCGCGTTCATGCGCGTGCGATGGGGCTTGATGTCCAGATTCTGGGCAGCGAACTTCGCTTCCTCTTCGCCTTCCTCGCTGACGATCACCGCCATTTCGACCCGGCGCATGTAGTCCAGGCGCTTCTTGAGGCGCGCCTTTTCCAGTTCATCGACGCTCCTGCTTGCACGACCGGTCAACGCCCTGATCTCTTCCTTCCAGAAGTGCTGCACCTTGTCATACATTTTCACCGCAGTGAATTTGTCGACCGAGATCACCATCGCCTTGCCGAGATAGCCGCGACTAGCGAAGTGCGCGACGATGTCGCGCGCAATCGTTTCGAGGCGATCGTCGCGCTTGATGATCTCCAGTTCCTTGGAGAAGCGCTGTTCCAGTTTGGCCTGCTGCGCCTCGTCGAGATTCTCGTCTTCCAGGATCTCGTAGAACTCCTCGCTCAGGTCCTCATTCTGGTTGCGCACCTCGGGCACGCTCTTCTGGTAGTACAGCGGCACCGTGGCGCCATCGTCCATCGATTGCTGGAAGTTGTACTCGGACACATAGTCGCCGAACCAGGCATTGGTCTTGCGTTCCTTGCCCAGCAACGGCGTGCCGGTGAACGCCAGGAAGTTCGCATGGGGCAGGCCGGTGCGCATGTTCTCGGCAAGGCTCGCGTACTGGGTCCGGTGCGCCTCGTCCACGATCACGATGATGTCATCACGCTCGGACAGCGTTGGATAACGCACGCCCGCCGCGTAGCGAAACTTCTGGATCAGGGTGAACACCAGCCGCTTGTGCTGGCCGAGGAACTGGCGGAGCTCCTCGCTGTTCTTCGGTTGCGCCGCCTCCGCTTCGGTCACCGTTCCGGTATTGAGGAAGTTGCGGTAGATCTGCCCATCAAGATCCTCGCGGTCGGTGACCACCACGAAGGTGAAGTTGCCGGTCATGCGCCGGAAGATCTTGCGCGCGTAGAAGATCATCGAGAAACTCTTGCCCGATCCCTGCGTGTGCCAGAACACACCGAGCCGTCCATTCTTTTCCTTGCGCTGCTCGAACGCGACCACCGCGTTGTTGACGCCGATGAACTGGTGGTTCTGCGCAATGATCTTCTGGGTGTGCTTGTAGTACAGGATGAAGTTCTCGACGTAGTCGAGCAGCCGCTCCGGTTCGAACAGGCCGACGATCAGGCGTTCCAGGGTGAGGCCTTCGCGCTGGATCCGGTCGCGGTCGATCTTTTCCTTCTCGTCGTCCGCGCGCAGCCAGCTGAAGAAGTGCTCCCACGCGGCGGTCATGCTGCCGACGCGGGTGTTCATCGCGTTCGACAGCACGCAGAAGGCGTTGGCCAGGAACAGTTGCGGGATTTCGGCGCGGTACCGCACCAGGTTGTCGTCGTAGGCGGTGCGCAGCGCGATGTTCGAGTTCTTCAACTCGATGAAGACCAGCGGCAGTCCATTGACGTACAGCAACACGTCCGGCCGGCACCAGCCGCGCTCGCCCTTGATCCACAATTGCGACACCGCGAGGAAGCGGTTGCGGCCCGGATCGCGGAAGTCGATGACCTTGACCCGCTCATGCTGTTCGGTACCCCGCGCATCGTCGAACTGCACCGGGATGCCATCGCGCAGCAGGTCATGGACCTCGTGATTGGCGGCGATCTGGCTCATCGCCGTGCGGCGGTCGCACAACCGGTCCAGCGCCTCGTCGATCACTGTCTCGGGGATGTCTGGATTCAGCCGCAAGGCAGCCTCACGCAACGGCTCGCGCAGGATCACCTCGCGCTTGTCGCTGCGACCGGAACCGTCGTTCAGGTCGGCTGGATCGCTGGTGAAACAGTCGATGTGTCCATAGCCGAAGTCGGAAACCAGCCGGGCCAGCAACGCGCGCTCGATCTGGTCTTCGGTGATCACATTGGGCATCGCCAGCCTTTCCTTATGACGCAGCCAAGTAAAGGGAAACGCGATTGCCTTAACTTAATGGAGTCGCGAAGAGATCAATGCGGCGATGGCGTTTGTGTAGATGGCGTCGCGAGCGGTTTCGAGAGATCGGGGATTCAAGAATGTTCTCCCCACGTCGGGCAGAACGGGCGTCTTGCCCGAATCTACAGCATCCCGCGATGGACCAACCAGTGACTGCCGCTATGCCGCAGCCCGATAGGGCGTGATCTTGGTCAGCAAGCCGCCGATGGCGTCGCGGGCGCACTCCATGTCGTAGCGCAGTTGCAGGTTCAGCCAGCTCTGCGCATCGGTGCCGAAGTAGCGCGCCAGGCGCAATGCGGTATCGGCGCTGATGCCGCGCCGCTCGCGCACGATTTCATTGATGCGCGCGCCGGTCACACCGATGGCGCGGGCCAACGCGTTGCTGGAAAGGTTCATCGGAACCATGAATTCCTCACGCAGGATCTCGCCGGGATGGATGGGGGGCAGTTTCTTCGCCATGAGTATCTCCTCAGTGGTAATCGACAATCTCGACCTGGGCGGGGCCGTCCGCCGTCCAGACAAAGCACACGCGGAACTGGTCGTTCACACGGATGCTGTGCTGGCCGCGCCGGTTGCCGGACAACGCTTCCAGCCGGTTGCCGGGCGGCACGCGCAGGAAATCCAGCGTCGTGGCGGCATTGAGCTGTTCCAGTTTGCGGCGTGCCACGGCTTCGATGCTGGCGAAACGCTTGACGCGGCGGCGCTCGAACAGGGCCTGCGTATCCTTGCAGCGGAACGACTGGACTGCCATGCCGCATTGTCAATCGAACAACGATATGGCGCAAGCAGGTGGACCAGAAACTCTCTATCTGATCAGCGTCGAATCTCAGCCGCCGAATGCGTCATTCCGGCTTGTTCGGGCCCTTGCGCCGGTGCCAGGTGCCCGCCTTGAAGGTCTCGAACTTCATGCGGGCTCCTGCATGCCGGGCGGGAACTGGATGTCGAGATCGTCGACACGGAGCTTGCCGGAGATGAGGCGGGGGAGGAGGATGTCGCGGGTCCTTTCCAGAAGGATGTTTGCCGATTGTAGGGAGCCCGCTTGATCAAACATTGGGCGCACCAGCTCATTGAATTGGCTTATCAGATCATCTGGTGGCATCAGGATAGGAACAATCTTGAAGGTGTCCACCACGATGTTGCTGAAAACGCCTGAGTTAGCAACGCCCTTGATCCAGGAAGTTGCCGCCATGAGAGCAAGATAGTGGAAGTAGACGTGCGTAGCTTGCTTGGGGGCCAATGCATAGCAGGATTGATTCATGGCCATGGCCACATGCGCCAAAGCGATCTTGCCCACAGTTCCCCGAGCAGTAATAAAAATGGTGTCTTTCGGATAGAGCTGGCTATTGCAGGCGGCCAGCCCGGAGATAGACAAATGCTTCTCGGTGTCTAGCACGTAAAAACTATCGTGCGCATCTTTCGGTGTGAAGAACGGAATATCGCCATTCCAATACGCCGACGTGTCCGTATTAGGCGTGCCGCCACTCATCACATTGAAAATGTCGCTTGCGGCCGTTACGAGCCATCCACTCGCTACGCCTTTCTCAAACCTGGCTTGCTTATGGCCGGGAAAGCGGAAGCGGACGAACCATTCGCGGTAGAGCTGCTCGGCCATCCGCTCCAGCAACGCAATCCGCCGCCGGTTGTTGTCGATCAGGTCGTCGTAGAGGGAAAGCACCGCCGCAATTTTTCGTTGTATTCCGGGATTGGCATATAGCACGCGGATCTTGTGGACATGGTTGCGATTGAGGCTCGGATTAGATGCCCCCGCGTCGAAGTTCTCCAGGCGCAGGGTCTTGAGAAAGCGGGCAACAAATGCCGGATTGCTTCCCTTGAAATCCTTGACCCACAAGGTCGTGTCGTGCGGCCAGAAATTCTCCGAAAGATAGTGGACTGTTCCGAGCGTTCCCTTGCGGCCGATGACCACTCCAGGCCCTTTGACCTTCCATTTATTGTGAAAGCTCGAAATGCCTGATGAGGAAACAATTGGCACCTGACCATCGGACTGTTCTGCTTTCGTGATGTCAAAACCACGCTGGAGAGTGATCACATCGCCGAGCGTAACTTCCGAAAAAGTCACAGCTTGAGCATTTGGGTCTTGGCGGGAGTCCATCATTCGCCGACGAGCATCGCGACATTCGACGTAACGATGTTGTGCAACACGCTCGCTTCACCGGCCAAGCGTTGCATCTCTCCGTTCATCGCCAACAACTCAGCGATGAACTCCTCTTCCGTCTTTCCATCCTCCTCAATCACCACACCCACATACCGCCCCGGATTGAGCGAATAGTCCTGCTCCCTGACATCAGCCGGCGTGGCCAGCTTGCAAAGGCCCGTAACATCTTCGTAGTCCGCTTTCGGAAAGCGATCCTGCAACCAGCGGATATGGCCGAACCAGCTTTCGGCGCTGCGCACTTCCTCGTGCAGCGATTCGAGTGCGGTCTTCAGTGCCTTGGTATCGCGATCGGTGCTGCCACGCTTGCCGTCGGCCTGTGCGGCTTCAGCGGTGCGCTTCTCGTGGTGACGTACCAGCTTGTCGAGGCGCTTCAGGTCCTCGTGCAACGCGGCGAAGAACGGATCGCATTCGGTACGCAGCGCGTGCTGCGCGGCGTTGCGCTTCACGATGTCGTCGTTGCTGGCGTGCTTGCCCAGATAGACCTGATAGCTCTTCTGCAGCCTCCCGAGACCAGCCCATTCCTTCACCAGCCCCGCAACCGCATCCTTGCCATCCGCATCATCAAGCACGCCGAGCAACCGCTCGGACAACGGTTCGATGTGCGCGCGGTTCTCGGCCAGCTTCGCGTAGCCCTGTGCGAAGTAGTGGTCGATGGTGTCGACGAACTCGCCGCGCTGGCCGCGATGCAGGCGGCTGATCATCGCGAGGTTGCGCACCTGCTCGGCGCTGAACTCGCGGTGCGCGCGGTCGATCTGGGTGAACACGTTGCGCGCGTCGATGAACAGGATGCGGTCGTCCGGCTTGGCCTTGTCGAAAAACCACAGCGTCGCCGGCAGGGTGACGCTGTAGAACATGTTCGACGGCAGGGTGAGCATGCCGTAGATCAGGTTGTGGTCGATCAGGCTCTTGCGGATATCGGCTTCGGAATGGCGCGCGTCGGATGCCGAGTTGGCCATCACCAATGCGGCGCGGCCCTTCTTCTTGAGCGAGGTCGCGAACAGGCTGATCCAGAGGTAGTTGCCGTTCGGCACGGTCTCCTTGCCGGCGTCCACTTTTTTGAGCTTGGTCTTGTTGCGCGGCAGGCCATATGCGGTGAAACGGCGGTCGCCCTCGATGCTGGACAGGCTCACGTCATCGACATTGAACGGCGGATTGGCCAGCACGTAGTCGAACTTGCCGTAGCTGCCGAACGGATCCTCGTAGTACGAGATCGCCTTCTTGATCTCGCCGCGCAGGCCGTTGACCGCGAGGTTCATCTTGGCGAGGTTGACCGTTTCGAGGGTCTTCTCCTGCCCGTAGACGAAGATGTCGCCCTTGCCGTTGCGCTCGGCATCCGCGCGGTGCTGTTCGACGAACTGGGCGGACTGCACGAACATGCCGCCCGACCCGCAGGCTGGATCGAACACGGTGCCGCCGTGCGGCTGGATGATCTCCACCATCAAGCGCACAACCGATCGCGGGGTGAAGAATTCACCGCCGCCCTGGCCTTCGGCCATCGCGAATTCGGCGAGGAAGTATTCGTAGATCTGCCCGAACAGGTCGCCGCTCAGGTCTCGCGGGATGTCGGCGAAGATCCGCAGCAGCTTCTTGAGGACGTTGACGTCGTTCTGCGAACTGGCGACGCGCGCGTATTCGTTCTTCGGCAACACGCCCTGCAGCGACTCGGTGTATTCCTCGACTGCCTTCATCGCCTCCTTGATCGCGGTGGCGGTGTTGCGGTTCTCGGGCAGGTTCAGCAGATGGTCGTAGCGCGCATGGTCGGGCAGGAAGAAGCCGCACTTCTCGATCGCGATATCCGACACCGTGCGCTCGCGGCGCGTGCCGAGCAGGCGCTTGTACTCGTCGAGGATCGCGGCCTCGTACTTGCGGTACTTGTTGTCCGCGAACTTGAGGAAGATCAGCCCCAGCACGGGTACGGAATACTCGCTGGGCTTGAGGTCGGAATTGGCGCGCAGGCTGTCGGCGGCACGCCACAGGTCTGCTTCGAGCTTCTTGAGTTGATCCTTGGTCATCGGGTTCCGCTGAGATCGTTGGGAAGATGCTGGAGCAAGCTTAACGTCTTGGCCGCAGCACGTATCGTCGTGATCGAAGCTTTCAGAAGCCGATGGAGTCCGGCATTGCATGACAAAAAACGCCGGGCAAGCCCGGCGTCATGGATCGCCACGTCAAAACCGCAATCACGGAGCCACGTCGTACTCGGTCACCGCGACTGCCTGGTTCTTGATCAGGATCTCGAACTTGTAGCGGCCGAGCGGCCAGCCGGAAATGTTGACGGTCTGGAAGTCGGTCACGAGCTTGCCGGTGGGGCTGATGACCTTGGTTTCGTCCTTGACGACCGTGCCGTCCTGGAACGTCCAGCGCGCGCGCAGGCCGACTTTTTGAGCGGAGCGTTCGGTGGTCACGGCGGCATAGATGGTGGAAGTCGGCTTGAAGGTTGCCGATGGCTCGCTGATCGTGCCGTCAGCTGCGACCGCACTACCAAGGTTGATCCTGGTCACGTCGATCGGCGGCGGTACGAACGGTGCCGCAGCGTGCTTGCCGGCGGTCGGCGCAGCGGCGTTTTGATTGCACGCAGTCAAGCTGGTGACGACCGCCAGCGCTAGCAGCGCACAGATACTGGACTTGTGAAAAATGCGCATGCGGGTCTCCTGGTGGTTCCTGCGAAAGGTTCGATCCCGGCAGGCTTGCTGGCGATGTCGGCGACGCATCCATGGTCGCGCAATCCAAGCGCAAGTCCAAACGCCACGTCGCGATCGGTCATTGCCGCGCGCAACGTGTTGGCGCTGGCGCAGCATACCCCGGCGTTGCGCGCCATGGATTGATGTCCAGTCCGCCGCGCCGCGTGTAGCGCGCATACACCGACAGCGCGTCGGGTCGGCAGCGCGCGAGCAGGTCGCGGAAGATGTGTTCGACGCACTGCTCGTGGAATCCGTTGTGGGTGCGGAACGAGACCAGATAGCGCAGCAGCCCGGCGCGATCGATGCGCGGGCCGCGATAACGCACCTGCACGCTGGCCCAGTCGGGCTGGCCGGTGACCGGGCAGTTGGATCGGAACAGGTGCGAGACCAGCGCGTCGTCGTCTCCGTCCTCGTGCACGCGCAGGTGGTCGGGGTTCGGCGGCCCGTAGTCGTCGATGTCGAGCGCTAGATCGTCGATGCAATCGCCGTCGGGCTCATGGATCTGCATCGCATCGGTCACCGGCCACAACGTCACTGCGACATCCGCACCCGCGGCGCTCGAAAGATCGTGCGTGATGCGTTCGCGCAATGCATCGGTCGAATCCATCCGTGTGTGAGCGAAACCGTTGAGATAGAGCTTCAGCGATTTGGATTCGATCAGGTTGGGCGAATCGACGGGTACGCTGAACTCGGCGATGCCGACGCAGGGTTTGCCGCGCGCATCCAGCCATGCGAGTTCGTACGCGGTCCACAGATCGAAGCCGATGAAAGGCAGCGCATCGCCGATGCCGAGCTCATTGCGTCCGGTGGCGCGCGCGAGCGGAAACAGCAACGCCGCGTCGTACGCGCTCGGGTAAGCGACGTGGCGGCCGAGCGGCAGTTCGTTGGAGGTCATGCGTCGATTTTACGCTGTCGCAGGATTCGGATAGCGCAGCCCCGGCCACGCGCCGACACTGTGCGCATCCCGCCGCGCCGGAGCGCCCATGCTGACCATCTACGATTACCTGCCTTCGCAGAACGCCTGGAAAGTGCGCCAGTTGCTTCGCCACCTGCAACGGCCCTGGCGCACGCAGATCGTCAGCATCTTTGAAGGAGAAGGCCGCACGGAAGCCTATCGGCGCATCAGCCCGACGGCCACGGTGCCGGCGATCCAGCTCGACGATGGCCGCGTGTTGTCCGAGTCGAGCGCGATCCTGATGTATCTCGCCGCAGGCACGCCGTACCTGCCCGACGACGCGTTCGCGCGCGGAAAAGTGGCGCAATGGTTGTCGTTCGAACAGGAACGCATCGAAAGCCAGATCGGCGCGCTGCGGCACTGGACGCTGACCGGGAAATTGCCGCGACGCTCGGCTGAGGCCATCGAAGGCAAGCGTGCGGCGTCGCTGAAGGCGCTGGCCATCCTCGATGGGGAGCTGGCGGTGCGGTCGTTCATCGCTGGCGACGCCTACACCATTGCCGACATCGCGCTCTTCGCCTACGCCAGTCGCGCCGAGGAAGCGGGCTTGTCGTTGCAGGCGTATCCGGATGTCCGTGCATGGATCGCGCGGGTGGAGGCGCAGCCAGGTTTCCTCGCCGAAATGCATCCGTATTCCATCGACCCGCATTCGTCAAACGAGCTCGGATGAGCGCCGCCGAAGGAAGCGGCGCGTCTCAGGCCGTGGGCATGCGCGCTGCTTGTGCAGGCAGCAACGCCAATGGCAGCGCGATCAGCGCGATCAGCACGGTCCAGACCATGTAACGGAAATCGCAGCTACCGCTGATGATTGCCAGCGGCAAGGCATTGCCGAGTGCCGATGCGCTGAGAGCCAGTACCGGCAATGGATCGCGGACTTTTCGACGGCACCATGCGATGCCCGCGGCAACGATCGTGATGAAGATATACCAGATGCCCGCGAACAGCGGCGTCGTGCGCAACCATTCCATCGCGCGTAGCCATAGCGCTTGCTGGTCGACTTGCGGCAGGTCGAGCTTCAGGAAGGTCTGATCGTAACGATTCGGCGAGAACGCGAGCCCGTGCGGCGTGTCCTGTTCGTAGCCGAGGAACTGCCAGCGACTGAATGCGAGCCGGTGCGCGAGATACGCGCGCGGGTGATGCAGGATCGCGCCCGTCCATGCGCTCCACAACGCATTCACATCGGCCTGCGAATAATCCTGATCGTAGCTGAGCTTGATCTGGCCCGACAGGAACGAATCGACGTTGGTCACCGGGGTGTAGTCGTGCGCCAGGTCGGCGACGCTGGTTGGCTGGTTGAGCAGCCGCGCGGGAATCAGCATCGTGTGCTCGCGAATCGAGATGCCGGCCAAGTCCCACAACGCGACTGCGGCCCACGCGTGTCGCGGCGAAGCGCCAACCGCACGCGAGAAAAGCGCTGGAGTGACCACGAGTATCACACTCAGCATCAGCGCAATCGCACTTGCCATCGCGCGCGCGCGCGCAGCCGGCTGCGCGACGCGGGGCCAGCACAACCAGAGTGTCAGCGGGACCACGGCGAAAATCGCGTTGTGGCGCAGGCAGGTGCTGGCCGCAAGCCACAACAACGCGAAGCCGACCCAGACGCGATTTCCGTTATCGCGCCGGATCGCGATGCATGCGCAAGCCGCCAGCAACGTCGCGACCAGGGCGCAGTCTTTCCAGACATGGCACATGGTGATGAAGAGCGGCGGCCACAGTGCGACCAGTGCGAACACCATCCAACGCCACCAGGGCTTGTCGAACAGTCGCCACACCAGCGCAGCGAGCGCATACCAATAGCCCACGACGATGAGCGCGAACATTACGCCGGGATGGGGCCAGACGTGTTCCAGCCCACGCCACACCAGTGCCATCAGCGGCGGATGCACGTCGCGCAACGGCAGCACGCCGCGCGCCTGCGCGAGCTGCGAGGCCGAGTCGTAGGTGAAATAACCAGGCCACGCGAGCCAGCACATTAGCGCGATCCCGAGCGCCGCTGCAAAAAGCATCTGCAAGCGATCTTTCAATGTCGCAGCCGTCATGGGCGATGCTCCAGGCTCAGGTAATCGTCGGTCTGCATGTCGATCAGGCGACTCTCGGTGCGCGCGAATTCGGCAGCATGGCGACGCCCCTGATACAGCGCGGTCGGTGCAGCGGCGGCGGATGCAAGCAGGTTTACGTGGCGGTCGTAGAACTCGTCGACGAGCAGCAGGAAGCGCTTCGCGGCGTCTTCGCCGAGCGCGTCGAATACCGGCACGTTGGAGATCAGCACGGTATGGTAATCGCGCGCGAGTTCGATGTAATCGGCGACGGCGCGCGGACCTTCGCACAACGCGGCGAATTCGAACCACACGATGCCGTCGGCATGCGCTTTCGCAATGATCGGGCGATCATTGATGTGCAATGTCTCCGGCAAGCGCGGCAAGCCCATTGCGAGTCGCGCGAAACTCGTGTGCAGGCGTTCGTCGCATGTCAGATCAGCGCAGGTCGCTGCAGCAAGGGCCGCATCAGCCGACACGCACCAGGTTGCGGCATGTTGCAGATGTTGCAGGCGATAGTCGTGCGCGCCATCGAGTTGCAGCACCGTGCAATTGCGTTCGATCGCCGCGATCGCCGGCAGGAATTGCGCGCGCTGCAATCCGTCCTTGTACAGATCACGCGGCGCGATGTTGGATGTCGCGACCAGGGTAACGCCGTGCGCGAACAGCAGTTCGAGTAGATGGCCGAGCAGCATCGCATCGCCGATGTCGGTCACCACGCATTCGTCGAGCACCAGCAGTCGCGCAGAGGCGGCGAGATCGCGCGCGACGATACGCAGCGGATCGCGCTGCTCGCGCAACGTGTGCAGTCGCGCGTGCACGTCGGCCATGAAGCGATGGAAATGCAGGCGTCGCCTGGACGCGATTTGAATGTGTTCGAACAGCAATTCGGTCAGGAGCGTCTTGCCGCGCCCGACTCCGCCCCACAGATACAAGCCAGCGACGGGTGCTGGCGGACGCAGAGTGGACAGCAATCGGCGCAGCGCGCCTGCCTCGTCATCGTTGGATGCGAGCAGCGCGTCGTGGATGCGGTCGAGTTCGGCCAGCGCGGCCTGCTGGGCTGGGTCGGCCTGCCAATGGCCCATTGCGACACCCTGTGCGTACTGCGCGGAGGGCCGGGTGTCCGCCATCGGCTCAGGCATGGAGCGGCTCAGACATGCAGCGCAGGCGGCAGGTTGCGGCGCACTCCGTTCTTGATCGCGCCGCGCAGGTCCATCAGTCGGCGATGGAAGAAATGATCGGTGTCGGGCATCTTCACGAGGGTCGGCTTCGCGTTGAGCCTGGCCAGCCAGTCGTACACCGCATGCGGTTCGACGATGTCGTCGGCTTCGCCCTGGATCACCAGCCATGGGCAGGCTGGCGGCAACACGGCGGAAAAATCCCAGCGGCCTGCGGGCGGGGCGATCGAGATCACCTGCGCGACCGGCAGATGGCGTGCGCCGAGCAGTGCGATCCACGACCCGAACGAAAAACCTGCAAGCCACAAGGTGTGGTGCGGCCGCGCCTGTTGCGCCCACTGCGCCACGGCGAGCAGATCGAGGGTTTCGCCACGGCCGTTGTCGTAGCTGCCTTGCGACGCGCCGACGCCGCGAAAATTGAAACGCACCGTGGTCAGGCCGAGTTCGCGCAATGAGCGCGCGGCCATCGTGACCACTTTGTTGTGCATCGTGCCGCCTTCCAGCGGATGCGGATGGCAGACGATCGCGTAGCCAGCGCGTGCATCGGCGGCATCGGGCAGGTCGACCGCCACTTCCAGCGCGCCAACCGGGCCGGGCAGGTGGAAGCTGCTGGCGATTTCGGGAAACGGGATCGTGGGCTGGGCCATGGGCGGACGATCTCAGGCGACGCGGAGCGCGCTGAGCCGATCATACCGGAGCGTCGGATGCCGGGGCATCAATGCGTTGATTGCAACCGGCAAACACAAGTCGGATCGATTGCTGGTTGCTTTGTTTGATCGTGGCTTACTTGATCGTGGCTTATTTGAGCTGACCAACCATCCACTTCACGGTGGCTTCGACCTGCGCATCGGTCAGCGCCGGGTTGCCGCCCTTGGCTGGCATCTGGTTGCCGTCCGGACCTTTGTAGCCGTTGATTGCGTGACTGACCAGGGTTGGAATCCCCTGGCCAAGGCGCGCTGCCCATGCGGCTTTTTCAAGCTTCGGTGCGCCGGCCGCGCCGCTGGTATGGCAGCCGGTGCAGAGGCCGCCGAAGATCACCGAGCCATCCAGGCTGCCGCCGTAAGCCACCTGCGAAGCGGCCGCAGACTTGGCGGCATCGGCCGCGGCTGCCATTGCCGCCGCGCCGGTCGAACCGGCATACACCGCGCCAAGCGGCGCGATGCGCTCGGCGAGCTTGGCTTCTTTCGCAGGATTGGCCTCAACCGGCATCCGGGTGTGCATGTAGCTGGCGAATGCGATCAGCGCCCCGGTCAAGAAGACGAGGAAGCCGAGCACCATCGAGAAATGCTTGAGGAAGACGAGGTCGTGATTGCGCACGGCGGCACCCTTAACGTAGAAGTTGCGAAGCGACACTGTTGTCCCTCGCCCGCGAAGCGGGAGAGGGGGGGGCCACCGGCCGGACCGGTGGTGGGGTGAGGGAGTTCATGTCGACTCTGGCTTCCATCATTGGCGGGATGCGATGCGACATGACCGGAGAACGGGCTTGATAGGATCGAACTTGGCCCCAGTCCCGCAGTATAACGGCAGCACGGGGTTCGACGCATCCCGTGGCTGGAATGCGCAAGCGATCGCCTGATCCGTCCCCCGCACCCTTCCCCGTCCCCGCGCCTTGCATCCTGCAACCGCGTAGCATGCGCGGCGGCGCAATCGCCTGCGGGCCGCAATGCGCAGGGAAACTTAAGCACCCGTCGGCTAGTGTGCCGATCATTCCACACCCAAGGCGAGCCATGTCCGACTGGATCATTCTTTGCGACTTCGACGGCACCATCAGCGTCGAGGACGTCACCGACTCGCTGCTCGAACGCCATGCGCATCCGGACTGGACGATCCTGGAAGAACGCTGGAAGTCCGGCAAGATCGGTTCGCACGACTGCATGGCCGACCAGATCGGTCTGCTCGACGCCGATCGTCGCCAGCTCGACGCGCTGTTCGCCTCGATGCGCATCGACCGCACGTTCCCGGCGTTTGTCGAGGCGGCGCTGGCTGCCCGGATCCCCATTCGCATCGTCAGCGACGGCCTGGACCTGGCGATCGAGAGCATCCTCGCGCGCCACCAGCTCGAACACCTGCCGATCAGCGCCAACAAGCTCGAACCGAATGGTGAGCGCAGCTGGAAGCTGTCGTTCCCGCATGCCAGCGACGCCTGCAAGGTCGCCAGCGGAATGTGCAAATGCGCCGCAGTCGCGCAGGCGCGCACGCAGAAGAAAAAAGTATTGCTGATCGGCGATGGCGCATCGGATTTTTGCGCGTCGGGCGCGGTGGACATGGTGTTCGCCAAGCACCGCCTGATCGAACACTGCCGCGCCCAAGGTCTGCCGTATATTCCGATCACCGGCTTCGACGATGCGCTGGTGCTGCTGCCATCGCTGATCGAAGGCACGCTGACGCTCCCTTCGTCCGCGTCGCACGACGCTATCGCTTCCAGAAAAGGCCCGCTCTCCCATGCCTGATATCGCCATGTCCGATACGCTTGCCAACGCCCATCCATCGCAGTCCGAAAGCGATGCCGCGCTGCTCGCCGACGAAGCAAAATACTGCTCGTTCGGCGACACCGTGCACTACTCCGAACCGCCGAAGATCTTCGCGCGCTGCGAAGGCAGCTATCTGTACGACACTGCGGGCACGCAGTTCCTCGACTTGCAGATGTGGTACTCGGCGGTCAATTTCGGCTACTCGAACCAGCGCTTGAACAACGTGTTGAAGCAGCAGATCGATACCTTGCCGCAGGTCGCGAGCCAGTACCTGCACCCGACCAAGATCGAACTCGCGAAAGTCATCGCGCAGGGTGCCGAAAAAAAATGGGGCCGCAAGGGCCGCGTGCATTTCAACGTCGGCGGCTCGCAGTCGATCGAGGATTCGCTGAAGATCGTGCGCAACGCATCCAACGGCAAGAGCTTGGTATTCGCGTTTGAAGGCGGCTATCACGGACGCACACTGGGCGCGTCGGCTATTACCTCATCGTATCGTTACCGTCGCCGCTATGGCCATTTCGATCGCGCGCAGTTCGTCGAATTCCCGTACCACTTCCGCGGCCCGAAAGGCATGTCGAAGGAGGAATACGGCGAACAGTGTGTCGCGAAATTCGCGCGTCTGTTCGAGACCGAATACAACGGCGTGTGGGACGGCAAGGCCGGCCAGTGCGAATACGCCGCGTTCTACGTCGAACCGATCCAGGGCACCGGCGGCTACGTGATCCCGCCGCCGAATTTCTTCACCGGCCTCAAGAAGGTGCTCGACAAGTACGGCATCCTGCTGGTCGTCGATGAAATCCAGATGGGTTTTTTTCGCACCGGCAAGCTGTGGGCGATTGAACACTTCGGCGTGCAGCCCGACGTGCTGGTGTTCGGCAAGGCGCTCACGAACGGCCTCAATCCGCTCGCCGGCATCTGGGCGCGCGAGGAACTCATCAACCCGACCGTGTTCCCGCCGGGCTCGACGCATTCGACGTTCGCATCGAATCCGCTCGGCACCGCAGTGGGCCTCGAAACGATGAAGATGCTCGCCGAGACCGATTACGAAACCATGGTCATGGCCAAGGGCGAGCATTTTCTCGAAGGCCTGCGCGACTTGCAGAAACGCCATCCGGAAATCGGCGATGTCGATGGCCTCGGCCTCGCTCTGCGCGCCGAGATCTGCGAAGCAGACGGCTTTACGCCGAACAAGAAGCTGCTCGACACGATGTTCGACATGGGCCTCGCGGGCGAACTCGACCACGACGGCAAGAAGATGGGCCTGGTGCTCGATGTTGGCGGCTATTACAAGAACGTCATCACTTTCGCGCCGTCGCTGCACATCAGCGGCGAGGAAATCGACCTCGGCATGAAGCTGCTCGACCAGTTGCTGACGAAGGCCAAGCGCGGTTGATCGTCTGCGGCATCGCGATCTTCGATAGCGCAGCTACGGTTGTACTGTTGCGTCGTATGCCGTCAACAAAAATTTGACACGCGCTTCCGTCAATTGCCGAACACTACGCGCCCCGATCGAAACGAGCGTAGCCGATGCGTCGAATTCTCCTGGCCAGCATGCTTGCCTGTGCCTGTGCCAATACAGCGTTCGCGCAGGATGCATCGCCCGTATCTGCATCCACGGCGGAATCGGCAAGCGTCACGGATCTCGACAGCGTCGTCGTGCGCGGTGTGGTGCCGGGTCCGGGCTTGTGGAAGGTGTCGAAAGGCGATCACGTGCTCTGGGTGCTCGGCACGCTGTCGCCGTTGCCGAAGGACATCACCTGGGATTCGCACCACGTGGAATCCGTGATCGCGAAGTCGCAGGAAGTGCTGGCGGCGCCGCAGGTTGGACTCAAGGCGAATACGGGCTTCATGGGCCTCGGCCTGTTGACGATGCTGCCGTCGTTGATCGGCCTGCGCAACAATCCCGATGGCGCGATGCTCAAGGACGTCGTGTCGCCCGACTTGTACGCGCGCTGGAGCGTGCTGAAGCAGAAATACATCGGCGGCAGCAACAAAGTTGAAAAGTGGCGGCCGATCTTCGCCGCGCTCAACCTCTACGAAGCGGCGATCGACAAGGCCGGTCTGACAGACAAGTCGCTCGCGCAGAATGCCGTCGCCGCTGCGGCGAAGCATTCAGGCGTCAAGACCACGACGCCGACGATCGAAGTCGCGTTCGACAACGCGAAGGTGGCGATCAAGGAATTCAAGGCGTCCGCGCTGGACGACCGCGAATGCTTCCGCAAGACGCTCGATCGCATCGACACCGATCTCGACGCGATGACCGCGCGCGCGAACGCATGGTCCACGGGCGACATCGACGCCTTGCGCAAGCTGCCGTACACCGACCAGATGGGCGCATGCATGGCGGCGATCTCGGAAACGCAAATGGCGCAGAAACGCGGTGCCGTCGGCATCGAAGTGCGCGCGCAACAGGCCTGGCTCGACGCGGCCGCGAAGGCCCTGAACACCAACAACGTCACGTTCGCGATGCTGCCGATTTCCCGTCTGCTCAGGACGGACGGGTATCTCGCGCGCTTGAAGGCGATGGGGTGTGCGGTCGAGGAGCCGGCTTCGAAGACGCCAGTTCCTGTCGAAGCCCAGTCGGCGGATTCTGCGGGCAGATGACGTCGCTTGTCATAGCGCGGATAGAGCGAAGCGTCATCCGGGGCTGATTCGGAAGCGCGGCAAGCCCACGTGGTCGTGAGGCCCCGGATTGACCAGCTTCGCTGTTGAGAAGCGCCCCGCTGCGCTGCATCCGGGCTACGCGCTGACTGCGGATTCCATCCGGCTAATTGGTCGCCCGCCGCAACGCCAGCACCGCATTCAACCCGCCGAACGCAAACGAGTTCGACAGCGCCGCGCGCACCGGTGTTTCGCGCGCGGTGTTCGGCACGTAATCGAGGTCGCATGCCGGGTCGGGATCGATGAAGTTCGCGGTCGGGGGGATCACGCCGTCGCGAAGCGCGCCGATCGCGGCGACGAGTTCGATCGCGCCGGCCGCGCCGAGCGCGTGGCCGTGCATAGATTTGGTCGATGACACCGCGAGCTTGTCGGCATGTTCACCGAACACCTGGCGGATCGCGGCAGTTTCGGTGGGATCGTTCGCGGGTGTGCCGGTGCCATGCGCGTTGATGTAGTCCACGTCGTCGGCGTTCATGCGCGCGTCGGCGAGTGCGCGGCTGATCGCGCTGGCGGCGCCATCGCGCGACGGGAACACGATGTCGGCGGCGTCCGACGACATGCCTGCGCCAGCGAATTCGGCGAGAATCGTCGCGCCGCGCTGGATCGCGTGTTCGTATTCTTCAAGAACGAAAATGCCTGCGCCTTCGCCGAGCACGAGCCCACGCCGCTGTTTGCAGAATGGCCGACAGGTGTCGTCCGCGAGTACGCGCATCGACTCCCACGCCTTTGCGACGCCGTAGGTGACGCAGGCCTCGCTGCCGCCGGTCACAGCGGTGTCGGCCATGCCCGAACGCACCATGTGGAAGGCCTGTGCCATCGCGTGGTTCGCCGACGCGCAGGCGCTGGACACCGCGAACGCTGGTCCGCGCAGGCCGAACTCGATGCAGATGTGGCTGGCCGGCGCATTTGCCATCAGCCGCACGATCGTCAGCGGATGCAGGCGCGGATTGTTCTCGGCATACAGCCGACGCGATGCCTGGTCGTTGGTGTTCTCGCCGCCGATGCCGGTACCGATGATGACGGCGGTCGTCTCGCCAAGGCCATTGCTTCTGAAATCGAGGCCCGACTGCGCGACCGCTTCGCGCGCCGCCACCAGCGCGAACTGCGAGAAGCGATCCAGCAGGATGAGTTTCTTCTCGTCGAAATGCTTCAGCGCATCGAAGCCGCGCACTTCGGCGGCGATTGGCGCCTTCAGCAGTTCCGGCGCGACCGCCGAGATCGTGGCGATGCCGCTGCGGCCTTCGCGCATCGCCTGCCAGCAGGTCGCTGCATCGTGGCCGAGCGCGCTGATCGAACCCATGCCGGTAATCACGACGCGACGCATGCCAGTTTCCTTCAATCGATTGGGGAGAAGCCGTGAGTCATCGTCCGGATCAATCCACGTATCGCCCCGCCCGTTGGCATGGCCGTCGGGCCTGACTCGCGCCATTCATGGTGCTCGCCCTTTGGGCCAGCTGCACTGTTCGCATGCGCGATCCTGCGCATGCAGTCTTCGCCACGCGAGATGCCACCGGCATATTGCAAGACGTGGCTCATCACCCAGCCGTGGGCGCGGATGCGGCTTTTTCCGCGACCAGCCGTTCGACCGCAGCGACGAGTCCGCGCACACTTTCGGTATCGACCGTGGGATCGCGATCGGGCAGGGTGATGCCGAAGTGGTCTTCAAGTTCGAAGATGATCTGCACCACATCCAGCGAATCGATCTCCAGATCCTTGAGCGTGGATTCGAGGGTGACCTTGTCGACCGGGATATGCGCTTCCTTGGCGATGATCGCGAGTATCGCGTCCTGGGTGTTGTCCATGTGCTACTCCGTGGGGGTCGGTGAGGGCGCGATGACAGACGCGATCTGCGGCGGTGGAACGGGTCGGTCGTGGCCGAGTTGAAGGATACCTGCAACGATCACCGCTGCGCCAAGCAGCTGCATCGCGCCGATCGGTTCATGCAGTACCAGCCATGAGGTCAACATGATCGCGACGAACACGATCGCGCTGGTCGGAAACGCGCGCGAGAGATCCGAATGCCGCAGGATCAGCATCCATGCGAAGAAGCCGCTGCAGTAGCTGGCGATCGCAAGCCACAGCCAGCCCGAGCCCAGCGCCAGCGCGAATGCATGCGCGGAAAAATCGAACCTGCCGGTGACATTGCCGGCGAACTTCAACGACAACTGGGTCACGACCTCGATCGCAACCAGCGCGATCCATGCCGCGAGCAGCAGCTTGCGTGGACGCTGCCTCACGGGTCGATTCATGCGTGCAGCCTGCGCAGCGCTGCATCTGCCGAGGGTTCGGTCGAGCGGGGTTTCCGATGCAGGCCGAGCATGTATTCGGCGGTCTTCATCGTGCCGTCGATCAACCGGTTGCGGTGCCGATACCACAGCCAGTTGGGCGTCAGCGTGCTGCCCATCCGGAGTTTTTCCTGCGGCAGTCCCTGGCCGCTCTGGTAGGTCGGAATGCGATGTTCGATTGCGAAACGCACGTTTTCCATCCAGCTCACATAATACAGATTGAGATTGCGCGCGTGGCGATAGTCCATGCCGATGTATTTGTCGATCATCCGCTCGCCGTCGTGCAGCACCAGGTTGAACGCGACCAAGGTGTCGTCGAGCCAGTAGCAGACGCAGGATGCGCGCTCGCCGAGTTCGACCAGCACGCTCTCGAAAAACTCCGGAGTCAGTTCTTCCAGCTGCATCGCCGCGCGTTCTAGCGTGTTGCGATACAGCCGTGCGACAGCATCGCGGATGCCATCCAGGCCGTGCCGCCATTCAATCCGCAACGCGGCGCGTGAACGCAGTTTGCGACGCATGTTCTTGCGGGTCACGTGGCTTAGTGTCGCCAGATAATCGTCGAGCGTCGTGTACGGCAACGCGAGCGTAGCGGTCGCCAGGCCGGGTTGTCGACGCATGCCGCGCGCAGTCAACGCCCACTCCCACAGCGCCGATTGCGCGTCGCCGGCGTCCTTGACCGCAAGCAGTCGCACGCCGTGTTTTGCGGCGTGCGCTTCGCAACCGTCAAGGATCAACGTGAGCATGCGCAACCGGTCGGCCTGGGTGCTGCGCGGCGCATAGCCCGCATGGCAGGTTTCGCCGACCGGCGAGCCCAGCGCGAGCATGCGTGGGCGTAGCAAGCCAGGGGCTGCGCGCGCGAGTACCGCGACGACGCTGCGCAGACGGCCATCCAGCGTCGTGTCCAGGCGATAGTCGGTGATGAAGGCGGGCACCGCCGCGCGCAGTTCGGAATCGACGCGCACGCCGAAATACAACCAGGCGAACCCGGCCAGTTGCGCGCGTTCGGTCGCGCGGTAATACGACCAGTCTTCGAGTTCGCCGGGGAACAGGCGGTTCCATTCGCTCGCCGTGAACGCTTCGATCGAACTGGCGACAACGAGTTCTATCGCATCTGGTTCCATCGCATCCGGTTCCGTCACATCTGGTTCCATCAGACCGCCCGCAACACCGATGAAGCGACGTTCGCGTCGTCGGCATGCGCGCCGATGCATCGCGAGAAGAAATCCGCCGAGCGCGCGACGACTTCGCGATGTTCCTGATCGACCGTGACCATGTGGTAGCTGTTGTGCAGGAGCAAGGTTTCGACTTCGGCACCGACGCTGCGTTCGACGATCTGCGCATTGCGCACGCTCGCTACATCGTCGTTCGCCGAATGCACGACCAGGCACGGTGCGCGTACCTGGTCGAGCTGCTTGCGCACGCGCGATGACAGCCGGTAGAACTCCGCGAGCGATGGCCACGGATTGCCGGGCAGCCCGCCGGCCTCGCTATCGCCGGCAAGCATGCTGCCTGCAATCCGCTGGCGCACGCGTTCGCATTTGATGCCATACGGCGGTTTTTCCATGAACCGCTGCTTGCGCCCGATCCCGAGCCGCATCGCCAGCGGCAGCAGGAACGAGAGCTTCGCAATGCGCGGGATCGTCCAGCCGTCGTAGGCGAACGTGGTGCCGTACAGCGCCAGGCCATTGACCTGTTTCGGACGATCGATCGCGAGCTTGAGCGCGAGCAACGCACCCATCGACAGGCCGCCGACGAAGACGCGGTCGACCTGCCCGGCGAGCCGGTCGGCCGCTTCGGTCACGCTGCGGTACCAGTCGCGCCAGCCGGTCGCGAGCAGGTCGGCTTCGTTGCCGCAATGCCCGGCAAGCTGCATGCCGAGCACGCTGTAACCCGCCCGATGCAGGCCCTTGCCGACGAAGCGCATCTCGGCTGGCGTGCCGGTCAGGCCGTGGATCAGCAGCACGCCATCGCGACCGCCGGGGAGGAAGAATTCGCTGGATTTCATCATGGACGGAGTTGAATTCTCATGGGTCGTTGCATGCGGGTACGTTCAACAGGTGCTTCGTTCAATGCGCTTGCGGCCAGCACACCAGAGCGACGCCGACGGCTATCGTGCAGGTCGCGCCCCATTGGCGGGCGCTGACTTGTTCCTTGAGGATCGCGCGGCTGGCCAATACCACGCCGCAGTAAGACAGCGCGGCGAACGCGAACGCGAGACTGAGCCGCGCGACCGAGAGCGCGGCGAACCACAGCACGAATTCGAGCGCATACACAGCGATGCCCACGCCGATCCACGGCGAGGAGGCCAGCCTGCGGAAGAATCCCGGCACGCCGTCGTAGGCAACGTCATCGCCCGACATGCCGAGCTTGAAGCTGACTTGCCCGATCACGTCGCAGATCACCGAGCCGGCCAATAGCAGATACATCAACATGTGCGCGCGGCCTGTTCGATCGTGGACAGCAATTGCCGATTGACCTCGGCATTGCGGGCAAGCGCGACGGCGTCCGGTGGCGTCCGTTGCGGCTGGTCGCGGCGCACTTCCCAGCGCTTGAGCGCGCTGCTGAATTGCGGTGCGGCGTAGTCGCCGCAGATATCCGCACCCGCGATGCTGTGCTTGCGCCCGATCGCCTTGATCAGGTCGAGCACGGCGCGCAGCGGCATCTGGCCCTGGTCCCAATTGCTCACGACCTCGTCCTCGGGCAGCACGTCCTTGTCGATCGTCAGCCAGATCGCATCGGTGGCGATCTGCGAGAGGATCGTGCGCGCAGCCTGTTCGGAAGTCATCTCGGACAGATTGCTCCAGATCAACTGCCGCGATGCGCAGCGATACGACGCACCATCGGCAATCGGTCGGAGCACCCGCGATGGCGCGTGCGACCACGGGAACAGTCGCAACCGGCCCGACGCCAGCGCAGGCAGGTTGCCGCCCTTCAATCCCGGCCAGACCAGATCGTCGCTGCACGGGCCGATGGTGACGATGCGCGCCACGCGCTCGGAACGCAGCGCCTGGTTCACCCACGAACCGCAGTGCCAGCGCGGCGCAAGCCGCACCCAGTCCGGATGGTTGTCGAAATGGATCAGGGTGACCGGTTCGCGGGCGCGCTCCAGCAGCAGCGGCGTGAGGTGGTGGAAGTCGCCCGAACCGACCAGGGTCACGGTGGGGTCGGGATGGGCTGGCGCGTCGTGCAGGCGACGCCGCGTTTCCGCAATGGCCTTGCCGCCGCTCCAGAGCCGCAGCTTGGGTGCCAGGTCGCGCAGGTCGAGCACGCGCACGGACTGCCAGCGCGAAGCAGCCGATTCGCTCACGTGGCTTTGCACTGAGCCGTCGAGATCGAGGATTTCAAGGTGCATCGTTGTCCACCGACGCGGTCTCTCGCTGCGCTGCGACGGCCAAGGCTGGGCGTGTCCGCACAGATAGCATGCTGTCGTCGGCGTTACGCCGACCTGCCGCGCATGCTACGAAGATGCTCATGCAACTGTGTCGCTCGTCGGCGCGTCGGGCGACCAGAAGCGCAAGCTCAGCAAGGTTGGCAGGGTGTCGTCGTGGGCCAGCTCCAGCGCCCAGCCGTAACGCTGGCACAACCGCCGCAGCATGCCGATGCCGCCCTGCTCATCGGAGCGACGGGCGACGGAGCGCTGATCGTACGCGTCATGCACGGCACCGCTTTCGGCAGGCGCTGGTTCATGCGTTGTCGGCTCAATCGCGGCCGGTTCAATCACTGCATGCTCAATCGAGGCACGCTCAATCGATGCAGGCTCAATCGACGCAGGTATGGCAGCAGCAGGATGTGCGTCGGTGGATGCAGACTGTGTAGCGGAGTCTGCATCGGTTGCGCGCGGCACAGCGGTGGCCAGCACGATGCCGCGCGCATCGGCGTCGAGCCGCAACCGGGTTCCGTACGCGCCACTGGCGATGCTGCGGAACAGCAGGCGCAATACGATGCGCAACAACTCCGGCGGTGCCTGCACGCGGGTGGTGTTGGCGCAACGCAGCCCGATGACGATCTGCGCGGCATCGAGCTCGTTGCGGAATTCGGCGATTACCGAGGCCAGCGCCGGGATCAGTTCGACCGCAGTGTCCCGCGTGTCCATCGCCTCTTCGGAACGCGCGATCAGCAGCAGCGCATCCAGCAAGGTCGCCATCTCGGCCGCGCTGCGCTGCATGCGCTCGATGCGGCGGGATGGGCTCGCGCTGCTCTCGCGCATCAGGTCCAGCGCGCCCTGCAGGACGCTCAATGGGGTGCGCAATTCATGGCTGGCGTCGGCGGAGAACAACACTTCGCGTTCGATCGCCATGCGTGTGCGTGCGCGGTAGCGGATCAGCGCATTGGCTAGAGCGCCGACTTCATCGGCCTGATGTTCGGCCGCGATCCGCTGCAGCTCGGGTCCTGGTTCGGCGCTGTCCACTTCCTTCGACAGCCGCAGCACCGGGGCGAGCATGCTGCCCGCGAGCATGCGTCCGAGCCATGCGCCGAGGCCCATGCCGAGCAGGATCATCGCGAACAATTCTTCGGCCATACGCCGCTCGCGCGCGGGCGAACTCGGCAGCCCTGCAACCATCGTCACCCGACCGATCGGCGCGACCCGGATCGCGACAAAGCGGTCGCTGTCGTCAAGATCGTCCAGTTCCTGCACGCCCGGTGGCAGTGCGCGAAATGCGGGCGGCGATGTCGGTGGCTGACCGGGACGGTCGATGTAGAGGCTCTTCCACGGGCTGCGCGGTAGCCGCAAATCGGGATCGCCGCCGTGCTGGGTAATCTGGATGTCCATCTCGGCGGTCATTTCTTCATCGATCAGCAGATGCTCGGAGTGCACGGAGATCTGCTCTGCGACGAACGCCAGGCAAACGCCCACGATGCCGCCCAGCATGGCGCAGCACACCATCACCCGCATGCGCAGGGTCGTCTTACTGGGTAGCAGGATCGACAATGCGGTATCCAAAGCCGTGGACGGTGACGATCAATGGTTGCTCATAGGCGCGATCGACCGCAGCGCGCAGCAGCGAAATATGCGTGTGCAGACGCGCCGGATCGTGTTCGGTATCGCCCCACAGCGCCTGCGCCAGTTCCGCATACAGCATCACGTGCGGCGCCTTGCGCATCAGCGCTTCGAGCAGGCGGTAGCCCGCAGGCGTGAGGCTCAGCGGTTGGCCCTGCCGCGTGGCGCTGCGGCTGGCGATGTCCAGGCTGAGGTCGGCGATCTGCAGGACCGCTGGCGACTGCCGTTGTTGACGCTTGTGCAGCACCTGGATGCGCGCCGCGAGTTCGCGCAGTTCGAAGGGCTTGGTCAGGTAGTCGTCGGCACCGGATTCGAAGCCCAGCAGCTTGTCTTCAAGCCGGTCGCGCGCGGTCAGCATCAGGATCGGAGCGGTGCCGCCCTGCGCCCGGTAACGCCTGCACAGCTCGATCCCGTCGAGCTTGGGCAAGCCGATATCGAGCACGATCACATCGTAGGTATTGTCCAGAGCGAGTTGCAGCCCGGTCAGTCCGTCGGCGGCGTGATCCATGACCTGCTCACGCAACTCCAGGAACTCCCAGATGTTTTCGGCCATCGGGCGCTGGTCTTCGATCAACAGGATGCGCAGCTTGGCTTGGGGCGAATCCATGGGATGCCGCTGATTGGTTCCGGGTATTGTAGCCACCCGCGCGTTAAGAGCGCCCCGCGAGCATCCTGCGCGGCTACAATAGTTGACCATGTGGCTGGTCGAAGCGGGCGCGCCAAGATTCCGCGGAAGCCTGCGCCCGATGAGGGGGAGACATGGATGGCCAGCGCAGCAAACTCCATGGATGGAACCGTGCGAAAATCCACAGAACGCGCCCGTAGCTCAGCTGGATAGAGTACTGCCCTCCGAAGGCAGGGGTCGGGGGTTCGAATCCCTCCGGGCGCACCAATTTTTCGCACCGCTGCGATTTCCAAAGCACCGCAGATCTTTCACCACTGCACTGGCCGGGATTCGCTGCCCACGCGCTGGGCGCGTGGGCGTTCGCCGTTGCGCAAGCCTGTCGGCTTGCAAGCGCAACAGCTCACCCCTCCGGGCGCGCCAATTGGCCTGTGACGAATCTGTGCCCAACCTGTGCCCAAGCTCGTGCCCACGCGGCGCAACTTGCCGACACGAATGAGTAGTGCCTCTGGACGGTTCGCCAAACGAGGAGGCCAACGAAGTTCCTAGGCTCGCAGATTGCGCGCCCAGAAATGCGATTTCTAGCAACGGATGAGCCGTCATCTTTCGGTCCCTCTTGCTTCCGGTGAAGGGAGAACTGAACAGATTCGCCACGATCGTCCACAATCCGCAACGCACTGACTTTTTCCAACGAAAGCATGCGCCGGCGATCGCAAACAGTCTCCCGGCGACATGTTCCTCGCCGGGAGGGAACATGTCCGCGACCCGAAACAGGATCGAGCCTCCGTGATTGTTCGTTGACAGCCATGCTGCGCATCCGACGGCAGAACCGTCTTGGCCTTTCCGACCAGAAATTGGCATTTCTCACTCTCCATGCACCATGATCGATCCCATCCATTGGTAGATGAGCTGAGAGCTGAAAGCGCTCGGTTGAAATCTCTTCTGGAACAGCATCGCATCGAGTGGCGCTCGCCATCGGTGCCCGCGACCTCGCTCCCAGAGCCTTAGCCATCGCGTCTTTCCACGACCGAAAAGGTGGCACTGTTTCGTCGGCTGTTCCGTGGCCGTTTGGATGCCTATCCGACACGCTGGGAAAGCAAGACAACCGGGAAATCCGGATATGCGCCAGCGTGCGCAAACGAATGGCGAGCGGGAGTCTGCGAGAAGCCACGAATCAAGTGCGCTGACTGCGGCAATCGCTTACTGATTCCGCTGTCCGACGCGGTGATTTACGAGCATTTGACTGGCGATCACACGATCTGGGTCTATCCGCTGCTGGAGGACGACACCTGCTTTTTCCTCGCCGTTGATTTCGACGAATTTGAGTGGCGGGACGATGCCCGCGCCTTCGTGAAATCGTGTGACGAAATCGGAGTGCCAATTGCGCTTGAGATTTCTCGCTCCGGCCAAGGGCAATGCTCTCAACTTAAGCCCTCAGCACGCAGATTTGTAGGCGAGGTGAAGATGCGGTTTGATTCTTGGTGGTCGCGGGTAATTGCGACCACGCT
>JAYTOP010000080.1:0-60534 GCA_043747745.1 Pseudomonadota bacterium
GGCGAAGATCCTGAAGTGATCCTTGTGCTGGATTGTGAGATGCGTTGAATCGCATCTCACAGCACAAGGATCGGTTCGGCATGGATGCCGAACGTTGCAGTTTAGTTTTCAAATCATGGGGGACGGCACATCCGTTTCCGTCCCCGTCGCTCTTTTCAAGGATTCAAGGATTCGGCCATGGCTGACCAGAAAATTCGCATCCGGTTGAAGGCGTATGACTATCGCCTGATCGACCGTTCCGCCAGTGAGATCGTGGAAACCGCCAAGCGCACAGGCGCGCAGGTGCGTGGACCGATCCCGCTGCCGACCAAGATTGAACGCTACACCATCCTGGTATCCCCGCACGTCGACAAGGACGCGCGCGACCAGTATGAAACCCGTACGCACAAGCGCGTGCTCGACATCATCGACCCGAACGACAAGACCGTCGACGCGTTGATGAAGCTCGAACTCGCTGCTGGTGTCGACGTCCAGATCAAACTGTACTGAGGCCTAGAACATGAGCATCGGTATCGTAGGCCGCAAGTGCGGCATGAGCAGGCTCTTCACCGAGGATGGTCGTTCCATTCCGGTCACCCTGATCGAAGCCAGCCCCAACCGAATCACCCAGGTGAAGACGGTCGAGAGCGATGGCTACACCGCGGTGCAGGTCACCGCCGGCAACAAGCGCGCGGCGCTGATCAACAAGCCGCTGGCCGGCCACTACGCGAATGCGAAAGTGGAAGGCGGACGCGGGTTGTGGGAGTTCCGCGTGGAAGCCGGCAAGATTGGCGACTATCAGGTGGGCGGTGAGATCAAGGCCGATATCTTTGAAGTCGGACAGATCGTCGACGTGCAGGGCACGACCAAGGGCAAAGGCTTTCAAGGCACGATCAAGCGCTGGAACTTCAGCATGGGCGACGCGACGCACGGTAACTCGTTGTCGCATCGTTCGCCGGGCTCGATCGGCCAGCGCCAGACGCCGGGTCGCGTGTTCCCGGGCAAGAAGATGTCCGGACAAATGGGCAACGTGCGCCAGAGCGCGATGAATCTGGAAGTGGTCAAGGTGGATCTCGAACGTGGCCTGATCGCCATCAAGGGTTCTGTTCCGGGCGCTCCGGGCGGCAATGTGATTGTCCGTCCTGCGGCCAAGGGTTGAGGAGTCAGATCATGGAACTCGCCGTCATCGGCAGCGCCCAGAATCTCGCGGTTTCAGACGAGATTTTTGGTCGCGCCTTCAGCCAGGATCTGGTGCATCAGGTCGTGGTTGCGTATCGCAACGCCGGTCGCTCCGGAACGAAGGCACAGAAAACACGTGCTGAAGTCAATGGCACGACCAAGAAATCCAAGAAGCAGAAGGGCGGCGGTGCGCGCCACGGCGCGTTGACCGCGCCGATCTTCGTTGGCGGCGGTCGTACCTTCGCAGCGAAGCCACGCAGCTTCGCTCAGAAGGTCAACCGCAAGATGTACCGCGCCGCGATGAGCGCGATCCTGTCCGAGCTGAACCGTCAAGGTCGCCTGACGATCGTCGAGAACTTCGAGATCGCCGAGCCCAAGACCAAGGACCTGATCGCGAAGCTCAAGGCGATGGATATCGCGCGTCCGCTGATCGTGACCGAAACCGGTAACGAAGCGCTGTACCTCGCCGCCCGCAACATTCCCTATGTGGAAGTGCGCGACGTGCAAGGTATGGATCCGGCTTCGCTGGTCGGCGCACACAACGTGATCATGACCGCCGATGCGGTCAAGAAGATCGAGGAGTGGCTGGCATGAGCGATCCGAAAAACAATTCCGTGAAATATCTTTCCGTGATCCGCGCTCCGCGCGTATCCGAGAAGACCGCGCGGCTGCAGGAAATTTCGAACCAGTACGTGTTCGAAGTCGCCAAAACCGCCACCAAGGCCGATGTCAAGTCGGCGGTGGAGCAGCTGTTCAACGTCAAAGTCGAGGCAGTCAACGTGTTGAACGTCAAGGGCAAGATCAAGTCCTTCCGTTCGCGCGAAGGCCGTCGCGGTGACTGGCGCAAGGCATACGTTCGCTTGGCCGAAGGCCAGACGATCGACGTGATGGCCAAGGCCTGAGGCAGGAACGACCCATGGCACTGATGACATTCAAACCGACTTCGCCTGGCCGTCGCGCCATGGTGCGGGTGAGCACGGACACTCTCCACAAGGGCGAACCGTACCAGCCGCTGCTCGAGAAGCAGAACCGCAATGGTGGTCGCAACCACCATGGGCGGATCACCACGCGCCACATCGGCGGCGGACACAAGCAGCATTACCGCATCATCGACTTCAAGCGCGACAAGGTCGGCATTCCGGCGCGCATCGAGACGGTGGAATACGATCCCAACCGCACCGCGAACATCGCGCTGCTGTGCTACGCCGACGGCGAGCGCCGCTACATCATCGCGCCGCGTGGCGTGGTGGTTGGCGACCAGGTGATCGCGGGCCATGACGCTCCGATCAAGGTCGGCAACACGCTGCCGCTGCGCAACATCCCGGTCGGTTCAACGGTGCATTGCGTCGAGATGAAGCCGGGCAAGGGTGCGCAAATCGCCCGCAGCGCCGGCGCATCGGTGCAGCTGGTCGCCCGCGAGCAGGGTTACGCGACGCTCCGCCTGCGTTCCGGCGAAATGCGCCGTGTGCCTGGCGAGTGCTGCGCGACTATCGGCGAAGTCGGCAACGGCGAGCACAGCCTGCGCAAGATCGGCAAGGCCGGCGCCAAGCGTTGGCTGGGAGTACGCCCGACCGTTCGCGGCGCGGCCATGAACCCGGTCGACCATCCGCACGGCGGTGGTGAAGCACGTGCGGGACAGGGCAATCCGCATCCGGTTTCCCCTTGGGGCACGCCGGCCAAGGGTTACAAGACGCGCAACAACAAGCGCACCCAGAAGTTCATCGTGCGCGATCGTCGGAGCTGATGCCGCGTCTTGACGCGACATCCAAACAAGGTATCTAGAAATGGCACGTTCACTGAAAAAAGGTCCGTTCGTCGACCACCACCTGCTGAAGAAGGTGGAAATGGCCAGCGGCAGCAAGAAGCCGATCAAGACCTGGTCGCGGCGTTCGATGATTCTTCCTGAAATGGTTGGCATGACCATCGCCATCCACAACGGCAAGGCGCACATCCCGGTGCTGGTCAATGAGAACATGGTCGGGCACAAGCTCGGCGAGTTCGCGATGACCCGCGTGTTCAAGAGCCATGGCGGCGACAAGAAAGCCGCGGCGGCATCCAAGTGAGTATCCCGGCCATGGAAGCGAAAGCGATCCTGCGCACAGCGCGCATCTCGCCGCAGAAGGCCCGCCTCGTGGCGGATCAGGTGCGCGGTTTGCCCGTCGCACGCGCAAGCAATCTGCTGCAGTTCAGCGACAAGAAGGCCGCGCATCTGATCCGAAAGGTGTTGATGTCGGCAATCTCCAACGCCGAGAACAACCAGGGCGCAGATGTCGACGACCTCAAGGTCGCCAGCATCTTCGTCGACGAGGGTCCGATGCTGAAGCGCTTCATGGCGCGCGCAAAAGGCCGTGGCACACGCATTCTGAAGCGCACCAGTCACATCACTGTTGTCGTTGGCGCGGGGAAAAACTAATGGGTCATAAAGTCCATCCGACCGGTATCCGCCTTGGTATTTCCAAGGACTGGAATTCCAAGTGGTTCGCCAACAAGCGCCTGTACGCCGAATACCTCGTCGCCGACCTCAAGGTTCGCGAGATGCTGCGCAAGCGGCTCGCGCAGGCCGGGATCAGCAAGATCCTGATCGAGCGTCCAGCGAAGACGGCGCGCGTCACGATCCATAGCGCCCGTCCGGGCGTGGTGATCGGCAAACGTGGCGAAGACATCGAGAAGCTGCGCAAGGACGTCTCCGACGTGATGGGCGTTCCGGCGCACATCAATGTCGCCGAAGTGCGCAAGCCCGAGTTGGATGCGCAACTTGTCGCCGAATCGATCGCGCAGCAACTCGAGCGCCGCATCATGTTCCGTCGCGCGATGAAGCGCGCGGTTGGCAATGCGATGCGCCTGGGTGCGCTGGGCATCAAGGTCAATGTGGGCGGTCGCCTGAATGGCGCCGAGATTGCGCGTTCGGAGTGGTACCGCGAAGGTCGCGTGCCGTTGCACACGTTGCGCGCCGACATCGACTACGGTTTTGCCGAGGCGAAGACGACCTACGGTATCATCGGTGTGAAGGTGTGGGTGTATCGCGGCGAGATCTTCGACTTCTCGGCCGTCGGTCAGGAAAAGGCGAGCGATGAGCAGTCGCCGCGCCCGCCGCGCCGTGACGACCAGCCGCGTCCGCCGCGTCGCGATCGCGACGATCAGCCGCGCGCTCCGCGCAGTGCTGCGAAAAGAGATTGAAGCCAGATTGCATAACGATGATCAGCCGCATGTTTCGAGTCATGCGGTGAAGAGGGACTAAACCATGTTGCAACCAAAACGCACCAAGTACCGCAAGATGTTCAAGGGCCGCAACGACGGTCTGAGCTGGAGCGGCGCGGCGGTGAGCTTCGGCGAGTACGGCCTCAAGGCCACCTCGCATGGGCAGCTGACCGCACGCCAGGTCGAAGCGGCACGCCGCAGCATCAGCCGCTATGTCAAGCGTGGCGGCAAGCTGTGGATCCGGATCTTCCCGGACAAGCCGGTCACCAAGAAGCCGATCGAAGTCCGCATGGGCGCCGGCAAGGGCAACGTCGAGTATTGGGTTGCGCAGATCAAGCCAGGCCGCGTGCTGTACGAGATGGAAGGCGTAGACGAAGCCACGGCGCGCGAAGCGTTCCGTCTGGCCTCGGCCAAGCTTTCCGTAACCACCACCTTCGTAACCCGTACGGTGCGCTGATGGAACTCAAGGAATTGCGTCAGAAATCCGCGGCCGAGCTCGCCGCCCACTTGGTCGATCTGCACAAGGAGCAGTTTTCGCTGCGCATGCAGAAGGCCACTGGGCAGCTGACCCCGACCCACCAGATCCGGCGCGTGCGCCGCGAGATCGCTCGCGTCAACACTGTGCTGGTCGGCAAGTGAAAGCCGTCCAATTGAAGGCTCAAGTCATGAACGAAGTTGCTGCAACCGAAGAAACCAAGCTGCGCACCGTCCAGGGACGCGTGACCAGCAACAAGATGGACAAAACGGTGACGATCATCATCGAGCGCTTGGTCAAGCATGCGTTGTACGGCAAGTACATCCGTCGCTCGACCAAACTGCACGCGCACGATGCTGACAACGCATGCAGGGAAGGCGACATCGTTCGCGTCACCGAATGCCGCCCGCTGTCCAAGACCAAGAACTGGCGCGTTGTCGAAATCGTCGCTCGCGCAGCCGACTAAGGAGACTGACTCATGATCCAGATGCAGTCCTACCTGCAGGCCGCCGATAATTCCGGCGCGCGCGAAATGATGTGCATCAAGGTGCTCGGCGGTTCGCATCGCCGTTACGCCCACATCGGCGACGTCATCAAGGTGTCGATCCGCGAAGCGATTCCGCGCGGCAAGGTCAAGAAGGGCGAGGTCTACGATGCCGTGGTCGTGCGCACCCGCAAGGGCGTGCGTCGTGCCGACGGATCGCTTATCCGCTTCGACGGCAATGCTGCTGTGCTGTTGAACAACAAGCTCGAGCCGATCGGCACGCGCATCTTCGGGCCCGTGACCCGCGAGCTGCGCACCGAGAAGTTCATGAAGATCGTATCGCTCGCGCCCGAAGTGCTCTGAGCGAAGAGGACAGACAATGAACCGTATCCGTAAAGGCGATCGCGTGCTCGTGACCGCCGGCAAGAACAAGGGCCAGAAGGGTGAAGTCCTGCGTGTCGCCGCCGATCGCGTCGTCGTGCAGAACATCAACATCATCAAGCGCCACACGAAAGCGAACCCGCAGGCGAACCAGCCCGGTGGCGTGATCGAGCGCGAGGCCCCGATCCATATTTCCAACGTGATGCTGCTCAATGCCGTCACCGGCAAGGGCGAGCGCGTTGGCTTCAAGGTGCTCGGAGACGGACGCAAGGTGCGCGTGTTCCGCTCGAGCGGCGAGGCGATCGACGCCTGATCAGGAAGTCCGGCGCTGTGCAGCCGGTTCCGATAAGCAAGATCCAAAGGACATGAAATGACGACCCGGCTTGAAATGATTTACAAGAACGACGTGGTGCCGAAGCTGATGGAACGCTTTGGCTACACCAATCCGATGCAGGTGCCGCGGCTGACCAAGATCACGCTGAACATGGGTGTGGGCGAGGCGGTGGGCAACAAGAAGATCCTCGAGAACGCAGTCGGCGACATGGTCAAGATCGGCGGACAGAAGCCGATCGTCACCAATGCACGCGTCTCGGTCGCGAGTTTCAAGATCCGCGACGGCTGGCCGATCGGCTGCAAGGTCACCTTGCGCCGCGCCCGCATGTACGAGTTCTTCGATCGCCTGGTCAACGTCGCGCTGCCGCGCGTGCGCGACTTCCGTGGCATGTCGGGTCGTTCGTTCGATGGCCGCGGCAACTACAACATGGGCATCAAGGAACAGATCATTTTCCCGGAAATCGATTACGACCAGGTCGACGCGATGCGCGGCATGGACATCGCAATCACGACCACCGCGAAGACCAACGAGGAAGCGCGTGCGCTGCTCGAGGCTTTCAGCTTCCCCTTCCGTAACTGATACCGCCGATCAAAGCCGGCCAGGACAAACGACAATGGCAAAGACCAGCATGGTGAACCGCGATATCAAGCGCGCGAAACTGGCGAAGAAGTATGCGACCAGACGCGACGCGCTGAAGAAGACCATCAGCAGCGTCACCGCGTCGTACGAAGAGAAAGCCGAAGCGGTGATCAAGCTGCAGAAACTGCCGCGCGATTCGAGCCCGTGCCGTGAGCGCAGCCGCTGCGCCTTGTCCGGCCGCCCGCGCGGCGTGTACGCGAAGTTCGGCCTCGGCCGCAACAAGCTGCGCGAAGCCACCATGCGCGGCGATGTCCCCGGCCTGCGCAAGGCTTCCTGGTAAAGCAAAACGGGATTGGAGACTGGGGCTTCGGACTACGAGCCTTAGCCCCTAGTCCCCAACCCCGCTCCAACAAAGACTTCGCAGGATTCTCTGCGGATATCGGTGCCAAAAGGAATGTATCAATGAGCATGACTGATCCCATCGCCGACATGCTGGTGCGCATCAAGAACGCACTGGCTGTTGGCAAACCGACGGTGAAAATGCCGTCCTCCAAGACCAAGCTGGCGCTCGCCGGCGTGTTGAAGTCGGAAGGCTACATCGCCGACTCGCGCGTGACCGAGGCAGGCAAGGGCAAGCTACAGCTGGAAATCGTGTTGAAGTACTACGAAGGCAAGCCGGTGATCGAGCGCCTTGAGCGCGTGTCCCGTTCGGGCCTGCGACAGTACCGCGGCAAGGACGAGCTTCCGAAGATCCTCAATGGCATGGGCGTGTCGATCATCTCGACGTCCAAGGGCATCATGACCGATCGTCAGGCCCGCGCCGAAGGCGTTGGCGGCGAAGTCATCTGCCTGGTCTGCTGACCTATCCAATATCAGAACCGCACAGCATGTGCGGGCCGTCGGTCAGGACGACCACAGGAGTTTGTATGTCCCGAGTTGCCAAGAAACCAATTGCCTTGCCGAAAGGCGTGGAATGCACCATCAGCGCCGATATGGTCAGCGTGAAGGGGCCGAAAGGCTCGCTCAGCCTGCCCAAGCCGCATGGCATCGACGTCGCGATGGAAGACGGCCACGTGCAGTTCTCCACCGCCGATGCCGATCGCATCCCGATGGCTGGTACCGCCCGCGCGCTGCTTGCCAACATGATCACCGGCGTGTCCGAAGGTTATGTGCGCAAACTTGAGCTGGTCGGCGTCGGTTACCGTGCCACGATGACTGGCAAGGACCTGAACCTGAGCCTGGGCTTTTCGCATCCGGTGCTGTTCAAGACGCCGGAAGGCATCACGATCGCTACCCCGACGCAGACTGAAATCCTGATCAGCGGCACCGACAAGCAGTGCGTCGGCCAGGCTGCTGCGAAGATCCGCGGCTACCGTCCGCCGGAACCGTACAAGGGCAAGGGCGTCCGCTACAGCGGCGAGAAGATCAACATGAAAGAGGCGAAGAAAGCCTGAGGCTTTCTTTCTCTTGAGAGGACAACACCATGGAAAAGAAAATCGCTCGTCTCCGTCGCGCCAAGACCACCCGTTCGCACATTCGTGTGCTCGGCGTGCCGCGTTTGTCGGTGCTGCGTTCCGGCCAGCATATCTATGCGCAGCTGTTCACTTCCGATGGCGCGAAGGTGCTGGCTGCGGCGTCCACGCTGCAGGCCGACGTCAAGGAGGGCCTGAAAGGAACCAAGAACCTCGAGGCCGCCGCCAAGGTTGGTCGCGCGATCGCCGAGAAGGCGCTGGCTGCCGGTGTCGAAAAGATCGCATTCGATCGTTCCGGCTATCGCTACCACGGTCGCATCAAGGCATTGGCCGATGCGGCCCGTGAAGGCGGATTGAAGTTCTGATGCCTGTTTGATCGAGCGCCGTCTTTTGAGCGGCGCTTGAGTTTCACAGAGATGCAACCACAACGATAAGCGGCCACGTGCCGTAAGCAAACGGGATATGACATGGCAAATTTCGAACGCAACGACAACAGCGACGGCTTCATCGAGAAGCTGGTCGCGGTCAACCGCGTCTCCAAGACCGTCAAGGGTGGCCGCCAGTTCACTTTCACCGCGTTGACGGTGGTAGGCGACGGCGCTGGCAAGGTCGGCTTCGGTTACGGCAAGGCGCGTGAAGTGCCGATCGCGATCCAGAAGTCGATGGAAGGCGCGCGCAAGACGATGGTGAACGTGGATCTGAACAACGGCACGTTGTGGCATTCGGTCAAGGCCGGCCACGGCGCGGCGCGCGTGTTCATGATGCCGGCTTCCGAAGGTACCGGCGTCATTGCCGGTGGCGCAATGCGCGCCGTGCTCGAAGCGGTCGGCGTGAAGAACGTGCTGGCCAAGGCGGTCGGTTCGCGGAATCCGATCAACCTGGTGCGCGCGACCGTCAAGGGTCTTACCGCGATGCATTCGCCCGCGCAGATCGCTGCCAAGCGCGGCAAGACCGTCGAGGAGATCAACCATGCCTAATCAAGAAGCCGCGAAGACCGGCACAGTTACCGTGCGCCTGGTCAAGGGCATGCGCGGCTGCCGCGAACGCCATCGTCAGTCGGTGCGCGCGCTCGGCCTGAACAAGATCAACGACGTGCGCGTCCTGGTCGACAATCCGTGCGTGCGCGGCCTGATCAACACCGTGCACTACCTCGTGCGCGTGGAGAGCTGATATGAAATTGAACACACTCAAGCCAGCCGATGGCGCCCGCAAGGAGCGCACACGCGTCGGTCGCGGCATCGGTTCGGGCCTCGGCAAGACCTGCGGACGCGGCCACAAGGGCTCATTCGCGCGCTCCGGCAAGGGCAAGATCAAGCCGGGCTTTGAAGGCGGCCAGATGCCGATGCAGCGTCGTCTGCCGAAGATCGGCTTTCGCTCCAAGCTCAAGCACGACACCGCCGAGGTGCTGCTGTACAAGCTGGCGCTGATCAAGGATGAGGTGATCGACTTCGCAGCGTTGCGCGCAGCCAAGCTCGTGCCGAGCAAGGCCAAGCAGGCCAAGATCGTCAACAAGGGCGAGATCGCCCGCAAGATCACGCTCAAGGGCTTGCTGACGACCGCCGGTGCCAAGGCCGCGATCATCGCTGCCGGCGGCAGCGTGGAGTAATTGGTGTCGCGAGATCCCAAATCGGTCGCGGGCATGGCGTCAGCCGGTAAATTTACCGAGTTGCGCCAGCGCCTGTTGTTCGTCGTTGGCGCGTTGATCGTCTATCGTCTCGGCACCTTCATTCCGGTGCCAGGCGTCGATCCTGCGGCGATGTTGAAGCTGATGGAACAACAGCGCGGTACCGTCCTGGACATGTTCAACATGTTCTCCGGTGGCGCGCTCAAGCGCATGAGCATCCTCGCGCTCAGCGTGACGCCGTACATCACCGCGTCGATCATCGTGCAGTTGCTGTCGCAGATCATGCCGGGCATGCAGGGCTTCAAGAAGGAAGGCGAAAGCGGTCGTCGCAAGATCACCCAGATCACGCGCTATTCGACAGTCGGTCTGGCGTTGTTCCAGTCGTTCGGCGTTTCGATCGCATTGCAGTCGCAAAGCGGCTTGGTGCTCAGTCCGGGGCCTGGCTTCATCATGACCGCGGTGGTGTCGCTGACCGCCGGTACCATGTTCCTGATGTGGTTGGGCGAGCAGATTACCGAGCGCGGCATCGGCAACGGTGTGTCGCTGCTGATCTTCTCAGGCATCGTTGCAGGCTTGCCGCAGGCGGTGATCTCGACGGTCCAGCAGGTCAGCAACGGCGAGATCAGTTCCCTCTCAGTGCTTTTCATCTTCGCACTGGTACTGCTTGTGGTTTGGTTCGTGGTGTTCGTGGAAAGTGGACAGCGCAGGATCACCGTAAACTACGCGCGCCGCCAGGGCGGTCGTCAGGCGTACATGAACCAGACGTCGCATCTGCCGCTCAAGCTCAACATGTCTGGCGTGATTCCGCCGATCTTCGCATCCAGCCTGATCGTGTTTCCCGCGACTGCGGCGGCGTGGTTCGGGCAGGGCGGCAATTTTTCATGGCTGCGCCGCGTCTCCGACGCGCTCTCCCCGGGTGAGCCGCTACACATGCTGTTCTACGGTGGCCTGATCATTGGCTTCGCGTTCTTCTATACCGCGCTGACGTTCAACTCTCAGGAAACCGCCGACAACCTCAAGAAGTCGGGCGCGTTGATCCCCGGTATTCGTCCTGGCAAGGCGACTGCGGATTACGTTGATAATGTGTTGACCCGGTTGACGCTGGCAGGCGCGCTGTACCTGGTGCTGGTCTGCCTCCTGCCGGAAATCCTGCAGCATAATCTTGGGGTTTCGTTCTATTTCGGCGGAACCTCATTGTTGATCGTGGTGGTCGTGGTCATGGATTTCACCTCGCAGATCCAGGCCCACCTGATGTCGCACCAGTACGAAAGTTTGCTGAAGAAAGCCAATCTGAAGGGCGGCTCGCGCGGCGGTTTCACGCGCGGGTAAGCCGGTGGCATTTCCTGCGCATGAGTAGCGCGGGTCGACGGGGTTCCAGTACATCGGCGCATCGTCACCATCGGGTTTTCGCCGGAGCATGGGCACACTCCCCATGCCGGGTTCCATGGCGTTCGCGCTGTGGGACTTCACTAATGCCTGAAGCCCTGTTATCATTTCCGATTCACCGCGCCCGGCTTCATCGCCCGGCAGCCAAAACACAGTTGGAGATCGCCTGATGGCGCGCATTGCCGGTGTCAATCTTCCTGTCCAGAAACATGTCTGGGTGGGTCTGCAAAGCATCTTCGGAATCGGCCGCACGCGGTCGAAGAAAGTCTGCGAGTCGGCCGGCGTTGTGCCGTCCACCAAGATTCGCGACTTGACCGAAGTCGACGTGGAGCGCCTGCGCGCCGCGGTCACCAAGTTCACGGTCGAAGGCGACCTGCGACGCGAGATCGGCATGTCGATCAAGCGCCTGATGGATCTGAGTTGCTATCGCGGCCTGCGCCATCGTCGCGGCCTTCCGCTTCGCGGCCAACGCACGCGCACCAACGCACGTACCCGCAAGGGCCCGCGCAAGGCGATCAAGAAATAAACCTTACTCTTCGATCGACGAAGAGTTCAGCAAATTCGGGATTACAACATGGCAAAGCCAGCAGCAGCGGCCAAGACGAAGAAGAAGATCAAGCGCGTCGTCACCGACGGTATCGCGCATGTCCAGGCTTCGTTCAACAACACGATCATCACCATCACCGACCGTCAGGGCAATGCGCTGTCCTGGGCTACTTCGGGCGGCGCGGGTTTCCGCGGCTCGCGCAAGTCCACGCCGTTCGCTGCGCAGGTCGCTGCCGAAAAGGCCGGCAAGGCCGCGCTCGACTACGGCGTGAAGACGCTGGAAGTGCGCATCAAGGGTCCGGGCCCGGGTCGTGAATCCGCAGTTCGTTCGCTCAACAATGTCGGCTACAAGGTGATGAACATCATCGATGTGACTCCGATACCGCACAACGGCTGCCGGCCGCCTAAAAAGCGCCGCGTGTGATTTGGTTGGTTCTTGCGATCGTCCCCGATCGCGGGAACCAAGAACCGGCCATCGATGGCCGGATTTTTCTAAGAGACTAATTCCAATGGCGCGTTATATCGGACCCACCTGCAAACTCGCACGTCGTGAAGGCGCTGATCTCGGCCTGAAAAGCCCGGCGCGCGCGATCGATTCCAAATGCAAGCTCGAACAGAAGCCCGGCCAGCATGGCGCAAGCGGTGCGCGCAAGGGCAAACTGTCCGACTACGCTACCCAGTTGCGCGAAAAACAGAAGCTCAAGCGCACCTACGGCATGCTCGAGCGCCAGTTCCGCGGCTATTACGCCAAGGCAGCGCGCCGCAAGGGCAACACCGGCGACACTTTGCTGCAGCTGCTCGAAATGCGCCTCGACAATGTCGTCTATCGCATGGGCTTCGCAGTCACTCGTCCGCAGGCGCGCCAGATGGTGTCGCATTGCGCGGTGCTGGTGAACGGCAAGTCGGTGAACCTGGCTTCGTACCAGGTCAAGGCCGGCGACGTGATTTCGCTGACCGAGCGGGCTTCGCGCCAGCTGTCGGTGCAGGAAGCACTGACCATCTCCGCGCAGATGGACCTCGTGCCGGGCTGGATCGATGTCGACGCGAAGAAATTCAGCGGCGTGTTCAAGTCCGTCCCCGAACGCTCCGACTTGCCTTCGGATATCAACGAAGCGCTGATCGTCGAGCTGTATTCGAAGTAATTCTTGTCCCAGCTTGGCTCCAACAGCACTGCTGCTGCACCGAAATTCATTCAGGAGTACGCGTAACCATGTCGGTTTCCGCCCATCAGGTGCTGCGTCCGCGCGGCCCGAATATCGAACGCATCACCACGCACCGCGCCAAGGTCGTGATCGAGCCGCTCGAGCGCGGCTACGGCCACACCCTCGGCAACGCGCTGCGTCGCGTGCTGCTGTCGTCGATCCCCGGCTATGCCATCACCGAAGTCGAGATCGACGGCGTGCTGCATGAGTACACGACCGTTGAGGGCTTGCAGGAAGACGTGATCGAAATCCTGCTCAACCTGAAAGACGTCGCGATCCGCATGCACAACGTCGACCACAGCATGCTCACCCTGTCCAAGCAGGGCAAGGGCGTGGTCACCGCGGGCGACATCAAGACCGACCACAACGTCGAGATCCTCAACACCGACCACGTGATTTGCCACCTGACCAAAGACACCTCGATCAACATGCGTCTGAAGGTCGAGCGCGGTTTCGGTTACCAGCCTGCGACCGCGCGTCGCAAGCCGGACGAAGAAACCCGCACGATCGGCCGTCTGATGCTCGACGCCTCGTTCTGCCCGGTCACCCGCGTCGCGTACGCGGTGGAAGCCGCGCGTGTCGAACAGCGCACCGACCTCGACAAGCTGGTCATCGACATCGAAACCAACGGCACGATCGACGCCGAGGAAGCCGTGCGCACGGCCGCAGACATCCTCACCGACCAGCTCTCGGTGTTCGGCGATTTCACCCATCGCGTGCGCGGCGAGCCCAAGCCGATCACCGGCGGTATCGATCCGGTGCTGCTGCGTCCGATCGACGACCTCGAGCTCACCGTGCGTTCGGCGAACTGCCTCAAGGCCGAGAACATCTACTACATCGGCGATCTGATCCAGAAGACCGAAGTCGAATTGCTCAAGACCCCGAACCTCGGCAAGAAGTCGCTCACCGAGATCAAGGAAGTCCTCGCGCAGCGTGGCTTGTCGCTCGGCATGAAGCTGGAGAACTGGCCGCCGGCCGGTCTGCAGCAGGGCATGATGGGCTGAGACGCAGTCGTTCAAACGCAACGCTGCGCCGCAGGGCGCAGTGACAAAAACCAGGAAGCACGCTCATGCGCCACCAGAAAGCCGGACGTAAATTCAGCCGCACCAGCTCGCATCGCCACGCGATGTTCAGCAATATGGCGGCCTCACTGATCAAGCACGAGCTGATCCGCACCACGCTGCCCAAGGCCAAGGAATTGCGCCGGGTCGCCGAGCCGCTGATCACGATGGCGAAGACCGATGGCGTCGCCAACCGCCGCCTGGCGTTTTCGCGCCTGCGCGACAAGCAGGCCGTCGGCAAGCTGTTCGTCGAACTCGGTCCGCGTTACACCACGCGTCCGGGCGGCTACCTGCGTATCCTCAAGTGCGGCTATCGCGCCGGCGATAACGCGCCGATGGCGTACGTTGAACTCGTGGATCGCCCGCGTAGGGATGCGGCCGTCGACGCCGGTTGATTGCGATCCTGCAAACGCACACCGGGTGCTCCTGAGCATCCATTCGCTCGCGAGATTGAAGCGTCGATGCACACCAGTAAACCCCGGCCCGTCCGGGGTTTATTGCGCTCGGGAGCATGCTCAGACAAGTGCATGAACTTCGCTCCTGCGTTAGTGTCAGATCCCTACTTCCTTATTCGTAGTGCATCGCATGCATCCGACCCATTGGACATTCCGTACCTGCTTCGCGCTCGGTTTCCTCGCCTGCGCCGCACTCATGGGCTATGCGTTCTACGCGCAATACGTCGGGAATCTGGAGCCTTGCCCGCTGTGCATCTTCCAGCGCTATGCGATGGTCGCGCTGGGAATCGTCTTCCTGTTCGGCGCCTTGTTCGGGCCGACGTCGTCGGGCGGGCGGCGTGCATGGAGTCTGCTCGCGTTGTTGGTGGCGCTGGCGGGCATCGCAGTCGCAGGGCGGCACCTGTGGATCCAGTCGCTGCCGCCCGACCAGGTTCCCGTGTGCGGCCCACCGCTGCCGTACATGCTGAAGATCATGAGCTTCAGCAAGGTGCTGGTGAATGTCTTCACCGGCTCCGGCGAATGCGCGCAGATCAACTGGCGCTTCCTTGGCCTGGCGATGCCGGCCTGGGTGCTGATCAGTTTCGTCGTGCTCGCGGCATGGGCTTTGTACGCCGGATTCCGCCGCCGCAACTGATGGCCGGCAGGGGTCCCTGGAAATCAGCAAGGCGTCAGGAACGTTTGTGGCTCATGTCGAAATGTTCGGTTGGCGACTGCTTGGCATTGCGCCCAGCTATGGCATGATGCCTGCTGCGCCGCAACAAACACTCGCCATGCACGTCGTCCAGACAGCCAGTTCAACCTCGCCGAATCTGACCGCGCAGCCTGAGGTGTGGACGCCGCAAAGCTGGCGCGCGCGCGCGGCGACGCAGTTGCCGCACTACCCCGATGCGCACGCGCTGGAATCCACGCTCGCCGAATTGCGCCGCTTGCCACCGCTGGTGACGTCGTGGGAGATCCTCTCGCTCAAGCAGCAACTCGCCGATGCACAGGAAGGCAAACGCTTCCTGTTGCAGGGCGGCGATTGCGCCGAGAGCTTCAGCGACTGCACGTCCGAGATCATCGCGAACCGCTTGAAGGTGCTGCTGCAGATGAGCCTCGTGCTCGTGCACGGGCTGCGCCAACCGGTCGTGCGCATCGGCCGCTTTGCCGGCCAGTACGCGAAGCCGCGTTCGACCGACACCGAAACGCGCGACGGCACGACCTTGCCAAGCTACCGCGGCGACATCGTCAATGGCCCCGAGTTCGAACTCGCTGCGCGTACGCCCGATCCGCGCCGCCTGCTGAAGGCGCATGCGCGCTCGGCGATGACGATGAATTTCGTGCGCGCGCTGATCGACGGCGGTTTTGCCGACCTGCACCATCCCGAATACTGGAGCCTGGACTGGGTCGGCCATTCGCCGTTGTCCGACGAATACACGCGCATGGTCGCGGCGATCGGCGACGCGGTGCGCTTCATGGAAACGATCTCGGGCGAGTCGCTGCACAACCTCAATCGCGCCGATTTCTACACCTCGCACGAAGCCCTGTTGCTGCCGTACGAGGAAGCGCTCACGCGGCAGGTGCCGCGCCAGCATGGCTGGTTCAACCTGTCCACGCACTTCCCGTGGATCGGCATGCGCACTGCCGCCATCGACGGCGCGCATGTGGATTATCTGCGCGGTTTGCGTAATCCGATCGGGCTCAAGGTCGGCGCTGCGATGACGCCCGATGCGTTGTTGCGACTGCTCGATGTGCTGTCTCCAGATCATGAGCCGGGCCGCATTGCGCTGATCCACCGTTTCGGCGCTGCGCGCATCGGCGACCTGTTGCCGCCGCTGGTCGCGGCGTTGCATCGCGAAGGCCGTCGCGTGCTGTGGATTTCCGATCCGATGCACGGCAACACCGAGAGCACGTCGAACGGCTACAAGACGCGTCCGTTTGCGGCGATCCGCAGCGAGCTCGAGCAGGCATTCGAGATCCACGCAGCCCATGGTTCGTTGCTTGGCGGCGTGCATCTCGAATTGACCGGCGAGAACGTCACGGAATGCACCGGCGGCGCGCGCGAACTCACCGAGACCGATCTCGAGCGCGCCTACCATTCGACCGTCGATCCGCGCCTGAACTACGAGCAATCGCTGGAAATCGCGATGCTGATCGTGCGCAAGCGCACTGCGTTGGCGGCGAACGCGGGCTGAGTCGATCGCGCGCACGGCTTGATGCGGTTAGCATTCGGAACGACATTGCGGGCGTAAACTGGCCGCCGACCCTTCCGGAGCGTCCGAGATGCCATTGCGCCGCGCGTCATGCCTGCTTGCTGCCTCGATCATCGCCGCGCTCTCGGCATCCGCGAAGCAACCCGCCGCGCCGACGCGCGATGCACCCGCCGCATTTGCCGACGGAATGAGCTGGCGCCTGGTCGGGCCGTTTCGCGGCGGCTGGGGTACGGTCGCGGTCGGCATCGCCGACCAGCCGGACACGTTCTACTTCGGCGCGGCCGGCGGCGGCATCTGGAAGACCCTCGATGCCGGGCGCACGTGGCACTCGATCTTCGATCATGGTCCGTCGTCGATCGGCGCGCTGGCCATCGCAGCATCCGATCCGCGCGTGCTGTACGCGGGTACCGGCCAGGTGACCACGCGCTACGACATGGCGGCGGGCGAGGGCGTGTTCAAATCCATCGACGGCGGTGCGAGCTGGCATTCGGTCGGCCTTGAAGCGACGCGCCATATCGGCGCGATCTGGGTCGATCCGCGCAACGCCGACATCGTGATGGTCGCGGCGTTCGGACACATGTTCGGGCCGAATCCGGAGCGCGGCGTGTTCCGTTCCGAAGATGGCGGCAAGACCTGGACGAAAACCCTGTTCGTCAGCGAGAACACCGGCGCAGTCGATCTCGCGGTCGATCCGCAGGATTCCAATGTGGTGTTCGCGTCTGTCTGGCAGGCGCGCTTCCTGCCATGGCTGAGTTACTTCACGCCGAATGTCGGCAGCGAGAGCGGCATCTACAAGTCGACCGATGGCGGACGCCATTGGGTGCGTGTTGGCGGCAACGGCTGGCCGGAAGGCAAGCTCGGCCGCATCGGCCTTGCCGCGACGCACACAGCGAGCGGGACACGCGTCTATGCGGTCGTCGATGCCGAGGCTGGCGGTGGCCTGTACCGCTCCGACGATGCGGGTGCGAACTGGAAGAGGGTCAACGATGATGGAGAACTCGTCAACGGCTATTTCTCAAGCCTGACTCCGGTACCGGGGAATCCGGATGCGGTGTATGCAATGGGCCGGTCGATCCACCTCTGCACCGAAGGCGGTGCGCATTGCGAGATAGTGAAGGGCTCGCCCGGTGGCGACGATTACCACTACCTGTGGATCAATCCGAAACACCCAGAGCGTATGGTGGCGGGCTCCGATCAGGGCACGGTGGTGACGGTCGATGCGGGCAAGAGTTGGTCAACCTGGTACAACCAGCCGACTGGCCAGCTCTACCACCTCGCGACCGACAACCGTTTCCCGTACTGGATCTACGCCGGGCAGCAGGACAACGGCACGGTCGCGATCGCGAGCCGCAGCGACTACGGCTCGATCGGCGAACGCGACTGGCATCCGGTTGGAGCCGACGAGCGCGACGACGAGATCCCCGATCCGCGCGACCCGAACATCGTTTACGGCTCCGGCCTTGGCGGCAAGCTATCGCGCTGGGATGCGCGCAATGGCGAAGTACAGAACATCTCGCCGTGGCCGGTGTCGACTTACGGCGCGCGACCGACGTCGGTGAAGTACCACTACACCTGGATCACCCCGATCGCGGTGTCGCAGCTTCCGCCGTATCCGCTGTACCAAGGCGCGCAGCTGCTGTTCCGCTCGCTCGACCAGGGTGCAACGTGGCAGACGATCAGCCCGGACCTGTCGGCGAAGGATGTGCTGCACACGGATGTGCGAATGCCGCGAGCGCAGGATGCGCAAGAGCGGCCGCTGCACAAGGACTGTGCAGGAAACCTCGATACCGAAACCGCGCGCGCCTGCGGCTACGGCGTGATCTTCAGCTTCGGCCTGTCGCCGCGCGACAACGACGAGATATGGCTCGGCATGGACGACGGCCAGGTGCAGCTCACGCGCGATGCGGGCAAGACATGGATGAACGTCGCGCCGCCGACGCTGCCGCACTGGGCGAAAGTCAGCAGCGTCGATGTATCTGCACTCGATCCGGGCACCGCCTACATCGCGGTCGACAATCATCGGCAAGACGATTTCCGGCCGATGATCTGGAGCACGCACGACTACGGCAAGACTTGGGTTGAGATCGTTGCCGGATTGCCGGCGAATCATTTTGTCAGCGCGGTGCGCGCCGATCCGGTCAAGCGCGGCCTGTTATACGCGGGCCTGGATCAGGGCGTGCACGTCTCGTTCGACGATGGTGCGCACTGGCAGTCGCTGCAGCGCAACTTGCCGAACGCGATCGTGAACGACCTTGCCGTGCACGGCGACGACCTGGTTGCAGCGACACAGGGACGCGCGCTGTGGGTGCTCGACGACCTCGCGCCGCTGCGGGAGGCGGACGCGGCGATCCTCAAGCAGCCCGCGCACCTGTTCCAGCCCGCGAATGCGATGCGCGTGCGGCCGAACCAGAACAAGGACACGCCGCTGCCGCGCGAGGAGCCGGTCGGCAGGAATCCGCCGAACGGCGCGATCTTCGACTACTGGCTAGCACGCGATGCGAAGACGCCGATCGTGTTGAGCATCTTCGACGCGTCGGGCAAGCTCGTGCGTCGTTTCGCAAGCGACGATGCCACGCCTAAACTTCCGGCTGAACGCTATTTCGAGCAGGCCTGGTTGCAGGCTCCGATGCATCCTTCCGCACGCGCGGGCATGCATCGCTACGTCTGGGACTTGCGCACGCTGCGTCCGACCGTCGCGAAATACGACTACACCATCGCCGCCATCGACGGCGACGACACGCCGCTGTTGCCCGAAGGCATGCTGGTCGCTCCGGGACGCTACCAAGCGTCGCTGCGTGTGGATGGCCACGACTACAGCGCCGCGTTCACCGTGCAGGCCGACCCGCGCGTGGCGGTCGATGACGCTGCCGTGCATGCCGCATTGGCGCTGTCGGAACACGTTGTCGCAGCGCTGGAACTGCAATTCGTGGCTGCCGGGCAGACCCAGTCCGTACACAGGCAAATCGCAGCGCTGGAGAAGCGTGCTGCCGCAGATCCATCGAAGGCGGCTCTCGCGAAACTGCTATCCGACTACGATGCAAAACTGGCGCCGTTGACGTCTGGCGAAGACGAGAGCTCGCTGAACCTCGGCCCGATCGGCGATGCGCTTAATGCGCTTCAGACCGATCTGGAGGGCTCGGATCGCGCGCCATCGCAACCGCAGCGCGATGTTTACACGCAATACGCAGGTCGTCTCGAGCGCGCGCTCGGCGCATGGACGGCGATCAACACGTCCGAACTGCAACGGCTCAACACGGCGTTGCACGCCGCAGGTCTCAACGCGATCGAGATACCCACGCGCGCGGAGATCCCGGCGAGCGATGCCGGGGTTTCGAGGGAGATGCCGTAGTCAGTCAGCGCAGGTTGGCGCGCGCGCGCATGTTGCGGATGTTGCGCGCGAGAACCAGTACGACGAGGGCATTGAGGAACAGGATCGTCGCGGGAAGCCAGTGGCGATGATTCCACAGCGCGAGTACCTCGAACGGCAGATACAGCGCCGCTCCGATGCAACCGAACCACGATGCCCAGCGTTGGTCGAACCAGAGGCCCCAGGCTTCGGCACCGTGCAGGCATGCATACAGCAGGATGATTGCGGCGGCCAGGTGGAACGACTGCTGGTTCATCTGTCCGAGCAGCCACACCAGAAATTTGCTGTCGGGATTCCAATGGAAATACCCGGCCAGCTGTCCGATCCAGCCGCGCATCCGCAGCGGACCGAGCACTTCCAGTCCGACTGCGATCGATAGCGCAAGCAGCGACTTTGCCGCGACCAGTACTGCGATGACGCGCAGGCTGGGATCGTGATGCATGGCCGCAGGCAACTGCGCCGTACTCGCTTGCTGTGGTTCTTTCGGTGGCCGCCCTTGCGGCATTTCAGCCGCGCGAGGCGCGCTTGCGGTCGTTCTCCGTGCGTTCCTTCTTGCGCAGGCGGATCGCGACAGGCGTGACTTCGACGAGTTCATCGTCGGAGATGAACTCCAGCGCCTGCTCGAGCGAAAGTTTCACTGCCGGGGTGAGTTGCTCGTTGTCGTCCTTGCCCGAGGCGCGGAAGTTCGTCAGCTGCTTCGCGCGCAGGGCGTTGACGGTGAGGTCGTTGTCCTTGGAGTGGATGCCGACGATCTGGCCTTCGTAGATTTCCTCGCCGGGCTCGACCATCAAGCGGCCGCGCTCCTGCATGAACATCTGCGCATAGGCGGGCGAGGGGCCGGTGCCGTTGGAGATCATCACGCCGTTCTGGCGTTCGGCGATCGCGCCTTCGGATTTCGGTCCGTAATGGTCGAACACGTGGAAGAGCAGGCCGGTGCCGGCGGTGATCGTGCGGAACTCGGTCTGGAAGCCGATCAGCCCGCGCGCCGGGATCATGAAGTCGATGCGCACGCGGCCCTTGCCGTCGGGTTCCATGTTGACGAGCTGGCCACGACGCTCGCCGAGGCGCTGCATCACGCCGCCCTGGTACTGTTCTTCGAGATCGACGACGAGCGACTCGAACGGCTCCATCTTCTGGCCGTCTATGTCCTTGATGATGACCTCGGGACGCGACACCGCGAGTTCGTAGCCTTCGCGTCGCATCGTTTCGATCAGGATCGACAGGTGCAATTCGCCACGGCCCGATACCTTGAACTTGTCGGCGTCGTCGGTCTCCTCGACCTTCAGCGACACGTTGTGCTGGGTCTCGCGGATCAGACGATCGCGCAACTGGCGCGAGGTCAGGAACTTGCCGCCGCTGCGATCCTTCTTGCCCGCGAACGGCGAGTTGTTGACCTGGAAGGTCATGCTGATCGTCGGTTCGTCGACGGTGAGCACGGGCAACTGCTCGGGCGCATCGACTGCGCAGATCGTTTCGGAAATGCCGAGGTCGCCGATGCCGGACACCGCGATGATGTCGCCGGCTTGCGCCTCTTCGACTTCGCGACGCTCAAGGCCCATGAAGCCGAGCACTTGCAGCACCTTGCCCTGGCGCGGCTTGCCTTCGCGGTTGAGGATGGTCACGGACTGGTTGGTCTTGACCTTGCCGCGCTGGATGCGGCCAACGCCGATGATGCCGACGTAGTTGCTGTAGTCGAGCGAGGTCACGCGCATCTGGAACGGGCCGTCCATGTCCACCGGCGGCGGCGCGACGTGCTGGATGATCGCGTCGAACAGCGGGTCCATGTTGCCTTCGCGCACGTCGGGCGACAAGCCCGCGTAGCCATGCAGCGCCGAGGCGTAGACGATCGGGAAGTCGAGTTGCTCCTCGGTCGCGCCGAGGCGATCGAACAGGTCGAACGTCTGGTTGACGACCCAGTCCGGGCGCGCACCCGGGCGATCGACCTTGTTCACCACGACGATCGGCTTGAAGCCCATCGCGAACGCCTTCTGGGTCACGAAGCGCGTCTGCGGCATCGGGCCGTCCATCGCATCGACGAGGATCAGCACCGAGTCGACCATCGACAGCACGCGCTCGACCTCGCCGCCGAAGTCGGCATGCCCGGGCGTGTCGACGATGTTGACGCGGTAATCCTTCCAGCGGATCGCGGTGTTCTTGGAAAGGATCGTGATGCCACGTTCCTTTTCGAGATCGTTGCTGTCCATCATGCGTTCGGTGGTGACCGTGCGCTCGCTGAAGGTGCCGGACTGCTTGAGCAGCTGGTCGACGAGGGTGGTCTTGCCGTGGTCGACGTGAGCGACGATGGCGATATTGCGGAGCTTTTCAATGGACATGGGAATCTCAGGCCGGCGTGGGCGAGTCTGGGTGGAGGAAATGAATGCGCCAATGAGGCCAGCCGCCCATGATACCTGCTCGCGGGCCTCCTTGCCGCATCGCAGCAAGGGGCGTTCATTGGGGAGTCCCGCCGACCGTTGCGATCCGATGTCGCAAGCGATCGTGCCGCATGCTTCAGGTCAGCGTCGGCAGACAGTCGGCAGATACTTCGCGGGAATGTTCGCGCTGCTGCAGGTAAACATGGTTGAGCCGTGGTTTGGCAGCGCCGTGAACACCAGAACCCCGCCGTCCAGCGCCGCACTGGCCTTCTGCGGGGCATGGCTGCTGTAGATGACGCGGATCTGTCCGGCATTGACCTGCACTTCGGCAACATACGCGCCGGAGATGCTGGCAGCCGACGCCAGGCCTGCGGCGGCATTGTCGTTTGGCAGCTTTCCGGTGTTTGCGTAATACTCGGCGACGGCGGTCTTGGCGCCGTCGGCCAAGCTGGGTCCTTCGCTGACTTGCGATCGGATCACGTAATCCTGGTACGCAGGAATCGCGATCGCAGCGAGGATCCCCACCACGGCCACTGTGGTCATCGAACTGCCGCCGCCGACCATGCTCTCCATCGGGCTTTGTTCGTAGTTCATCTGCAGCGCCAGGCGCTGATCGGTCGCTTCCAGCGCAATACCGGTGGCACCGTCGACCGGTAGTTTGAGTTGGCCGGCACTGGGCAATGTCGCCAGGTCGATCGGCTGGCCCAATGCGTCGCCGAGTGCCTGCAGTACGCCCAGATAGATGTAATAAACCTCGCTCTGCATGTTGTGGGTGGTTGCGGCGAAGCCGAGCACGGTATGCGCGTTGTCGTAGGACTGCTTGTCGTGCAGCCACTGGCTTAGCGACGTTTCGGGTCTGGATGCGATGCGATCAGTCAGCATTTGCGGCACGCTTGCGAACACCAGATAGTCGCCGTCCTCGACCCAGTAGAGGTGACGGCCGATGCGCTGATACAACTGCATCCATGCGCGCGTCTTCGGATCCATTCCGGGCTGGTTGCCTGCAATGTCGATCCCGGGAATATGCAAATGATGGATTTCGGCATCGCCCGATTTGACGATGTTGCTCTGCCAATCGAAGCGCTTGCCGAGTTCGTCGAGTTTGGCGTACAGCGCCTTGCGGTCGCGAACGCGCAATGCGATGAAGCGTCCGTTGCTATCGGCGAAGGCGACCAGCTGCGGCCCCACGAGTCTGGCGAATTCAATCGGATCGATGCCTGCTTTCGCCTGCAATTGCGCCATGCCGGTGTCGAATTGCGCATGCAGCCCGGGAACATAATCGCGATCCAGCCCGTCGCGCATCGCCTGCAGGTTGTCCGCACCGGGCAAAGCCATCGTCATTGCCCAGTCGGGCTTGCCGGCGGTCTTCAGGTCGACTTCGCCAGCGTTCGGCGCGAGATAGCCAAGCAGCCGCGACTGTGGTGCGCGGATCTGCACTTGCAGGCGACCGTGCCCGTCCACCGTGCCCCAGCCGAGCGCGACGCTTTGTTCGTGCGCGGTCAAGTCCCGCACTAAGCCATCCGGTGGCAACTGCGGCAGCTGCGAGGCGACCATGTTGTCGACACCTTTCGCGCTGGCCCACACGAACAGGCCCTGTCCGGAACTGTCGATCTCGCGCTCGGCTTCCTGCATCGGATGCGCGCGCGTGGTCTTGAGTTGCGCAAGATCCTGTTGCAGCGTCAATGCCGATGCGGTGGTTCCGAGCGACACATACAGCCGATGCGTCTGCGTATCGAAGTGCAGGGCGCCAAATTGCCTGAGCGCCGCATCGCCGTTCGCATCGAACGGTGCCTGCAACGGCGATTGAGGACCCGAGATCGCGGCCATGCGCGCGTTCAACGCGGCGATGTCGGGCACATCCAGCACGGTGGTCGCCAGCGCGCGACTGAAAGGCGAAGCGCCATCGCTGGCATCGATCACCGCGATCTCCAGCGGCGCACCCTGGTCGCCAAGCAGCAGTTCCAGCACCGGGCCAGCGCCGGTCTGGGCGATCACCGGATCGGTATGCACGGCCTTGCGCAGCTTCGCGATGATCTGCACGTGTTGATCGTTGACGAGTGCGGCGTCGAGCGGGCGACCGTTGGGTGCAGACAACGCGCCCCATAGCGATGGAATCCGCGCGTACGCGACGGTGTGCTCGGGCAGGCGCTCGCGCAGCCAACCCGGCTGCGCGATCTGCGCGTTCGCGCGCGCCAGCGCTGCGGGATCGACGGCCCTGGGCTTGTCGTCGTGACGATTGCAGCCGATCATGGTGGTCATGGCGGCGAGCGTTGCGGCAAGCAGCAGGCGCTTGGACTTGGTCATTCTGGTTGTCCTGGTTGGATGCGCAGCGCGGAGCGCGATTGTAATCGAAGCGGCCGTAGTCGAAGCGGTCGCATTCGAAGCGCTGTGGTCGAAGCGGTCGCATTACGACAGCGGAATTGCACCCGTCGCCTGCCCGGGGTCGCTCGGCTATCATGCGCGATGAATTCTTGCGATCGGTCCGTGATCGCGAAGATCAAACAGCAGCCATCCATGGCTGCACTTCTAAATACTGGAGAACACCATGACAATGACCGCCACATTCGCCACCAGCAAGGGTCCGATCCGGGTCGAACTCTATCCGGACAAGGCGCCGATCACGGTCGCGAATTTCGCCAACCTCGCCAAGCGCGGTTACTACAACGGGCTGAGTTTCCATCGGGTGATCCCGGATTTCATGGTCCAGGGCGGCTGTCCGGAAGGCAGCGGGCGCGGCGGTCCGGGCTACCGGTTCGAGGACGAGGTCAACACCGGCCTGCGCCACGAGAAGGGCGTGCTGTCGATGGCGAATGCCGGGCCGGGTACCAACGGCAGCCAGTTCTTCATCACCCACGTCGCGACGTCATGGCTGGATGGCAAACACACGGTATTCGGCAAGGTCGTCAGCGCCGACGACCAGAAGGTGGTCGATGCGATCCGCGGCGGCGACGCGATCGAAAGCCTGACCATCGAAGGCGATACCGATGCGTTGCTCGCGAGCCAGGCGGCACGCGTCGCAGAGTGGAACAAGGTACTGGACGCGAAAGCCCGGCCATGAGGCAGCTGGGCCGCTGGCTGATCGGGAACTGACATGCCCGACGTCCGATGATCCCAGGACTTGCTGTCGTCGGTTGGCTCTTGATAGGCCTTGCTGCTGGCGCGCCGCCGCCGGCGGCTGGGGCCACGACGCCGGGGATTCCACGCTCGCTCTGGATTTGCAGCGGCGAAGTTGGCCAGCGGGATTATTCCGCTGCCGAATCCGCCGATGTGCTCAGGGCGGTGCTGACCGACTGGATGACCAACCCCAAGATCAAGGATGCCGCATACGACTACCTGATGGACCCGTTGGATCCGTCGGGCAAGGGTCCGAAGCCGAGACTGCAACGCCTGCTGCTGGACGAACGCTTCCTTCCGAAGGGTTTCACCTTGAAGCTCCCCGGCATCAGGGTCGAACGTGCGGATCACTCGAAGCGGTCCTTGCGGGCAGGTGAACTGTCCATCGGCATCGAGTGTTTCGTGCCCAAGGCCGACGGGAGTGTCGACGTCGGCTTCCTCCATGCCGGTTACGGCATCATCGGCGGGGCCTATGTCAGCTATTCCGCGAAAAAAGTGGGCGGAAAATGGATCGTCGAATACGTGAATGGATTCGACCCCTGAGGCGCGAATCCGTCACTTGAATCGCAGGCCTACTTCGCTGGGATGATGAACCGGATGTTGTCGAGCATCTTGTCGACTGCGGCGATGTCACGATCGTAGTAGTACTCGGCCGGCGCCATCCACAGCACGAGCGTGAGCTGGTCGCCGCGCGCTGCCGCGAGCACCATGCCGCGATACCGCAAGCCCTGCGCCGTGCTGGCCTGAAACTCGAAACGCAGTCCGTCGATGCTGCCGAAACGTGCCGGCCGCAATCCTTCCGACTGGATGTCGACCGCACCGGTTTCGGTCAGTGCATCGAGCACGATGTCGCGGATGTCTTCGGCGCGCATGCCGGTGCGGAACGCGGGCGCATCGGGTCGGTTCTTGCTCACGCGGTGTTCGAGGAAGACGTGCTCGCCGCTCTTCACCGAAGGCACGATGTAGAGCCGGTTCAGCGGGATCCCGTCGATGGTCCAGATCTCGTAGCGTGGAAACTCGAAGCGCGACCATGCGATCGGCGTCTCGACCAGGATGCCGCCCTGCGCCGATGCGACGCCGGGCTCGACGAGCCTGCCAGTGCCGCAACCCGCGAGCAGCGCAGTCATCGCGAGCAACACGAGCCAGCCAGCGATGCGATGTCCGGCATGGCTCATGGTGCGTGCTCCAGTTCGGCCAGATCGTGCTCGACGAACGCGCGATCCGGTGCATTGCCGGCAAGGTCGAGATAGCGGCGCAATGCATCGGCGGCTTCGTGGCGTTGCCCCGCATCGCGCAATGCCAGGCCGTGTTCGCGCCACGCAGCCACGGGCGGGTCGGGCAGGGCGACGGCTTGCGCGAAGCAGCGCGCTGCTTCGCTGCGGTCGGATGGGCTCGCGCGACGACGGTAAACTTCGCCAAGATAGAAACTCAGCAACGCCTTGTCACCGGCGGCTGCTTCCGCGAGCAGTTCGGACACGACCAGGATCGACGCCGCGTACTGCCTGCGTGCAAGTTCGGCATCCAGCCAGCGCTGCAGAAACGGATGGGTCGCAGTGCGATAGGCATTGGCATCGCGTTCGTTGCCGTGCGTGCCGACTGCAGCGACCTGGGCGCGCATGTCGCCGAGCCGTTCGCGTGTCGGCGGATGGTTCGAGAACACGTGCGACGGCTTGCCATCGGATCGCGCATCGTCTTCCCGCAACAGGCGCGCCCAGAGTTCGACAACCGCTTCGGGATCGTAGCCGCGCGACACCATGGCTGCGAAACCGAGCCGATCCGCTTCGCTCTCCTCTTCGCGCGTGAAGCCCGACTGTGCCGCGGTGCCGGCGAGCGAGCCGACCTGGCCCGCGATCGACGCGCCCGCGCCCGTGCTTGCCACCGCGAAGACGCTCGTCCATGCCGACACATTCTTGCTGTGTCGCCATTGCTGGATGACGTGCTGGGCGCGGTAATGTCCGGTTTCGTGGCCAATCACGAAAGCCAGTTCGGCTTCGTTGCGCGCGCGCAGCAACGTTCCAGTCCATACGATCAGCATGCCGTTGGGGGCCATCATCGCGTTGAACCACGGTTGTTCGACGACGTAGACACGCAAGTCCGCGCAGTAGTCGGCTGCGACCTTGCATGCGACGTTGCGCACATAGGCGTTGAGCACGGGATCGCGCACGAGTTGCGGCGAGGATTGCAACTCGCGTTCGGCGCGGTCCATCGCATACCACAGGGCGGCTTCATCGCTGCCTGCGGCCGGGCGTCCGCCGGGCGTTGCAACGCGTACCGGATCGTCGGACGCCCATGCGGTCGATCCGATCAGCAATGCAGACAGAGTGAGCGCCCCCAAACAATTCACAGCGGTATCTGCTTGAGCAGGGATGCGACCGTCGCGCGTGCGCCATCCGCATTGCGCAGATCGCCGGTTTCATCGACGAGCAGGTTCAACCAGACAATCTGGCCGGTGCGCAGATCCACGAGCGAGGCGAGCCCGACCTGTTCGCCGCCGCCGATGTCGCCGCTAAGCAACAAGGCACCGACCACGCGCATCGCCGCGCGGCCGCTGCCGGTATAGCCGTCGCGGATGTAGGTGAACAACGCGTAGTCGGCACCGGTCCGGTCGCGCAACACGGAGACGCCGGGGCCGAGCGTCCAGTCGAATCGTCGATGCTTGCTCGCGAGGTCGGTACCGGGCTTGCTGTGCAGCAGGATGCTGCTGGCGACCGCTTGATGCAGCAGCAGCAGTTGACGCATGCGGTCGCTGGGCGGCAACGCGGGCGGCGGAACGAAGTCGGGCAGCAGGGTCGCGCCATGCGCGGCAAGCAATTCGCGTACCGCCTTGGAATACGTGCGTCGCGCGGCCTCGGTCCATTCCGGTCGCGGCTCCTGCATGCCGCCCGTGGTGACTTCGTACAACTCGATGTCGGGTGCGATCAACACGACACTGCCACGCGCCTTGAGCGGTGCACCGATTGCGTCGCTCGCGGTGCGCACATCGGTGGTCGAGCAGCCTGACAGCAGCGCGCATGCCGACATCGCGCAGGCTGTCGCAAGAGACCACCCGAATGCGCGGGCCGCAGGCGGCTTCAAGCCATGTCGGTGCATGTGTTGCTGCATCATGGCGATCCTCCTCGAAGCCGCATAATGCGTGGCCGCCCGCGCTTGTTCAAGCCAGCCGGGCCGAATGCCTGTGATATCCTTTTCGGCCTCGCATTCGTCACTTTCCGAGGGTACCAAATGTTGAAACTCGCCCAGCGCGTCGGTCGCGCCAAGCCCAGCGCGATCATGGTCGTCGCCGAAAAGGCCAAGCGCCTGAAAGCCGAAGGTCGCGACATCATCAGTTTCTCGATCGGCGTGCCGAACTTCCTGCCCGGTCCGCACGTGTATGACGCGGTGCGCGACGCGCTCAACCACGACAGCGGCCAGTACGGCAGCAACCGCGGCTCGGACGCCCTGCTCGACGCCTTCATCGCGCACATGGACGCGGTCGGCATGACCGGCTACACGCGCAAGAACTGCGCGATCGGCATTGGCGCGAAGGGCGTGCTGTACAACCTGATGGAAGTGCTGCTCGACGAAGGCGACACGATCGCGTTCCCGACTCCGTACTGGACGAGTTACCTCGACATCGCCGAGATCGTCGGCGCGAAAGTGCAGTTGTTGCCTTGCCCGCCGGAGCAGGACTACAAGCTCACGCCCGCGCAGCTCGATGCCGCACTCGCGCTGAAGCCGAAGGTATTCCTGTTCAACAATCCGTCGAACCCGACCGGCATGGTCTACACGAAAGACGAGATCGCTGCGATCGCCGACGTCCTCGTGAAGCATCCCGACATCTGGATCATCACCGACGACATCTACAACCGCATGGTGTTTGACGGAATCGGTTACCACAACGTAGTGATGGCGCGTCCGGAGCTGAGGGACCGTGTGATCTTCATGGACTCGTGCTCCAAGACCTATGGCATGCCGGGCTGGCGCATCGGCTTCGTCGCCGCGCCGGAAGTCGTCGCGAATGCGGTCGTCACCCTGAACTCGAACCACATCACCAACCTGCCCGAAGTCACCACCGCAGCCGCGCTCGCCGCGCTCACCGGCCCGCAGGATGTGCCGATCCAGAAGAACGCCGAGTTCCAGGACCGTCGCGACCGCGTGATCGCGGCGATGAGGGCCATTCCGGGTGTCGTCTGCCCGAAGCCGCAGGGTGCGTTCTACGTATTTCCCGACATCAGCTGCGCTTTCGGCAAGATGCACGGAACGACCCGCATCGCGAACGACGTGGATCTCTGCAATGCACTGCTCGAATCCAAAGGCGTGGCCTGCGTCCCGGGCGTCGCGTTCGGCGAGCCGCGCGCGCTGCGCATCAGCTACACCTGTCCAGCGAACCAGCTCGACGACGGACTGAAGCGCGTGCAGGAGTTTTTTGCTGAGCTGAAGTGAGTGAAGCGAGGGGCTGGGGACCAGGGGCTGGGGACTGGAAAAGCCAAGGCTTTCCGCGTCTCGGCCTCCTGCTTTCACCAGCCTCCAGTCCCTAGCCCCTAATCTCCGGAGTTCAACCCATGAAAACCCCCGTTCGCGTCGCAGTCACCGGTGCCGCCGGCCAGATCGGTTACGCCCTGCTGTTCCGCATTGCCGCCGGCGACATGCTCGGCCCGGACCAGCCGGTGATTCTGCAGTTGCTCGAAGTCACGCCCGCGCTCGGTGCGCTGGCCGGCGTGGTGATGGAACTCAACGACTGCGCGTTCCCGACCCTGCACGGCGTGGTCGCGACCGACGATCCGAACGTCGCGTTCAAGGACGCCGACTATGCATTGCTGGTCGGCGCGCGTCCACGCGGACCGGGCATGGAGCGCAAGGACCTGCTCGAAGCGAACGGCGCGATCTTCGGCCCGCAGGGCAGGGCGATGAACGCGCACGCGAGCCGCAACATCCGGGTGCTCGTGGTCGGCAATCCGGCCAACACGAACGCGCTGATCGCGCAGCAGAATGCGCCGGACCTCGATCCGCGCTGCTTCACCGCGATGGTCCGCCTCGACCACAACCGCGCGATCTCGCAACTCGCCGAGAAGATCAGTGCGCTCAACACCGACATCAAGCGCGTCATCATCTGGGGCAACCACAGTTCGACCCAATATCCCGACCTGAACCACGCGACGGTGCGCGGCATGGGCGCGATGGCGCAGGTCGACCAGTCCTGGTACGAAACGACGTTCATCCCGACCGTGCAGCAGCGCGGCGCAGCGATCATCAAGGCGCGCGGCGCGTCGTCGGCCGCATCGGCCGCATCGGCCGCGATCGACCACATGCGCTCGTGGGCGCTCGGCACCGCCGATGGCGACTGGGTGTCGATGGGCATACCGTCCGACGGCAGCTACGGCATCGCACCTGGCGTGATCTACGGCTATCCCTGCGTCTGCAGCAACGGCGTGTACGAGATCGTGCAGGGCTTGACGATCAACGATTTCTCGCGTGCGCGCATGGATGCGACCGACAACGAATTGCGCGAGGAACGCGTCGGCGTCGAGCACCTGTTCGCGAAGAATTGATATCGACACGAGCGACCTCCGCATGAGCCATCTTTCACCGGGCGCGCGCTTCCGCGCGGCCCTCGCCGCCGAATCGCCATTGCAGGTGATGGGCGCGATCACCGCCTATGCGGGCCTGATGGCCAAGCGCACCGGCTACAAGGCGCTATATCTTTCCGGCGGCGGTGTGGCCGCGAATTCGCTGGGCATGCCCGACCTCGGCATCAGCACGATGGAAGACGTGCTGACCGACGCGCGCCGTATCGTCGAGGCGACGCAGATACCGTTGCTGGTGGACATCGATACCGGCTGGGGCGGCGCGTTCAATATCGGTCGCACGATCCGCTCGTTCGAGCGCGTCGGCGTCGCGGCCGTGCATATGGAAGACCAGGTCGGCCAGAAGCGCTGCGGCCATCGTCCGGGCAAGGAAGTCGTGCCGCGCGACGAAATGGTCGATCGGGTCAAGTCGGCCGTGGATGCGCGCACCGATAGCGATTTCGTCATCATGGCGCGCACCGATGCGGCCGCAGTCGAAGGCATCGACTCCGCGATCGACCGCGCTTGCGCGTACGTCGAAGCGGGTGCCGACATGATCTTCCCCGAGGCGATGCAGACGCTCGACGACTACCGCCGCTTCAAGCAGGCCGTGAAGGTGCCGATCCTCGCGAACCTGACCGAGTTCGGCTCGACGCCGTTCTTCACCACGGACGAATTGCGCGAAGCTGGCGTGGACATCGCGCTGTACTGCTGCGGCGCGTATCGCGCGATGAACAAGGCCGCGTTGAACTTCTACGAAACCGTGCGCCGCGAAGGCACGCAGAAGAACATCATCGACATGCTGCAGACACGCGCCGAGCTGTACGAGTTCCTCGACTATCACGATTACGAACGCAAACTCGATGCGCTGTTCGCCAGCAAAGACTGAGGCGACACAAAGCAGTGCATGCGCCGACACGGAGATCCACATGAGTGACACGAATCCGGCCCCGAACCAGGCCGCACCGAAGCCGAAGAAATCCGTCGCGTTGTCCGGCACGCCTGCCGGCAACACCGCGCTGTGCACGGTCGGCCGCAGCGGCAACGACCTGCATTACCGCGGCTACGACATCCACGACCTCGCGACGAAATCCACGTTCGAGGAAGTCGCGCACCTGCTGGTGCATGGCGTGCTGCCGACGCAATCGCAGCTCAACGCGTACCGGACCAAGCTCAAGCGCCTGCGCGGATTGCCTGCGATCGTGACCGACGCGCTGGAGTTGATCCCGGCGAACGCGCATCCGATGGACGTGATGCGTACCGGCTGCTCGGTACTCGGCAATGTGCTTCCCGAACGCGACGGTCATTTGCTGAACGAGGCGCGCGACATCGCCGACAAGCTGATGGCGTGCTTTGGTTCGATGCTGCTGTACTGGTGGCATTTCACCCGCAACGGCCGCCGCATCGATGTCGAAACCGATGACAACTCCATCGCCGCGCACTTCCTGCACCTGTTGCACGGAGCGCCGCCGAGCGCGCTGCACGCCGACGCGCTCGACAAGTCGTTGATCCTCTACGCCGAACACGAGTTCAACGCGAGCACGTTCGCCGCGCGCGTGATCGCCGGTACGGGTTCCGACATGCATTCCTGCGTCACCGGTGCGATCGGCGCGTTGCGTGGACCGAAGCATGGCGGCGCGAACGAAGCGGCGATGGAAATCATTTCGCGCTATGCATCGGCGGACGAAGCCGAGGCCGACATCCGTGCGCGCATGGAGCGCAAGGAAATCGTGATCGGCTTCGGCCATCCGGTCTACACGATCGGCGATCCGCGCAACCCGATCATCAAGGACATCAGCCGCAAGCTGTGCAAGGACGGCGGCAACCAGACCCTGTTTGACGTCAGCGAACGCATCGAGAAGCTGATGATGGACACCAAGAAGATGTTCCCGAACCTCGACTGGTTCAGCGCATCGGCGTACCACATGATGGGCGTCCCGACCGCGATGTTCACGCCGCTGTTTGTGATCTCGCGCACGTCGGGCTGGTGCGCGCACGTGATCGAGCAGCGCATCGACGGCAAGATCATCCGTCCGAGCGCGACCTATGTCGGACCGGAAGACCGCAAGTACGTGCCGATCGGGAAGCGGTGAACGGCCAAGACTTGGGAATCGGGAAAGAAAAAGCCGCGCAATGCGCGGCTTTTTCATTGGAGAGAATCGAAGCAGAAATGTGTCAGATCAATCCCTCGGTCCGCAACGCGCGCTGTACGCCGGCATCGGCGGCCATGCGCTGGTCGAATGCGGCGAGGTTGTCGAAACCGGTCAGGTCGACACCGACCTTCTTCGCCCACTGGTAAGTGACGAACAGGTACGGATCTGCGATCGATCGCGTGCCGGTCAGCCAATCTCGGCCTTCGAGTTGTTGGTTCGCACGCTCGTACAGGCCATGAAGTTTCTTTTTCGCGGCATCCTTGGTCTTGTCGATGGTCGCGACGTCTTCGAGGAACGCGGTCGAACCGAACAACGGATGGAAGGCCGTGTGCACATCGGCATTGAGGAACGACAGCCAGCGATTCGTCTCGGCGCGGCCCTTCGGCGTGCCGTCGCCGCCGAGATTACTTTCGGGATTGAGGTCGGCGAGATAATTCAGGATCGCTGCGTTCTGGGTCAGCGTCCAATCGCCATCGACGAGCGCGGGCACCGCACCATCTGGATTGATCGCGAGGTAGTCGGGCTGCTTGAGTTCGGCGGCGGTGAGCACCTTGACGTCGAACGGCTTGCCGATCCATTCGAGCACGATGTGGTCGGTGAGCGAGCAGGCACCCGGTTTGGTGTAGAGCTTCATGCGGCGTACTCCGGTGTTGGGAGCCCGTTCAGTGGGGCCGCATCGTGTCGATACAAACCGTATCGGTAGGACACATCGTGTTATCGCGCAGGATGGCCGCTGCCGCTGCGTTCAACCCGGTAGAAATTCTGATCGCCGATCACCGCGACCAACCGCGCATTCGGCGATGCAGGATGGTCTTGCGTGCGGGCCGAAAAATGGCTGGCGCCTGGAACGATCTCGTTGCGTTGGCCTGTCGGCTTTGCCCAATCGCGTTCGGTGACGATCGCAATCTGCAGTGCAGTGTAAAGCGCGCCGATGTCGGCGAGACGGTTGCCCGGATCGAGCGTAGCCATCGCAAACTGGCCTGGTGCGGTCACGACTTCGCAGACCGAATCGCCCCAGATGCCGGTATCGCGTCGGCGCAAGGCGACCTCGGCAATCGCGCGCTGGCCACGTTCGGGCTGGCCGCGCGCTTCGAGATAGACCGTCGTCGCCAGGCACATCGGGTCGGCGGCTTGCTGGGGCAGTACATGCACCAGCCAGAGAATCAATGCCAGCTTCATCGCGGTGGTTCCTTGCTCCGTTGGCGTTGTCAGCAGTCCCGATGCAGCAACGCATCGTGGGGCGACTGACGCAGCATGGCGTCATGGGGACATGTGTTTCTGATCGGCGCTGCTGGATCAGCGTAGTGTTTCCATCGAACGATTTTCGGCAATCCATCTGCCCGCAGCCTTTCCAGCAGGTCGCGAGCACAGTGGAGGCAGACCTTAGCACGCCTTCAAGGTTTGCGGCGAAAGGCGGCAAATCGAGAAGTCATTGATCGGATTGGCTATTCCATCCGATGCGGCGCGTCCGCAGACATTAAAGTATCGAGGCGAGCCGACTGCCCTGGTCGATCGCACGTTTCGCATCGAGCTCGGCAGCGACATCCGCACCGCCGATCACATGCACCTTGCGGCCCGCGTCACGCAAGGGTTGCAGCAGTTGGCGCAACGGCTCCTGGCCGGCGCAGACGACGACGTGATCGACCGGTAGCAACTGCTCGACGCCCTCGATGCGGATGCGCATGCCTTCGTCATCAACGCCGAGGTATTCGACGCCGCCGATCATCTTCACGCCCTTGGCCTTTAGTGTCGCGCGATGGATCCAGCCGGTGGTCTTGCCGAGTTTCGCGCCGGGCTTGCCGGGGCTGCGTTGCAGCAGCCAGACCTCACGAGCCGGCGATTCGACGTGTGCCTTCGTCAATCCGCCGCGGGTGTGCTGGTCGAGGTCGACGCCCCATTCGGCCATCCAGCGCGCAGCATCGAGGCTCGGCGAGGCGCCTTCCTGCACGAGGAACTCGGCGACATCGAAACCGATCCCGCCCGCGCCGATGATCGCGACGCGCTTGCCGGGAACGACGCGTCGCGTCAATACGTCCAGATAGCTGCACACCTTTGCGTGTTCGTGCCCGGGAAAATTGGTAGCGCGCGGAGTCACTCCAGTCGCAAGCACGATCGCGTCGAAGTCGTTCAGATCGGCAAGCGATGCTGCACGGCCCAGACGCAAATCCACGCGCTCCTCTGCGAGCCGATGGCCGAAATAGCGCAACGTCTCGTGGAACTCTTCCTTGCCGGGAATCTGCTTGGCGAGATTGAACTGGCCACCGATTTCTGCGTGCGCATCGAACAAGGTCACGCGATGGCCGCGCTGCGCCGCGACGGTTGCGCATGCAAGTCCAGCGGGCCCGGCACCGATCACAGCGATGCGGCGCGGTGTCTTGGTCGGCGTGTAGTTGAGTTCGGTCTCGGCGCACGCGCGTGGATTGACGAGGCAACTTGCTTTCTTGCCGACGAATACATGGTCGAGGCAGGCCTGGTTGCAGGCAATGCAGGTGTTGATCGCGATCGCGCGACCGGCCTTCGCCTTGTTCGCCCATTCCGGATCGGCGAGCAGCGGGCGCGCCATCGACACCATGTCCGCGCCGCCCGAGGCGAGGATGCGTTCGGCGACGTCGGGCATATTGATGCGGTTGGTCGCGATCAGCGGCAGCTTCACGTGCGGCTTCATGCGCGCGGTCACTTCCGCGAAGGCGGCGCGTGGCACCGAGGTCGCGATCGTCGGAACGCGCGCCTCGTGCCAGCCGATGCCGGTGTTGAGGATCGTCGCGCCAGCGGCTTCGACGGCTTTCGCCTGGGCGATGGTCTCGTCCCAGCTCGAACCGTCGTCGACGAGTTCGAGCATCGACAGCCGGTAGATCAGGATGAAGTCGGGGCCGCAGGCTTCGCGCGTGCGGCGCACGATCTCGACCGCGAAGCGCATGCGCTTGCCCGCGTCGCCGCCCCACGCGTCGTTGCGCTTGTTGGTGCGCGGCGCGAGGAACTCGTTGATGAGATAGCCTTCCGATCCCATCACCTCGACGCCGTCGTAACCGGCATCGCGTGCGAGCCGCGCCGAATGCGCGTAGTCATTGATGAGGCGATCGACGGCGCGGGCGGACAAGGCGCGCGGCGTGACCGGGCTGATCGGCGACTTGACTTTCGAGGGCGCGACCGCGAACGGGTGCGCAGCATAGCGTCCCGCGTGCAGCAACTGCAGGCAGATACGACCGCCGGCCGCGTGTACGGCTTTCGTCACGATGCGGTGCTTGTGGATCTCCCACTTCCAGCTCAACTTGCCGGAGAACGGCTTGAGCCAGCCGGTCATGTTCGGCGAAACCCCGCCAGTGACCATCAGCCCGACGCCGCCGCGCGCGCGTTCGGCGAAATACGCGGCGAGCTTCGGGAAGTCGGACGAGCGATCCTCAAGACCGGTATGCATCGAGCCCATCAGGATGCGATTGGGCAGGGTGCAGAAGCCGAGGTCGAGCGGGGCGAACAGATTGGGGTAGGAATTGGTCATCGCGCGGCGCCAAAATCCGGTGCGTTGGGGCAGCGCGCACCATGCATGGATTCGGTGGAGCGCACAAGCAAAGGGACGGATTGCGGCCGCCGTGCGCCCAGCCCGGACGCGGGGCCGCTGGCCATCTGGCACAATACGACTCCTTCGCGCGCTCCGTATATCGAATCGCCACCAGGGTGATGCACGATAGAGTCCTTCTCCTCCGGGAGAGGGGTGGAGATTCGGATGCTGGTGAAACTCCGTGCTGGAACCGCACCCTCATCCGCCCCTGACGGGACGCCTTCTCCCGTTGGCGGAAGGAAAGCCTGCCGTCACGCCGCGGCGTATGCCATCGCTGCTGCTTGACTGGAGACCCGAATGCCAATGAACACCGAATTCCGCAAGCCGCTGCCCGGCACTGACCTCGACTATTTCGACGCGAGCGCCGCGATCGATGCGATCAGCCCCGGTGCCTGGGACGCGCTGCCCTACACATCGCGCGTGCACGCCGAAAACATCGTACGGCGTGCCGATCCATTGCAGCGCGATGCGTACCTGACGCAGTTTATCGAGCGCCGGCGCGACCTCGATTTCCCGTGGTTCCCGGCGCGCGTGGTCTGCCACGACATCCTCGGCCAGACCGCGCTCGTGGATCTTGCGGGTTTACGGGACGCCATCGCCGACATGGGCGGCGATCCGGCGCAGGTCAATCCGGTGGTTCCGACCCAGTTGATCGTCGACCACTCGCTGGCGGTCGAATGGGGCGGTAATGATCCCAACGCATTCGCGAAGAATCGCGCGATCGAGGACCGCCGCAACGAGGACCGTTTCCACTTCATCGACTGGACCCGCAAGGCGTTCCACAACGTCGACGTGATCCCGCCCGGCAACGGGATCATGCATCAGATCAATCTTGAGAAAATGAGCCCGGTGGTCGGAGTGGAAGACGGCGTAGCCTATCCGGACACCTGCGTGGGCACCGACAGCCACACGCCGCACGTCGACGCGCTCGGCGTGATCGCGGTCGGCGTGGGCGGGCTGGAGGCCGAGAGCGTGATGCTCGGCCGCGCGTCGTGGATGCGGCTGCCGGACATCATCGGCGTCCAGCTGCACGGCCGTACCGCGCCCGGCATCACCGCGACCGATATCGTGCTCGCGCTGACCGAGTTCCTGCGCGAGGAAAAGGTCGTCGGCGCCTATCTCGAGTTTTTCGGCGACGGCGCACGCGCGCTGACGCTTGGCGATCGCGCGACGATCTCGAACATGACGCCGGAATTCGGTGCGACCGCGGCGCTGTTCTCGATCGACGAGCAGACCATCGCCTACCTGCGCCTGACCGGGCGTGAGGAGGCGCAAGTGCAACTGGTCGAGACTTACGCGAAGCAGGCTGGGCTGTGGTCCGATGCTCTGCGCACGGCTAAGTACGATCGCGAAATTGCATTCGACCTTTCCGCGGTCGTGCGCAACATGGCTGGGCCGTCGAATCCGCACAAGCGCGTAGCGACCAGCGACTTGGCCGCGCGCGGGATCGCGGGCCAACACGAGGATGTGCCGGGCCTGATACCCGATGGCGCGGTGATCATCGCCGCGATCACCAGTTGCACCAACACGTCCAATCCGCGCAACGTGATCGCCGCGGGCCTGCTCGCGCGCAACGCGAATGCGAAGGGCTTGCTGCGCAAGCCGTGGGTGAAGTCCTCGCTGGCGCCGGGTTCGAAGACCGTGCAGCTGTACCTCGAAGAAGCGGGCTTGCTGACGGAGCTTGAGAAGCTTGGCTTCGGCATCGTCGGATTCGCATGCACAACCTGCAACGGCATGAGCGGCGCGCTCGATCCGGCGATCCAGCAGGAGATCGTCGAGCGCGATCTGTACGCGACCGCCGTGCTCTCGGGCAACCGCAATTTCGACGGACGCATCCACCCGTACGCAAAGCAGGCCTTCTTGGCTTCGCCGCCGCTGGTGATCGCGTATGCGATCGCCGGCACGATCCGTTTCGACATCGAAAAGGACGTGCTCGGCATCGATGCACAAGGACGCGAGGTGCGGCTGGCGGACATCTGGCCGGACGATGCCGAGATCGATGCGGTGGTGCGCAGCCACGTGAAGCCCGAACAATTCCGTCGCGTCTACGAGCCGATGTTCCGGCGCGTCGCGGGGACCGGCGGTGCGATCAGTCCTTTGTATGCATGGCGCGCGGCGAGCACCTACATCCGGCGCCCGCCCTACTGGGAAGGCGCGCTCGCTGGCGAACGCACGCTGCGCGGCATGCGTCCGCTGGCCCTGCTCGGCGACAACATCACCACCGATCACCTGTCGCCATCGAACGCGATCATGCTCGACAGCGCGGCCGGCGAATATCTCGCGAGAATGGGACTGCCGGAAGAGGACTTCAATTCCTATGCGACCCACCGTGGCGATCACCTGACCGCGCAGCGTGCGACGTTCGCCAATCCGAATTTGATCAACGAAATGGCTATCGTCGACGGAAAGGTCACGCAGGGATCGCTGGCGCGGATCGAACCAGAAGGCCAGGTCGTGCGCATGTGGGAAGCGATCGAGACCTACATGCAGCGCAAGCAGCCGCTGATCATCGTGGCCGGCGCCGATTATGGACAGGGCAGCTCGCGCGACTGGGCCGCCAAGGGCGTGCGACTCGCGGGCGTGGAGGCGATCGTCGCCGAGGGCCTCGAACGCATCCATCGCACCAACCTGATCGGCATGGGCGTGCTGCCGCTCGAGTTCAAGCCGGGCACGAATCGCACAGCGCTTGCGCTCGACGGCACCGAGACCTTTGACGTGGTCGGCGAGCGCGCACCGCGCGCGGACCTCATCCTGGTCATCCACCGCCGCGACGGCGAGCGCATCCAGGCGGTCGTGACCTGCCGCCTGGATACCGCCGAGGAACTCGCGATCTACGAGGCCGGCGGCGTGCTGCAGCGCTTCGCGCAGGATTTCCTCGAAGCCTCGCGCGCGGCCTGATCCTTTCCCCACGCCATGCCGGAACCGTGCCGATGCCCACACTGCCGCAGATCAGGATCCCCGCCACCTACATGCGCGGCGGCACCAGCAAGGGCGTGTTCTTCCGCTTGCAGGACCTACCTGAAGCCGCGCGTGTTCCCGGCGCGGCGCGCGATGCGATCCTGCTGCGCGTGATCGGCAGCCCCGACCCTTATGGCAAACAGATCGACGGCATGGGCGGGGCGAGTTCGAGCACGAGCAAGGCAGTCATCGTGGCCACCAGTTCGCGCGCCGACCACGACGTCGATTACCTGTTCGGCCAGGTCGCGATCGACAAGGCGTTCGTGGACTGGTCCGGCAATTGCGGCAACCTCTCCGCGGCGGTCGGGTCATTCGCGATCAGCGCGGGCCTGGTCGAAGCCGCGCGCATCCCGCGGGATGGCACGTGCACGGTTCGCATCTGGCAGGACAACATCCGCAAGACCATCGTCGCGCATGTGCCGATCGCGGATGGGCAGGTGCAGGAGAGCGGCGACTTCGAACTCGACGGCGTGACGTTTCCCGCGGCCGAAGTGGTGCTCGAATTTGTCGAGCCGACCGATGAAAGCGAGGGCGGCGCGATGTTCCCGACCGGGAATCTCGTCGACGTGCTCGACGTGCCGGGCGTGGGCGCCCTGCAGGCCACCCTGATCAACGCCGGCATTCCCACGATCTTCCTCGACGCGGCCGCGTTCGGGTACAGCGGCACCGAATTGCAGGGCGCGATCAACGACGATCCGAAAGCGCTCGCGATGTTCGAGACCATTCGTGCCCATGGCGCGCTGAAGATGGGCCTGATTTCGGACCTCGGCCAGGCTTCGCAGCGGCAGCACACGCCGAAGGTCGCGATCGTCGCGCCGCCTGCGGACTACGTCGCCTCAAATGGCAAACCCGTTCATGCCGCCGACATCGACCTGAATGTGCGTGCGATGTCTATGGGCAAGCTGCACCACGCGATGATGGGCACCGCGGCGGTTGCGATCGGTACCGCCGCGGCGATTCCCGGGACCTTGGTCAACCTCGCCGCGGGCGGCGGCAAGCGCGGCGAAGTGCGCTTCGGCCATCCTTCCGGCACCTTGCGGGTTGGCGCGCAGGCGCGCATGGTCGATGGCATCTGGCAGGTCACCAAGGCGGTCATGAGTCGCAGCGCGCGCGTGCTCATGGAAGGTGCGGTCAGGGTGCCCGCGAGCGTGCTTGCGGAAGACTGACTCCACGCGCGGCTGAACACGCGGACGCTATCCGGTCCGGGCCTGCGGCGAGATCGCGTGTGCGTCGCAACGTGGACTGGAGCAGCCCCATGGATCAACACGACATCCGTTCCGCCGTTCGCCCCGATCCCGACCAGCCGATGGTCGACATCGCCGACTATGTGACTGGCTACACCATCGCTTCCGACGAGGCGTACGACACCGCGCGCTACATGCTGCTCGATTCGCTGGCATGCGCGATGCTCGCGATGAAGCACCCGGCCTGTGTGAAACACCTCGGCCCGATCGTGCCGGGCGCAACGCTCGCCGGTGGCGCGCGCGTGCCAGGAACATCGTTCGAACTCGATCCAGTGCAGGCCGCGTACAACATCGCTGTGCAGGTACGCTGGCTGGATTTCAACGACACTTGGCTTGCGGCGGAATGGGGCCATCCATCCGACAACCTCGGCGCGATCCTTGCAGTCGCCGATTACCTCGGCCTCAGAGCCGAGCGCGAGGGCGGCAAGCAGATCACCGTGCGCGACGTGCTGGGTTGGGCGATCAAGGCGCACGAAATCCAGGGCTGCTACGCGCTGTTGAACAGCTTCAACCGCGTCGGACTTGATCACGTGATCCTGGTGCGTCTCGCGTCCACTGCTGTCGCAACTGCAATGTTGGGCGGCAGCCATGAGCAGATCGTCAATGCGGTATCGAACAGCTGGATCGACAATGGCGCGCTGCGCACCTATCGCCACGCACCAAACACCGGGCCGCGCAAGAGTTGGGCAGCCGGCGATGCCTGCCGTCGCGCGGTGACCCATGCATTGAACGCTGTGCGCGGCGAACCCGGTTACCCAAGCGCGCTCAGCGCGAAGACCTGGGGTTTCTACGATGTCGCGTTCAAGGGCAAACCGTTCATGTTCGAGCGCTCGTTCGGAAGCTACGTGATGGAAAACGTGCTGTTCAAGATCAGCTTCCCAGCGGAGTTTCATGCCCAGACAGCGGTCGAATGCGCGATGAAGTTGCACGCCGAAGTGAAGGATCGAATCGAGGAGATCGACGGGATCGTGATCCAGACCCAGGAAGCCGGCATGCGCATCATCGACAAGACTGGCCCGCTATCCAATTACGCCGATCGCGACCACTGCCTCCAGTACATGGTCGCGGTGCCGCTGATCTTCGGGCACTTGACTGCAGACGACTATGCGGATGAGGTTGCCGCCGATCCACGCATCGATGCTTTGCGCGACAAGATGCACGTTCAGGAAAATCCGCAGTTCTCCAGGGACTATTTCGATCCGGACAAGCGTTTCATCGGCAATTCGCTACAGGTATTCTTCAAGGACGGCAGTTCTACCGAGCAGGTGTCGATCGACTACCCGATCGGCCACCGCAAGCGCCGTGCCGAGGGTATTCCTGTGCTGCTGGAGAAGTTCGAGGCGGCCCTGCGAGGGCATCTGACAGCGTCCCAGGTCGACCGGATCCTGGCCATGACCGCCAATCCGAATGGGTTGGATTCCACCCCGATCCAGACTTTCCTGAACGAATTTGCGACGCTTTGACAGATGGTTGCGGTTGTGCAATGAACTTGTTAGTCTTGCGTTAACGCCGTCTTTACGACGCTGTTTTCACAGTCAGTGCTAGTTGGCGTGTGTGGCATCGTCCGCCGCTGAATCCAGAGTCGTTCATTTAGCCTTCCAGTCGTTTTACAAGGAGTTCAACATGAAGAAGCAAATCCTCGGTCTTGCCCTGCTGGGTGCGATGGGTGCGGCTCAAGCTGCCATGGCGCAGGACTACGATGACCGTTGGTACCTGGACGGTTCGATCGGCATGAATTTCCAGGACAGCGCCCGTCATACGAACAATGCACCTTTTGGTGTGTTCGGTATCGGCAAGCCGCTGTCCCCGAACTGGTCGGTGGAGCTGAACTTCAACTATCAGAATCCGCATCAGGAGAGCCCACGGCAAGACTTGTGGTGGAGCCAGTACGGTGTCTCTCTGGATGCCCTTTATCATTTCCGCAAGGAAGGCCGTAACTGGAACCCATATGTCCGTATGGGCTTGGGTTGGCAGCGTGCGGAAGAGGAATACAACAACTTTCCGAACCCTGTTTCCCCGGCTGTTCGCAAAGACGACCATTTCGCCGCGAATGTTGGTGCAGGTCTGGAAGCGCAGTACGGTCGATACGGCCTCCGTGCAGAGTTAGGCGCGCGCTGGGATGGCGACAACAACAGCGTGCTCTCTCCGAACCAGAGCTACTTTACCGACCTGCTCGCATCGGTCGGCGTGACCGTAGCGCTTGGACCGGAACCGATGAAGGCAGTCGAGCCCGCGCCGATGCCGGCGCCGGTCGCAACCTGCGCCGACAAGGATTCCGACGGCGACGGTGTGAACGACTGCAACGACAAGTGCCCGAACTCGCCAGCTGGCCAGACCGTTGGCCCGGATGGTTGCCCGGTCCCGGTGACAATCGATCTGCGTGGCGTGAACTTCGATTTCGACAAGTCCAAACTGCGTCCTGACGCAGTGGCGATCCTGAATCAGGCTATCGAAGTCCTGAAGAAGTATCCGGAGCTGAAGGTTGAAGTCGCTGGTCATACCGACTCGAAGGGTACCGACGCGTACAACCAGAAGTTGTCCGAGCGTCGCGCCAAGGCTGTGTACGACTACCTGACGAGCAACGGCATCGATGCCGGTCGTCTGGTGGGTCCGCACGGTTTCGGTGAGAGCCACCCGATTGCGCCGAACACCAACCCGGATGGTTCGGACAATCCGGAAGGTCGCGCACAGAACCGTCGTACCGAGCTGAACGTCCAGAACTAACGGACACAGTTCATGAAGCAACCGAAGCCCGGCCTAGTGCCGGGCTTCGTCTTTTTTGAGTAGATGGAAAGTACGAATCGGTTTTGCTTGTGCGGCGGGCACAAGCTTCCTACACTCGGCTCTCAAGTCGCTCAAGCGGGAAGTTGCAATGCGCCATGACCGTTCCATAGCAATTGCGTTCCTGGCGTGCCTGATCGCTGCCCCGGCGTTTGCCGCGTCCGATTGTTCGGTCAAATCCGTACCTCAACCGTTGCCGTTACGGCCGACCGCATTGCCGCCGCTGAGCGTCGAACTACCCGGCAGCGGGCACCAGTTGGGCTCGCCCGATGGTGTTCTGACCTATGCGAGCAACGAAACCCAGGCCGTGGATCGCGTGCTGCTGCGGCTGCGCCTGGAGGGTTGCCAGAACGTGTCGCAGGCGGCTGGTTATTCGCAAGCCCCGCCGGAAGCCTCCGGCTATGTGCCGCGTACGAAATGGGACAACTCGCCCTATCGTTTCAATGCCGGCGGCGATGGCAAGAAGTTCACTGCGGCCGAGTTCTCGGCGTGGATGGAATCGAAAGGCATCCATGTCTCGAAAGGCAAGCCCCAACCGATGCCTGCCGATCCAGAAGCCCCGTCGCAGCCAGTCCCAGCGAAATAGATGAGCGCACGCTGATGCTGCTTCAGCGTTTGTCGAACCGGTAATGCGCGACCAGCCATTCGTTGCCGTCGCGGTAACCGAACAGTTCCGCGCAAGCCATCCAGAACATCCGCCAACGCTGGCTCCAGATGCGCGCGTGTTCGTTTCCATACACTGAGCCAAGGATCTTCAGCACGTCGTCGCTGTGCGCGTCCTGGTTTGCGAGCCAGTGGTTCGCGGTGCGCTGATAATGCGTACCTGGCACCAGCCAGCGTTGGCGCAATACCAGATCGTCCTGGAAGTGCAGGAAAGTGTCGGCCGACGGCATCAGTCCGCCGGTGAAGAAATGCCGCGCCATCCAGTCGTCCTTGCCCTCGTCCTCGAAGGGATACATCAGGTAGCGATGGCAGAAGATATGCGTGAACAGACTGCCGTCGTCCTCAAGCCAGCCCGCAATGCGCTCGAACAACAGGCGGTAGTTGCGCACGTGTTCGAACATCTCGACCGACACCACGCGATCGAAACGCGCATCGAGTTGCAACTGGTTGACGTCGCGCGTCAGGATCTCGACGTTGCCGAAACCGCGATCCCTGCAGCGCGCAAGAATGTGTTCGCGCTGGCTCGCCGAATTCGACACGCCGGTGATGCGCGCGTTCGGGTAATGCTCGGCCATCCACAACGTCAGCGAGCCCCAGCCGCAGCCAAGTTCAAGGATGCGCTGTCCATCGGCGAGACCGGCGCGCTGGCAGTACATTGCGAGCATCGCCTCTTCGGCCTGGTCGAGGCTTTCGCTGCCGGTCGGGTAATAGCAGCCGCTGTATTTCAGGCGTTTGCCCAGGCACAGCTGGAAGAACGCCGTGGGCACTTCGTAATGCTGGCGATTCGCAGCGTCGGTCTCGATCGCGAGCGGACTGTTGCGCAATTCGACAAGACGGCGACGGAAGTTAACATCCGCTGCGGCGACATCGTCGGCGTGTTCCTGCAGCAGGCGTTCGGCGCACAGGCGGCGGATGCCGACGCGGGTCAGCGCATCGGGTATGCGCCCGTTTTCGCAAAGGGAAATCAGTGACATCGTTGGTCTCGAATCGTTGGCGTCAGTCGGTACGAATGCGGCGTGGCGGCCACGGAAAGAATGCACTGACCTCGCGTTGGTATGCGCGATAGTCGTCGCCGCGCGAGCGCAGCGATTGCGCTTCGGTATATGGAATACCGGTCACGCGATACAGGAATGCGAACATCAGCAGCGGGCCGAACAGCGCGAGCCATGCCATCGGCGCACCGATCGCGAGCAATGCATAAGCAAACCAGTGCAGCCATTCGAAGAAATAATTCGGATGCCGCGACCACGCCCAGAATCCGCTGCGGCAGGTCGCACCCTTGTTCGCTGGATTCGCGACCCATGCTGCGAGCTGGCGATCGGCGATGCTTTCGCCGCCGACAGCAAGCACCCATACAGTGAGCGCAGCGACGGTCCAGGCTGTGATCGCGCCAATCGGATTCGATGCGGCGACCAGCAGCGGCAAAGCGAACAGTGTCACGATGATCGCCTGCAATTGGAAGAACACGAAAAATTTCCCCTGATTCCCCTGCCAGTGTTGGCGCAGATAATCGTAGCGACCATCTTCGGGTCGCTTGTGCACGCGCACGAACAGATGATGGGCGAGACGCAGCGCCCACAGCGCGACCAGCGTGGCGACGAGGCAGCGCGGCATGATCGCGCCGTGACTTCCCAAGGCAACAGCGACAGCCATCAGGCCCATCAATGCAGCCCATGCCACGTCCACATAGCCGATGTTGCTCGCACTGCGCGCATACGCCCACACACCGGCCATCGCGAGTGCGCTGCCCAGCCAGACCCACAGCAGCAAGGGCCACGCGATGGCATTCGATGCGTCGCCAATTGCCGCCATCATGGCAACACCGCGCGTGCGACTGGTGTACGCCAGGCTTCGGTACTGCGTACAAGCAGCGGGAACACGGCCATCCAGACGACGGCAAGCCCCATCAATACTGTCGCGACAGGTGCATCGAAATGCACCGCGCCGAGACCTCGCGATGCGCTCAAGTACGCCAGCGGGCCGCCGAGAGCGCCGAGCACTGCGGCCAGCGCATAACGTCCCTTGAGGAAGGCGAACGAGTGATTCAACGTCAGCGCGAACGATATCCAGATCCCGATGATCCATGCAGGCGCGCATTGCGCCGCAGGCGATGTCGCGCTGTAGTGCAACCAACCCAGGCCGATCCACGTACTGTCGACCAGCAGCCCGATCAACAGAGCGAGAGGGATTAATCGCAGATCGGCGCGCCGCTTGCCGCCGAATGCAAGCGTCATTGCGACGAATGCGCTGGCCGCCAGCGGACCGGCGATCGCCGAACCGCGGGCGGCGCTCGCGACGCTGATCAGCCAGACCGCCTGGTAGCCGATCGCATTGGCGGCTTTCCCGATCACAGGATGTTGTCGGGTTCGGGAACGAACTGCGTGCGCCGATTGCCCGGTCGCGCGAACAGCATCTGCGCAGTGCCGATCGAGCGCTCGATGAAACCACCCTCGCAGTAGCACAGGTAGTACTCCCACATCCGCACGAAGCGCTCGTCGTAGCCGAGCTTGCGCACCTCGTCCAGCCGCGTGAGGAAACGCTGCCGCCAGTGGTTCAACGTGAGCGCGTAGCTCGGGCCGATGTCCTCCAAGTTCAGCAGCCGCAGGTCGCTCGTGCGCGCACTCGCGTCGAGCATCGCGCTCACGCTTGGAATGAAACTGCCGGGAAAGATATGGCGCTTGATGAAGTCCACCGAGTCCAGCGCTTGTTTGTAGCGCGAATCCTCGATGGTGATCGCCTGGATCATCGCGAGTCCATCGGGCTTGAGCAATGCCGCGCATTTCTTGAAGTATGTATCCATGTACTGATGACCGATCGCCTCGATCATCTCGATCGATACCAGCTTGTCGTAGCCGCCCGTGCCGTCACCGACATCGAGGTCGCGGTAATCGTTCAGCAGCAGCGTGATGCGATCCTGCAGACCGGCTGCGGCGACGCGCTCGCTCGCGAGCGCATGCTGCTCGGCGGAAATCGTCGTGGTCGTCACGCGGCAGCCATAGTGCGTTGCGGCATGCAGCGCGAATCCGCCCCAGCCGGTGCCGATCTCGACCACATGATCCGTTGGTTGCAGGTCGAGCTTGCGGCAGATGCGATCGATCTTGCGCCGCGATGCCTGCTCCAATGACTCCGCCACGAGCGACCCGGACGGGTCGGCGAAGATCGCCGACGAGTACATCATGTTCTCGTCGAGGAAGAGCTTGAACAGGTCGTTGCCGAGATCGTAGTGCGCGGCGATGTTGCGGCGGCTGCCATGGCGCGTGTTGCGACGAAACGTATTCAACGCACGCATTGCGATGCCGCCCAGGCGCGCGAGGCCGGTTTCCATGCCGTCGAGCAGGTCGCGGTTACGCACCAGCAAGCGCACCAGAGCAACCAGATCGCTGCACGTCCAGTGACCTTCCATATACGCCTCGCCAGCGCCTACGCTGCCGTTCATCGCGACCTGCCGATAAAATTCCGGCGAGTGCACGCTGACGTGGATCAGCAGCGGCTCATGGCCGTTCGGCATGCCGACCGTGGCCGACCCGAGTGCATCGTGCAGCACCATCGTGCCGCCCTGGAGGCCGCGCATCGTCTCGATCAGCCGGTTGCGCAGGCGTCGTTCGAATCCGGAAAACGCGACGGTCGTGGTTGTGCTGGATTGGCCGAGACTTTCTGCGGATGTGCTCATGAGGGTACTCGCTGAGATGCAATCGGGCGGCTCGGCAATCGGTTCCGGCCAGGGCTTGAAGCGGCTCGATCTCCTGGTCGCCGCATCACGGCAGCGTCTGCCCGCGCTTGCCATGGCCATGGAACGGAACGCCCTTCAACCACAAGCGGAAGGCTTGCCAATAGATTGCCATTACTACGCGAGCACTCATCACGGGATAGTGAAGAAGCGCGCGGGCGAGCTGCGGGCCTTCCAGCGGTCGGCGCTCAAGGACGAGGGTCGCGTCCATCTCGGTGTGCTCGCCGGCACGCACGTCCATGTGGACGCGCAGTTGTTCGCCGGGCTCCTGAAAGCGCCAGTCGTAGCCGCGATCGAGCGGCATGAACGGCGAAACGGTAAATTCCTTGCGGAATTTCCAGCCGTGCGTACTGCCATGCGTGACCGCTATAGAGACTGGCAGGACATAGGCGTGCCGCTCGTTCCACGGGATGTTGCTGATCTCGGCGACGATCCAGTCCAGCGTCGCACCATCGGCCGCATAGCCGTAATAGATCACCACCGGATTGAAGCAATGTCCGAAGTAGCGCAGGTGCGCAAGCATGCGGATCGGGCCAGATGGACGTGTGCCGAGTTGCGCTTCAACCGTGTCGCGCACTGCAGTGTCCAGCGGCACCGCCGGATCGCCGTGATAATCGCTGCGCCGGAATTCGGCGAGGTTGCGGCGTCCGACCGACCACAGCCAGCGGTCTTCGAACGCGCGTCCGATCTCGGACAGGTCGAGATACAACATGAACATGCGATAGCGGAACGCATGCTCGCGCGGCATGCTGCGGCGATGGCGTACCCAGCCGGTATAGATGGCGCTTTTCAGTGGCGCGGGGTTCATCGTCGTGCCCTGCGACGGCGGTGATCCCGACCGTCGCAGATCGCCGCGGGCAACGGGGCGATCGTTATTGCCATTCCACATCGAGCGCCTTGGCAACGCTGACTGCGCTGCGCAGGCCGTCTTCGTGGAAGCCGTAGCGCCAATAGGCACCGCAGAACCAGGTGCGACGCTGGCCGTTGATCGCGACGCGACGATTCTGCGCAGCGATGCTGGTGCTGGTGTACACCGGGTGCTGATACTTCATCATCGCGATGATCTTGCTCGGGTCGATGTCGTCGGTGCGGTTGAGCGACACGATCAGCGGTTCGGGCGCATCCAGCGATTGCAGGATGTTCATGTAGTAGCTGACCGTGCACGCACTGCTTTCGCGCGCAGGCACGTACGAGTTCCATCCGGCCCAGGCCTTGCGGTTGCGCGGCAGCAGGCGTGCGTCGGTATGCAGCACGGCATCGTTGTTCTGGTATGGAATCGCGCCAAGGATGCTGGTTTCCATCTCGCTGGCATCGCCCAGCATCGCGAGCGCCTGATCGCTGTGACAGGCCAGTACGACCTGGTCGAAACGCTCCTCGCCATCGTCGGTGACCAGCCGTACATCTTCGTCGGTGCGGAGGATGCGCAGCACCGGCGTCTCCAGGCGTTCTTCCACTTTCCATGTGCGGCGCATCATGTCGATGTAGCGCGAGGAACCGCCGGTCACCGTGCGCCACTGCGGACGACCGTTGACCTGCAGCATGTTGTGGTTGCGCATGAAGCGCACCAGGTATTTCCCGGGGAAATCCATGATCTGCGACGACGGTGCGGACCACAACGCGCTCACCATCGGGACCAGGTGGTCCTCGATGAACATCGGCGAATATTTTTGTTCGCGCAGGTAATCGCCCAGCGTCGGACCGGCACCTTCGGTTTCCAGGAGATGCCCTGCTTCCTTGTAAAAGCGCTTGATCTCACTGAGCATCTTTAGGAACTTCGGATCCAGCAGATTGCGCGGGTGCGCCATCAGGTTGCCGAAGCTGCCAGGGTTGTATTCCAGGCCGTTGCGCGCGTCTTGCACCGAGAAGCTCATATTGGTTGGTTGGCTGGCCACGCCCAACTCCTCGAACAATCGCTTCAGCAGCGGATAGTGTTCGTTGTTGTAGACGATGAAGCCGGTGTCCACTGCGAACTCGCGGTTTTCGAGCACGACCTTGTGGGTATGCGTGTGTCCACCAAGACGATCGTCGCGCTCAAACAGCACTACCTCGTGTTCGCGCGACAGCAACCATGCCGCCGAAAGCCCCGCAATTCCGCTGCCGACGACGGCAATCCTCATGCCACGATCCTCATCTTGCATCCCCCACGAGACCAGACTGCGCACGCGTCCCCCGAAGCATGCGAACCGGAAAGCATTCCATCGATCATGTATTTTAACCGGATTCCAGACGCGCATCGCGTAGCGCGAGCGGGACGGGTTTCAAATCCCAGACCAATCCGACCGCGGCCATCGTGCGCAGTCCGTAATAGGTCACGTCGTACTCCCACCAGCGGAAACCCTGGCGCGCCGATCCGGGGAAGTGATGGTGGTTGTTGTGCCAGCCCTCGCCGAACGTGATGATCGCCAGAAACCAGTTATTGCGGCTGTTGTCGCGGGTTGCGTAACGTCGCGTTCCCCAACGGTGCGCCAGCGAGTTGATCGTGACGGTGCAGTGGAACAACACGATCGTCGAAACGAAGAAACCCCACACCAGAAGCTGCGGCCCGGTCGTGTGCAATCCAGGCGCGTACGCATGCAGCAGATGGCCCAGTCCGAGCAGGGCCGCTGCCAGCGCGACTGGAATCAGAAGGTCGAAGCGATCCAGCCAGCGCAATTCGGGGAACTTCATCAAATCGGGGACTTTCGCGTACTCGGTCACGAAGCCGCGCGGCGACATGAACCAGCCCATGTGGCTCCAGAAAAGGCTGCGCGTGACCGGCGAATGCAGGTCGCGTTCGGTGTCGGCGTTGCGATGATGGTTGCGATGGTGCGCCGCCCACCACAGCGGCCCGCGCTGTACCGAGGCAGCACCGAGCAACGCGAATGCGAACTGCACGGGCCGCGAGGTCTTGAATGCCTTGTGCGAGAAATAGCGGTGATAGAACGCGGTGATCGCGAACATGCGCACGCAGTACATCGCCACGGCGACCCACAGTGCGAACCACGAAAACCCCACCCAGAACACCCCGATGCATGCCAGGTGAAGGCCAAGGAACGGAATCACCCGCACCCAGTCGACACGATCTGCTTCCTGCAGGTCGTCGGTATCCACCGCGGCGGTATCGAACCAACGCAGGAAGCCGCGCAGGGTGCGCTGGAACACGTTGAGGTCGGGCGCGGCAGTCGATGCGTCGGCTTTCATACGCGGAGTGTCGCCTTGTCGCGGTGATTTCGGAGTGAATTGCGACGGCTGCGCGTGCAGCTGCGTCGGGGATGCAGTCTGGCGTTTCCATCCGCGCTTGGCCATGCTGCGCGCATGCCATTACGTCCCGGACCGAATCACGCCTTGGCGCGCCAACATGGACTCGCTCGCCCACACGGGCTGGCCCGTGTGATGTCCAAGATGGGCGTCGCCTCGCGTACCGAGGCTGCGCGCTGGATTCAGGCCGGGCGCGTCGCGGTGAACGGGCGCGTGCAATGCAATCCGGATTTCCCAACACTGCAGGGCAGCGACCGCATCGCGCTGGATGGGCAGGCGATCGGCGTCGACGCGCGCGTCTACCTCATGCTCAACAAGCCGCACGGCCTGGTCACGACGGTCAGCGACGAGCATGGCCGCGACACCGTCTACCGCTGCTTCGACGGCGCATCGCTGCCATGGCTGATGCCGGTCGGCCGCCTCGACAAGGCCAGCGAGGGCCTGATGCTGTTCTGCAACGATCCGGAGTGGGCGGCGCGCATCACCGATCCGGCAATCGGCCCCGACAAGACCTATCACGTGCAGATCGATCGCATTCCCGATGAAGCGCTGCTTGCGCAGCTTGTCGAAGGCATCGATTGCGACGGCGAACGGATGTCCGCGAAATCCGCGACGCTTTTGCGCCATGGCGCGAAGAACGCGTGGTTGGAGATCGTCCTCGACGAAGGCCGCAACCGCCAGATTCGCCGCCTGCTTGCTTCGCAGAAGATTGGCGTATTGCGTTTGTTGCGCGTTGCGATCGGAGCGCTGCAACTCGGGGAGCTTGCGAAAGGGAAGTGGCGGATGCTGTCGGAAGCCGAAGTCGCTGCTCTTGCGATACCAACCTGACTAATCGGTGCATGCGATTTACATCGCAGCTTCGTAAACGCCATAACCGCGCAATCGCTTGTAGCGCCGCTCCAGCAATTCCTTGCGATCGACTGCTTCGAGCGCATCGAGTTCGCGCATCAGCACGCCCTTCAAACGCTCGGCCATCGCCTGCGGATCGCGGTGCGCGCCGCCCAGCGGTTCCTTGATGATCTTGTCGATCAGGCCTTGTTCGAGCAGGCGCGGCGCGGTGATGCCCATCGCCTCGGCGGCGTCGCGCGCTTTCTCGGGCGACTTCCACAGGATCGATGCGCAGCCTTCGGGCGTGATCACCGAGTACGTCGCATATTCGAGCATCAGCGTACGGTCGCCGACGCCGATCGCGAGCGCACCGCCGGAGCCGCCTTCGCCGGTGATCGTGCAGATGATCGGCACGCGCAGCTCGGCCATTTCCAGCAGGTTGCGCGCGATGGCTTCCGACTGTCCGCGTTCTTCCGCGCCGACGCCGGGATACGCGCCGGGCGTATCGATGAAGGTCAGCACCGGCAAGCCGAAACGCTCGGCCATCTTCATCAAGCGCAGCGCCTTGCGGTAGCCCTCGGGCCGCGGCATGCCGAAGTTGCGGCGGATCTTGGTCTTGGTGTCGCGACCTTTCTGGTGGCCGATGACGATCACGCTGCGGCCATCGATGCGGGCGAGGCCGCCGACGATCGCGGCGTCGTCGGCGAACGCGCGGTCGCCGGCGAGTTCATGGAATTCGTCGCAGATCAGTCGCAGGTAGTCGAGCGTATACGGCCGCGCGGGATGCCGCGCGAGCTGCGACACCTGCCACGACGTGAGGTTGCGGAAGATCTCGCCGGTGCGCGCGCGCAGCTTCTCCTGCAGGCCGTGGACTTCCTCGTCGATATTGACCGCCGGTCCATGGCTGGCGTGCCGCAATTCCTGGATCTTGGCTTCCAGTTCGGCGATCGGCTGTTCGAAATCGAGGAAATTGGGGTTCATACGGATCGAAGCGGGCGCCGACAACAGCGCGAGACGCGCAGGATAGCCCGAGCAGGCGGATTGGGCGAGTCGCAGGCCATCAACGCGTTGTCGACAGGCTTTGGGTACGGTCCGGAGGGACGTTCTTTGGCAGGCGGTCTTTCCGCGGATGAACGCAGCGACTTTTCCACTATGCTTGCCCGACTGCCACGTGCCGATCAGGATTCAGTCCATGTCCAGAGTGCCGCCGTTGAGCCTGCACGACAAGGCCGTGATCATGCAGACGGTGACCTGGGTCAAGACCGTCAACGATGCCAAGCCGGCCGGTGCGCCGCCGAGTTATCCGTCGCAGCCGGATATCGACAGCTCGGCATTGTTCAAACGCATTCGCCTGGGTCTGTCGCCGATGCCCTGGGCACCGCCCACGCAGCGCAGGCACCCGGCTTACGAGTTGATCGAGAATGCGCGCGGACGGCATCGGGTGTTGCCCGATGCGGACGTCTTCGATGCCGACAACATCTCGCTCGATGGTGCGCAGTGGCATCGCTGGGCCAGTGAGGCCGATGGGCGCGTGCACTGCATTTCCTTCGGGCGCTGGCCGATCGCGTATCGACTGTCGGGGCAGGATGCGCCGCGTTGGACGTCGTTGCCTGCCGACGTGGACGATGGCCCCGGCCACGATGTCGTGCGTTTCCCCGACGGCCGGCTGGTAGCCAAGGACGTCATCCGCCGCACCCGCGATGAAGTCGTCACCCAATGGTGGCTGCAATGCATCAGCCCGCTCAACGAACGTCTTTACCTGCATGCCGAACGCCAGCCGCTCGACGACCCGGATCATTTCCAGCCCACGCGTATACATCGCAGCGTGGCGGGTGCGCAGCAGGTCTTCGTCTGCCCGTTGCGCCAGGGTCCGACGCTGTTCTTCCAGCTGGTCACCGATCCGTGGACGCGCATTGCCCGTTACGTGGCCCTGCGCAGCGATGCTGGCCACGATGTCGATGCGTGGTTGTCGCGCTTCGATGCGGGCGAGTCGCCGCTGGATTTCCTGCCGCGCGCAGGCACGTGGCAGGTATTCGAGATCGATGCGGACGGCCAACCGTGGTCGGCCTGGCGCACGGATCGGCGGGAATGGCTGTTGCCGGTACTGACGACCGACGTATGACTCCGGCGCGCGTCCCTTGAAGGTGTCGGCTGTCCGATTGCCTTGAAGGGAGACGGAGGTGACTGGATTTCAGGCCATCTCCTCCGACTCTTCGTTACGGATCAGTGTTCGCTGTCGTCAGACGCTTCTGCTGGCTCGTCGGCTGGCTCGGCGGGCGCATCGCTGTGCTCTTCGTGTTCTTCGGTAGCCGACTCCGAACTGTGCTCTTCTGACGACGATTCCGAGCTGTGCTCTTCCGACGAGTGCTCTTCGGTGGTCGTGGTCGTTTCCTCAGTCACTTCTTCGGTGGTATCGACGGTTTCCTCAGAGAACTGTTCCGAGCTGAAATAGTCCTGGTATTCCCAGACTTCGTTGTAGGCGGTGTCATAGGTGTAGACCGGGGCGCTATTGTCTTCGTAAATGGTGACGTAGGTGTTCATGCTCGGCACGCGGTAACTGCCGTCGACGTAATCCCACAGGGTGAAGAAATACGGTGCGGCGCCGGACCACTTCGACAGCTTGCCGAGGTTGTACACGGCACCGCTCGACGGATCGGCGGTATACACGTAACCCTTCGCGTCGATCGTGTAAGGCCAGTCGGTCGTCGGGTCCATGAACCACAGTTGGTTGTGCTCGCCAACAGCAAAGACCGAATGCGATTTCGGATCGGTCTTCCATTTCATTGCCATGTTGACGTGCAGCGCGGTCGTCGGCTTCGCGCCGGCCGGCGGGGCTTTCGCGCGGCCCGCTTTCACCGGCTTCGCGACGTGCACGGTCGTTTTCTGCTTCTCCATTCCTGCCGCGCCCGCGTGGCCAATGGCCACGAGACCGAACGCCAGTGTCGTCGCCAACACCCAACCATTTGTCGTACGCATCGCACAACCTCCCTGTGGTCGCGAAATGCGACGACCGAATCTACGCCAAAAACAGTTGCATGTGGTGTTGCGCGCTTGCATCGCGACAGTTTTTGACGGTAACTAACCGGCCGCGCGACATCGCCGCCGCGATCCACAGGAAACTTTTTTCATGCCTGCACAGCCTCCCGCATCGTCCGCCGCCATCGTCCCGTTCTGGAACCGTTTGCGCGGGGTCATGCTGTATCCGGCGCATGCAGGATCGCTGGCCGCCATCGTACTGTTTGCGCTCGCCAGGCTCCTCATCTTCGTGCCTCTTGGCTGGATCTTCGCGTTGCTGTCGATGGTGGCGATGTACCGGTACGCATTCGAATGCCTGCGCGCGTCGGCAGACGGCTACCTGGAGCCGCCCGGCGGGGGGCTTTCGGGCGACCGTAGCCTGGGGTGGAAGTACATCTGGCTGATCCTGATCCTGGGAGTGGTCGCCATCATCGGGCTTGTCAAGCTCGGTCCCGTCGTGGGATTGATCCTGGTGCTGTTCATTGGACTGTCGCTGCCTGGCGCAACGATGACGCTCGCGATGGAAGAGAGTCTTGCGAGCGCATTGAATCCGCTCCAGTGGATCACGATCTTCATGCGCGTCGGCTGGCCATATCTCGCCGTTGCGGCATTGTGCCTGGTGATCACGTTGAGCGAGGGTTATGCGACGCAGTTCGTGAAGAACCTCATGCCCCCCTTCGTCGCCGTCGGCCTGATCGGCATCATTTCGAACTACGCGCTGGTGATGACGTTCCACCTGATGGGATACCTTCTCTACCAGTACCATGAGGAGCTGGGCCTCGCGCCGGAAGCGCCGCAACTGGTGCGATCGGCAACCATGTCGCATCCGGACCAGACCCTGCTCGACGACGCGGCCGCACTGGTGCGCGACGGCAAGCCCGACGAAGCGACCGATCTCGTGCGCAAGCAGGTGCGACGCGGTGCCTTGCCTGCCGTGCATGTGCAGTTCCGCAAGCTGCTGCGCCTTGGCGATAACAAGGCCGAGCTGCTCGACCATGGACGCGACTACCTCATGATCCTGCTCGGCCAGGGCAATGACCAGAGCACCCAGGAACGGCTCGCCAACGACCGTCTCATCATGGATCTGCTGCGCGAATGCCAGGCGCTGGATCCCGCGTTCGCTCCGGCCACTGCGGGGCAGGTCGCGCAGCTTGCGTTCAAGGCCGAACAGCTGGGGCAGCAGCAAGCGGCGTTGTTGCTGCTGTCGGGCTTCCAGGGGCGTTTTCCCAAGAGCCAGTACGTTGCACAGTGCGGCCTGCTCGAGGCGACGCTGCTGCACGAATACAAGAATCAGGACGAAGAGGCGCTGGTCTTCCTGCGAAATTTGAAGACGACGGTTCCCGGCGATCCGCTGATGCCCGAGATCGATGCGAAGATTTCGATGATCGAACGCATGATGGCGGCAACGAGAAAACCCGAGCGCCCACAGTCATGAGGGCGGTAGCCGCGTCAGGAACGAGGTGGGTTCGGCTTCCAGCCGCGAATCTACTGGGTCGCCACAGAGGCTGTTAGGGCCTGGAAGGCTCTTTCGCAAGAAGCCCGGTCAGCCCTGGCCCAGCAGGAAGCGGGCCTTCGGCGCGAAATCGCTTTGCGCGTAGTGCTGCAACAGATATTCCAGGCGCACGCGGCGTGCTGCCGATCCGTCCGGCGCGCGCAGCGCCAACGCGAGCAACGCCGCTGGCAAACCGGGGAAGTCTGGCTCGCGCGCGGTCACATCGTGCAACAACGCTTCCACCGCCGCATCGTCGCCGAGACGCTGCCAGCAAGGCAGCAGGCCAATCAGCAGGGCAGGCGCGAGCCGCGACACGCCGGCGCAGGCCTTTGCATAGTCGTGGTACACGGACTGCAGCTCGCGCATGTCCGCATCCAAGACCGCAGCGAAGCCGAGCACGCGTGCGGCAGATGCATCGAGTTCTGCGGGCGTTCCGCGATAGCGTGCGCAGCGGTACAACGCGACGATGACTTTCAGTTGTCCGGGCTCGGCGCTGTCGATGCGCTGGAACAACACACGCGCCTTGTCGATATCGAGCCGGCCGAGATGCTGCTGCGCCTCGTCGAACGCGGCGACGTTGCGGTCGCGCGCGTCGACGCGTTCATCCGCTTCGACGAAGTCGTCGCGCACGCGGCCGAAGCGACGCAATGCGTACGCCAGAACCGCACCGCAGAGAATCCCGCCCGCATGCGCATCGAACCCGATGTGCGCCTCGCTGTTTAGCCACATGTTGAGGACCTGCCAGCCGAACCAGAACGGCAACAGCACAAGCGCCGGCACCTTGACGTAATCGAACACGACGAAGAACCAGTAGAACACCCGTACCTTGCGCGCGCCCCAGATGACGCAGTACGCGCCCATCAATGCAGCGATCGCGCCGGATGCGCCAAGCGCGCTGCCCTCATCGCCCCAGTGCCATGCCAGCGACGTGAAGGCGGAGCCGACGCCACCGACCAGATACAGGCCGAGGAACCACCATGGCCCAAGCGCGCCTTCGACCAGCATGCCGAGGATGCCGAGGAAGATCATGTTGCCGATCAGGTGCTCCATCCCGCCGTGCAGGAACATCGCCCACAGCATGCGTCCGGGCTCGACGTGCGAGAAGCGGATCGCATGGCTCTGGGTGAACGTGCTGTCGATGATGCGGTCGAACTCGGCGCGCTTCTGGTGCCAGTCGGCGTAGCCGGGATTGGTCGGTACGATGACGTGATCCGCATGCAGCGCGGCCAAGAACGCCGCGTCCGATTCGATCAGGCGCAACTGGATCGGTGGCGGCGCGTCCTGCGCGAGCTGGATTTTGCGCGCATCGCCTGCGTGCCCCTGCAGCCACGCGAGATAGGCCGGGAACTCGATGTCGCCGAGATCGGACTGCTGGTAGTAATCGATGGCGCGATGTTCGACGGCTTCGTCGCCCGATTGCAGGAACGCGAACACGAAACAGTTCGCAAGGATCAGCAGCAGCGTCAGCAGTGGAAAGTTCGACCGGCTCAGGCTGCGGTGGAGTGGGAGGATCAGCAAGGGATGGCTCTCCAGGGGCCAGGTGCTCGAGACGCGAATAGCATCGATGTCATTCTGTGCCGACTCAGCCGGTCTTGTAACGAATGTCAGCTCGTCTTTTGCCGCACCAGCTTGACCTGAAGTTCGCAGCCGACAGCGCTGGCATATCGCTTGAGCGTTGCAAGCGAGGGAGCGTGCTTGCCTGCCGACTCCAGGCGGGAAATTGCGCTCCTGGTCGTGCCCATGCGTTCCGCGACGGCATCCTGCGTGAGGCCCGCGCGCGAACGCGCCTTGAGCATCTGGCCGGCGACTTGATACTCCAGCGCCAGCGCCTCGTAGGCTTCATCGAAACCCTTGCGTGCGCCTGCTTTCGCAAGGAATGCCTTGTGATCGTGTGGGACGGGTTTGTATTTCAGGTCAGCCATGTTGCACCTCCGTGAGTCGCTTGCGTGCAAGCTTCAGTTCGCGATCGGGCGTTTGCTGAGCCTTCTTGATGAAGGCATGCAGCACAACGACGCGCTTGCCAAGCCTGAAACAATAGAACGCGCGGCCGATGCCACCCCGACCGCGCGGCCTCAGTTCGAACAACCCATCACCGAATGCGCGTGAGTGTGGCAGGCGGAGATTGGGACCGCACTCGGCCAGCAGCTCGACAAGCCGCGCATAGTCCGCAAGCGCATCGACTGGCCACGATTCGATCTCGGCGAGCACGCGCTCGTGGAAATAATCGATCTCGAAAGCCATGCTGAAATGTTAGCGAACACGCTAACTTCGTGCAATGGGAATCGAGTCGGCCGCGGCGAGAATAAGCGCCATCATCTGTCTGGCGTCTCTTGCTGCATGGACGTGGGGTAGTCCGTCTTGTGGCTTTGGGCACGGACTCCAGCCACAATCGGCTTCCAGTATTGCGCTCCATCTTGAGAACGACTGACCTCGTGCCCGACCCCCCCGAACAGAAAGCCCGCCGCGAGATCGACGCGAAACTCATCGCGTCGGGCTGGCTCGTGCAGGATCGGGACGAACTCGATCTCACTGCCGGCCGTGGTATCGCGGTGCGCGAGTTCCCGATGAAGGCCGGGTTCGGATTCGCCGACTACCTTCTCTACATCGACCGCAAGGCTGTGGGTGCGGTCGAAGCGAAGGCTGATGGCACTCTCACCGGCGTCGAGGCGCAATCCGCGAAGTACGCTGCCGGTCTACCCGACAATCTTCCAGCGCATCGTCGCCCATTGCCTTTCCTGTTCGAGTCGAACGGCGCTGTCACGTATTTCACCAATTGCCTCGACCCCAAGCCGCGCAGTCGCAAGATCTACAGCTTCCCGCGCCCCGAGACATTCGCCGATTGGCTCGACCAACCCGACCAGTTGCGCGCTCGTCTCAAGTCACTGCCGCCGTTCGACGAAACCGGACTCTGGAAAGTGCAGTCGGAGGCCATCAAGAATCTCGAAGGCTCCTTCGCCAAAGCCGATCCACGCGCACTGATCCAGATGGCCACCGGTTCCGGCAAGACGTTCACCGCGGTCAACATCGCCTACCGCCTGCTCAAGTTCGGAAAGGCCAAGCGCATCCTGTTTCTCGTTGATCGCGCTAATCTCGGCAAGCAGGCTGAGGACGAGTTCGCGAACTTCACGCCGCCCGATGACGCGCGGAAGTTTCCCGCGCTCTACACGGTCCAGCGGCTCAAGAGCAATCACATCAACCCGGCCGCAAAGGTCGTCATTACCACCATCCAGCGCCTCTTCTCAATGCTGAAGGGTGACGCCGAGTTCGACGAGGAGAACGAAGAGGGTTCCTCCTTTGACACCGCCAAGCCGTGGATTGGCGAGCCGCCCGGTGTGGTCTACAACGCCGGCATCCCGCCGGAGTTCTTCGACTTCGTGATCGTCGATGAATGCCACCGCTCCATCTACGAGCTGTGGGCGCAGGTGTTGCTGTATTTCGACGCGTTCCTCGTCGGCCTTACCGCCACGCCCGCAGGCAAGACCATCGGCTTCTTCAACCAGAACATGGTGATGCAGTACGGCCACGACGAGGCGGTGATCGACAACGTCAACGTGGACTTCGACGTGTATCGCATCCGCACCCGCATCACCGAGGGCGGCGCAACCATCGTGGTTCCCGACGAGTCCGGCATCTTCGTGGACAAGCGCCACAAGTACACCAGGGCCGAGCGGCTCGAACGCCTGAGCCAGGACCTGACCTACACCGCGAACGAACTCGACCGCGACGTGGTGTCCGAGAGCCAGCTGCGCACCGTCATCCGCCAGTTCCGCGACAAGGTCGTGCCCGACGCGTTTCCCGACCGCATCGACAAGGACGGCAACCGCGAGGTGCCCAAGACCCCAATGCTCTCAACTTAAGCCTTTCTTGACCTCAAAAGGCTTGCGTTTTCGCACATGATTGGTTACGATATCGCATCGTAACTCATTGATAAATAAAC
>JAYTOP010000081.1:0-10862 GCA_043747745.1 Pseudomonadota bacterium
CAGCGTGGTCGCAATTACCCGCGACCACCAAGAATCAAACCGCATCTTCACCTCGCCTACAAATCTGCGTGCTGAGGGCTTAAGTTGAGAGCATTGCCCAAGACCCTGGTCTTCGCGAAGGACGACTCGCACGCCGATGACATCGTGCGCATGATCCGCGACGAGTTCGCCGAGAAGAACGAGTTCTGCGAAAAGATCACCTACCGCACCGGATTCACCCGCGTCGCGAAGAAGGTGAAGAACGAGGACGGCACGGAAAGCGAAGTCACCGACTGGGTGAAGACGTCGAGCCTGTCGCCCGACGACATCCTCGGCAACTTCCGCAACAGCTACTACCCGCGCATCGCAGTGACCGTGGACATGATCTCCACCGGAACCGATGTGAAGCCGATCGAGTGCGTGTTCTTCCTGCGCAACGTGAAGTCCGCCGGCTTCTTCGAGCAGATGAAGGGGCGCGGCGTGCGGGTGATTTCGCCGGACAAACTCAAGGTCGTCAGCCCGACCGCGAAAGCCAAGGAGCGTTTCATTATCGTGGACGCCGTCGGCGTCTGCGAGCAGGACAAGACCGACTCGCACACCCTCAACCGCCAGCCGACGAAGACGCTTGAGCAGGTCCTCGAATACGTCGCCCAGGGCGGCACCGATCCGGATGCGCTGACCACGCTGGCAGGACGCCTTGCGCGCCTGCAGCGCGAGTTCAGCGCGGAACAGCTCGGCGAGTTGCGCGAACTGGGCGGCGGCAAGTCCTTCAGCGATCTCGCGGGCGAGCTGATGCGCGCCTGCGATGCGGATGCGCAGATCGATGCGGCGAAGCAATCCTTCGCTGTCGCGACGCCGACCGAGGAGCAGATCGCGAAGGCCGCCGAGACGCTCGCGCAGGCTGCCACCACGCCTTTCATGAAAGCCGCATTCCGCCGCCGCATCCTCGAAATCCGCGCCCAGAACGAGCAGACCATCGACCGCCACTCGATCGATGATGTGCTCTATTCGGGCTTCGATGCATCCGCCGTCGACAAGGCCCGGGCGAAAGTACAGGACTTCCGCGCGTGGATCGCCGCGCACAAGGACGAACTCACCGCCCTTCAGGTCATCTACTCGGGAACCCGGCCACTGAAGATCTCGCTCAAGGACCTGCGCCAGTTGCGCGACGCGCTGTCCGCGCCGCCGCTCGCCGCATCGCCCACCCAGCTCTGGCGCGCGTTCGAACTCGTCGAGTCGAGCAGGGTCGCGGAGGCGCCGGCGGTTCCAGGCAAGCGCCCGGGCGAACAACTTGCCGACCTCGTGAGCCTCGTGCGCCATGCAGTGCAGCCGGATGTCCCGCTTGAACCGTTCGCAGCGGACGTGCGCCTGAACTATCGCGACTGGCTGGTAAAGCAGGAGCGCGCGGGCGTCGTGTTCACCGCCGAGCAGCGCGAATGGCTCGACCGCATCGCCGAACACATCGCCACGAGCCTGGAGATCCGACCCGACGATTTCCAGGATGGCTGGTTCGGCCAGCACGGCAGTCTGGGCAAGGTGTACCAACTGTTTGGTGACAAACTCAAACCGATGCTTGAAGAATTGAACGAGCGGCTTGCGGCATGAGTGAGGCAATACTTGGGAAACTGCCGCGGGGGTGGGAGATAGCACCGCTTGGGACAATTGCCGGCGAGCCCGTCGACCAGTTTGGACCAACCGGACGCGATACGTTCGTCTATGTAGATATCGGCAGCGTCGACAACGAAACGAAGCGAATTACGGAACCGAAGCGGCTGAAGGTCATCGCAGCACCAAGCCGCGCGCGTCAAAACCTGCGGCGCGGCGACGTCCTTGTCTCCATGACACGTCCCAACTTGAATGCGGTCGCGATTGTCGGCGATGCATTTGACGGAGCATTGGGGTCGACCGGGTTTCGCGTGCTGAGAGCGAGCGCCATGGAACCTTCATGGCTCTTTCACGCTGTGCAGACTCGCGAATTTGTTTCTTCGATGTGTACCTTGGTTCAAGGAGCGCTCTACCCAGCAGTTCGACCCAAAGATATCGATGCATGGCTCTGCCCGGTACCACCGCTCGAAGAACAACGGCGCATCACAGACGCACTTGACGAACTCCTCTCCGATCTGGATGCCGGAGTCGTGGCATTGGAGCGGGTTCGGACGAAGCTGAAGCTCTTCCGCGCGTCCGTGCTGAAGGCTGCGGTGGAAGGTGCGTTAACCGCTGAATGGCGCGCACAACATCCCGACACCGAGCCCGCAGCCGTGCTGCTCCAGCGCATCCTTGTCGAGCGTCGCAGTCGCTGGGAGGAATCCCAACTCGAAAAGTTCAAGGCCGCCTGCAAGGTGCTGCCAAAAGACTGGAAAGCGAAGTACGACGAGCGGATGAGTGCGAATACAACAAGTCTCTCTACCTTGCCCAACGGATGGTGTTGGGCATCACTCGACCAACTTGCGGTAGACGGTGCAATAGGACTTGATCGAGGCATGCAATATCAGCGAATGGTGCCGCCGGGTTCGCCATATATCAAGATGAACAACGTAACAATGGATGGCCGTGTGTTGTTCGATGACTTGGTCTACGTCGAGCCGACTTCGGAAGAGGGACAGCGATATTCACTTTGCGATGGCGATTTGCTTTTCAACACGCGCAACAGCAAGGAGCTCGTCGGGAAAGTCGGAATTGTCCTCCAGCCACCGGCGAATGCGGTATACAACAACAATCTTATGAGGCTCCGGTTTGACGGCGCTGCGTTACCTGCATTCGTTTGTTACCAGATGTGCGCTGGTGAATTTCGCGGTCGAATGGAAAAGGTCAAGAAAGCCACGACGAGCGTTGCCGCTGTCTATGCAAAGGACTTGTTTCCATTGGCGCTTGCGCTGGCACCTCTTGCTGAACAAGCCGCGATCGTTGAAGCGGTCGAAGATCAGATTTCCGTCGTCGATCATCTTGAAGCCGACATCGACGCCAAGCTAAAGAGTGCACAGGCCTTGCGCCAGTCCATTCTCCGCGATGCGTTCGCCGGCAAGCTCGTGCCGCAAGACCCGACTGACGAACCGGCCAGCGTGTTGCTCACGCGTATTGCAGCGGAACGCGAAGAACGGGCGCAGTTGGCAGCCTCCGTGCGGAGCGCCGGAAGGAAAGCGAAACCCGCCAAGGCCACCAAGACAACGACGCCGCGCAAACGTGCCGCAACCAAGAAACAAGCGAAGGGAACTCGATGATCGATGCATCACAAATCGGCAAACGTGCATGGAGCTACGCGGGCGTCTTGCAGCAGGCTGGCCTGAGCTGCGTGGAATACGTGGAGCAGCTCACGATGCTGCTGTTCCTCAAGATGGCCGACCAGCTGACCGAGGCTCCGCACAACAAGCCGCCGATCGTGCCGCCGTCGTTGGGGTGGAAGAAGCTGCTCAAGCTCGATGGTGCTGCGCTGGAAATCCAGTACAGCGAGTCCATCGAAAAGCTCGGGACCAAGCCCGGCATGCTCGGCGTCATCTTCAAGGGCGCACGTTGCGACATCCACAATCCGGCCGTGCTCAAGCAGCTCATCGTCAACCTGATCGACAAGGAGGACTGGCTGAGCCTGCCGGTGGACGTGAAGGGCACGATCTACGAGGAACTGCTGCAGCGCTCAGCGTCCGAGTCGACCAAGGGCGCGGGCCAATACTTCACCACGCGCGCTGTGATCCAGACGATGGTCGAGGTGATGCAGCCCACGCCGAAGGACCGCATCTGCGATCCCGCGGCTGGTACCGGCGGCTTCCTGTTCAGCGCCTACAACTACGTGCTGGACAAGTACGAGAAGGGTCTGGATCGCGACGAGAAGCGCGCGGTGCGCGAGGAACTCGTCGAGGGCATGGAGTTTTCGACCAAGGTCGGCCGCATGTGCGCGATGAACCTGTACCTGCACGGCATCGGCGGCGACAAGGTGGTCGTCCACTCCGGCCACGACAGCCTGGCCGCGCCGTGGAGCAAGGACTACACGATGATCCTGGCCAATCCGCCGTTCGGAAAGAGCCAGAGCCTGTTGTTCGTGAACGAGGAGGGCGACACCGAAAAGGACGATCAGGTCATCGTGCGCGAGGACTTCTGGACGTCCACCAGCAACAAGCAGCTCAACTTCGTACAGCACATGTACTCGCTGCTCAAGATCAACGGCCGCGCCGCCGTGGTGCTGCCCGACAACGTGCTGTTCGAGGGCGGCGCTGGCGAGAAGATTCGTCGCAACCTGCTGGAGAAGTGCAACGTCCACACCCTGCTGCGCCTGCCGACCGGCATCTGGTACTCGCCCGGCGTAAAGGCGAACGTGCTGTTCTTCGACAAGAAGGAAGGCCGCCCCAAGCCGTGGACCGAGACGCTGTGGGTATACGACCTGCGCACGAACAAGCACTTCACCCAGAAGCAATCGCCGATCACCCGCAAGGACTTCGATGAGTTCGTTGCCTGCTTTCAGCCCGGCGCGATGCACAAGCGAAAGCCGACGTGGAGCGAAGAGAATCCCGACGGGCACTGGCGCAGCTACAGCTACGACGAGATCGTGAAGCGCGACAAGCTCAGCCTCGATCTGTTCTGGATCAAGGACCAGAGCTTGACCGATACGGATTCGCTACCTGCGCCTGACATTCTCGCGACCGAGATCGCGGATGAACTCGAAGCAGCGTTTGAGTTGTTCAGCAAGATTGCGGCGAAGTTGCCGAAGTCGGTGGTGTGATCTTGGCATTGGATCAAAGCCGATAGCGCCCGCCGGAGGAGCCTGCGGGAAGAAATGACTACCCGGCGATTGCCATGCGGTAGCGCGATCCTGAGTGGAAAGTTCGCTGCGCCTGCTTACGCCGCAATGTCGACGTATTCGACCTTGCTGGATGGTTCCGGCACCGGCAAGCCGTCTTCGCGCAGACCCTCGACATGGAACGCGATAGCTTCGCGGATTTGCTCCTCGACCTCGACAACCGTGGCCCCCGTTGCCACGCAACCTGGAAGATCCGGGACGTACGCGGAGTAGTTGGCTTCTGCTTTTTCAATAACGATGGCGTAGCGCATGATGCCTCACGATTTCAGATCGGCCTGCTTGAGGATGCTGTTCAAGGTGCCGGGAGCGAGGTCGTCGCTTGGCTTGCCGGGAACAGTGACGCGACCAGGCTTGCTCGCGTGCTTGTATTGGCGATGACTTCCGCGCGTTGCGACCAGAACCCATCCATCGGCCAGGATCAACCGCAGGACATCGCCGACTTTCATTCGTGGAGGATAGCAGGGAGGCGGCTGCGAAGCCGTCTGGGCGAAATCATCGCGACTCGCTCGTCCGGTCGGCACTTGTGGCCTCCCCCTGCGCTCGCCGCATGAGCGTCCACTGGACGCTCATGAACGCGACTCGCTTGACCATGGCCTTTGCAACGCAAGCTGTACGTCGCTCACGCCCGGCAACGCGCGCAAGCGCCCAAGCAACTGCGGATCGGCGCGTACCGACTGGGTGCCGTTGAGGTCGAGCGTGCCGCGCGCCGTGGCGGTGCGCAAGCGCAATCGGAGCGGGGTGCCGCCCGGTCGGAATTGGGCGAGGACGTGTTCGATTTTTTCCAGTGAGCCTTGTTCGCGCAGGTCCGCGTCGAACGACAGCCGCCGCGCCTGTTGCGCGCACACCTGCTGGAAATCCCAGCATTGCTTCGCGCGCAGGCTGAAGCCGCCGCTGTATTCGTCCTCGCGCAGGCCGCCCTCGATCAGCAGAATGCGGCCGCGCGTGAGCAGCGCTGCGAACTCGGCGAAACTTTCGCGGAAGAACCCGACTTCGATCTGGCCGTAGCCATCCTCGAACTGCACGAAAGCCTGGCTGTCGCCCTTGCGGCGCACGAGCCCGACCATGCCTGCGAGAACGACCTGCGCTTCGCCGCGGCGGTCGCGACGTTCGCGCCACAGCGCGTCGACGTCGGCGAGCGTGCATCCGGTCAACGACATCAGTTCGATGCGATGCGGATCGAGCGGATGGCCGGACAGGTAATGGCCGAGAGTTGCGTATTCGCCTGCGAGTTTCTGTTCAAGCGGCCATTCGTCGGCATTCGGCAATGCAATACGCGATGCGCCGAGCCCGACATCCGTATTGCTTCCGCCGAACAACGACACTTGCCCGGCTTCGCGTTCGCGTGCGAGTTGTTCGGTCGCTTTCAACACCTCTGGCAATTGCAGCAACAGCGAAGGCCGGTTGCGTCCGAGCGCATCGAGCGCACCGGCCTGGATCAATGCCTCCAGCGTGCGCCGGTTGAGTCGCGCCGCGCTCGTGCGCTCGCAGAAATCCAGCAGGTCGCGGTAGATGCCGCCGCGCTCGCGTTCGCGCACGATCGCCTCGCACGCGCCTTCACCGACGCCTTTCACTGCGCCGAGTCCGTAACGCATGCGCTTTTCGGGTAGCGCAATGAAACGATAACCGGACGAGTTCACGTCGGGCGGCAACACCGTCAAACCCGATGCGCGCGCGTCCTGCAGGAACGTCACCACTTTCTCGGTGCTGTCCATGTCCGCCGACAAGGTCGCAGCCATGAACTCGGCGGGGTAATGCGTCTTCAGCCACGCGGTCTGGTACGCGATCAGTGCGTACGCGGCCGAGTGCGACTTGTTGAAGCCGTACTCGGCGAACTTTTCCATCAGGTCGAAGATCGACGACGCGACGCGCGGCGCGATGCCGTTTTTCTCCGCGCCCGCCTCGAACTTCACGCGCTCCTTCGCCATCTCCTCGGGCTTCTTCTTGCCCATCGCGCGGCGCAGCAGGTCTGCACCGCCGAGCGAATAGCCGGCCATCACCTGCGCGATCTGCATTACCTGTTCCTGGTACACGATCACACCGTAGGTCGGCTCCAGGATCGGAGCCAGCGAGTCGTGCGGATACTTCACGTCCTTGCGGCCATGGCGGCGGTCGATGAAGTCGTCGACCATGCCTGAGTTCAACGGACCGGGGCGGTACAGCGCGGCGAGCGCGACGAGGTCGTCGAAACGGCTCGGCGCGAGCTTGCGGATGTAGTCCTTCATGCCGCGCGATTCGAACTGGAACACCGCGATGGTTTCGCCGCGTGACAGCAGTGCGTAGGTCGCTTCGTCGTCCAGCTGCAACGACATGATGTCGAGGTAATGGCCGTCCGCCTGCTTGCCGATCGCCTTGATCGCCCAGTCGATGATGGTCAGCGTGCGCAGGCCGAGGAAGTCGAACTTCACGAGGCCGACCGCTTCGATGTCGTCCTTGTCGAATTGGGTTACCGCACCCTTGCTGCCCTGTTCCGCGAACAGCGCGGCGAAATCTGTGAGCGGACTCGGCGCGATCACCACGCCGCCCGCGTGCTTGCCCGCGTTGCGCGTGAGGTCTTCGAGCTTGCGCGCGAGATCCATGAGATCGCGCACGTCGTCCTCGTCGCGATAGCGTGCGATCAACTCGGCCGATGCGAGATTGCTGTCCTTCTTCGCTTCCTCGCTTTCGCCGAGCGCATCGTCGAGGCTGATGCCGAGCGTGTTCGGAATCAGTTTCGCTATCGAATCCACGAAACCGTACGGATGCCCGAGCACGCGGCCCGTATCGCGCACCGCTGCCTTCGCCGCCATCGTGCCGTAGGTGATGATCTGGCTGACGCGATCGCGGCCGTATTTCTGCGCGACGTAGTCGATCACCTCGTCGCGGCGCACCATGCAGAAGTCGATGTCGAAGTCCGGCATCGACACGCGTTCGGGGTTGAGGAAGCGCTCGAACAGCAGGTCGTAGCGGATCGGGTCGAGGTCGGTGATGCCGAGCGAGTAGGCGACCAGCGAACCCGCGCCCGAGCCGCGTCCTGGACCGACCGGAATTGCGTTCTGCTTGGCCCAGTTGATGAAGTCCGCGACGATCAGGAAGTAGCCGGCGAAATCCATCGTGATGATGACGCCGAGTTCCTGGTCGAGTCGCCGCATGTACGCCGCGACATCGAATCCTTCCGCTGGCCGCAATTTTGCGAGCCGCGCCGCGAGCCCTTCATGGCTTTGCAGGCGCATCCACGAGTCCACCGTGTGTTCGGCAGGCACCGGAAACGCAGGCAGATAATTCTTGCCGAACTCGAGTTCGAGGTTGCAGCGCTGCGCGAGTTCGACGCTGTTCTCCAGCGCCTCTGGAATGTCTGCGAACAGCGCGACCATCTCGTCTTCGGACTTCAGGTATTGTTCGGCGCTGTAGTCGTGCGGTCGGCGCGGATCGTTCAGCACCATGCCGCTCGCGATGCACACGCGCGCTTCGTGCGCATCGAAATCCGCGCGTGCGAGGAAGCGCACATCGTTGCTCGCGATCAGAGGAAGATCGCAGCGGCCAGCGAGTTCGATTGCAGCGGAGTTGAATTCCTCTTCGTGCTTGCGGCCGGTGCGCGTGAGCTCCAGGTACAGGCGGCCGTCGAATGACAGCTGCAGGTCGCGCAGCGCATGTTCGGCTGCATCGAGATGGCCGTCGATAGCCAGCTTGCCGACGGGACTGCCGCGGCCTGCGAGCACGATCAGACCGTTCGCCTCTGCATGCAGCCATTCGGGGCGTATCGCGACGTAGTCGCCGTGGTGGCCTTCGAGATAGGCGCGCGAAATCAGTCGCGACAAGCCAAGATAGCCGCTGCGGTTCTGACAAAGCAGGGTGATGCCCGCGACGCCGTGTGCGTCGGCCACCAGCACATCGGCGCCCGCAATTGCCTTGATGCCGACTTTCTCGGCGGCGCGGTAGAACTTCACCAGACCGAACAAATTGTTCAGATCGGTCAGCGCGAGCGCGGGCTGCTTGAGTTCGACAGCGCGACTGACCAGGTTCGGTCGCGGCGTCTTCGCCGGGTCGCCGTACTCGGGTTTTTTCGGCAGCCGTGCTGTCGAATCGCGCAGCGAAAACTCGCTGTGGATGTGCAGATGGACGAAGCGCGGGGTCATGCGTGCGAACCGGTATGTCGTCTCAGGTTAGCCCTGCGAGTGCGATGGGACAAGGCTTGACAGTGCGTGCTCAAGTGGCCGCCGCGATCTGCAACGCGACGCGAACCGGTGCGAAGCTGCGACGATGGATCGCGCACGGGCCGAGCGCACGCAATGCCGCGAGATGCGATGCGGTCGGATAGCCCATGTGCACGGCGAACCCGTAACCCGGATGGATCGCGTCGTATGCGTGCATGAGGCGGTCGCGGTGCACTTTGGCAATGATCGAAGCCGCGCTGATCGCTCCGACACTCGCATCGCCGCCGACGATCGCGCGCGCCGGGCAGCGCAGGTTCTGCGGCAGACGGTTGCCGTCGATGAGCGCGAGATCGGGTGCGTGCATCAATGCTTCCAGCGCAAGGCGCATGCCTTGCAGCGTGGCCTGGAGGATATTGATGCTGTCGATCGTCGCTGCATCGACTTCGATCACGGCGAATGCAAGCGCGCGTTCGAGGATCTGCAGTTCGAGCAGTTCGCGCCGTTTTGCACTGAGCTTCTTGGAGTCGTCGAGTCCGGCAATCGGCCGGGCCGGGTCGAGGATCACCGCAGCGACCACGACCGGACCAGCGAGCGGGCCGCGACCTGCTTCGTCGACGCCAGCGATGCGCGGCATGGCATTCATTGCGGCAATGATCGTTGCGGTGTCGCCAGCAATCCGTCCACGGCATCGGCTGCGAGAACCGAAGCGTCGCGGCGCAATGCCAGATGCAATTCGCGGAAACGCGGGAGCACTGCCTGCACGCGCGCCGGTTCGTCGAGCCAGGCGCCCAACGCATCTGCGAGTGCGAGCGGAGTGCAATTCTTTTGCATCAATTCAGGCACCAGCGCTTCGCCAGCAAGGCGCCGCTCCTGCGCGTCCTGCGATGTGCATGGATGCACAAGTGTCGCGGGAGGCATGGAGCCGGAAGCGACCGCACGCGGCATTGGCACTTCCATGTGCAGCAGCCGCTCCTGCGCGTCCTGCGATGTGCATGGATGCACAAGTGTCGCGGGAGGCATGGAGCCGGAAGCGACCGCCCGCGACATTGGCACTTCCATGTGCAGCACGTTCGGCAGGCTGTAACGCCCGATCTTGAGCATGCCGAAACCCTTGACCATCGTGTACGTCATCGGTGCGATGCGATAGGCGACCACCATCGGGCGCTTCGCGAGCATCGCTTCCAGCGCGGCGGTGCCGGATGCGAGCAACACGAGGTCGGACGCGACCATCGCTTCGTGCGCACGACCGTCGAGCAGGTGCATCGCTTCGCGTAGCAAGACACTCGGAAATTCAGCGCTGACCGCTTCGAGCTGCCTGGCGAAAACAATCCGACACGCGGCATTCGCCATCGGTGCGATGAATTTCAGCTTGGGTCGCTCGCTGAGAAGCAAGGCGGCAGCGCGCAGGAAATCCCCGCCCAGCCTGTGCAATTCGCCAAGCCGGCTGCCAGGCAACAGCGCGACCAGGGTGCCTTCAGCAGGCAAAGCGAGCGCGATGCGTGCGGCTGCGCGATCGGGTTCGAGCGCGAACATGTCGGCGAGCGGATGGCCGACGAAGCGCGCGTCCACTCCGTGGCGTGCGTAGATCGCGGGCTCCATCGGAAACAGGCACAACACGCGATCTGCGCTACGGCCGATTTTCTCAGCGCGCTTCTCGCGCCATGCCCATACCGACGGACTCACGTAGTGCACCGTGCGAATGCTGTGTCGCTTGAGCGCGCGTTCGAGGCCGAGATTGAAGTCGGGCGCATCGATGCCGATGAACACGTCCGGTTTCCAGTCGAGCAAGCGTTCGCGCAAGCTGCGACGCAGCCGCAACAGGCGTGGCAGGTGGCGCACGACTTCTGCCAGCCCCATCACCGCGAGTGCGCTGCAATCGTGCCACGCATCGAGACCGGCACCGCGCATCGCAGCACCGCCGATGCCTACGAATTGCGCATCTGGATGGCGATGGCGTAATTCCGCGA
>JAYTOP010000082.1:0-11425 GCA_043747745.1 Pseudomonadota bacterium
GATCACCACGCCGACGGCCTTGGCCGCGCCGGTGCTGCTCGGGATGATGTTTTCGAGGATGCCGCGGCCGCCGCGCCAGTCCTTGTTGCTCGGGCCGTCGACGGTCTTCTGCGTCGCGGTCGCGGCGTGCACGGTCGTCATCAGGCCGCGCTTGATGCCCCACTTGTCATTGAGGACCTTCGCGACCGGCGCGAGGCAGTTCGTGGTGCAGCTCGCGTTGGAAACGATCGCCTCGCCCGCGTATTTCTGGTGGTTCACGCCATAGACGAACATCGGCGTGTCGTCCTTCGACGGCGCCGACAGCAGCACCTTCTTCGCACCCGCATCGAGATGCTTCTGCGCGGTGATCTTGTCGAGGAACAGGCCGGTGGATTCGATCACGACTTCGGCATCGACTTCATTCCACTTCAGGTTCGCCGGATCGCGTTCCTGGGTCAGGCGGATGCGCTTGCCGTTGACGACGAGATGATGGCCATCGACCGAGACCTCGCCCTTGAAGCGCCCGTGCACGGAGTCGTACTTCAGCATGTAGGCGAGGTAGTCGGGTTCGAGCAGGTCGTTGATGGCGACGATCTCGATGTCGTTGCCGAAATTCTGCAACGCCGAACGCAGCACGTTGCGCCCGATGCGGCCAAAACCGTTGATCGCGACCTTGATCGCCATGAAGAACTCCTGATGTGAAAAAGGCCAGATGCGGCCGGGGCGGCGATGCGGAACGCCGTGAAGTTGCGTATTTTAACTGTCCACGCCCGCTAAGACACCCCCATGGGCGCATTGAGGACACATATGCGCATTCCATTCCGGCATGTCCTGCTGGCGACCCTGCTGTTCCCAGCGCTGGCATTGGGCTGGGGGCCGCACGGGCATCGCATCATCGGCGAACTCGCGCAGCACCAACTCACGCCGCAGGCAGCAGCGGCGGTCGCAGACCTGCTGCGCGGCGAGCCCGAGCCGACTTTGGCCGGGGTTGCGAACTGGGCCGATGACATGCGCGCGAGCGATCCGGACTTCGCCAGGCGCACGGCGCGCTGGCACTACGTCAACATCCACAGCCCCGACTGCAACTACGTTCCGGCGCGCGATTGCCGCGATGGCAATTGCGTGGTCGCCGCGATCGATGCCCAGCTGCGCGTGCTCGGCGATCGCTCGCTGCCGCGCGCCGAGCGTTCGCAAGCCCTGAAATTCGTGGTCCATTTCGTCGGCGACGTGCACCAGCCCTTCCACGCAGGCAATCGCGACGATCGCGGCGGCAACGACTATCAGGTCAGCTATCGCGGGCATGGCAGCAACCTGCATGCGCTGTGGGACAACACGATCCTGCCGCGGCAGGCCGCCAATCCGGCCGGCTATGCCGCACGTCTCGCAGCGACTCCGGTCGCCGCTACCGATGCGCGCGTCGGCCCGGGCTCGGCGCAGCGCTGGGCAGAAGAATCCTGCCGGACGATCGATGCGAATGCGCTGTATCCGCCGACCCACGTCGTCGGTGACGACTATCTGGACACACACCGCGCCTTGGCCGAGCAGCGCCTGCGGCTGGCAGGCGCACGTCTTGCGGCAGAACTCAACGCGACGCTGGGAAACGCGCCGCGCGAGTGATCACTGACGGGATGAATCAACCCCTGGGGTCAAAGGTAACCGGCACCAACACGTATGCCGACACAGGATGGCCCTTCGCATCCCGGGCGGGAGTGAAGTGCCATTGTTTCGTTGCATCCAGACTGGCTTGGTCGAATACGCCCTTCGGGTACGACGACACGACTTCGGCATGTTTCACCGAACCATTGGCAGCGACCAGCAATTTCAGCGGCACTTCCCCGCCGATATGCTGTGCCAGTGCCGCTGCCGGGTAGTGTGGCGGCGCCTGGCCCGTCGATCCATCGGGCGCAGGAGGGACAGGTGGCGCTGGCGGCGCGAGCGCAGGCATGGGCGCAACCGGAGGAGCGGGCGGAGGCGGAGCCAGCGCCGGTGCGGTTGTATTGCGCGCGGAGCGCACATGCGCTGATGGTGCTGGCGGTGCCGGGGGAGCAGGCGGCGGCTGGACATTCGCGAGCGCAGGTGGAGCAGATGGAGCCTGGGGCATCGGAGGGAAATCCGCAGGCACAGGTGGCGCGGGCGGTGCTGGCGGAACAGGCGGGGTTGCCGTCGCCGAGACCACGGCTTCGATGCGATAGGCCGTGCCGCTGGCGCTGTCGTTCATCGCGATCACCATCGGAGTGTCGGTAGTTTCCGCGAGTTGCGCACGGCCGATGACGTGCTGTTCATCACCGGAGAACACATCGCCATGGAATGCGACGTCATGGGTCCGGACGTTCGGATCGACCCGAAAATGCATGCCCCACGCGGGGCCGTGTCCGTGACGATCCATCTTTACCATCGCCGTTTCGCCGGAACGGACGATCACGGTCTCTTCCACGCGTTGCGTGTCTTGCGATCGGGCATCTCCCGAACCGGATGCGGGAGAACGCATTTCCACTTTCAGCCTGACCTTGTAAAACGTGCCAGCGCGCGCGGGAGAAGACGGCACCGCTGCGGCAAGCGCGCTCGCGGTCGTCATCGCGGAATCATGACCGGCCATCGCGAAACCCGCTGTTCCGAGCACAGCCACCGACACCATGATCGCGCCTGCGAGACGCGCACGACGCATGGGCAATGCGTGTTTGAGCAACATGATTCTCTCCTTCATCGGTGGTGTGTGGTGCCAGAGGCAGCCGACCGGCACGAAGTGCTCGGCGATCTGGGTCTTGAGCAATGCGGTGGCATAACGCTGCCGCGAACCCGGATGCGTGCGCAGCACCGCCGCGTCGCAGGCCATTTCGACATCGCGGCGGAAGCGCACCGCGGCGAACTGGACGATCGGATTGAACCAGAACAGCGTGCGCAGCAACGCGCAGATCGCAAGCGCCCATGGATCGCGGCGCAGCTGATGCATGCGCTCGTGCGCGATCACGAGTTGCTGTTCCTCGTTGCTGTAGTCGGATTCGAAACGCTCGGGCAGCACGAGCCGCTGCCGAAGCACGCCGAGCACGGCGGGAGCCGCATCGGACATGCCGCTGCGCCAGCTGCCGTCGTCGCCCCGGCGCAGGCCCAGGCGCACGACGAATCGCCGCTGCTGCCATACCAGGATGGCGAGCAATGCGCATGCGCCGAGCAACCAGATTGCAAGCAGCCAGCGATCCGCATCGACCGTTCGCAGGCTGCTGGTAACGCGCACGACCACCGCTGGCGCCGCAGCGAAGGTCACCGGCGCGACGAGCGTCGCCTCCGACGCGGGCTGCGGCAACGAGAAGCACGCGGCGAACGCTGCGAGTGGCAGCACGACCCACAGGCGATACGCGATCTCCGCGCCGAGCCAGCGTTGCAACGGCTTGCGCAACAGCAGGACCGCGAGGGCCGCGAGCGACGTCGCGACGGTTGCGTTGATCAGCCACGCAAGCAACTCAGTTTTCATGATCCGTCTCCACGATCCGATTTTCGTGCGCGTCGACTTGGCATCGGTCGACGCACCGCCACAACTGTCCCGATCAGCCCGCGGTAGCGGACTTCTTGCGCGAATCCGGACTGAATTCCAGCGGCACCCTGACCCATTTAGCGACCGCTTTCCCATGCGACGTCGCAGCATTGAACTTCCATTTCGATGCCGCATCGATCGCGACCTGGTCGAACACGCCGGGCGGCTTCGAACTGCGCACCTTCACGTCTTTCACGTCGCCGTCGACACCGACGAGCAGCTCAAGCACTACCATGCCGCTGATGCGCCTGGCGACGGCGCTTGCAGGATAAGAGGGCGGCGTGAGGGCACCGGCGGGAGTGACCTGTGTCGTCATCGGCGCAGCGACAGCATGGGTTGCGTCGCGACCGGCCGACCCTGCCGATGCGGCCCACGCGGAGTGGGTGCCGACGAGGAGGGCAGCGGCGACCAGGATCGATCCCGACAGATGCCGCGTGACGCGAGACAATGGTTTTTTCAACATGGCGAATCTCTCCTTTGGATGGGTGGTTAGACGTTCGATGACAACCGATCGGCAATCCGAAGCCGACCGTACGGGTTTCCAGCGGCGCTGCGCCACGACTTGGGACACTTCATCGGCACCGCAGCATCACGCAACAGATCGGCAAGAATTTCAACGGTCATTGTCGAGTCCCTCGATCAGTTTCTTCAGCTCGTTGATGTCCTTCCTGCTCAACTTGCCCTTCTCGCTGAAGTGCGCGACCAGCGGCGCGACGCGGCCGCCGAACAAACGGTCCAGCAAGCCTTCGCTCTGGTCCTGCACCCAGTCGCCGCGCGCGAGCAGCGGCGAATACAGATAGCGACGACCGTCCTTCTCTGCGCGGATCGCTTTTTTCGTGAGCAACCGATTCAGCAATGTCTTGATCGTCGCTTCCTGCCAGTCCTGGCTCTTGTCGAGGGCGGCTACGACTTCGTCGGCTGTGAGCGGACTGCGCCGCCACAACACGTCCATGACCGCCGATTCGGCTTCGCTGATCTGCATGCGCATACCCGGCTCCAATTCGATTACGTGTGATTCAATTAAGTCGGATTCGATTACATCGGATTTGATTACGTCTGTAATTGCAGAGATGTTTACGCGTGTAATCGCAGACTGTCAAGCAGTGCGTGCGATACTTTTGAAATGATCGCGCCCCGCACGGTTCCGGCCCATTTCGACAACCTCGACGCGGCCGTGGAATTCCTGCTCGCGCGCATCGGCAAGCGCATCGTGATGGGCGCGCCGCTCGGCATCGGCAAGCCGCACCGGTTGTTGAACGCCATCTATGCGCGCGTCGCCGCGGATCCTTCGATCCATCTCGCGATCAGCACGGCGCTTTCGCTGACGCCGCCGCGCGCGCCGAACGCTCTCGCGGCGCGCTTCCTCGATCCCTTCCTCGCGCGCCAGTTCGGCACGGATTTCCCGCGCCTGGCTTGGGTCGATGCGGAAATCCGCGATGCATTGCCGGCCAACATCACGGTCGAGGAGTTCTACATCCAGGCCGGCGCGCTGCTGCACTCGCGGCCGGCGCAGCGTCGCTATGCGAGCCTCAACTACACCTACGCCGCGCGCGCGATGGCCGATCGCGGCATGAACGTGCTGGTGCAGAAAGTCGCGCTCGAACCAGGAGGCACGCGGCTGTCGCTGAGCTGCAATCCGGACCTGACCTTCGATGCGGTCGAGGCGGTCGTAGCAGCGGGATTGCCGCGTCCGTTGCTGATCGCGGAGATCGACGCGACGCTCCCGTGGCTCGGCGGCACCGCTGCCGTCGATGCGGACTGGTTCGATGCGGTGATCGACCTGCCCGGCCCAACGCCGCAACTGTTCGCGCTGCCGCGGCAATTGGTATCGGACTCCGACTTCGCGATCGGTCTGCATGCGAGCGCGCTGGTCCGCGATGGCGGCACCTTGCAGATCGGCATCGGCGCGCTGTCGGATGCGCTGAGCCACGCGCTGATCCTGCGCCACACTCGCAATGCCGACTACCGGGCGATGCTGGAAGCACTATCGCCAAGCCTCGCCGAAAGCAGGCTGGTGCGCGAGTACGGCGGCGTCGATCCGTTCGCGATCGGGCTATATGGCGCGAGCGAAATGATCAACGATGGATTCATGCGCCTGATCGAAGCGGGCGTCGTGCGTCGCCGCGTGGTCGACGACATCGAGGTGATGCGCAGGGTCAACGACGGCACCGCGAACGAGCTAGACCTCGCCCTGCTGCAAAGCGAAGGCCGCTTCGTGCATGGCGCGTTCTACCTCGGCTCGAAGGACCTGTATCGCTGGCTGCGCGAGTTGCCTGCCGCAACGATGCGCGGCATCGGCATGACCCGCATCTCCCACATCAACGAACTCTACGGCGGCTTCGAGGCGATGGAGCGGATGCAACGCCGCGACGCGCGTTTCTTCAACACCTGCATGCTGATGAACGTGCTCGGCGCGGCGACGTCCGACGGCGTCGACGATGGCCGCGTGGTGTCGGGCGTCGGCGGGCAATACAACTTCGTCGCGATGGCGTTCGCGTTGCAGCACGCGCGTTCGGTGCTGATGTTCCGAGCGACCCGCGAGACCGGCGGCCGCATCGAATCCGATGTGGTGTGGAACTATGCGCATTGCACGATCCCGCGCCACCTGCGCGACATCGCGATCACCGAATTCGGCATCGCCGACCTGCGCGGAATCTGCGATGAGGATTGCGTGATCGCGATGGCGGCCATCGCGGAAACGCGCTTCGTCGACGGCCTGCTGGCGAAGGCGAGGACCGCGCTGAAACTGCGCACGGATTACGTCGCGCCATCGGCGTGGGCGACGCATACCGCCGAGCATCTCGCGCATACGCTGCTCCCGTTCCGTCGCGCCGGACTGCTTCCCGACTATCCGATGGGCAGCGACTTCACGCCCGAAGAGGAACGCCTCGCGAAAGCGCTGGGCTGGCTTGCATTGAATACCGCGACGCCGATGAAGAAACTGCGCACGGTCTTGTCGGCAGTCATGAGCGGGCGCAGCGACGATGCCGAAGCGATGCAGCGCATGAAACTCGATGCGCCGCGCGGCATCGGCGAATGGATCGAGGCACGACTGGTGGCGCTGGCTCTCACGACAACACGCACCATTTGATCCGCCTGCGTTCAATCCACCCGCAACGCGGCAATCGGATCCAGTGCCGCTGCCTGGCGGGCCGGATACACACCGAAAGCCAATCCAACCGCAGCGCACAGCACGGTCGATAGCAGGATCGGCAGCGGTGCCCACGCAACCTGCCAGCCCGCGAACGCCGCGATCAGGTATGCCAGCATCGCGCCGAACGCCAGACCCAACAATGCGCCCGCTGCGCAGATGACCGTCGATTCGCGCAGGAACTGGGCGACGATATCGCTGCGGCGCGCACCGAGCGCGCGCAGCAAACCGATCTCGCGACGGCGCTCGAGTACATTGGCGAGCATGATGTTCATGATGCCGATGCCGCCGACCAGCAGGCTGACGGCGGCGATCGCGCCCATGACCACGCGAAAGATGTTCTGCGTTTTCTGGTGCTGCTGGAACAACTGCTGCGGGACCAGCAAGGTGTAATCCTGCACGCCAGCATGGCGCTGGTCGAGTAGCGCAGACAGCACCTGCGCACCGTCGGCCATCGTGGCCGGATCGGCCAGTCGCAGCACCACGCGATCGATCTCGGTATCGAGCGGCTGGAAACGAAAACGCAGGCGCGCTGTCGATAGCGGCATGAACGCGCGATTGGTTTCCAGGCCGAGTTGCACGCCCTCGAATTTGTCCCCGCCAAGATCGCGGTCGGCAAGGACGCCGATCACCTGTAGCCAGACATGGTTGATCTTGATCGGCTGGCCGACCGCGTTGCCGGCGGGAAACAGGTTACGCGCAGCCTGATGGCCCAGCACGGCGACCGGCGCGACATCCGCATCATCGGCTGCAACGAATCCGCGCCCCTGTTCGATCTTCAACGAAGACAACGCAAAGTACCCAGGACTGACGCCGCTGGCGCTGGCATCGCTGGCGGCGTGATCGCTGAAGATCGCATGGACCCGGACCTCTTTTTCCGCCGCCCAATCGGTTGCACCGGGTACGACGTCGCGCGCAGCATGCGCGTCGGCAAGGGTGAGCCCGAGACTGCGGGCGCGCGTCTCTTTCAACGCCTGGTCGTCCTGTTGCCTGACTTGCGCGATCAGGTTGTTCAGGCCCAGCCCTTCGACCAGATGCAGCGCCTCGCGCCGACTGCCCTCGCCGACGGCCTGCATCGCCACGATCGCGCCGATGCCGAAGATCAGGCCAAGCAAGGTCAGCCCGGTGCGCAGCTTGCGCCGCGACAATTCCTCAAGCGCCTCGCGCCAGACCAAAGGGATCATGAACCTGCGCCCTTGCTGCGTGGCGGCAGCAGCAGGATGCGTTGACCGGCGCTCAGGCCCTTGCTGACTTCGGAGCGCGCCGTGCCGCGCGCACCGAGCACGACTTCACGGCGTTCGACGCGGTCGCCTTCCGCGACCTGGACATAGGTATGGCCGGACTCGGTGATCAAGGCAACGTTGGGAACGGTGAATCCGCTCTGCGCTCGCCGGATAAAAATGCGCGCATGGAATCGCTGACCAGGCACCCATGCGTAGCGAACGGCATCCGTCGCAAAGACTGTCGCCTTCATCGTGATGTATTTCACCGGGCTCTCCTGGCTGCGCACCTGCGCGGAACTGGCGACCCATGAGAGCCTGGTTTCGATCGACTGTGCAGGACGGCCGGTCGGATACAGGCCGACCGCATCGCCCACCTGGACTCCTTGCGCATCGAGTTGCGGCAACGCGAGTTCGACTTCCAGCGCGCGCGAATCGGGCAGGCTCGCAAACGGGCCGCCCGCCCACAGATTGCCCCCGAGCTGGGGTTTGTCGCCGTTCCAGCCTTCATCAAGCATCAGCACGCCGTCGTGCGGCGCGGTCAGCTCCAGCGCATCGAGATTGCCTTGCAGGGTCTTCGCACTGAGATCGTACGTCGCGCGCTGCGCGTCGAGCACGGCAAGTTCCGCGCTGCTGCGCTTGCCCGATTCACCGCGCTTCCATTCCAGCATGTCCTGCTTGCTGCCGAGATAATGCTGGTCCTGCACCGCGTCGAGGACTTTGCTGCGCGCGTACATGTCCAGCGGCATGTTGGCGTAACGACGGGCGATCCCGAGGTCGGTGGCGACCTGCGCGAGGTCCACGTCCACGCGGCCTCGCACCGCATCGAGACCGTCGTGTTTGGCGGCATGCGCCAGCGCATTGCGCTGCAGGTCGAGCATCGACTGTGCGAGCTGGAGCTTGCTGTCGGCCGCCGTGAAGCGGGCAACGACCTGTCCGGCTTTCACCACGCTGCCATCGGCCAGCATCCAGGTCAGTTGACGCTGCGCCCATTGCGGCCCCGGCACCGGCAGCGGTGTGGCCTTGGTCGACTTGAGTTCGCCGGTCGCCTCGACCACCAGCTCGACCGGCTCGACGTGCACGGTCTCCATCGGGCCGAGCGCAGCCGGATGGCTGCATGCGGAGAGCAGCAGCGGCAAAAGTACAAGACTGAGATATCTCATGGCGTCTTCGCGCCCACCGTCGCGATCTCGACGCGCACCGGTTGTCCCGGGCGCAAGCGTGCCGAGCCGGCTTCGAGTGCGATCAGGACTTCGACCACGGGAATCGGCTGCACGCGCGATTTGCTGCGCACGGTATGTCCGACCTCGATGACGCTGCCGCGCAAGGTAGCGCCCAGGCCGCCTTCGAGACGGATGCTCACAGCCGCGCCAGGCACGATGCGCACGAGGTCGCGCTCGGGAAGATCGGCGCGCACCGCAAGTGTGCCCAGGTCTGGAATCTGCGCAATCGATTGGCCACGCCATGCCTGCGAACCGACATCGAATTTCTGGCCGTCGTGGTTGGTGTTGTGCAACATCACACCGGCACGCGGTGCGAGCACGTTGAGCGCGGCGATCGAGCTCTGCAACAACCCGACCTCGGCCTGCAGCTGATCGACGTCTGCCTGGGTCAGCCGCCGCTCCTGCACGCGCTGCTCGGCGGCAAGTTGCTCGCGGCGCTGCACCAACAGCATGCGATGCTGGGATTGCCGAAGTCCGATCAGCAGCTTCTTGTACTCGATCCCGGCGACCAGATCCTTGGGTTGGCTGGCTTTGCGCTGCGCCTTGTCCAGGTTCGCACGCGCTTCGTCGGTCGCCAGATGCTCGCTGCGTTCGCGTTCGTCGAGCTCGATCAGGAGTTGCGCGCGCAGACTCTGCTTTTCCTTGAGCAGGCTCTGTTTCCCGGTCAGTTTGGTCGCCAGCTCACCACCATCGAAACTGGCCACGACCTCGCCTTTTTTCACTGTCGCACCATCGGCGGAGAGCTGGGTGATGTTCATCATCCAGAGATCGTCGATCGCCGGCGGAGTGATCGCCGCGCTTTGCCGGGCGATGATTTCACCTTCAGCGCGCACGCTGACCGCGCGCGCATCGGCGATCGCGAACAACACAAGCAGGATCGTCAGCACGGTCTTCATGGCGCAGCCGCACTGGCTGGCGCACTCGCCTTGACTGGCACTGTCACGCGCACGCTCATGCCCGGGCGCAACGGCAACCGCGATTGCTCGGGCAGCGCGATATCGATCTGGAAATAGCGCCCGTCGCCCCACTCGAATTTCGGTTCCGGTGCACCGGAGATCGTGGTGATGCGACCTTGCACGCGACGTCCCGGCAGGGCGTCGAACATCAGTTCCACGATCTGCCCCGGCACCAGGCCGACCCGGTCCGGCTCCAGCGCATACGCGCGCACCGCCATCGTTCCGGCGCCGACCACTTCGCCAATCTTCTGTCCGGGATAACTCGACGATCCTTCGTCGTAGCGGCCACCGGCTTCGCTCATGCTGTTGAAGGCGTGGATCAGGATGCCGGCACGATCGGCGCGCACTTCCGCGAGCTGCACCTGGGCCTGGTTGAAATCGCGCTCCGCCGCGAGCTTCCCGGCCTCAAGCTGGCCATCGGCAATCCGTCGATCGACTGCCGCGCGCGCCGCGGCGAGTTCGCGGACCTTCAATGCCAGCTCGTGCTCGGCACGGTCGCGTTCTCCACGATGGCGGTCGAAGTCGAGGCCCGGGATCAGTGCGTGCGGGATCGCCGCATCCACGCGCGCGGTTTCCAGCGCAGCATCGGCATCGACCTGGGCGAGTTCGGCATCCACGGCCTTGACCCGCAGCTCGGCGACTTCCTTGGCGGCCTTCGCCCTCGCCTGTTCGATCTGCGCATCGACCTCGCGTAACCGGCTCGCCGCCTGGCCCGGATCGATGCGCACCAGCACATCTCCGGGTTTCACGCGCGCGCCTTCCGCCACGAAATAGCGCAGTACCACCGGCGAGGAATTCGACGGTGGCGTATCGATCTGCTGCGCATCGATGGCCCGCACCTCGCCGGTCAGCATCTGCGCAGCGCTGGTTGTTGCTGCCAGCGCGACCATGGCGACCACGGCGATGCATCGCTCAAGCCGCCGAATCATGTTCCACCTTGCCGTCGTGCAAGCGAATGCGCCGCTGGGCACGCGCCGCGACATCCGCATCGTGGGTGACCAGTACGACGGTCTGGCCGCTCGCATGCACTTCCTCGAACAGATGCAGGACATCGTCCGCACTTTTCGAGTCGAGGTTGCCGGTGGGTTCGTCGGCGAGCAGCAGCGCCGGCTGCATCAGCAAGGCCCGCGCGATTGCAGCGCGCTGCATCTGGCTGAGTATTCCGCTCATGCCGGCCACCCATTCCGACGCATGCCGGCCGGGCATTCCGATCCATGCCGGCCACCCCTACTGAGGTGCGAAGCGGGTGTGTTGGATTATGGGCTGGTCGGGTCGTGTTCGGTCAAGTCTGGGGCTCTGCGCGGGCGTAGCGATTCGCCGGTGAGTTCGATGCGATAGCTGTTGTGGACGAGGCGATCGAGAATCGC
>JAYTOP010000083.1:0-21730 GCA_043747745.1 Pseudomonadota bacterium
GTTGCGCCAGCGCCTGCGCCTGCTTGCGGGCAGCGGCTGGCAACTGCGCGACGTGAAGTGATTTGGTGACATCGCAAGATCCGGAATCATTCGAGGATGTCGATTCCGGCCATGGTTCCTTTCGACAGGCTCAGGGCATGCTCTGCTCATCACGAGCGGAATCCGTGCGGACTCCGGCCCTCGTCTCGTGGAGCGGCGGCAAGGACGCGGCATGGGCCCTGCACACGTTGCGCGCGTCCGCGCAGTGGGATGTCGTCGGCCTGCTGACCACGATCACCGATGAATACGAACGCGTCGCGATGGACGGCATCCGTCGCGACGTGCTGCACGCACAGGCTGCGGCGGTCGGATTGCCGCTGATCGAAGCGCGGCAGCCATGCAATGCGGACAACACGATGTATGAGGCGGTGTTCGCAACAGCGCTGGATACCGCACGCGTGCAATGGCCAGGGCTGCGGCATATCGCGTTCGGCGACCTGTTCCTCGCCGATGTGCGTGCGTACCGCGATGCGCTGTGCGCGCGAATCGGCTGGGAATGCGTCTATCCGTTATGGGGCGCGGACACATCCGAGCTTGCGCACACGATGCTCGCTGGTGGATTGCGTGCGCGACTGTGTTGCGTCGATACCCAACAACTCGACGCAGGTTTCGCCGGATGCACGTTCGATGCCGAACTGATCGATGCGCTGCCCGCAACGGTGGATCGTTGCGGCGAACACGGCGAGTTCCACACGTGCGTCCATGCCGGCCCAATGTTCATGCAGCCGCTTGCGCTACGACGCGGTGAAACCATGTTGCGCGACGGGCGCTTCGCGTTTTCGGACCTGCTGTTGGGATAGTCTGGCAATGCCCAGCAAACTGCGCCGTCACGCGAGCGCTACAACTCGGAGCCGCCATGCCCCTCGGAATCGGACTGCACGTCGTCATCGCGATCCTGTTCGCCGTCCATGCGATCCGCAGCGGACAGGATCGCTACTGGCTGATGATCCTGTTTATTTTTCCGCTGCTCGGCAGTCTGGTCTACGCGATCGCGATCTGGTTGCCCAGCGTGCGCCACACACGCGGAGGCCGTCAGGCGGTGCGCGGCGTGCGACGCCTGCTCGATCCGAACAAGGAACTGCGCGAGGCAAAGGACCAGTTGGAGGTTGCCGCAACACCGAACAATCGCCTGCGCCTGGCCGAGGCGCTGCTCGAGGCCGGCAACGCATCCGAAGCGATCGTGCAATACCAGACCGTGCTCAGCGGCATCTACGCGAACGATCCATACATCAGCGTCCGCCTCGCGCATGCGCTGCTCGACGTCGGCAGGGCCAGCGATGCCCGTGCGTTGCTGGAGCGATTGATCGGCGAGCAACCGAAATTCAAGTCGCCCGAAGGACATCTGGTTTACGCGCGGGCCGTCGCGGCGATGGGCGACCGCGCCAAGGCGCACGAGGAATTCGAGGTGCTGGTCGGTTACTACGCCGGGCTCGAAGCGCGGGCGCGTTACGCCGAAATCCTGCTCGACTGGGATGACCGCGAGCGCGCGCGATCCCTGGTCGAGGAAAGCCTGAAGATCGCGAAGCGCATGCCCAATCATTCGCGCAGGATGAATGGCGAATGGCTGGCGATGCTCAAGCGCGTCGAGGGCCAGCTGGCTTGATGCTTGATCGAAGTCAGAAGCGGATCACCGTCCTGATCGACTTGCCCTCATGCATCAGGTCGAAGGCTTCGTTGATGCGCTCGAGCGGCATCTCGTGGGTGATGTAGGGATCGAGCGCGATCTCGCCGCGCATGGCTTGCTCCACCATGCCCGGCAATTGCGTGCGACCCCGAACGCCGCCAAATGCGGAACCTCGCCACACGCGGCCGGTCACGAGCTGGAACGGCCGCGTGCGGATTTCCTGGCCCGCGCCGGCGACGCCGATGATCACGCTCTCGCCCCAACCCTTGTGGCAGCACTCCAATGCTGCACGCATTACATCCACATTCCCGATGCATTCGAAGCTGTAGTCGACGCCGCCATCGGTCATGTCGACGATGACCTGCTGGATCGGCGTGCTTGAGTCGCGCGGGTTCACGCAATCGGTCGCGCCGAGTTGGCGCGCGAGCTCGAACTTCGCAGGATTCGTATCGATCGCGATGATGCGCCCGGCCTTCGCCATCACCGCGCCCTGGATCACCGCGAGGCCAATCCCGCCGATGCCGAACACCGCGACCGATGCACCGGGTTCGACCTTCGCCGTGTTGAGCACCGCGCCGATGCCGGTGGTGACGCCGCAACCGAGCAGACAGACTTTTTCCAGCGGCGCGGCCTTGTTGATGACCGCAAGCGAAATTTCCGGCACCACCGTGTATTCGCTGAACGTGCTGGTACCCATGTAGTGATGGATGGTTTTCCCATGCATCGAAAAACGCGAGGTGCCATCGGGCATCACGCCGCGACCCTGGGTTACGCGCACGGCCTGACAAAGATTCGTCTTGCCGGACTTGCAGAATTTGCATTGCCGGCATTCGGCGGTGTACAGCGGGATCACATGGTCGCCGACCGCAACGCTGGTCACGCCTACGCCGACCTCGACCACCACGCCGCCGCCTTCGTGGCCGAGCACGGCGGGAAACAATCCTTCGGGATCGTCGCCACTGAGCGTGAACGCATCGGTGTGGCAGACGCCTGTCGCCTTGATCTGAACGAGCACTTCGCCCGCGCGCGGGCCTTCGACATCGATCATCTCGATCGCCAGCGGCTTGCCCGCTTCCCACGCAACGGCTGCACGGCTTTTCATGGATGGCTCTCCTCGATCGAACCTGGACGGGCTTGAAAGCCCTCCCCTTCAAGGGGAGGGTAGGTGTGGGGATGGTGTTGCCGGAACCGCCATTCGATCAAGCCCCGAGCCCGCGCCTAGCGCACCGCGCCCGGCCATCGAGCCCGGCACGATGGCGTTCGAGACAGTGAGCCATGCGTTTCATCGCATGGTTCAAGCACTGCCTTTTGACCCGCAGCATTTCTTGAACTTGCGACCACTGCCACACGGACACGGATCGTTGCGGCCCGGCGCAGCTTCGCGACGGATCGGTGTGCGCGAGGTGAACTGTTCGAGGCGATGCATGTTGAACGCATGCAGCATGTGCGGGATGCCGGCAATGAGATCGAGGCGTTCGCCGGCGGAGAGCGGCTCGGGGGACGTCTCCGCATCGGCAGTCGTCCATGCACCGGACGCGATCGCATCGATGTCGAACAAGGCCTCGTCGATCCACGGCTGCACCGCGCAGGCTGCATCCCATGCTTCGGCACGCAACTCCGCGCCATCGAGAAAGCCGCACGCCCATTCGCTGCCGTAGCCGTTCATTGCGGTCGGCTCGGCATCGTCCTGCTCCGGCAACGCGATCAACGGCGTATCGCGATCGCGCATGCGTTCGGGTTCGATCGCGACACGACGGGCGATGTCGTTCCACAAGCCCATCAGCAACCCGTGCACGTGCAAGGCTTCTTCGGGCGATTCCCAGCGCGGCGGGCGTCCGCCCCATACGAGCAGCGTCCATTCGCTGGGCATGACCAGCTCCGGACCGGCCACCAACGCTGAAAGAAATCCGTCGAGCATTTCAAGCGACATGCCCTTGAACGGCACCGCGCGCAGTTCGAGCAGCGCGTCGAGCTCGTCGAGCTCGGCGTCGCTGATCCCGCCCTGGGCTGGCATATACAACTCCATTACAACTCCATGTCAGTAGGCGAATTCGCGGAATACCGGATCGACCGAACCATTCCACGCACCATGGAAGAGCTCGAGCTTGCGGTCGGCGGGCGTCTGCCCGGCGGCTACGAATTCGAGCATCGGTTCGAGGTAGATCGTTTCGTCGGCGCCATTGCGGTTCGTGCGCGCGCGGCGTTGCAGTCCATGTCCGGCGATCTTGAGCGCTTCGCGCGCGAGGTCGAGCAGGCTGCCGTTGCGGAACGGCAATGCGAATCCATGGCGCGGCACGCCGTCGCGCAATGCGTGGCGTTCGGCGAGCGAGAAGTCCTTGACCAGATCCCAGGCCGCATCGAGCGCGGTCTCGTCGTACAGCAGCCCGACCCAGAACGCGGGTAGCGCGCACAGCCGATTCCACGGGCCGCCATCGGCGCCGCGCATCTCCAGATATTTCTTGAGCCGCACTTCAGGGAATGCGGTGGTCATGTGGTCGGCCCAGTCGGCCATGCGTGGTTTTTCGCCGGGCAGCGCTGGTAGTTTTCCGGCGAGGAAATCGCGAAAGCTCTGGCCGGACGCGTCGATGTACTCGCCATCGCGATAGACGAAATACATCGGCACGTCGAGCAGGTAATCGGTGTAACGCTCGTAACCGAAACCATCGGCGAACACGAAGTCGAGCATGCCGGTGCGGTCCGGATCGGTGTCGGTCCAGATATGCGAGCGGAAACTCTTGAAGCCGTTCGGCTTGCCTTCGGTGAATGGCGAGTCGGCGAACAGCGCGGTCGCGATCGGCTGCAGTGCGAGCGACACACGGAACTTCTTCACCATGTCGGCTTCGTCGGCGACATCGAGGTTCACCTGCACGGTGCACGTGCGCGTCATCATGTCGAGGCCGAGCTTGCCGACCTTTGGCATGTACGATTTCATGATCTGGTAGCGGCCTTTCGGCATCCACGGCATGTCCTCGCGCCGCCATTTCGGCTGGAAGCCCATGCCGAGGAAGCCGACCCCGAGTTCGCTCGCGACCGCCTGCACTTCATCGAGGTGGCGCGAGGTTTCGCAACAGGTGGCGTGAATGGTTTCTAGTTGCGCGCCAGAGAGTTCGAGCTGGCCGGCGGGTTCGAGGGTGACCGACGCGCCATCCTTGAGCAGCGCGATCAGGTTGCCGTGTTCCTGGACCGGCTTCCAGCCGAAACGCGTGAGCCCCTGCAGCATCGCGCGGATGCCGCGCTCACCGTCCCACGGCAAGGGGCGCAGATCGTCGAGCCGGAAGCCGAACTTTTCGTGCTCGGTGCCGATCCGCCATTGATCCTTCGTCCTGCCACCCGACGCGAGGTAGTCCACCAGCGCGTGGCGACTTTCGATGGGTTCATCCTTGACCATGCTCGGACCCGACATGCCGTTCTCCAGAATTTCATTGACGCGATTGGGCTGCGACGCGGGCGACCTGCCCTACAATCGCGAAGCCCGCAGTGTACTGCCAGCTTCGTTGCATTCCATGTGAAACCATTCCATGTGAAACACTACGTCCTACCGCCAGCACGGATGTACCTCGCGTGGCCGTTGGGCATGCTGCTGTGCGTGTGCATGGGTCCCGTCGCCATTGCGCACGACGCGGTACTCGACCGCGGCAACGGACCCGAGCCTTCCACGCTGGACGCCCACCGCTGCCAGGAAGTCGCCTGCGGCAACGTGCTGCGCGACCTTTACGAAGGCTTGGTCGCGGAAGGCCCGGATGGCGTGCCGATTCCGGGCACGGCCGAGCGTTGGGACGTATCCGTCGACGGGCTGACCTGGAGCTTCCACCTGCGCGCGGGCCTGCGCTGGTCGAATGGCGAGGCACTTGATGCGCCGCAGATCGTCGCGAGTTTCCGCCGCGCATTCGCACCGGCTACGACGGCACCTTTTGCCGAGCAGTTCGGCGCATTGCGCAATGCGGATGCCGTGCAGAAAGGCAAGCTGCCACCGACGGCGCTCGGCGTGGATGCGCCGGATGCGCGTACGGTGGTGTTCCATCTCGTGCGTCCCGCGCCGCTGCAACGGCTGTTGCTGCTGCCGATCGCGTATCCGGTGTACCTGCCTGCGGTGAAGAAATTCGGTGCATTGCACGCGCGACCCGGCAACCTTGTTTCCAATGGCGCGTATCGGTTACGCGCATGGCTGCCACAGGCTGCAATCGCACTGGAACGCAATCCGGATTTCCGCGCGGCTGCGGCGATCGCCGACGTGCGTTACCACGTCACCGAGGACGCTGGCAGCGAACTCAAACGCTACGAGGCCGGCGATCTTGATCTCACCGAAACCCTGCCTCCGCAGCCGCTCGCGCAATTGCGCTCACGCTTCGGGAACGAGTTGAAGATCGCGCCGTATCTCGGTGCATTCTGGTTCGGCTTCAACGTGACCAAGTCGCCGTTCGCGGAGGTCGACCGCAGGCATTCCGCACTCGCGCTGCGGCAGGCGCTATCGCTTGCGGTGGATCGCGAAAAACTCACCCTGTACCTTACTGGTTTCGGCGAAAAACCCGCGTATGGCATCGTCCCATCGCAGGTGTCGGGCTATGCAGCGCCCGTGGTGGCTGCCGCACAATGGACGCAGGCGCAACGCGAACGGGAAGCGCAGCGGCTGTTCCGCGCAGCCGGTTATACGCCGGACGATCCGCCGACCATCGAGTTGCGTTTCAATACCTCGACCCTGCATCGTCGACTCGCGCTCGCGGTTGCCGCGATGTGGCGCGAGACGCTAGGCGTGCACGTCGACCTGCGCAACGAGGAATGGAAAGTCTTCGTGCAGAATCGTCGCCAACGCACGATCACGCAGACGTTTCGCGGAGGATGGATCGCCGATGTCGACGACGCGCGCAATTTCCTCGCCGCGTTTGCGAATGATGGCGCGTTGAACTGGACCGGTTGGCGCGATGCGTCGTTCGACGCACTAGTCTCACGCGCCGATGCAGAACCAGATGAAGCACGCCGCAATGCATTGCTCGCGCAGGCCGAAGCGCGCTTGCTCGCCGCGCAGCCGGTGGTGCCGCTGTATTTCTACGCGTCCAAACACCTGGTGAAACCCTGGGTCGACGGCTATGCCGCGAATCCACTGGATCATCATGCGAGCCGGTTCCTGTCGTGGAAAGATGCGGTGCGATGAAAAGCGAATCTTGGTCGATCATCCGGGCGGCGACACTTTTGATCGTCATTCCGGCAAGAGCCGGAATCCATTTGTTTCTGCCCCTGAATACGCTGAATACGAACATCAAAATGGATTCCGGCTTTCGCCGGAATGACGGCGGCAGGCAGACGGATCCATGAAGCGCATCGTGCGTGCCCTGCTCGAAGCGATGCTCACGCTATGGCTGCTCGCGACGCTGTGCTTCGCATTGCTGCACGCCGCGCCGGGAGGACCATTCGACACCGAGAAAGCCGCGCCGCCCGAAGTGCAGGCCGCTCTTGCCAAACAATATCGGCTTGATCGTACGCTGCCCGCGCAATATGTCGCATGGCTCGGCGACATCGCGCACGGCGATCTTGGGCCGTCGTTCCAGTACCCGGACTATCGCGTCGGCGAACTCATCGCGCTCGGCCTGCCGGTGTCCGCGTTGTGCGGCGGCATCGCACTCATCCTTGCGCTCGGCATCGGCGTGCCGCTCGGACTCGTCGCCGCATTGCGTCGCGGACGCTGGATCGACCGCTTGCTGATGGGCTTGTCGGGACTCGGCCTGGCGATGCCGAAGTTCGTAGTTGCGCCGCTGCTGGTGCTGATGTTCGCGGTGACGCTGCACTGGTTGCCCGGCGGCGGCTGGGACCAGTCCACGCCACTGACCCTGCTGCGCAGCGCATTGCTGCCCGCGATCGCGCTCGCACTGCCGAACCTCGCCTACTGCGCGCGCGTCAGTCGCGCCGCATTCCTCGACGTGCTGTCCAGCGACTACCTGCGCGCCGCGCGCGCGCGCGGCCTGTCGTCGTCGCGCATCCTGTTCGCCCACGTCCTGCCGCCCGCGTTGCTGCCGGTCATCGCATGGCTCGGCCCCGCGCTGATCAATATCGTCAGCGGCTCGGCCGTGGTCGAGCAAGTGTTCGGGATCCCCGGCATGGGCCGCTACTTCGTGCAGGGCGCATTGAATCGCGATTACACCTTGGTGCTCGGCGTGGTGCTGGTGGTCGGGGCGCTGATCGTGTTGATCAATGCGATGACGGATGCGTTGAGGGCTTGGATTGATCCGCGGTTGCGGGATGCTGAATAACAGTACTTACTCGCGATGTCCGGTGATACTTGGATGCAAGAAATTTTCTGTAGACATCCAGCGAAGCCGCACTCCGAAAATGCAACGGATTACCTGTCCAATCTTTCGGTTTCATCAACTTCAAGCCATGAATCTGCTCAGCGCGACTTGCCTTTTTCCCCAGACCCAAGCCCATGCTTTCGGCTTGGCCAACGGCGAGATCCGCCAAGTTCGATTCTGGGAGATGCACAGGCTGCGCAATGATCTGGCCTTTCGTTTCAAGGGCGGCGATCAGAGACGGCTGAACCACCCAAAATACGTGTCCCGTAGGTACGAGCGGCGAGCTCAATTCTTGATCGACCTTCCAAACATCGCCGTCCCACTTGAGATAGAGCACATAGTCTTGAACATTGCTCTGAAGCATCGACCTGCACCACTCGCCAAGTGCGAGATGCGCTGAAAGCTTCTTTTGCTTGTATTCGCCAAGCAAGACTTCTTGCACGTCCACGATCGCTGTGTCGTAGCCGCAACTGTTGGACACTTCAGTGCTATCGCCGTCGTACCAAGGCTGAAGCGCATCCGTGCGCGAGAGCGCCTTAAGACGGGCATGAATCACGATCGCGTTTGCGTCGATAAAGGGATCGACGTCCTGCGCTGCCAAGGAAGAGGACAGAAAAGCAAGAACAAGAATGGCAAAGAATCGGGTCATCGGATCCAGCCTTGGAATACATGCATGAAGAGGATGCCGGATGTTTTGCGCCGAAAGTCTTCAACATAATGGTTGGGCGCAAGCATCCCCTATGCCGCCTGCACCGACAGCCGCAATCCCAATGCCGTGCAGACCCGCGCAATGGTCTCGAAGCGCGGGTGCGCGCCTGGGCGCAGCGCCTTGTATAGCGCTTCACGCCCCAACCCGGATGCCTCCGCCATCTGCGTCATGCCGCGTGCGCGCGCAATATCGCCCAGCGCGGCTGCCAACAGGGCAGCGTCGTTTTCCTCGATTACAACCGTCAGGTATTCGGCGATGGCTTGTTCGTCATCCAGGTATTCGGTCACGTCGAACTCGGGCAGGTCGGAAGCCTTGATTTTCCTGATCATGGCAATTCATTCCTCAATAGTGGCGGCCAAACGTTTGGCGGCGGCGATATCGACGTCCTGCGTGGACTTGTCGCCACCACCCAGCATCACGATCAACACCGCACCGCGCTGCACGTAGTACATGCGCCAGCCGGGGCCGAAGAATTCACGCATCTCGAACACGCCTTTGCCGACCGGATTCACGTCGCCGAGATTGCCCAGCGCAGCCTTGCGCAACCGCAGCAGGAGACGACGCTTGGTCAGGCCATCCTTGATCCCGGCAAGCCACGCGGCGAATGCGTCCGTGCGCTTGATCGTGTACATGCCGCAACTGTAGTCGAACGACTACAGGCTGTCGAGGGAAATCAAACCTCCAGCCACCCCGCCACCACCGCCCTCGCCTCGTCGATGCCCTGCTTCGTCTCCGACGAAAACACCTGCGCGGTCGCGCGCTCGGGCAGTCCCTTGCGGACGGCGAGCAGGGTCTGTGCCTGCGGGCCGCGGCCGATCTTGTCGCATTTGGTCAGCAGGCAGTGCGCGGGCAGACCGCGGTCGGCGGCGTAGCGGAGCATGTCGAGGTCGAACTCGCGCAGCGGGTGGCGGATGTCCATCACGATCACCAGGCCGCACAGCGCCTCGCGGGTGCGCAAGTAGTCGTTGATGAAGTCCTGCCAGTGCGCGCGCAGGTCCTTCGAAACCTTGGCATAGCCATAGCCGGGCAGGTCGACGAGGAACTTCGTCTTCATGACTTCGAAAAACACGAGTTGCTGGGTACGGCCGGGCGTCTTCGACGTGCGCGCGAGGGCGTTCTGGTTGCAGATCGTGTTCAGCGCGCTGGACTTGCCGGCGTTGGAACGGCCCGCGAATGCGACTTCGCGACCGCCATCGGCGGGCAGTTGCGCGAGGGTGTGGGCGGCGGCCAGATAGACGCTGCGGGCGAGTGCGCTGGAGGATTTGCTCATGCTCCATCATCGCCTGCGCGAGGCTGCGAGGCCAGCATGCCGGCTCGCCCTCGCCACCGACCGACCCGATGCAGCCGGCAAAGCGCGCAGTTTCGTTGACCGCCCCGGAAGCGGAAGGGATAATCCGGAGGTTTCGCGCTATAACCATTCCTGCACGGAATGGCCGCGCCACCGTTGATTTCCGGAGTCACCCATGACCTTCAAGCGCATCCTGGGCGTTGCCGCCCTGCTCGCCACCGCTGCTGCGTTCGCGCAATCACCGGCTCCTGCACCTGCCGGGGCGACCATCAGCCCGCTGCCTGCGACGCCGCCCGCGCCGGTGGTCTCGCTGACCGACGCGCATGCACTGGCCAAGCCGGGCGATGCCAAGGTCGGGCAGACCAAGGCGGCGGCCTGCGGCGCCTGCCATGGACTGGACGGCAATTCGTCCGATGCGCAATATCCCAAGCTTGCCGCGCAACACGAACGCTACATCGCGCGCCAACTCGCGCTATTCAAGACCGGCGAGCGCGAGAATCCGATCATGATGGGCATGGCCGCTGCGCTCACTCCGCAGGACATGCGCGACATCGGCGCGTACTTCGTGAGCCAGAAAACACTGCCCGGCGTCGCCGACGACACCGCGATCAAGACCGGCCCGAACCAGGGCATGAAGTTCTACGCAGTCGGTGAGCGCATGTATCGCGGCGGCGACGCGGCGCGCGCTATCCCGGCCTGCATGGCGTGCCACGGCCCGACCGGCGCGGGTAATCCCGGCCCGGCGTATCCGAACCTCGCTGGCCAGCACGCGGCCTATGTCTCGGCGAAGCTGACCGCTTTTCGTGGCGGGCTGGTCTGGGGCAAGAAGGAATACGAGAACAAGGTGATGTCGCAGGTCGCCAAAAACCTCACCGACGAGGAAATCCAGGCGCTCGCGACCTACGTCAACGGCCTGCACTCCGCACAGGACGATGCCGCGAACAAGAAGCTGGCCAGTGCCGCACCGGCCGCCGCCGCTACGACGGTCGCCGCACCTGCCGCACAGCCGACTCAGCAGCATTGAACCATCGTGCGTACTGCGCGGTCTGTCTGGCGCAGCGATGCAATCGTGCTGCTGCCGACCGCACCGTAGCCCTCTGATTTCCAAGGATCCATCCATGTTCAAACGCGCCGTCGTACAGCCAACCCTCCTGATCGCCACGATCGTGCTGGCCACGGCGTGCACCGCCAAGTCACCGGGTGCGGCAACCGAGATCACCCCTCCAGCCGCCCCGAGCACGGCAGCGGCAGTCGCCAGCACTACGACAGCTGCCGCCCCGGCCGCTGCTGCGTCGGTCGCTTCGACTGCGGCTCCCGCTGCAGCGTCAGCCATCGCACCGCCCCAGGGCATGCCGGCTGGCCCGGAGCCGAAAGAAGGCACCGACTACAACACGATCGACACCCCCGATCAGCCGACCGGCAATCAGGTGCAGGTCGCCGAAGTGTTCGGGTACGGCTGCATCCACTGCTCGGATTTGCAGCCGGAGCTGAGCAAGTGGAAAAAAACGCTGCCATCGGACGTGCAGTTCAACTACCTTCCCGGCCCGTTCGGCGGCCTTCCGGACGGATTCATGCGCGCTTTTTATGCGGCGCAGGCGATGGGCGTGCAGGAAAAGAGCCACGACGGCATCTTCAAGGCGGTGCACGTCGACAAGCGCGTGGCTACGGTCGATGACATTCCGAAGCTGTATGCCGATTACGGCGTCGACCCAAAGACCTTTGCCTCGACCATGCAAAGTTTCGCCGTAACCGCCAAGGTCGCCGCCGCTACCGATCAGGCGCAACGCTGGGCTATCCAGGGTACGCCGACGATCGTGGTGGACGGCAAGTACCGCGTGCTGGAGAGCAAGGATGGCGGCTCAGTCGCGATGTTCCACACGGTCGATTGGCTGATCGCGAAGCAGCGCCCCGAACACGCAAAGCGCTGACATGATGACCATGCGCGTCATCGCCTGGGCGCATTCCGCCTGACCGATGACCGTGCGCCGTTTGCGACTGCTGAGCTGCAACATCCAAGCCGGGTCCAGCACCCAGCGCTATCGCGACTATGTGTCGCGCAGCTGGTCGCACGTGCTGCCGCATGGCAAGCAGAACAACCTCGCCGCGATCGCCGAACTCAGCACCGGCTTCGACATCGTCGGGCTGCAGGAAAGCGACGCCGGGAGTCTGCGCTCGGGCTTCACCAACCAGACCCACCGCATCGCCGAGATGGCGGGGTTCCCGTTCTGGAGCCATCAGTCGAACCGCCGCGTCGGCGGCATCACCCATAGCGCGAATGGCCTGCTCAGCCGCGAGCGCCCGACCGAAATCCTCGACTACGCGTTGCCAGGCCGGGTCGCTGGACGCGGCGTATTGATTGCGCGGTTTGGCGAAGCGATCGATCAGTTGACCATTGCCGTGGTGCACTTGTCGCTGGGCGCGCAATCGCGCTCGAAGCAACTGGACTTTCTCGCCGAGTTGCTGAGCGGTGCACCGCACGCGGTGCTGATGGGCGACTTCAACTGCGGCCACGACGCGCCGGAAATGCTGAAGCTCTATCGCCACACGCGCTTGCGGCCGCCGACCGAATTCCCGGCGACGTTCCCGAGCTGGAAGCCGGTGCGCGCGCTCGACCACATCCTGTGCAGCGAAGGCCTCATCACCGAGCCGCCACGCGCATTGATCGCAGGCCGCTCGGACCACCTCGCGATCGCACTGGAACTGACGTTGCCAACCGGTGCGGCAGACGCTGCGTAGCGTGCGTCAAAGCGCACGATCATCTCGATATTCCTACGCACAGCACGCTACACAGGCCACCGATAGCCGCTATCGGCATCCTCGATCAAGTCCGCGGCAGGCTCTACCGATCGCGGCATTCGGACATCCGTGCGCAACAAAAAAGCCGACGATCGCTCGCCGGCTTTTTCGATAACGCTTGAACCGCAAATCAGAACTTGAAGTTCAAGCTCGCATACACGAAGCGGAACGGCAGGTCGTAGGTGCCTGCGTCGTAGCCGTTCAAGCTGCACGTCAAGCAGCTCGGCGCATTCCTCTCGAACACATTGTTGACGCCGAACGCCAGTTTCATGCCATCGATCCCGAACGAGTGATCCCAGCCAAGCTGCACGTCGTTGTAGACGGTATCGCCCAATCTGTGGAAGTCGGACTTGGCGGCGCAACCCGGCACGCCCACTTTCGCCGCGTTGGCGCAGGCTTCGATCACTGAACTGACGTAGCGGATATTCCAGCCCGCGTTCCAGTCGCCCAGCTTCCAGCCGATCTGCACATTGGTCTGCCAGCGCGGGATCGCACTGTTATCCACTTCGACGCCAACCGTGCGCTGTGCGACATTTCCGTTCGCATCGACCGCCGAGTAACCAATCGTGCGCGTCGCCTGCAGACCAGCGGTCAACTGGCCCCAGCTCCAAACCGGACTTGCCCAGTTGGTCTTGATGTCGAACCCGTTGGTCTTGATGGTTCCAAGGTTCGCCAGGAAATCGGTCGGCGGATTGAGGTTGTGTCCAGCGCCACGCGTGAAGCCTGCACACTGCGCGCCGCTGATCGAGCCAGCAGTGCATGCATTGAGTAACTGCTGGATGTCCGGCGCCTGGATCGCTTTCTTGACCTTGTAGTGGAAGTAGTCGACCTCGAAGTCCAGCTTCGACGACCACGCCAGGTTGTCGGCCCAGGACGGGCTCCACACAGCACCGAGATTGTAGTTGTCGGACTTCTCCGGCTGCAGGTTCGGATTACCGCCCGTGAAGGTGGTGATCTGGGTATTGGCCTGCTCGAAACTGGTGGGAACGCCCTGTGCGTGGCAACCAGCCACATATTGCGGACCCGCCGGACCCGGACTCCCGGTCGAGCCGCAAGGATCGACCAGGGTTGCGCCGAACTGCGTCAGGCCGAACAACTCGCCGAGATTCGGCGCGCGGAAGCCCTGCGAATAGGTGCCGCGCAACACCAGGTCCTCAACCGGCTGCCAGCGGAAGCCGGCCTTGCCTGTGGTCGCGCTGCCAAAGGTCGAATAGTTGGAGAAGCGCACTGCGAAATCGGTACTGAAGCTCTTCGCCCATGGAATCAGCAACTCGCCATAACCTTCATCTACGCTGTAGGCCGACTTGATGGGTGCCGCGAACGAATCCTGCGATTCGCCGTTCTGGCGCAGCGGATCGGGGTTGAACGAGCCCTGATAGCGGCGATGCTCGTAACCGACGGCGAAGCCGGCGAAGCGGTCGTCGCCCATGGCCCACAAGTCGCCGGTGAGGTTCGCGGTGAGCAGATCCAGTACCTGCTTGCTGGAGTCGTGCTGGTTGGTGAGGATGTAGTTGAACATCGCCGCCGTGGGCGGACGGCTATGGCCACCAAACAGATCCAGTGACACGCAGCCGGGCACGGCCGCGCACACGGCCGGATCGCCCAGTGCGAGCTTGAGTTTGGCGACATTGAAGCCATTGAGGAATTCCTGCGACGCGTTGTTCTCGGAATGCACGTAATCCACATTCCAGTCCATCCCGTGTGCGCCCCACTGGGTGCTTCCGGCAGCGCCGAGATTCACATACCAGGTATCCACGGTTTGTTTGAAGATGCGCGGTCCGATCTCGATCGGACGCTTGGTGACCCAGCCGAAGTTGGTGGCTGGGTTGAGGTCGATGCCGAACGGGTTGTACGGATTGAGGTGCGAGATAATGATCGTGTCAGCGATGCCGCCAGTGCCGGCGAACGGCCCGACGAAAATCGGTTCAGGCGCTGCCTGATTAGCCGACTCGCGCTGGTTGTACAACGCCTTGCCGTGCAGCCGCACCGAATCGTTGACCTCGTAGTTGAAACTGCCGAACAGACTCTTGCGCTTGCTCGGTGTCAACAGCAGGTTGTACGGCGCGAAGTTGAAACGGTCGGCGGTGCTGAAGTCGTGATAGGTGCCTGGGCCTGATGTCGGATTCGGGCTATTGCCAAGCGGGTTGTTGTAATTCGGAACGGTGACACCGTCGTTGAGTGTGATGTCGAACCAGTTGTTGCCCGCATGGTCGCAAAATCCGGACGGGCCGACCGCAAAGCCCAGGTCGCCATCGTTGGGATCCGTACCAATACCGGTTGACGCAATCCGCGGATCGCAGAAAGTGAAGCGCCCCTGCGGGGTTGCCGAACTGCCTGCGCGCTTGCCTGCGCCGGGTTCGGGAAATGAGGACTGCCCCCACGCAGCCGAACTGATCCCCTTCGACTCGACATAGCTGGCATTGAACACGCCATTGAACTTGTCGCTGCCGCCGCCCACAGTCACGTCGGCTTCGGTATCGTCGCCGCCATGTCCATAGCTGCCGTACTTGACATGCACCAGCGCGCCGTCGAACTTCTTGCGGGTGATGATGTTGACCACGCCAGCAATCGCATCGGAGCCATAGATCGCCGATGCGCCGTCTTCCAGCACTTCGATGCGATCGACAATCGCGAGCGGGATGGTGCTGAGGTCGGAGCTGCCGCTGACGCCCGAGGCAGACGATTCGTTGACCCAGCGGATACCGTCTACCAGCACCAGCACGCGGTTGGAGCCAAGGTTGCGCAGATCCACCTGCTGCGAACCAGCGCCGATGCCGCCACCATCCGGCGGGTAGCCGAAGTTGCCCGATGAATTGAACTTGGCGTTCAACGCCTTGCCGCTGGATGTCAGCTCCTGCAGGTACTCGCCGACAGAGGTCGCGCCGCTCTTGTCGATGGTTTCGCGGGTGATGACCGCGACCGGCTGGCTGGTGACCTTGTTGGACTGCTTGATGCGCGAACCGGTGACGGTCACGCGGTCAAGGTCCTTGGGCTTCGAACCAGTGGTGGTGGCGTCCTGCGCAAATGCAGGCAGCGCGGCGGGCAGCAATGCGGCCAGGACGGCGGCGCACAGGCGGCTACGGCGGATCGCGATCATCGATATCTCCCCAGAGAATGGTGGTGCGACGGCCGAAAGCCAACGCGCCCCGTGTTTGTAAACAAAGTGTGAAGCCAGCGCAAGTGCAATGTTTCTCAATGAAGCAATTTCGCCGCCCCGGCAGCCCACCGTCGCCTCAGCCTCCCAGCGCCATCAGCAGCCCGATCGCGAACAGGAACGCCGCGAACAGCCGCTGCAGCTGCACTCCGCTGAGCCGATGCGCGAGCCGCACGCCCAGCGGCGCAGCCAGCACCGAAGCCAGCGCGATCCCCAACGCCGCAGGTACATCCACGAATCCGACACTGCCCTGCGGCAGCCCGCCGGATGGCCCGTGCATCGCGTAGCCGACCGCGCTGGCCAGGCCGATCGCCACCCCGCAGGCCGATGACGTCCCGATCGCGCGCACCGGCCGCACGCCGCGCCAGATCAGCAAGGGCACGGTCATGCTGCCGCCGCCGATGCCGACCACCGCCGACAAGGCACCGATCAACAGGCCGCAGGCCGCGATCAGCGGATCGCGCGGGACGATGGCGTCCGGCGTCGAACCGGCTGCCACCGCCTGCGCACGCGGCTGCCCGAACAGCAATTGCGCCCCGGCCAGGAAACAGTAGCCCGAGACAATCCAGCGCAACGCCGTGCTCGACAAATGCACCGCCACCAGGCTGCCGAACCAGCCCCCGATCAGCAAACCCGGGACCAGCGCGAACACGGTCGGCCAGAGCACGCTGCCGCGCAGTGCGTGCGCGCGCGCCGACGACAATGCGGTGAACACGATGCTCGCGAGCGAAGTCGCGAGCGCGGCCTGCATCGCGAATTCCTTCGGTACGCCCTCCAGCGGCAACAACCACGCAAGTGCGGCGACCAGCACGAGTCCGCCGCCGACGCCAAGCAGCCCGGCCAGTACCCCGGCGATCGCTCCGAGGAGAGGGAACATCAGATAGTCCATGCGAAATCCTGATGCGTGTTGAAGTTCAACCGCCAACATCCGCAGGCTCCACGTCGGACGAATGGCGTGCATCGGCTACACTTCGACCCCATGCGATCTCTCCTTCTATCAGCTGGTTTGCTGCTGTTGCCGACCGCGCTTGCCGGGGCTGCTTCCCGTGACGCAGGCGATGCAGGCCAGCGCGCCTTGGTGCGCGAAGCGCTGACCCAGGCCGAAGTCGGGCAACTCGATGTGGTCAGCGCGCGCAGGCTCGCAGACGATCCGCTCGCACCCTGGATCGAGTATGCGACGCTGCGCCGCACTCTCACCACTGCCGCGACCGGCGACGTGCGCGGGTTTCTGGATCGCTATGCGGGCCAGGTCGCTGCGACCCTGTTGCGCGAAGCCTGGTTGCAGGAACTTGCGCGCCGCAGCGACTGGAAAAATTTTCGCACGTTCTACGCCATCGGCAGCAACGCCGCATTACGTTGCGCGAACCTCGTCGCTCGGCTCGATGCGGGCGAACCCGATGTAATCGGACGCGATGCAAACGGACGCGATTCAAACGGACGCGCTGCGGGCTGGTTCGACGATGCGCTCGCGCTGTGGCAAACCGGCAATGCGCTGTCGGCCGATTGCGACACCGCATTTGCGTTGCTTGATACGCGCGGCAAGCTCACCCCGGAACTGCGCTGGAAACGCATCGACGCCGCTGCCGAAGACGCCGATACCAGCGTGATGCGCAACGCCGCACGCGGGCTGCCGCTGGATCAGGCCGCGCAGGCGAATGCCTACGCCGCCTTCATCGAATCGCCGAACGACAGCGCGCTGGCGTGGCCGAAGACCGAGCGTAGCCGACACGTCGTCGCGATCGGCTTGACCCGCATCGCCAAACGCGATCCGGGCGCGGTCGAGACACGGCTCGCGCGACTTTCGACGGCATTGCAGATGGGCGAAGCCGATCGCGGCCGCGTGCTGTATGCGATCGCGCTGTGGGCGGTCGGCTCGTATCTGCCGGATTCGGCGCGCCGCCTCGCGGCCGTTCCCGCATCCGCATACGATGCGCGCCTGCACGAATGGCAGGTACGCGAGGCGATGGCGCGCGGCGACGATGCGGCGGCGTTGAAGGCGATCGTCGCGATGGATGCAACGCAGCGCACCGATCCACGCTGGCAATATTTCGAGGCGCGGCTGCGCGAGCGCAAGGGCGACACGAAAGCCGCCAATGCGCTGTACCTGCAAGCGGCGCGCACCGCGACTTATCACGGTTTCCTTGCTGCGGATCGTTTGCATCAGGCCTACAACATCTGCCCGGTCGAACTGTCGATCACGCATGCCGAACGCGCGAGGGTCGCGGCCACGCCCGCATTGATCCGCGCGCTGGAATTGTTCCAGGTCGACCGCATGGGTTGGGCCGAACGCGAGTGGAAGCAGGCGCTGTCCAGCTTCGACGACAGGCAGCGGCAGATCGCTGTCGCGCTCGCACAGGACGCCGGCTGGTACGACCGCGCCCTGTTCGCGCTCGCACTGGATGCTTCGGGCAAGCCGGCGCCGGACGAATTGCGCCTGTACACCTTGCGCTTCCCGCTCAACAACGCACGCACGGTGCAGGAGCAGGCGCGGATCAATGCACTCGATCCCGCCTGGATCGCGGCCGAGATCCGCGCCGAGAGCGGCTGGATGCCGGCCGCGCGCTCTGGCGCCGACGCGCGCGGACTGATGCAACTGTTGCCATCCACCGGCGCGAAGATGGCGCGCGCGCTGGGCATCGCATGGCAGGGCGGCGACACCTTGTATCAACCGCTGACCAGCATCGCGCTGGGCAGCGCTTACCTGCGTCAGATGCTGGATCGCTTCAATGGCCGCACCTATCTTGCAATCGGCGCGTACAACGCCGGCACCGCGCCAGTGGATCGCTGGCTTGCGCAACACGCGCAGCTCGAACCGGATTTCTGGATCGAGACGGTGAGCTACAAGGAAACCCGCGACTACATCATGCGCGTACTCGCGTTTTCGGTGATCTACGACTGGCGCTTCGATGGCAAGGCGGTACCGCTGTCTGATCGCATGCTTGGCCGCACAGTGCCGGAAGCTCAGAAACGCCGCTTCGCCTGCGCGACCGCGCCGCTTGCTTCCGCACCGACCGCGGCGACATCGACGGTTGCCGCACCAACGACAACTGAAACCACGCAGTGAGCGTTTCCATGAAGAGCGCGCCAATGAAGATTTCCGTGCTCGGCGGCACCGGTTTCGTCGGCCATGCATTGGTCGAACGGCTGGTTGCCGACGGCCACGATGTCACCGTGATCAGCCGCAACAGCGCCCGCCACCTGGATCGCTCGCTACCGCCGAGTGCGGCGATCCGCGATTGCAACGCATACGATCCTGCGGCTCTCGCACGCGCCATCGGCGGCAGCGATGTGGTCATCAACCTGGTCGGCATCCTCAATGAAACCGGCGGCTTTGGACGCAACGACTCGGGCCGCGGATTCCAGCGCGCGCATGTCGAACTCACCCGCAGCGTGATCGCCGCTTGCGGCGCTGCCGACGTGTCGCGTCTATTGCAGATGAGCGCGCTCAACGCCGGTCGCGGTCGCAGCCATTACCTGCGCACGCGGGGCGAGGCCGAGGAACTGGTGAAAGCCGCGTCGCTCGACTGGACGATTTTCCAGCCCTCGGTGATCTTTGGCCAAGGCGACGGCTTGTTCTGCCGTTTCGCGGCACTGCTGAAGATCGCGCCCGTACTGCCGCTTGCGCGCGCCTCGACAAAGTTCGCGCCGGTGTGGATCGGCGACGTGGTCGAAGCGTTCTGCCGCGCACTCACCGACGCAGGCAGCATGCGCCAGACGTACGAGCTGTATGGATCGGACATCGTGACGCTCACGCAGATCGTGCAGATGGTCGCGCAGCAGATGCGATTGCGTCGCTACGTCGTGCCGCTGCCGGATGCGCTCGGGCGCATGCAGGCGTTCGCGATGGATTTCGTGCCAGGAAAGCCGTTCTCCAGCGATAACTTCCGCTCGTTACTGACCGATTCGGTCGGCGGCATTGACGGCTTGCACCGGCTCGGTATCGTCGCGACGAAAATGTCCGCGATCCTGCCCGACATCCTCGGCCATGGCGAAGACCGGCAGACGCGGCTGGATCGCTACCGCGCGCGCTACTGATCGCATAGTCATCGGATGCAGACCCAATCAATCCAGACCTACCTCGTCGGCGGTGCAGTGCGCGATCGATTGCTTGGCCGACCGCACGGCGATCGCGACTGGGTCGTGATCGGTGCGACGCCCGAACGGATGATCGCGCAAGGCTTCAAGCCGGTCGGCCGCGATTTCCCGGTGTTCCTGCATCCGAAGACCAGCGAGGAGTACGCGCTGGCGCGCACCGAACGCAAATCCGCGCGCGGCTATCGTGGATTCGTGGTCGATGCCGATCCAGGCGTGACGCTCGAACAGGATCTCGCGCGCCGCGACTTCACCGTGAATGCGATCGCGCAGGATGCGCAGGGCGCACTCATCGATCCATTCGGCGGCGCGCGCGATATCGAAGCACGCGTGCTGCGCCACGTGTCGTCCGCGTTCACCGAAGATCCCGTGCGGGTGCTGCGCGCGGCGCGTTTCATGGCGCGGTTTGCAGCGCTTGGTTTTATCGTTGCGTCGGAAACGCTGGACCTCATGCGCACGATGGTCGCCGAGGGCGAGATCGACCACCTGATGCCCGAACGCACATGGCAGGAACTCGCGCGCGCGCTCGCCGAGCCGCGACCGTCGGCGTTCCTGGCGACCCTGCGCGAAGTCGGTGCGCTGGAACGCATCCTTCCCGAAGTGGATGCGTTGTACGGCGTGCCGCAGCGCGCGGAGTTCCATCCAGAGATCGACACCGGCATCCACCAGCAGATGGTCAGCGACATGGCCGCGCTGCTCGCGCCGGGCGATGCGCTGATCGGATTCGCCGCGCTCACCCACGATCTCGGTAAGGCGCTCACGCCGAAAGAAGTGTTGCCGAAACACATCGGCCACGAGCACGCCGGGCTCGTGCCGCTCGCGGCGCTCTGCGATCGCCTGAAGATCCCGGCTGCGCAGCGCGAACTCGCGGTCATCGCGTGTCGCGAACACCTCAACGTGCATCGCGTCGATGAATTGCGCGACGACACCGTGCACGACCTGATCGCACGCTGCGACGGATTCCGCAAAACCGAACGCATCGACCAGCTTGCGACCGTCTGCGAATGCGACAAACGCGGTCGGCTTGGCCTGCAGGACAGCACGTATCCGCAGGCCGCGACCTTGCGCGCGCTGCATCGCGCTGCGCTCGCAGTCAACGCGCGCGAACTGGTCGCACAAGGCGTGGTCGGCGAGGAGATCGGGGCGCGACTGCGCATTGCGCGCATCGCCGCCATCCACGCAGTGCGCGCGCAGCGTCGCTAGCGCAGCAGACGCGCGTCGATCTGCGACAACATGCGCGCGATTGGCGTCCATGTCGTCGCGAAGCCCAGCGCGACGCCAAGCGCATCCACGGTGGCGTCGTACGTCGCCATGTGCCGATACGTCGTGAGATAACCCTGCGCGAGTTCCAGCGCGATCCCGAGACCGGCCAGCGCCATGCACGCGCCGAGTTGCAGGCAACGCTCCTCGAAAAGTTGCACTGCGAAGGCCGCAAGCGCGACATAGGCGATCAGGTGATCGATCTTGCCGATCATCAATGCCGGCGGAATCGGCGGCTTGGGCATCAGCGACAGCACGATCACCGCGACGATCATCAACGCCCATAGCGCCAGCCACAATTGCGGCCTGCGGAACGTACGCAACATCGGCGGCAGGCCGGCGATCACAATCGGCCACTCAAGTCGCCCAGCGCGAAGGCCGACTCGAAATCGACGCCGCGCTGGAATCCCATCGCCTGGAAGCGTTCGCCCATGTCGCCGGGCAAGGTCAGGCGTTTGGCTTCCTGCACGATCCGCAGTCGTTCGAT